>NZ_JBPXMR010000017.1:0-91915 GCF_053470425.1 Azospirillum terrae | reverse complement strand
GGTTCTGGCCGCCGCGTGAAGTTGTCGTCCCTAAAGCCATTCCACCGAGGGCTGTTTTGCACCAAAAATGCGGAAGAACCCGTAATTGACGCTGGCCGGACTTCGAAATTGTCGTTGCACATTACGCCTTGGAACAGCATTGGCGCCGGGCGTTCCAGAAGGACCTGGATCTGGCCGCCTCGCACCGGAAGCTCGCCGAGGCCTACGCGACGCTGAAGGATACCCAGGCGCAGCTCGTCAAGGTCGAGAAGACCGCGGCGCTCGGCCGCCTCGTGGCGAACGTCGCACACCGGATCAACACGCCGATCGGCAACGTGGTGGCCGTGGCCAGCCATCTCGACGACTCGCTCCGGCGTTTCTCCGACACGATGGTGAAGGGCGGAATCCGGCGCTCGGACCTCACGACGTTCGTCGGCGGGATCGCCGAAGGCAACGGCATCGTCCTGAGCAACGCGCAACAGACGGCCGACCTTATCGAGCTGTTCAAGCGTCTGGTCGCCGATGGCGGCGAACCGCCCGAGCGCATGGATGTCGTCACCCTCCTGATCGGCATCCGGCCGTCCCTCGAAGCCATGATGCCATCCGGCGTGGCGCTGGCCGTCGATGCCTCGCCCGGCCTTCAGATCATGGGGCAATGGCACGTCATGGAGGCGGTCGTCGGGGAGCTGGTCCGCAACGCCGTCACCCACGCCTTCTCGGACGGCTGCACCGGAACGGTGACGATTCGGGCGCGTGCCGCCAGCGATGGCGCCACTGGCGGCGTGGAATTTCAGGTGATCGACGATGGCCAGGGCATCCCGCCCGAGCACCTGGAGCACGTCTTCGACCCTTTCTACACCGATGGGAATATCGGCGGCGGGCAGTACGGGCTTGGGTTGTCCATCGTTCACAACGCCGTGGTCGGCCATCTGGGCGGCTGGATCGACATCGACAGCCGCGAGGGGCAGGGGACGAGCGTGACCATCCGCCTGCCAGCCGTGTGACGAACCGACCTAGTTTTGGCACCCCCAATTACCGGCAAAAGCCCTGACCAGCAGGCTCTCGCAGGACACCGACGCCCGGCACATCCGGCAGTCGGTGGCATGGCAGCAGACACGCTCGCGCAGTTCCGACAGCCCGGCGACCACGTCGGTCCGCCCCGGCTCGGTCAGCTGGACGAGGTCGATGACCGACCCGAGGTCCCGCACGTTCCGTTTTAGAGCCGTCGCCGCCACGATGCCCTCCGGGGCTGTTTCACCGCGAGGGGCATATTAGCAAAGGGGGTTTGCCGCCGGATTGCAGGGCTGAAACAGGGACCCGAATCTTTCGGATGAAAACGAACCATTAGGGGCAAGGCTATGGGTTTTTGCCCGCTAATCAAAGCGTTCGTTGGGGTAGACCCCCCAGACGTCACCGCGCTTCAGCCAGCCCTTGTAGCCCTTCAGGTCCACCTGGCACCACTCGCCCTTGCACTTGGACAACCAGCCCATGACGCCGGGTTGCGCGCGGGCGACGGTGGGAGACTCGGGGGCCGGCTCGCGGTGGACGACTCGCTGCGCGCCCATCACGACGACTCCGCGCTTGCCCGACAGCATGCTCTGGTGCACCCAGCCCTCGCTGCCTTCCCAATCGCGGATGCGGCGCCACGTGTCGAACTCTGCGGTGATCTCGACCGGCATTTCCTTGCGGGTGAACACCCACTCCACCGGATACCGCACGCCGGGGCCGGTGCGCACGTTCACCTCGCCTGAGCGCAGCGTCACGAAGCGCGGCACCGGCAGGCCGGTCACCTGAGCCGGACCCTTCTCCTTGTCCTTGCCCGCCGCCATGGCCGGCGCAAGACCGGCCATGGCGGCCAGCAGCAGCACGGCGGTGAACAGGCGGATTCCGGACAGCATCGGCGGACCCTGGGACCAAGGAGAAAAGTTCTCTGGACGGCGGACCGGAACGGTGGCGCCGTCCGGTTCGCGACCACTATAGTTAGGGGTAACTCGTCCGAGCAAGGCCACCGCGCCGCCATCCTGCGTTCGTCACAACCCGCTTCGGCGGGGCAGGGCGGAATCGGGCATCTGGACAGCGCCGCGCGGCGCCTGCTATGGCAAGAACGGGAAGCAGGGAGCCCATCCGATGCCGGATACCAAAAAGCCGCTGGTCGTCGTCACACGCAAGCTTCCGGATGTCATCGAGACCCGGATGATGGAGCTGTTCGACGCCCGGTTGAGCCCGGACGACGATCCGATGACGCAGGAGCAGCTGATGCAGGCGGTGAAGACCGCCGAGGTGCTGGTGCCCACGGTGACCGACCGCATCGACCGCGCGATCATCGAGGCGGCCGGGCCGCAGCTCAAGCTGATCGCCTCCTTCGGCACCGGTGTGGATCACATCGACAACCGGGCGGCGCGCGAGCGCGGCATCGTGGTGACCAACACGCCGGGCGTGCTGACCGAAGACACCGCCGACATGACCATGGCGCTGATCCTCGCCGTGGCGCGCCGCCTGTCCGAAGGCGAGCGGCTGGTGCGCTCCGGCCAGTGGAAGGGCTGGAGCCCGACGACGATGCTCGGCCACCGCATCTGGGGCAAGCGCTTGGGCATCCTCGGCATGGGCCGCATCGGTCAGGCGGTGGCGCGGCGCGCCCGCGCCTTCGGCATGTCGATCCACTACCACAACCGCCGCCGCGTCCACCCGGACATCGAGCAGGAGCTTGAGGCGACCTACTGGGACAGCCTGGACCAGATGCTGGCGCGGATGGACGTGGTCTCCATCAACTGCCCGCACACGCCGGCGACCTATCACCTGCTGTCCGAGCGGCGGCTCAAGCTGCTGCGCCCGCACTGCTACATCGTCAACACCTCGCGCGGCGAGGTGATCGACGAGACGGCGCTGACCCGCATGCTGGGCAAGGGCGAGATCGCCGGCGCCGGCCTGGACGTGTTCGAGCACGAGCCGGCGGTGAACCCGAAGCTGATCCGGCTCGACAACGTGGTTCTGCTGCCGCACATGGGCTCGGCCACCATCGAGGGCCGCATCGACATGGGCGAGAAGGTCATCGTCAACATCAAGACCTTCATCGATGGCCACAAGCCGCCCGATCGGGTGCTGGAAGGGCTGATCTGAGGGATTTAGCCCCTCCCCCCTCGCGGGGGAGGGGCTTTGCTTCACACTGCCGCCCGTGCCTTCTCCAGATCGATCTTCACCTCGACCACGCCCGGCTCGTCGAGGTTCTCCTTGCGCACGAAGCCCAGCGCCCGGCACATGCCGAGCATGTTGGTGTTCTCGCGCAGCACCTCGCCGTACACCTCCTTGATGCCGCGCGAGCGCGCGTAATCCAGAATGCGCTGCATCAGCAGATAGCCCAGCCCCTGGCCCTTCATGTCCGAGCGCACCATCACCGCGTACTCGGCGCGCACGTTGTCGGGGTCGGCGGTGATGCGCACCACGCCGTACATGATGGTCTTGCCGGTCTCCGGGTCGGGACCGATGGCGACCAGCCCCATCTCGCGGTCATAGTCCATCTGCGTCAGCCGCGCCGCCGCCTGATGCGACAGCCGCTTCAGCGGCGCGAAGAAGCGCAGCCGCAGATCCTCCGGCGTCTGGTTGGCGACCATGTGATGCACCAGCGGCTCGTCCTCGGGCAGGATCGGGCGGACGAAGAACTGGCGGCCGTCCTTGATGCGCAAATCGCCTTCCAGCGACTTCGGGTACGGCCGGATCGCCAGACGCTTGGCGCCGGGCAGGTCGGACACCGCCACGCGGATGGTGGCGTCCAGCGCCAGCACGCCCTCGTGGTCGGCCAGCAGCGGGTTGATGTCCAACTCGGCGATCTCCGGGAAATCGACGATGAGCTGCGAGATCTTGTTGAGCGTCAGCGCCACCGCGTCGATGTCCACCGCCTTCATCGAGCGATAGCCCTGCAACCGCCGCCAAATGCGCGTGCGGCCCATCAGCTCGGTGGCCAGCCGCATGTTCAGCGGCGGCAGCGCCAGCGCGCAGTCCTCCACCACCTCGACGCCGATGCCACCCTCGCCGAACAGCAGGACCGGGCCGAACAGCTCGTTCTCGGTCATGCCGACGATCAGCTCGTAGGCGTCCGGGCGGACCGCCATCTCCTGCACGGTGAAGCCCTCGATGCGGGCGTCGGGGGCCTGTTCGCGCACGCGGGCCAGCATCGCCTCGGCCTCGGCGCGCACCTCGGCGCCGTCGGTCAGGTGCAGCACCACGCCGCCGACGTCCGATTTGTGCGAGATGTCGGTGGACAGGATCTTCAGCGCCACCGGGCCGCCGATGGCGTCGGCGCAGCGCGCGGCCTCCTCTGGCGTCTCGGCGCGGCGGGTGTCGACCACCGGGATGCCGTAGGCGGCCAGCACGCGCTTGGCCTCGTACTCGGTCAGCCAGTCGCGCTTCTCGGCGATGGCGCGGGCGATGACCCTGCGCACGGTGATGCCGTCCGGCGCGAAGTCCTGGGGCACCGAGGCCGGCGTCTCGATGAGCAGCTCCTGGTTCCGCCGGTACTCGACCAGATGCATGAACGCCTTCACGGCGTGGCTCGGCGTGTCGTAGGTGGGGATGCGGGCGCCAGCGAACAGCCGGCGCGCCTCCACGGCCGAGGTGTCGCCCAGCCAGCTGGTCAGCACCGGGTGGCGGCGGCCGGGCACCTTGTGGACGGCCTCGACCACCGCCTGCGCCACCGCGGTCGAGTCGGTGACGGCGTTCGGGCAGTTCAGCACCAGGATGGCGTCGTTGCCGGTGTCGCTCAGCAGTGCGTCCAGCGCGTCGGCGTAGCGCTTGGGCGGCGCGTCGGCGCCGATGCGCAGCGGGTTGCCGCGCGGCGCGCTGGAGGCGCCGAGCGCGGTGTCCAGCTTGGCCAGCGTCTCCGGCGACAGCTCGGCCAGCCGGCCGCCGGCCTTGACCAGACTGTCGGTCGCCATGACGCCCATGCCGCCGCCGTTGGTCAGGATGACCAGCCGGTCGCCGTTGATGGCCGGCACGCCGGTCGCCAGCGTGTTCACCGCGTCGAACAGCTCGTCCAGCTCGTCCACGCGCAGCAGGCCGGCGCGGCGGAAGGCGGCGTCGTAGACGGCGTCCGACACCGCCAGCGCGCCGGTGTGCGATACGGCGGCCTGGATCGCCTCGTCCGAGCGGCCGGCCTTGATGACGATGACCGGCTTCTGGCGGGCGGCCAGACGGGCGGCCGACATGAACTTGCGCGCGTTGCTGATCGACTCGATGTACAGCAGGATGGCCCGCACGCTGCCGTCCGCGGCCAGATAGTCCAGCAAATCGCCGAAGTCGATGTCCGCCTTGTCGCCCAGCGAGATCAGGTGCGAGAAGCCGATGCCGCGCGCCGTCGCCCAATCGACGATGGAGGTCACCACCATGGACGACTGCGCCACCAGCGCGATGTCGCCCTTCTTCGGCGTCACCGGGCCGAAGCTGGCGTTCAGCCCGCGCCCCGGCACCATGGCGCCCAGGCTGTTGGGGCCGAGCAGGCGGATCAGGTGCGGGCTGGCGGCGTCGTAGACCGCCTGCATCTGCGCCTCGGAAAAGCCACCGGAGACGATGACCGCGGCCTTGGTGCCCTTCTCGCCCAACTGCTGGACGATCGCCGGCACCTGATCGGCCGGGTTGCAGATCACGGCGAGGTCGGGGGTGATCGGCAGGTCGGCGACCGTCTTGTAGGTCAGCACGCCCTCGACCGCGCGCTCGGACGGGCTGACCGGCATGATGGGACCGTCGAAGCCGGCGTGGAACAGGTTGCGCGCCACCAGCGCGCCGGTCGACCCCGCCTTGCGGCTGGCCCCGATCAGCGCGATCGACGTGGGCTTGAACATGCGGTCGAGGTTGCGAACGGTCATGACCGGGTCCGATGCTGGCGTGTGGAGATTGGTGGGCGGCTCGATAGCGGCAACAGGGGTGAACCTGCAACCATACCCCCGTAAACGCGACGAAACGCCGCTCATGCTGCACTGCACTCGGAGCTTAGCTCTTTGCGGCGGGGTGCGACACCGTGAATCAGCCGCAATCCGACAAACGCAGCCTTGATCCACAGCAATTGTTATGCGTGCGTAACGGTTTGGTCACCGGCAATTTCCCCCGGAACGCATCCGCCTGCGGCCTGTTTGCGGCCATAGGCTGACCGCATGGGGGAAACGGGGCGATGGATCACCACGATTACCTGCGTCACACGCTCGATTGTCTGGAGGAGGCGCAAACCGCCCTGCACCTCGCCCAGCGCAAGGGGCAGATCGAGCGCAAGGACGAAGCCAAACTGATCCGCCGCCTCGGCACCCTCACCCAGGATCTGAGCCGGGTGCAGCCGCCGCATTGAGTTCCGCCCGATACAACTCCACCGTCTCCGCATCGAAGCAGACGAACTGCACGGCATGCAGCGTGGCGTCCTGCGCCAGTTCGTCCAGCACGGCGGTGACGGCGATGCGCGTGGCGCGGTGCTTGGGAAAGCCGTAGATCCCGGTGCTGATGGCGGGGAAGGCGAGGCTGGTCAGGCCGTGCTGCCGGGCCAGCGCCAGGGCGTTGCGGTAGCAGGACTCCAGCAGGGAATCCTCGTTCGCCGTGCCGCCGCGCCAGACCGGGCCGACGGCGTGGATGATCCACGGGGCGGGTAGGCGGTGCCCGCGGGAGAGCCGGCACTCGCCGGTCGGACAGCCGCCGATGCGGTCCAGTTCGGCCTGAAGCTCGGGACCGGCGGTGGCGTGGATCGCCCCGTCGACGCCGCCGCCGCGCTTCAGGGCGCTGTTGGCGGCGTTGACGATGGCGTCCACCGAAACCCGCGTGATGTCGCCGTGGACGACGCTCACGCGGGATTTTGGCACGCGGGATTCTGGATGGTCAGACGATGACACCCGGCGTGCCCTTGGTCTCCGCCTCGGCGCGCTCCAGGCCCTCGAGGATGAGCTTGGCGGCCTCGTCGGCATCGCCCCAGCGGACGATCTTCACCCACTTGCCCTTCTCCAGGTCCTTGTAGTGCTGGAAGAAGTGGGCGATCTGTTCGGTCGTGATCTCCGGCAGGTCGGTGTAGCTCTTCACGTCGCTGTAGAACGGGTGCAGCTTGTCCACCGGGACTGCCAGCAGCTTCTCGTCGAGCCCGGCCTCGTCCTCCATGATCAGCACGCCGATCGGGCGCGAGCGCAGGACGGCGCCGGGGATGACCGAATGGCGGCCGATGACGCAGACGTCCACCGGATCGCCGTCGCCCGACAGGGTGTGCGGGATGAAGCCGTAGTTGCAGGGGTAGTACATCGCCGTGTGCATGAAGCGGTCGACGAACACCGCGCCCGACTCCTTGTCGACTTCGTACTTGACCGGTTCGCCGCGCAACGGGATCTCGATGACCACGTTCACGTCCCACGGCGGGTTCTTGCCCGCCGGAACCTTGCTCAGATCCATGAAACGGTCCTTTGGCTCGCGTGTTTTCACGTCAGGTTATTGGGCCGGCAGACGTTCCTTCCCCGGCGCCCCATGGGCGCGGAGTTTAGGCGCAACAGGTGCGGAGTCCAAGGCACTTGCGCATTTTTTGCTGCGTTGCGAGACTCCCGCAACCATGCGCGCCGCACTTGCCCTTCTGCTCGCCCTCTTTTGTGCCGCCCCGGCGTTCGCCGAGCCGACCCATGGCATCGCCATGCACGGCGACTTGAAGTACCCCAAGGGCTTCAAGCACTTCGACTATGTGAACCCCTACGCGCCCAAGGGCGGCGCCTTGCGTCAGGCGGTGATCGGCACCTTCGACACGCTGAACCCGCACGTGGTGAAGGGCCTGCCGGCGGCGGGCCTGCTGAACGTCTACGAGACGCTGCTGGCGCGCTCCCAGGACGAGCCGTTCTCGCTCTATGGCCTGCTGGCGGAGAGCGTGGAGGTGCCGGACGACCGCTCCGCCATCGTCTTCCACCTGAACCCGCGGGCGCGCTGGCACGACGGAACGCCGGTGACGGCCGACGACGTGCTGTTCTCCTTCGAGGTGCAGCGGCAGTTCGGCACCCCCAACCGCCGCCAGTTCTTCGCCAAGGTGGCGCTGGCCGAGCGGCGCGACGCCCGCACCGTGCGCTTCGCCTTCCTGCGCGAGCCGGACGGCGGCATCGACCGCGAGATGCCCATGCTGATGGGCCTGCTGGCGGTGCACCAGAAGGCGTGGTGGCACGGCCGGACCTTCGACCGCACGACGCTGGAGGCGCCGATGGGCAGCGGCCCCTATCGCGTCAAACAGGTCGAGCCCGGCCGCCGCATCGTCTACGAGCGCGTCGCCGATTATTGGGGCCGGGATTTGGCCGTCCGGCGTGGGCTGTTCAACTTCGACACGCTGAGCTTCGACTACTACCGCGACGACACCGTGGCGCTGGAGGCGTTCAAGGCCGGCCAGGTGGACGTGCGGCGCGAGGGCGAGCCCGCCAAATGGGCCACCGGCTACGACGGCCCGGCGCTGCGTGCGGGGAAGTTCGTGCTGGAGGAGCTGCCGACCGGCCGGCCCGAGTACGCGCGCGGCTTCATCATGAACACCCGCCGGCCGCTGTTCCGGGACCGCCGGGTGCGGCAGGCGCTGGGCTATGCGGTGGACTTCGACTGGATCAACCGCACGCTCTACCACGGGGCGCTGACGCGGACGGCCAGTTTCTACCCCAACTCGGTGCTGGCGGCGACCGGGCTGCCGGGGCCGGACGAGCTGAAGGTGCTGGCGCCGTTCCGCCCCATCCTGCCGCCCGAGCTGTTCACCACCCCCTTCACGCTGCCGCAGACCGACGGCAGCGGCCCCTACGCCGGCCGCGCCAACCTGCGCGAGGCGTTGCGGCTGCTGGCGGAGGCGGGCTGGAAGCTGGAGAACGGGCGGATGGTGAACTCGGCTGGCCGGCCCTTCCGGTTCGAGATCCTGCTGGGCGACCCGGCCGACGAGCGCCCCGCGCTGGAGTTCGCCCGCGGGCTGGAACGCCTGGGCATCGAGGCCAAGGTGCGCACGGTGGATAGCGCCCAGTTCCAGGCGCGGCTGGACGAGTACGACTACGACGTGGTGGTGCGCTGGTGGAGTTCCACGCTGTCGCCGGGCAACGAGCAGCTCTACTACTACGGCTCCCAGGCGGCGGACACGCCTGGGACGCGCAACTACGCCGGCATCAAGGACCCGGCGGTGGACGCCATCGCCGCCTCCATCGCCTCGGCCCGCACCCGGCCGGAGCTGGAGACGCGCGTCCGGGCGCTGGACCGGGTGCTGCTGTGGGGGTTCTACATGGTGCCGCTGTTCCACTCGCCGGTGGACCGCATCGCCCGCTGGACCGCCGTGCGGCGCCCGGCGATCACCCCGGTCTACGGCGCGATGGCCGAGACGTGGTGGCGGGAGTAGCCGGCGGGCCCAGCTCGGTTTTACGCCTCCGTGGCGGCGTCGGCGCTCCAGACCACCGCGCGGTTCTTGCCGCCGCGCTTGGCGGCGTAAAGGGCTTCATCGGCGCGCCGCATGGCGTCTGCGATATCCTTGCCGTCAGCGGGCCAACAGGCGATGCCGATGGAGCATCCCACCCGCACGCTGGTGCCGGCGACGGAGATCGGTTCATTGACCGCGGCGATGACGCGTGCGGCCATCTCGCCGGCGTCGGGGCCGCCGGGGGCTCCCGATGCGCCTACCAGGACCGCCGCGAACTCATCACCGCCCAGACGGGCGACGACGTCGTCGCTGCGGAAGCACGACGCGAGCCGGATGCCGACCTGGCGCAGCACCACGTCGCCGGCATCGTGGCCGAGCCGGTCGTTCACCGGCTTGAAGCCGTCGAGGTCGATGTACATGAAGGTCAGCGCGCTGCCGCTGGCCCCGCCGCGCACCGTGGCGGCCTCCAAGTACTGTTCGAAGAAGCGGCGGTTGGGCAGGGTGGTCAGGCGGTCCTGGTAGGCGATGTCCTCCATCCGCTCCAACGCCGTCCGCTGGCTGGTCAGGCTCTCCACCAGATCGTTCAGCGAGGCGGACAGCGAGCGGATCTCCGCAGCGCCGCCGACCGCCGGGATGCGGTGGTTCAGTTCACCGTCGCGGATGCGCTCCGCCGCCTTAACGATGCGGTGCAGCGGTTTGGTGATCTTGCGCGCCGCGAACCAGCCCAGCGCGCTGAACACCAGCGCCATGACGATGCCCGCCGCCACCGTCTCGCGGGTCTGTGCGTCGGCCGCGGCGAACGCGACGTCGAGCGGCTGGCGGGCGATGATCGTCCAACCCAGCCCCTTGTAGTCCATGTACCCGTTGCCGAAGGCGTAGCCGGTGAGATAGCGCCGGCCGTCCGGCCAGGTTTCCACCACCCAGCCGTTGCGGCGTCCGGCCTGCGCCGCGCGCACCGACTCGAGGTCGAGCGGGGTGCCGAGCATCGCCTTGGGCCCGAGCAGGATGGTCTTGTCCATCGCCACCACGTGGATGGTGAGATCCTCCCGCCCATGCAGCGCCGCCAGCAGCGAGCGCTCCACCTGCCGCACCCACTCCCAACTCAGGTGCGCGGCCAGCACGCCCAGCTTGCGGCCGGCCTCGTCGCGGACCGGCATGGAGATGTCCACGAACTTCATGGGCTCGCCGCTGGGGTTCGGCAGCAGCCTGGCCAGCAGCACGGCGTCGTGCACGTCGCCGATGAACACGCCGTCGCGCCCGTTCCGAAAGACGGGCCGCTCGGAGATGTCCTGCCCCTGCAGGATGCCGCCGGTGGCGGCGACCACGCGGCCGGCCGGGTCGGTGAAACCCATCCAGGAAACGGTCGGGAAGGTTTTCTGGAAATCGTCCAGCAGGCGGCGCAACTCGGCAGCGTCACCGGCCTCGCGCAACGGCTTGAGGCGCGACAGCAGGCCCACCTCGCTGGAGCGCGCCCACATCGACTGGTCGAGCCGGTTCGCCATCTGCGCGGCGATCTCGCTCAGCGAGCGGCCGGCCTCGTCCTGGATGCGCTCGCGCGAACGGTTGTCGGTCAGCACGGCGAGGATCGCCGAAACGCCGATCACCAATATGGCGCAGGTCAGCGCGACCATCGCCCTCAACCCGATCCGGCGACGTTCCATGCGCGCAGCCCCCGCTCCGGTCATTCCATTTCCCTTTGCGCCAGCGCTTTCATGAGCATACCGGCCGGGCAGGTTAGCGAATCACTATGAACAGGTGATTGACGGTCCGGGCGCCATCCTAATTCCAGTGCGCCTTGAACGCCTGCACGATCAGGTCGGCGATCTCGTCCAGATCGGTGAAGCGGTCGGTGTTGATGATCAGGTCGTACTGCGCCGGGTCGTGATTGGAGACCTTGAAGGTTTCCTCGAAGAACTTGGCGCGCGCGGCGTTGACCTTGCGCACCTCTTCCAGCTTTGCCGGCACCGCGGCCAGATCGCCGCCGGCCAGACGGTGCGCGCAGATGTCCTCGGAACCGACGATGCGCACGCGGAAGCGCAGCTGGCCGCGCAGCAGCAGATGCGCGCCGCGGCCGAGGATCACACCGCCCTGGAAGGCAACGCCGTTGATCACGCGGGTCAGCAGCCGCTGGTATTCCGTCATCGGGTCGTCCAGCCCCATCAGGCTGGCGTAGAGGAACATGCCGGCGCGTTCCGGCAGCTTTTCGTCGATTCGGCGCATCAGGTGCGGGTCGGATTTCGCCTGGGCGACGACGGCGTCGAGGATTTCCTTGTCGTAGGCGCGCACGCCCAGCCGCTCCGCCACCTTGGCGGCAATGGCCTCGCCGCCGGCACCATGGTCGCGCGCCATCGTCACCACGGGCGGCGGCGTGCGCGTCATCGGGTGCGCGGCCTGATAGTCGTCCACCTTCTTGGCGGACAGCAGGACATCGAGGAAGTCGCGGGCCATGGTCGGCCTCCTTGCATCGTTGCTGGGCGCCGTTGCTGAACCGAATCTGCACTCACGCAGTGGTGGCGGTCAAGCGGGCGCGGACCGCAGGCTACAGCCGCGCCAACTCGACTGCCAGGAAGGCCAGCAGCGCCACGATGGCCCACAGCGCTACCTGATCCGCCGTGCGGCGGCGGGTCCAGGAATCGAGCAGGTGGCGCACCGTCTGCGGGTGCAGGCGCAGGCCGGCGTCGGCGATCTGCGCCGCCACGCGCTCGGCGTCGCGCACCAGCATGGGCAGGCGGCGGATGGTGCGGACGGCGGCCTCGGCGCCGTCGATCATCTGCGCCTCGGGGCCGCGGTTCTCGCGCATCCACTCCTCGATCAGCGGGCGCGCCAGCTCCCACATGTTGATCTTGGGGTTGAGGATGCGCCCGACACCCTCAGCGGTCAGCATGCTCTTTTGCAGCAGCAGCAGTTGCGGCTGCGTCTCCATCTGGAACTGCTCGGTCACCGAGAACAGCTGGGCCAGCAGCCGGCCGACCGAGATCTCGTTGAGCGGCTTGTCCTGCAACGGCTCGCCGATGGCGCGGCAGGCCTGGGTGAACAGCTCGATGGACTGGTGCGCCGGCACGTAGCCGGCCTCGAAATGCACCAGCGCCACCCGCCGGTAATCGCCGGTCAGGAAGCCGATGAGCATGTCGGCGAGGTAATACCGCGTCGCGCGGTCCAGCCGGCCCATGATGCCGAAGTCCACCGCGGCGATGTTGCCGTCCTCGACGACGAACAGGTTGCCGGGGTGCAGGTCGGCGTGGAAGAAGCCGTCGCGGAAAACCTGATTGAAGAAGGACGCCGACGCCTTGGCCAGGATCTCGTCGCGGTTGTAGCCGGCGGCGATGATGGCGTCGACCTCATCGACCTTGAAGCCGGCGATGCGCTCCAGCGTCAGCACGCGCTGGGCTGTGCGGTCCCAGTTCACCTTGGGAATGAGGAAGGTGCCGTCGCCCTTGAAGTTGTCGGACAGCTCGGAGGCCGCGGCGGCCTCCATGCGCAGGTCCATCTCCAGGCGCGAGGTGCGGGCGAAGGTGTCCACCACCTCGACGGGCTTCAGGCGCTTCAGCTTGGGCATGACGCGCTCGGCCCACTCGGCCAGCTGGAAGAACAGCTCGATGTCGCGCTCGAACGCCCGCTCGATGCCCGGCCGCAGCACCTTGACCGCCACCGGCTGGCCCTCGGAGGTGACGGCGAAGTGCACCTGCGCGATGGACGCGGCGGCCACCGGCACCTCGTCGAAGCTCTGGAACAGCGCGTCGATGGGGCTGCCCAGTTCCGCCTCGATGATGGCGCGCGCCTGTTTGCCGGGGAAGGGCGGCAGCTTGTCCTGAAGCTCGGCCAGATCGGTCGCCATCCGCTCGCCCACCACGTCGGAGCGGGTGGACAGCAACTGCCCCAGCTTGATGAAGGTCGGACCCAGCTCGGCCAGCGCCGCCGCCAGCCGCTGGCCCTCGCGGCCCGGCACGTGCTTGTTGGCGACGAGGCGCCACAGGAAGGCGAAGCCGGGGGCGATGTCGGACAGCGCATCGGGCAGGGCGTTGTGGCGCGCCAGGATGCGCGCGATCACCGCCATGCGGAACAGGTTGCGGAACAGCCGGAACAACGCCTAGACCCGCCAGCCGGAATGGATGGCAGCGATGCCGCCGGACAGGTTGCGCACGCGCACCGACGCGAAGCCCGCCGCCTCGATGCGTTTCGCCAGCGACGCCTGATCGGGGAAGCGGCGGATGCTCTCGACCAAGTACTGGTAGGAATCGGCGTCGCCCGCCACCAGCCGGCCCAGCTTGGGCAGCACCTGGAACGAGTAGACGTCGTAGATCTCCTTCAGCACCGGCAGCACCACCGTGCTGAACTCCAGCACGAACAGCTTGCCGCCGGGCTTCAGCACGCGGTGCGCCTCCTGGATCGCCTCGTCGATGTGGGTGACGTTCCGCAGGCCGAAGGCGATGGTGTAGGTGTCCACCGAGCGCGGGGCGACCGGCAGCTTCATGGCGTCGCCGACCACCCAGTTCAGCCCGGTCAGCAGCCCGCGGTCCACCGCGCGGTCGCGCCCGACGCGCAGCATCGCCTCGGTGATGTCGCAGACCACGACGCGCCCGCCGCCCCTGTTCAGGAAGCGGAAGGCGATGTCGCCGGTGCCGCCCGCCACGTCCAGAAGGGTCTGGTGCGGCTGCGGGTCGACCATGCCGATGAGCGTGTCCTTCCACAGCCGGTGGATGCCGCCCGACATCAGGTCGTTCATCAGGTCGTATTTGCCCGCCACGCTGCCGAAGACGGCACGCACGAGGCCCGACTTGGCGTCGGGATCGACGGGGCGGAAGCCGAACCACTGGCCTTCCTGTCCATCAAGGGCGGGGCCGGAGGTGGGCTTGTCGGGTGGGGTGGTCTCGTTCATGGCGCGCAACATAGCGCGCCGCTTGGGCTTCCGCCAGCGAAGGCATCGCCGCAGGCGGCGCTTATTCGGCGGGCTCGCGCCCCTTTGACACGCACATCCCTGCCTCTCCATGCCGATGGCTTGGGAAAGCAGCAGGGAGTCAGCAAACACCGGCGGAGCGCGAGCCCCTTGGAGGCGCTAGTGTGCTTGAGCCACACCGGTGCCTTCCATAAAGTCCGTTATGGAGAGCATCGGGTCACAGCCCAGTGAGCCCTCGGTTGACCTCTATGTGCGTCGTCGTGTTGGTCGCCTTATCAAAGTAAACGAGCACCTTCCATTCCATGCTAGATACGAAAGCGAGTAGGCCGGGCGGGGAGTGGACGTATTCGCAGAACACAAAATCTGGGAACCGTTCCAGTATTTCGCATTTTTCCCCGGCTTCTCTCAATGCAATGATTGCGTCGTCAAGGTTTGATCCGGCAGGGAAGCGACCATTCAACTCATCACCTGCTAATTGCTTTGCGGTATCGTTGTCGTACCTCTTGTATTTTTCGAACGTAAAGGGGTCCGATTGACTCGCCGCAATCGCATTAGCAGCCGCTCCTTGTACGACGGCTAGGAGGCCGAGCCGCAGCAGTATCCAGCTGAGGTGCTTGGCTGGTGAGTTGCCCATCTTGCCGCGCCGCCGCTGCTGTCATCCCTTCACAAAGAATTCAGTAGATTTTCCCGCTGCGGTAGTTGGGCAAAGGACGTAATGCTCATATTAAACGTTATGGAAAGATCCGAAGAGGACCCTGCCATTCAACTTCTGGTCAGTGGCAGGGGGCTCGTTGACGCGTAGCCGCAGCATCTTGAACGCCTTAACCATGCCGAGCTTCACGAGCAGCATCCGGGGCATGCCGCCCCCGTTGTCGAATCGGCCTCTTGCGCCGCAGCGCCGCATACTCCACCGTATGCCCCATGCCCGAGCTGCCCGAAGTCGAAACCGTCTGCCGCGGCCTAGCCCCCCACCTGGAGGGGCACGTGCTCACCCGCGTGGTGCAGCGCCGGCCGAACCTGCGCTTTCCGTTCCCGCCGCGCTTCTGCGAGCGGCTGACCGGCCGCCGGGTGGATTCGGTGCGGCGGCGGGCGAAGTACATTCTCATGCACCTGGACGACGGCACGGTCCTGCTGGCGCACTTGGGCATGTCCGGGCGAATGGTGATATCCCCCGCCCCGGCGCCTGAACCGGCCACCCACGACCACGTCATCTTCGAGACCGACGAGGGCACGGTGGTCACCTTCAACGACGCCCGCCGATTCGGCATGATGGACCTCACCGACGCCGCCGCGCTGGCCGAGCACCCGCTGCTGCGCTCGCTGGGACCGGAGCCTTTGGGCAATGAATTCTCCGGCCCGGTGCTGGCCGAGCGCCTCGCCGGCCGCATGAGCCCGATCAAGGCGGCGCTGCTCGACCAGACCGTCGTGGCGGGTCTGGGCAACATCTACGTGTCGGAGGCGCTGTTCGCCGCCGGGCTCAGCCCGACGCGCATGGCCGCCACGGTGACCGGCTTGCACGCCGAGCGGCTGGCCAAGTGCATCCGCGACGTGCTGTCGCGGGCCATCGAGGCGGGCGGCTCCACGCTGCGCGACCACCGGCAGGCGTCGGGCGAGCTGGGCTACTTCCAGCACCAGTTCTCGGTCTACGACCGCGCCGGGCAACCCTGTCCGGAGTGCACCTGCAACCTCGCCAAAACCGGGGGCATCCAGCGCATCGTGCAGTCCGGCCGCTCCACTTTTTATTGTTCGCACCGCCAACGCTGATATACGTGACTCCCATGACGGCTCATTCCACCACCGCCCGTGCGGTGCTCTCCGCCCTTCTCCTCAGCGTTCCCGCGCTCTGCGCGGCGGCGGAGGCCGCGCATTTCGTGACCGGCATGGGCGACGTCCCGGCGATGCCGGGTCTCAGCGTCGCCGAGAACGGCGCGCTGGTCTTCGACAAGCCCGGCGGGCGCATCGTCGAGTCGGTGATGCAGGGTTCGGTGGAGCGCAAGGCGGTGCTGGGCTTCTACGCGCAGACTATGCCGCAGCTCGGCTGGAAGCGCGTCGCCGACACCCGATTCGAGCGCGAAGGCGAAGAGCTGCGCCTCGAATTCCCTGCCGGCGGAACCGGTGCGGCCAAGGCCGGACTCACCACCGTCCGGTTCGTCCTTACACCGCGCTGATCCTCCATACCCATAAAGTCCATAGGGAGCACGTTGGAACCATGGCGTACGAAACGATCCTTGTCGAAACCCGCGGCCCCGTCGGGCTGATCACGCTGAACCGCCCGAAGGCGCTGAACGCGCTGAACGACCAGCTGGTGACCGAGCTGGGCCAGGCGCTCGACGCGTTCGAGGCCGATCCGGCCATCGGCGCCATCGTCGTGACCGGGTCCGAGAAGGCCTTCGCCGCCGGTGCCGACATCAAGGAAATGGCTGGCTTCAGCTACATGGACGTCTACACCGCCGGCTTCATCACCGCGAAGTGGGAGCGTCTGGCCAAGTGCCGCAAGCCCACCATCGCCGCGGTGGCCGGCTTCGCGCTGGGCGGCGGCTGCGAGATGGCCATGATGGCCGACTTCATCCTGGCCGCCGACACCGCCAAGTTCGGCCAGCCGGAGATCACCATCGGCACCATCCCCGGCGCCGGCGGCACCCAGCGCCTGACCCGCTTCGTCGGCAAGTCCAAGGCCATGGAAATGGTCCTGACCGGCCGCATGATCGACGCCGCCGAGGCCGAGCGCTCGGGCCTCGTCAGCCGTGTCGTGCCGGCGGCCGAGCTGGTGGAGGAGGCCGTCAAGGTCGCCACCAAGATCGCCGGCCTGTCGCAGCCCATCGTCGCCATGGCCAAGGACATGGTCAACGCCGCCTACGAGACCACCCTGGGCGAGGGCGTCAAGCTGGAGCGCCGGGTGTTCCACGCGACCTTCGCCACCGAGGACCAGAAGGAAGGCATGGCGGCCTTCGCCGAGAAGCGTAAGCCCGAGTGGAAGAACCGCTGAGTCACGCCTGAATCGCGCTTGAGTCCTGGGATGCGCCGGCCTGTGGAAAAACCACCGGCCGGCTCCTTGACTCAAGATATCCGTTAGCATATAAGGCCCCCTCGCATTGGGTCCGGGGTCTCGAAACAAGGTTCGTTATGGCCAACCACAAGTCCGCTGAAAAGCGCATCCGTCAAACCGCGCGCCGCACCGAAGTCAATGGTGCCCGCATCAGCCGCATCCGCACCTTCGTCAAGAAGGTCGAGACCGCGATCGAATCCGGCGACAAGACCGCCGCGGCGGAGGCCCTCAAGGCCGCCCAGCCCGAGATGATGCGCGGGACCACGAAGGGCGTGCTGCACGCCAACACCGTGTCGCGCAAGATCTCCCGCCTCTCGGCCCGCATCAAGGCCCTCTGAGGTTTGAAGGTTTCGCAAAGCCGCGCCCGGATCGGGCGCGGCTTTTTGCGTCGCGGCGAAGACTTCGCGAATCGTCATGATTCGATTCAAAGTCTCACAAAGTCTGATCAATAGCTGACGCACGATCTGTGCTTTTTGATCGACCGGCTCATATCCTGGTTGCGGCGGACAGCGTCACGGATTAGACTTTTGATGCAGGCTGGATGAGGGGGTATTACCTACTTAGGGTAATACTCGATCTATCCGGGGTTGCAGAGGCAGCCGAACTGAGAGTTACGAAAGTAACGCAGGGCGGATTCTCGTTCCAAAGTCGGTTCTTTACTTAAAAACTGGGCAACGCCTTGGCGGAAAAGTCTTTTCGCTGAAGGAGTATCCATGCCTAGCTGTTGGAGGCCCCCGTGATGGGGAGTCTTCAGGGGAAGAGCGCTTCGGGACGGGGCGGACTACAATCGGGAAGACGACGCACACCCACGCTTCGGGTGCGGGTCGGCTTTGCGTGCGACCGGGGGCGCCGTCGCACGCCGGCCGCGGGTGTGCGGACGGGTTTTCCCGGCTGGTGGACGATGCCCAACGGGCTGGGCGGGAGCGGGAGTTGGCAAGCATGTCGGTGGGCGCGTCTTTGGATCAGCAGTGGGTTCGCATCCGTGGCCGACTCAAGGACGAGGTGGGTGAGATCGCGTACCGCAGCTGGCTTCAGCCGCTGACCGTCGCCGGCCTTCGGGAAGGCGAGGTGCGCATCCTCGTGCCGACCCGCTTCATGCGCGACTGGGTGAACACCCATTACGCCGACCGCATCCGCGCCCTGTGGTCGGGCGAGAACCCCGCCGTGCAGTCCATCGACGTGGCTGTCGCCTCGTCCTCCGTGCCCCTGGCCCTGATCCCCGACAACGACGAGCAGCCCGGCCCCGCCGCCACTCCGGGTCCGTCCTCCGCGCTCCGCCCGCGGCCCGAGCTGGTTCCGGCCCACCCCGTTTCCGAGTCGCACAACTACGGTGCCTCGCCCAACTACGGTGCGTCGGACGAGATGCCGGCCGCGGCGGGCGGCATGCTCGACGAGCGCGATGACGGCGTCTCGGCGCTGCTCGACCCGCGCTTCACCTTCGAGAACTTCGTCCCCGGCAAGCCCAACGAGCTGGCCTACGCGGCGGCCCGCCGAGTCGCCGAGTCGAACGTGGTGCCGTTCAACCCGCTGTTCCTCTACGGCGGCGTCGGCCTGGGCAAGACCCACCTGATGCACGCCATCGCCTGGGCGATCCGCCAGAAGGACCCGAGCCGCAAGGTCATCTACCTGTCGGCCGAAAAGTTCATGTACCAGTTCATCCGCGCGCTGCGCTTCAAGGACACCATGGCCTTCAAGCAGCAGTTCCGCTCGGTGGACGTGCTGATGATCGACGACGTGCAGTTCATCAGCGGCAAGGACTCCACCCAGGAGGAGTTCTTCCACACCTTCAACGCGCTGGTGGATCAGAACCGGCAGGTCATCGTCTCGGCCGACAAGAGCCCGTCCGACCTGGAGGGCATGGAGGAGCGCCTGCGCTCCCGCCTCGGCTGGGGCCTGGTGGCCGACATCCACCCGACCACCTACGAGCTGCGCCTGAGCATCCTCGAGTCGAAGGCCGACGCGCTGAAGGCGGCGATCCCGCTGAAGGTGCGGGAATTCCTGGCGCACAAGATCACCTCCAACGTCCGCGAGCTGGAGGGGGCGCTGAACCGCATCGTCGCGCACTCCGAGCTGGTCGGCCGCGCCATCACGCTGGAGACGACGCAGGAGGTGCTGCACGACCTGCTGCGCGCCAACGACCGCCGCGTCACCATCGACGAGATCCAGAAGCGGGTGGCGGAGCATTTCAACATCCGCGTCGCCGACATGCACTCGGCCCGCCGCGCCCGCGCCGTGGCCCGGCCCCGGCAGGTTGCGATGTACCTGTCCAAGCAGCTGACCGCCCGCTCGCTGCCGGAGATCGGCCGCAAGTTCGGTGGCCGCGACCACACGACGGTGATGCACGCGGTGAAAAAGGTCGAGGAGCTGCGCGCCACCGACCCGGCCTTCGCCGAGGACGTCGAGCTGCTGCGCCGGATGCTGGAGAACTGAGGGCGTCGCCCCTCCCCGCCCTGGGGGCAGGGGAGGGGGATCAAACGCCGTTAAACGTCACTCATCGTCGTCGGCGTCGGCGTCCTGCTCGATCTGCGAGGCGAGGTCGCGCAGCATGTCGACCACATCCTCGTGGCTGGTCTCATCGACCGCGGCGTTGACGGCCGCCTCGATCATCGCCACGGCGACGTAGGGGCCGAGCGGTCCGCCCTCCTTGATCGCCATCTCCAGGTGCTTTTCGGCGACGCTGAGCGCCTTGTCGAACAGGGCTTCGGCGGTCTGGTTGCTGTCGTTGCTCATCGGTCGGTCCGTTGGGAGTGGGGACACCCTCCCTATAACATCGCAAAACCGAGCTTGGCGCGCGAATTCTATGGGGGTTCCGCGAATGGCCGTCATGACGGCCTTGTTCCCGCCGCGCCAGCCCGCCACATTGGCGGCCATGACCATCGACTCCGCCCCTTCCCTCACCGACCCCGCCGCCTATCCCTTCTGGATCGAGGAGCGCGTGCGCTTCGCCGACCTGGACCTGCTGGGCCACGTCAACAACAACGCGCTGGGCGTCTATTTCGAGAGCGCTCGCGTGGCGTTGATGGAGGCGTGCGGCGGCTTCCGCCCCGACACCCCGTGGACCGTCGTGCTCGCCCGCAGCCTCATCGAATACAAGGCGGAGATGCTGTATCCCGGCACCGCGCGGATCGGCATCCGCGTCCTGCGCCTGGGCAACAGTTCGCTGACGCTCGGCGCGGCGATCTTCGACGGCGACACCTGCGTCGCCACGCAGGAGTGTGTCTGCGTGATCGTCGACCCCGCCGCCCACCGCCCGACTCCGCTGACGCCGGCATTGCGCGCGATGCTGGCCACCTACGAGAAGAGCCTGTCCTTCGAAGCAGGCCGGTCTTGAGACGGCCTTCCAAGCCCCGGAAAACGCAAGCCTCCGCGCCCCGCACCGCCGACCTGATCATCGCCGAGGTCGGCGCCCGCGGCGACGGCATCGCCTCGTTCGAGGGGGAGCGCGTCTTCGTGCCGCTGACCGTGCCCGGCGACCGGGTGCGCGTGCGCCTGGGCGAGTCCAAGGGCGACGGCGTGCGCGGCGACCTGCTGGAGGTGCTGGAGCCCGGCCCCGGCCGCGGCGATCCGCCCTGCGGCCACTTCGGCACCTGCGGCGGCTGCACGCTCCAGCACATGGACGACGACTCCTACGCCGCCTGGAAGGTCGCTCTGGTGCGCGGCGCTCTGGCGCGGGTGCGGATGGACGCGGTGCCGTTCGAACCGCTGGCCCGCACCGCGGCCGGCGGGCGCCGCCGGGCGCGTTTGGCGGCGTTGAAGCGTGGCCGCAAGGTCTGGCTCGGTTTCAACGAACGGCTCAGCCACCGGCTGGTGGACCTCACCGCCTGCCCGGTGCTGGTGCCGCGCCTGGAGTCGCTGCTCGTTCCGCTGCGCGCCGTGCTGGCCGAGGCGCTGCCGGACGGCGGGGCGTGCGACGTGGTTCTGGCCGACCTGGAGGGCGGCATCGACCTGCTGCTGGTCGGTCCGAAGGCGCTGGACCGCGCCGGGCGCGAGCGTTTGGTGGCGTTTAGCGAGGCGGCCGGCGTGGCCCGCCTGTCCTGGCAGCCCGACGAGCGCAGCGCGCCGGAGCCGGTGGCGCACCGCAGCCCGGTGGTTGCCCGTTTTGCCGGCGTGCCGGTGGTGCCGCCGCCGGGCGCGTTCCTCCAGGCCAGCGCCGCGGGGGAGGCCGCGCTGGTCGCCGCGGTGCTGGAAAGCGTGGGCTCATCCAAGCGGGTCGCCGACCTGTTCGCCGGGCTCGGCACGTTCTCCGTTCCGCTGGCGCAACGATCGGCCGTCCATGCGGTGGAGGGCGACGCCCAGGCGTTGGCGGCGCTGTCCCGCGCGGTGCAGGGGCTTCGCCTGACCACCGAGCGCCGCAACCTGTTCGAGGACCCGCTGACGCCCAAGGAACTGGCGCGTTTCGACGCCGTCGTCTTCGACCCGCCGCGCGCCGGGGCCGCCGAGCAGGCCAAGGCGCTGGCCGAGTCCAAGGTGCCGCTGGTGGTGGCGGTGTCCTGCAACCCCGCCAGCTTCGCCCGCGACGCCCGCACGCTGGTGGACGGCGGCTACGCGTTTAAGCGCGTTTACCCGGTGGACCAGTTCCTCTGGTCGGCGCATGTGGAGGTGGTCGGGGTGTTCGTGCGGCCGTAGGTTGGGCCGTTGGCCCAACCTGCGCCTCAATCCAACTGAAGCGTGATTGCCTTCAAATACGCCGACTCCGGCAGGTGCGGGTGCACGGGATGGTCCGGCCCGGCGCCCGACGAGCGCAGGATTCGCCCGGTGCGCCCGGCGTCCACCAGTCCACGGGCGACCTGCTCGGCGAAGAGCGGCGGGTCGACGTTGTGGCTGCACGACGCCGCCAGCAGGAACCCGCCCGGCGCGGTGATGCGCGCCGCCAGCCGGGCCATCTTGCGATAGGCGCGGCTGCCAGCCCCCAGGTCCTTCTTCGACTTCACGAAGGCCGGCGGATCGACGATCACCACGTCGAATGTCTCGCCCGCTCCGGCGAGCCGCTCCAGTTCGGCGAAGGCCTCGGCGCGGCGCGCCTCGAAGATGCCGGCCACACCGTTGGCCTCGGCCGCCCGGCTGGCGTTGTCCAGCGCCGGCTGCGAGCGGTCCACGGCAACCACGGACGCCGCACCGCGCACGGCGCAGGTCACCGCGAAGCCGCCGTTGTAGCTGAAGAAGTCGATGACCCGTCCGCCCTTCGCCAGCGAAGCGATGAAGGCGCGGTTGTCGCGCTGGTCGTAGAACCAGCCGGTCTTCTGTCCACCCAGGGGATCGGCGAAGAAGGTGGCGCCGTTCTCCTCCAGCCGCAGCGCGCCGTCCAGCGAGCCCTTGGCGAGTCGCGTCTCCTCGGCCAGACCCTCCAGCGCGCGCTGGGAGCCGTCGTTGCGCAGGATGACGGCGCGGGGGTTCAGCACCTCGTCCAGCGCGCCGAGGATCTCGCCGATTCGCTGGTCCATGAAGACCGAGTTGGCCTGCACCGTCACCACGTCGCCATAGCGGTCGACGATCAGGCCGGGCAGGCCGTCGGCCTCGGCGTGCACCACGCGGTAGAAGGGGCGGTCGTACAGGCGTTCCCGCATCCGCACGGCGCGGGCCAGGCGGCCGGCCAGGAAGGCGCCGTCGATCACCGCGCCCGCGTCGGGCGTCAGGATGCGCGCCGCGATCAGCGTGTGCGGGTTGAAGGTGGCGATGCCCAGCGCGTTGCCGTTGGCGTCCGTCAGCCGCACCGGGCTGCCGGGCGGCACGGCCTTTGCCGCGGGGTCCATCTGGACCTCGTTGGAATAGACCCAGGGGTGGCCGAGCTGGACGCGCTTCTGGCGGCCGGCTTGCAGGCGAATGGTCGGATATCGGGGTGTGTCGGTCATGGCGCGGCATCCTAACGGTTCGGCCGGCCGGCGCAATCGGAGTCGCACGCGGCCGCCGAACGGGGGCGGACAAAATGTCACACCTTGAAAAGGGACGGTCCTCTCACTCGCCGTCGTGGGCGGTGGGCAGCGGGTGCGCGCGGTTGTCGTTGGCGCCGTCCAGCGGTTTGCACAGGCGCAACGTCTCCAGGGCGTGGCCTTCCTCGCGGAAGGAGTTCAGCACCGGGTTGCAGTAATCGACCGACGTTGCGAACGCCTGCGGCAGGTTCGTGTGAATGGCGGAACAGCCGAGGCCGCGGGCGATGCCGTCCATGGCGCGCAGAAGCGCCGCCGCGGCGCCGGAAAGATTGAACAGGTCGTGGACGATGAAGTTGTCCACCGACAGGATCTTGCCGTGATGCAGGTTTTCCTCGGTCGAATACGAGAACAGGCCGTGGATGTAGCCACGCTCGCTCTGCACGGTCATGATGCCGGATCGAGGCACGCGCGCGTCGGCGGCGCCTTGAGCGCGGTCAATTACAGCTGCGGCAAATGCGCGCCATCGTTCCACGCCCAGATCGGGCAGGATCGCGCGCACGACGGGGAACGCCTGGTCGATCTGGCGCTTTCCCAAGGGTTTTGCGACGAAGCCGTCGTCCATATCCATACCCCGGCCAGAGGCTTAGGCCGAACGATGGCAGGCGTACGTCAAACCGGTCGTTGACGTAGATCAATGTTCTTAACCAGCGGCTTACATAGTGTGCCCGGCTATTGGTGGCAGGCGTGTCGGCGCGTGCGTGCGTTGCCGTTCGCGTGACTGTCACCCTCCTTAACAAAGACCCAAGCGGTAGTGCATCCTCACGGGCGTCGCCCGAGCCGCCCGGGGCAAACGGGAGAGATTGTATGGCATCAGCGACTCTGACCCCAGGGGCCGCCCTGGGCAGCCAGCGGGTGTCGGAAGACGTCCGTTACAACGAAGACGTCATTCGGCTCTTCGTGATCGCGGCAGTGTTCTGGGGTGTGATCGGCTTCATCGCCGGTCTGTTCATCGCGCTCCAGCTCGCGTTTCCGGCGCTCAACCTCGGTCTTGAGTGGACCAGCTTCGGCCGTCTGCGGCCGGTCCACACTTCGGCCGTGATCTTCGCCTTCGGCGGCAACGTTCTGTTCGCGACGTCGCTGTACTCGGTGCAGCGCACCAGCCGGCAGTTCCTGTTCGGCGGCGAAGGGCTGTCGAAGTTCATCTTCTGGAACTACAACATCTTCATCGTGCTCGCCGCGCTCTCCTACGTCCTGGGCTACACCCAGGGCAAGGAATACGCCGAGCCCGAGTGGGCCCTCGACCTGTACCTGACGGTCATCTGGGTCCTCTATGCCGTGGTGTTCGTCGGCACGGTGATGACGCGGCGCGAGTCGCACATCTACGTGGCGAACTGGTTCTTCCTGGCCTTCATCCTGACGGTCGCGGTGCTGCACCTCGGCAACAACGTCAACCTGCCGGTCTCGCTGCTCGGCATGAAGAGCTACACGTTCGTCTCGGGCGTGCAGAGCGCCATGGTGCAGTGGTGGTACGGCCACAACGCGGTCGGCTTCTTCCTGACCGCCGGCTTCCTCGGCATCATGTACTACTTCGTCCCGAAGCGCGCCGGGCGGCCGGTCTATTCGTACCGCCTGTCGATCGTGCACTTCTGGACCCTGATCTTCCTCTACATCTGGGCCGGCCCGCACCACCTGCACTACACCGCTCTGCCGGATTGGGCGCAGACGCTGGGCATGACCTTCTCGGTCATGCTGTGGATGCCGTCGTGGGGCGGCATGATCAACGGCATCATGACCCTGTCGGGTGCCTGGGATAAGCTGCGCACCGACCCGGTCCTGCGCTTCATGGTGGCCTCGGTTGCCTTCTACGGCATGTCGACCTTCGAAGGTCCGCTGATGTCGGTGAAGGCGGTCAACGCCCTGTCGCACTACACCGACTGGACCATCGGCCACGTGCACTCGGGTGCGCTCGGCTGGGTGGCCTTCATCAGCTTCGGCGCCATCTACTTCCTGGTTCCGGTCCTGTGGAAGCGCTCGCAGCTCTACTCGCTGCGTCTGGTCAGCCTGCACTTCTGGACCGCCACCATCGGCATCGTGCTGTACATCACGGCCATGTGGGTCTCCGGCATCATGCAGGGCCTGATGTGGCGCGCCTACGACAACCTCGGCTTCCTCCAGTACTCGTTCGTGGAGACGGTTGCGGCGATGCACCCGTTCTACGTGATCCGTGCGATGGGTGGCCTGCTGTTCGTCGCGGGTTCGCTGATCATGGTCTACAACCTGTGGCGCACGGCCAAGGGCGATGTCCGCATCGAGAAGCCGTACGTCACGGCCCCGCACAAGCCCGCCGTCGGCGCGGCCTGAAGCCGAGAGGACCTGAGATATGGCTGAGGAAAAGAAGGGTTTTAGCCACGATACGATCGAGCGGAACACGCTCCTTCTGATCGTGCTCATCCTGATCACGGTGTCGATCGGCGGCCTTGTGCAGATCGTCCCGCTGTTCACCATCGAGTCGACCATCGAGAAGGTGGATGGGGTTCGCCCCTATTCGCCGCTCGAGATGGCCGGTTTCAACATCTACGTGCGCGAAGGCTGCTACAACTGCCACAGCCAGCAGATCCGTCCGTTCCGCGATGAGGTGGAGCGTTACGGTCACTACTCGCTGGCCGCGGAGAGCATGTACGACCATCCCTTCCAGTGGGGCTCCAAGCGCACCGGTCCGGACCTTGCCCGCGTCGGCGGCAAGTACTCCAACGACTGGCAGGTGGCTCACCTGGTCGACCCCCGCGCCGTGGTGCCGGAGTCGATCATGCCGACCTACGGCTGGATGAAGGACCGTCCGCTCAAGTTCGACGACGTTGCCGATCACTTCAAGACCCTGAAGATCGTCGGCGTCCCGTACACGGACGATCAGATCGCCAACGCCAAGGCCGATCTGGCGGTGCAGAAGAACCCCGACGCCGATTCCAAGGCGCTCGCGGCGTTCCAGAAGCGCTACCCGAAGGCCGTGGTGGCCAACTTCACGGGCAACAAGGTCGTCACCGAAATGGACGCCCTCGTCGCCTACCTGCAGGTGCTCGGCACTATGGTGGATTTCACCAAGTACCAGTCGCCTAAGCAGCTGCAGCAGTAAGCGGCGGAGGAATCCATGGACTTGGATTCGATCACCGTAGCCCTGCGGTCCTTCTGGACGGTCTGGCTTGCTCTGGTCTTCACCGGGATCATCGTCTACGCGATGTGGCCGGGGAACCGCGGCAAGTTCGAAAAGGCCTCCCAGATCCCGCTCAAGGAAGATGGCCAGGAGTTTTAAACCATGGCGAGAAACATCGAGAAGGACGCTCTCTCCGGCGTCGAGACCACCGGGCACGAGTGGGACGGCCTGAAGGAGCTCAACAACCCGCTGCCCAAGTGGTGGCTGTACATCTTCTACGTCTGCATTGCCTGGGCGCTGGTGTACTACGTGCTGTACCCGTCCTGGCCGCTGGGCAAGACCTACACCAAGGGCATCCTTGGCTGGTCGATGCGCCAGGAGCTCGCCGACAACATGGTCGCGGCCAAGGCCGGTCAGGCCAAGTACGTGACGGCCATCGCCGCCAAGTCGGTCGACGAGATCAAGAAGGACAAGGACCTGCTGCAGTTCGCCCTGGCGGGCGGCCGTTCGGTCTTCAACGAGAACTGCGCGGCCTGTCACGGTGCCGGCGGTCAGGGTGCCAAGGGCTACCCGACGCTCGCCGACGACGTGTGGCTGTGGGGCGGCACCCCCGCGGACATCTACAAGACCATCCAGCACGGCATCCGTTCGGATGACGCCGAGACCCGCGCCACCCCCGGCGTCGGCATGACGGCGTTCGGCAAGGACGGCATCCTGAACAAGGATCAGATCGATCAGGTTTCGGATTACGTCCTGTCGCTGAACAAGAAGCCGGCCGACGCGACGAAGGTCGCCGCGGGCACCAAGGTGTTCGAGGAGAACTGCGCCGCCTGCCATGGCGACAAGGCGCAGGGCTCTCTGGCCGCCGGCATGGAGGTCGGCGCTCCGCCGCTCGTCCAGGCCAACTGGCTGTACGGTGGTGACAAGGCCACCCTGGTGGAAACCATCACGAACGGCCGCGCCGGCGTGATGCCCGCCTGGGCGAAGCGTCTGGACGACACCACCATCAAGCAGCTGGCGGTGTACGTTCACACCCTCGGCGGCGGCAAGTAAGCCACCGTCCGTGGTCGAGAAAGAGTAGGAACGGTGCCGGGGAGGCGACTCCCCGGCACTTTTCTTTTGGGGAGCCATCCCCACCCAAACCCCCGGAAAAAATTGACGCGGGTCAAGGCGGCGGTTGATTCAACGCAATGCCCCTGCGGCGTTGCGCCGCTATACTCGAACGGCGGACCCGGCCTAATTCGGCTGCGGCAACCCGCGAAACAAAAAACGTGCAAGGCATCCTCATGAGCACGGTTACGGAAACGCCCGGCCCCCCGAGGCCGGATCGCGAACCGGTCCAGACTCCGCCCCAAGCGTCGGCGAGGCCGCCGCGCCGGACCGCTCAGGCGATGTACGCCAAGCACGCCAAGGTCTATCCGAAGTCCGTCGCCGGCCCGTTTCGCACGATCAAGTGGACGGCGCTGGTCGTGCTGCTGAGCATCTACTACGTGCTGCCGTGGATCCGCTGGGACCGCGGGCCGGGCGGGCCGGATCAGGCCGTGCTGCTGGATGTCGAGGCGCGGCGCTTCTACCTCTTCTTCATCGAGCTGTGGCCGCAGCAGATCTATTATCTCACCGGCGCCTTGATCCTGGCGGCGCTGGGGCTGTTCCTCGCCACCTCGCTGGCCGGGCGCGTGTGGTGCGGCTACGCCTGCCCGCAGACGGTGTGGACCGACCTCTTCCTGTGGGTCGAGCGCCTGACCGAGGGCGACCGCGGCGAGCGCATCCGACTCGACCAGGGCAAGTGGGGTTTCGCCAAGCTGCGCAGGAAGGTGGCGAAGAACGCCATCTGGCTGCTGATCTCGGCCGCCACCGGCGGTGCGTGGATCTTCTACTTCACCGATGCGCCGACGCTGCTGCGCGCGATCCTGCATTTCGAGGCGTCCTCGACCGCGCTCGGCTTCATCGCCCTGTTCACCGGCACCACCTACCTGCTGGCCGGCTTCGCGCGCGAGCAGGTCTGCACCTACATGTGCCCGTGGCCGCGCTTCCAGTCGGCGATGATCGACGAGGACAGCCTGATCGTCACCTACCAGGACTGGCGCGGCGAGGGCCGCGGGCTTCTGCGCAAGTCGCAGAACTGGGAGGAGCGCAAGGCGGAGGGTCTGGGCGACTGCATCGACTGCTTCAACTGCGTCCAGGTCTGCCCGGTGGGCATCGACATCCGCGACGGCTTGCAGATGCAGTGCATCGGCTGCGGCCTGTGCATCGACGCCTGCGACGACATCATGACGAAGATCGGCCGCCCCAAAAGGTTGGTAAAGTTCGACACCCAGACCAATCAGGTCGCCATCGCCGCCACCGGAAAGCCGGGCAGGTACCGGCTGCTGCGCCCGCGCACCATCCTCTACGCGCTGATGATGGTGGTGATCGCCGGTATGATCGCCGCCGGCCTGATGCTGCGGCCGGGCCTGGAGATCACCGTGCTGCGCGACCGCGCGCCGCTGTTCGCGCTGCTGTCCGACGGCTCGGTGCGCAACGCCTACACCTTCAAGATCGCCAACATGACGCGCGATCCGCGCGATTACACGCTGAGCGTCGAGGGCCTCGCCGACACCACCATGTTCACCGCCGGCGAGGGGCAGGACCGCGCGGCCACCGCGCTGCGCCTCACGGCGGCGCCGGACACGGTGGCGACGTACCGAATCCTCGTCACAGCACCGGGCTCGCGTTTGAAAGACACCTCCACCCCCCTTACCTTCAGTCTAACCTCCGCATCCGGCGAGACCGCCAAACGTGATACGGTCTTCATGGGTCCGGGGAATTGATGCGCACGGAGAGCACAGGTCGATGAGCATGTCCACCGATGCCGGCAGCCACCTGCCCCAGAATCGCCCGCCGGTTTCCGGGCGCCGTCCGGGCTGGTACATCCCCTACATCTTCTTCGCGTTCTTCGGCGTCGTCATCGCCGTCAACGCGGTGATGGCGTATTACGCCACCTCGACCTTCAACGGGCTGGAGACCGAGGACCACTTCATCAAGGGCATCAAGTACAATCAGGATCTTGCCGGCGCCAAGGCGCAGGCAGAGCGCGCCTGGAAGGTCGATCTCAGCTTCGCCTCGCCGGCCCCCGGTAAGGCCAAGGTGGCGCTGAACCTGCACGACAAGAACGGCAATGTCCTGAAGGACGCCAAGGTGCGGATCAAGTTCATCCGTCCGACCATGCAGGGCTACGACCGCGCCGTTCAGCCGGAATACGCCGGTGACGGCCGTTATGTGGCCGCCGTCGATCTGCCGCTGTCGGGTGTCTGGGACATCCGCCTCGTCATCGAGCACGCCACCGGCGACTACCAGGATCAGCAGCGCGTCTGGGTTGATTGATGTCTGTCTGTCTCCACTGCGGGCAGGAGGTTCCTGCCGGCACGGAGCCCGTCTCTTCCGACAAAGCGGGTTCCTTCTGTTGTTCCGGTTGTGAGGCCGCGTACGAACTCGTGCGCGGCCTCGGCCTTGAGCGCTACTATGAGCGGCGCAGCGTCGATCCCCAGGCCCGCCCCCTGCGGCCGGAATCCGACGCCCCGACGGTGGACTTCACCCCGCACGCCAAGCCGGCTGCGGACGGCACCGCCACGCTGCACCTGATGGTCGACGGCCTGCACTGCGCTGCCTGCGTCTGGCTGATCGAAACCGCGCTGTCGCGCCAGACCGGCGTGACCTACGCGCGCCTCAACATGACGACGCGGCGGCTGACCATCACGTGGCGCGTGGACGAGACCGACGCCAACGCGGTGATCGACACCATCACCCGCCTCGGCTACCGCGCGGTCCCCTTCGACCCCGACCGCCTGGGCAGCGCCCAGTTGAAGACCGAAAAGGAGCTGCTGCGCTCCATGGCCGTCGCCGGCTTCGCCGCCAGCAACATCATGCTGTTCTCGGTGTCGGTGTGGTCCGGCTATAACGACATGGGCACGGCGACGCGCGACCTGATGCACTGGCTGTCGGCGCTGATCGGCCTACCGGCCATCGCCTACGCCCTGCGGCCCTTCGCGCGCTCTGCCTTCCAGGCGTTGCGGCGCGGGCGCACCAACATGGACGTGCCGATCACCATCGGCGTCATCCTCACCGCCGCCATGAGCCTGTTCGAGACCACGCAAAGCGGTCTCCATGCTTATTTCGATGGCGCAACGATGCTGCTGTTCTTCCTGCTGATCGGGCGCTACCTCGACCAGCGGGCGCGCGGTCGGGCGCGCTCCGCCGCCGAGCAGCTCATCGGCCTGCGGGCGACCCAGGTGACCGTGCTCAACCCTGATGGCCGCTCGGTCATTGTGCCCCCGGAACAAGTCCAGCCGGGCACCACCGTGCTGATCGCCACCGGCGAGCGCGTGCCCGTCGACGGCCGCGTGTCGGACGGCGTCTCCGACGTCGACACCGGCCTGATCACCGGCGAGAGCGTGCCCGCCACCGTCCGCCCCGGCGATCAGGTGTTTGCCGGCGTGCTGAACCTGACGGCGCCGTTGCGCCTGACCGTCACCGCGGTGGGCGAGGGCACGCTGCTGGCCGAGATCGTCCGCCTGATGGAGGTCGCCGAGCAGGGCCGCGCCAAGTACGTCGCCATCGCCGACCGGGTGTCGCGCCTCTACGCGCCGGTGGTGCACCTCGCGGCGCTTACCACCTTCCTGGGCTGGATGCTCCTGATGGGGGCGTCCTGGCAGGATTCGCTGATGAACGCGGTGGCGGTGCTGATCATCACCTGCCCGTGCGCGCTGGCGCTGGCGGTGCCGGTGGTGCAGGTCATCGCGTCGGGCCGCCTGATGCGCCAGGGCATCCTGCTGAAGACGGCGACCGCGCTGGAACGCCTCGCCTCCGTCGACACGGTGGTGTTCGACAAGACCGGCACGCTGACCGAGGGGCGGCCGGTGCCGCAGCTCGACGGCCTCGACCCCCAGGCGTTGCGCGCCGCCGCCGCGCTGGCCGGCGCCAGCAAGCACCCGCTGGCCCGCGCGCTGGTGCGCGCCGTGCCGAACGTGCCGGTGGCCGAGGGCGTGCGGGAGATTCCCGGCGCCGGCCTCGTCGCCGAGACGGCGGAGGGCGAGTTCCGCCTGGGCAGCCGCCGCTTCACCGAAGCCCCCGATCCCACCGAAGACGCTCCCGGCCCAGAGCTGTGGCTGGCCCGTCCGGGGCAACCGCACCTGCGCATCACCTTCCTCGACGCGCCGCGCGCCGACGCGGCGGAGGTCGTCGCGGCGTTGAAGGCGCGCGGCATGGCGATCAGCCTGCTGTCCGGCGACCGCCGCGCCGCCGTCGCCGTGGTGGCCGAGGGCTTGGGCATCGACGACTGGAAGGCGGAGCAGACGCCGGCCGACAAGGCCGCGGCGCTGCACGCGCTGGTGGCCCAGGGCCGCACCGTCATGATGGTCGGCGATGGCCTGAACGACGCGCCGGCCCTGTCCGCCGCGTCGGTGTCCATGTCGCCGTCCACGGCGGTCGATGTCAGCCAGACCGCCGCCGACGTGGTGTTCCAGGGCCGCCTGCTGGCGCCCATCCCCGAGGCGCTGCACGTGGCGACGCGGTCCGGCACGCTGGTGCGGCAGAACTTCCTCATCGCCATCGTCTACAACCTGTTCGCCGTGCCGTTGGCGGTGTCCGGGCTGTTGACTCCGCTGATCGCCGCCTTGGCGATGTCATCATCGTCGCTTATCGTCATCGCCAACGCATTGCGGCTGGCCCGTGCCCGCCGCCCGAGGGAACAGCACCATGAAAGAGCTTCTGTACATGATCGCGGCGGCGCTGAGCCTGGGCGGGATGGGGCTGGCCGCGTTCCTGTGGGCTCTTAAGTCCGGGCAGTTCGACGATCTGGACGGGGCGGCGAACCGCATCCTGTTCGACGACGAACCGCCCCCGCCGCTGCCCGGCGAGCGCGCCGAGCGGCGCTGACGGGGTATTCCTTTCGAACGGTGGGGAAAACCCGTCGGACGAGTAAGGTTGCGAAGTTTAACGGATATGACCATGATGAGGTCCTTGGTCGGTTAAGGCCCGAGCTGCCATGCCACCGTTTGATCTGAGCCGGCCCCGCGAGAAGGCGGCGGCCACCGACATGAACCCATGCGGGGCCTGCCCCGTGCGGAGTCTGACTGTCTGCGCCGCGCTCGATCCCGATGAACTGCGGCGGCTCGCCGACATCCTGCAAACCGTCCGCATCGAGGCCAGCCACACCATCTTCTCCGAGGGCGAGGCGGCCGACGCGCTCTACAACGTCACCTCCGGCACGGTGAAGCTGTACAAGCTGCTGCCCGACGGACGCCGGCAGATCACCGGTTTCCTGGTGACCGGCGATTTCCTGGGGCTGGCGGTCAACGAGAGCTACGCCTACACCGCAGAGACGGTGACCAGCTGCTCGGTCTGCCGCTTCCCGCGGCGCAAGATCGAAGCGCTGATGGACGAGTTCCCGAAGATGCAGCGCCGCCTGTTCTCCATGGCGTCGAACGAGCTGGCGGCGGCGCAGGACCAGATGCTTCTGTTGGGCCGCAAGACGGCCAAGGAGAAGATCTGCTCCTTCCTGCTGATGCTGTCCCAGCGCGCCGCGCGCCGCGGCCACAAGGAGAACCCCGTCTATGTGCCGATGAGCCGCGCGGACATCGCCGACTATCTGGGCCTGACGACGGAGACGGTCAGCCGCACCTTCACCCAGCTCAAGACGGCCGGCGCGATCTCATTGCAGGAAGGCAACAAGGTGCTGATCGCCGACATGGACGCCATCTACGACATGGCCGAGGGCTGTTGAGGGCCTTACGACGCGGAAGGGCCGACATGAGAAAGCTCGACAGCATCATCGACCAGCTCCAGGCCATGCAGCCCGCGCTTCGCCGCCGCTATCCCATCCGGGGGATGGGCGTCTTCGGCTCCTACGTCCGTGGCGAGCAGCGCGAGGACAGCGACCTCGACGTGCTGGTGGAGATCGGCGAAGGAATGACGCTGCCGGACTACGTCGGGCTCCAGATGGAGCTGAGCGACGCCCTGGGAATCCGGGTGGATCTGGCCGACAAGGCTTCGCTGAGGCGCCGCATCGGCCAGCGCATCCTCGCCGAGGTGCGGATGCTGTGATCCGCGATTTTTCCAGGCGGATGAGAAGACCCGCTTCGCCACCATTCGGGCCATCGAGATCATCGGCGAGGCTGCACGTCGTATCCCGAACGACGTTCAGGCCCGGTTCCCCGAGATTCCCTGGCCGCAGATCATCGGCATGCGCAACATCCTCGCCCACGATTATGTGGGGACCAATCCCCGCGTCATCTACGACACCGCCACGATCTTCGTCCCCGACCTGATCGCCAAACTGCCCGCCGTTGTGGCTGAACTGGATCGAACCGGATCGTGAAATCCAGGGGGGCTCTCCCTCAATCGGCAGAAAATCTTGCCAATTTCAGCCACTTATCATAGGATCATCATCCTAGATGTCTTTCGTGGCAAGATCGGACTCCGCAACAGCCTGAACTCTCTCACACCGTCATCCCCGCGCAGGCTCTCAACGGGTCCACAGGACCCGCCTGCCGCCAGCGCTGGCTGCGCCAGCGCGAGAGGCGGGGATCCAGGACACGTCGCAAGCGCTTGAATTGGCGGGGTTTCCTGGATTCCCGCCTGCGCGGGGATGACCAAAAAGGAAACGTTCAGTCCCTCCGGAAAACCGCAGCAACGAATCGAACACACGGCCTGACAGCGTTACATAGTGTTTCATTCCGTTTCATCCGCCTTCCCGAAAGGCCGCTGCCCCCACCCTGACCCTCCCCCGCCGGAGGCAGGAATGGGAAATGAGAGGAGCCCCGATGCGTCCAGGTCCCCGCAACCTCATCACCGACGTGGACGGCATTCGCGTCGGCAACGCGGCGGACACGCGGGTGCGCACCGGCGTCACCGTCATCCTGCCCGACGCACCGGCGGTGGCCGCCGTGGACGTGCGGGGCGGGGCGCCGGGGACGCGGGAGACCGACGCGCTGAATCCCTCGTGCCTCGTGGACCGGGCGGACGCCGTGGTGCTGTCCGGCGGTTCGGCCTTCGGGCTGGAGGCGGCGAGCGCCGCCGCGTCGTGGCTGGCGGCGCGGGGGCGGGGGTACGCGGTCGGGCCGGTGCGCGTGCCCATCGTGCCGGCGGCCATCCTCTTCGACCTGCTGAACGGCGGCGACAAGGACTGGGGCGAACATCCACCCTTCCCGGATCTCGCCCGTTCCGCACTCGAAACGGTCTCGCTGGAGTTCAGCCTCGGCAACACCGGCGCTGGTTTCGGCGCCAAGGCCGGCACGATCAAGGGCGGCCTGGGCAGCGCCTCGCTGGTCACCGACGACGGCTTCCAGATCGGCGCGCTGATCGCCGCCAACCCGTTCGGCTTCGCAACCATGCCCGGTCAGCCGACGCTGTGGGCCTGGGCGCTGGAGTTGGATGGCGAGATGGGCGGCCAGCCGCTGCCCACCGCACCAATCCCACCAGACCCCGGCCTACCCGAGCATTCCATCGCCCGCGCCGCCGCCAACACCACCATCGGCGTCGTCGCGGTGAACGCCGACCTGACCAAGGCGGAGGCGTTGCGCCTCGCCACCATGGCGCACGACGGTCTGGCCCGCGCCATCCGGCCGGCGCACACGCCCTTCGACGGCGACACGCTGTACGTCCTGGCGACCGGCACCCGGCCGTTGCCGGAGCCGCGGGCGTACCACCTCGCCCGGCTCGGATCGCACGCCGCCGATGCGACGGCGCGGGCCATCGGGCGGGGGATCTACCACGCCGAGGGCCTCGGACCGTTTCCCGGATACCGGGAACTCCACGGGGCGACGCTCCAGCGGCCTTGAACTCGGCGCTGCCGCACCGCATCATCCGCGGTAACCAAGGGCGAGGGGAGGTGGGTCATGCGGGGATGGATTCTGAAGACTGCGGCCGTGTTGACGCTGTTGCCCGGTCTGGTGCATGCGCAGGCGCGCACCGACCTCGTGGTCGGCATGCAGTTGGAACCGCCGAACCTCGACCCCACCGCCAGCGCCGCCGCCGCCATCTCCGAAGTGACGCTGGTCAACCTGTACGAGGCGCTGACCCGCATCGACGCCGAGGGCGCGGTCGGCCCCGGTCTGGCCAAGAGCTGGACGGTGTCCGACGACGCGCTGACCTACACCTTCAAGCTGCGCGAAACCGCCAAGTTCCACAATGGCAAGCCGGCCACCTCGGCCGACGTGAAGTTCACCCTGGACCGCGCGCGGGCGGCCGATTCGACCAACCCGCAGAAGGCGTGGTTCAAGGCCATCGCGGCGGTGGACACGCCCGACCCGCAGACGGCAATCGTCACGCTCTCCCGCCCCGACGGCCTGTTCCTGTTCCACATGGGCCTGGGCGCCGCGGTCATCCAGTCGGCCGAGACGCAGGCCGGCGACAAGCAGACCCCCATCGGCACCGGCCCCTTCAAATTCGAGCGCTGGATCGCCGGCGACCGCGTGGTGCTGGTGCGCAACCCCGATTACGACGGGCCGAAGCCGGCGCTGGAGCGGGTGTCCTTCCGTTTCATCGCCGACCCGGCGGCGCAGGTCTCGTCGATCCTGGCCGGCGACGTGGATACGGTCCCGCAGTTCAACACCTACGAAGCCCTGCCGCAGTTCAAGAACGACCCGCGTTTCCGCGTCGTCATCGGCACCAGCGAGGGTGAGACGCTGCTGTCCACCAACAACGCCCGCAAGCCCTTCGACGACGTGCGGGTGCGCCGGGCGATGGCGCACGCCATCGACCGCACGACGCTGATCGAGGGCGCCATGTCCGGCCTCGCCACGCCGATCGGCAGCCACTTCGCGCCGAACCGGCCGGAGTACGTGGATTTGACGGGCATGTACCCCTACGACGTGAAGAAGGCCAAGGCGTTGCTGGCCGAGGCCGGCTATCCGAACGGCTTCGAAACGACGCTGCGCCTGCCGCCGCCGATCTACGCCCGCCGCTCGGGTGAGCTGATCGCCGCCATGCTCGCCGAGGTGGGCATCCGCGCCAGGATCGAGAATTTGGAATGGGCGCAGTGGCTGGAGAAGGTGTTCCGCGGCAAGGACTTCGACCTGACCATCGTCGCCCACACCGAGGCGCTGGACATCGATATCTATTCGCGGCCCGACTATTACTTCGGCTACAAGAGCGACCGCTTCAACGCGCTGAACGCCGAGCTGGAGCGCACCCTCGACCCGGCGCGGCGCAAGGCGCTGTACGGCGACATGCAGCGCGTGCTGGCCGAGGATGCGGTGAACGGCTTCCTGTTCCAGCTTCCGGTGGTCACCGTGGAGAACGCCAAGGTCCAGGGCATGTGGAAGAACCGCCCGTATCAGGTGAACGACGTCACCGGCGTGCGCTGGCAGTGAACAAGTAAATTCACACAGATTGCACGGATTTATTCACGCATTACACGGATTTTTTATGATCGTGCGCAGCAAAGGCTTAAGGGAACGCCGGTGCGCCGCAAGCATCAAAGAAAATCCGTGTAATCCGTGCCAAAATCCGTGTAATCCGTGTGGACATAGTTGTTTTTCCACATGATCGCCTTTCTCTCCCGTCGTCTGCTGACGCTGGCGGTCACCGGCTGGCTCGCCACGCTGCTGGTGTTTGTCGTACTGAACGTGCTGCCCGGTGACCCGGCGCTGCTGATGCTGGGCACCGAGGCCCGGCCCGACACGCTGGAGGCCCTGCGCCGGCAGTTGGGCCTCGATCAACCCATGGGGCTGCGCTACCTGAGCTGGGTCGGCGGCATGCTGACCGGCGACTTCGGCGTCAGCTACACCTACCACCGGCCGGTGGCGGCGCTGATCCTGGAGCGCCTTGCCATCACGCTGCCGCTGGCCGGCATGGCGCTGGCGCTGTCGACTTTGCTGGCGCTGCCGCTCGGCCTGTACGCCGCGGCGCGTCACGACCGGCCGGGCGATTGGGCGGTGATGGCGTTCGGCCAGTTGGGCATCGCCGTGCCGAACTTCTGGTTCGCCATATTGCTGATCCTCGGCTTCTCGGTGCAGCTGGGCTGGTTCGCCGCGGGCGGCTTTCCGGGGTGGGCGGCCGGCATCGGGCCAGCCTGCAAGGCGCTGGTGTTGCCGGCGGTGGCGCTGGCGCTGCCGGAAGCGGCGATCCTGGGGCGGGTCACCCGCTCCGCCGTGCTCGACACCATGCGCGAGGACTACGTCCGAACCGCCCGCGCCAAGGGCGTGCCGGGCTGGACGGTGATGGTCCGCCACGTGCTGCCCAACGCGCTGATCCCGGTGTCCACGGTGCTCGGCCTGCAATTCGCCTTCCTGGTGGCGGGGGCGGTGGTGGTGGAGAACGTCTTCACGCTGCCGGGGCTGGGGCGCCTCGTCTATCAGGCGATCAGCCAGCGCGACCTGATCGTCGTGCAGAGCGTGGTCGTGCTGCTGGCGGTGGTCGTGGTGGCGGTGAACTTCCTGGTCGACGTGGCCTACGCCGTGATCGACCCACGTCCGCGGGTAGAGACATGACGGCCGGGCTGGACCTCGACACCCCGCGCTGGCGCGGCCGGCTGCCGCGCAGCCTGCTGCTGGGCGCGGTGCTGACCGGATTTGTGGTGCTGGTGGCGCTGCTGTCGCTGCTGTGGACGCCCTATCCGGCCGAGCAGATCCGAATCGTCGCCCGCCTCAAGCCGCCGAGCGCCGCGCACTGGCTGGGCACCGACCATTTCGGGCGCGACGCGCTGTCGATGATCATGGTGGGGGCGCGCAACTCACTGGCCGTCGCGGCGGCGGCGGTCGCCATCGGCATCCTGGCCGGCGTGCCGCTCGGCCTCATCGCGGCGGCGCGGCGCGGTTGGCCGGACGAGGGGGTGGCGCGGCTGGCCGATCTGCTGTTCGCCTTCCCGGCGCTGCTGACGGCGATCCTGCTGACCGCGCTGCTCGGCCCCGGCGCCATCAACGCCGTGCTCGCTATCGGCGTGTTCAACGTGGCGGTGCTGGCCCGCGTGACGCGCGGGGCGGCCTTGCAGGTCTGGCGGCGGGAGTTCGTGCGGGCGGCGCTGGCGCTGGGGCGCGGGCCGCTGTCGGTGACGGTCGTGCACGTGCTGCCCAACGTGGCCGGTGCGGTGATCGTGCAGGCGACCATCCTGTTCGCCGTCGCCATCCTGAACGAGGCGGCGCTGAGCTACCTCGGCCTCGGCATCCAGCCGCCGTCGCCCAGCTGGGGCAAGATGCTGGGCGACGCGCAGACCTACCTGTTCACCGCGCCCATGCAGGCGGTGTACCCCGGCGCCGCCATCGCGCTGGCGGTGCTCGGCCTCAACCTGCTGGGCGACGGGCTGCGCGACGTGCTCGACCCGCGCCACAAGACGACGACGCTTGGTTAGCGCGGGCGGTTGGCGAGCGGCGTGGCGTATTGCGGTTCGACGTCCCAGGGGAAGAAGATCCAGGTGTCCTGGCTGACTTCCGTGATGAAGGTGTCGACCAGCGGCCGGCCGGCCGGCTTGGCGTAGATGGTGGCGAAATGCGCCTTGGGCAGCATCTTGCGCACGATGACGGCGGTCTTGCCGGTATCGACGAGGTCGTCGATGATCAGCCAGCCCTCGCCGTCGCCCTCGATGCCCTTGAGCACGCGGGCTTCGCGCTGGTTCTGGTGGTCGTAGGTGGACACGCACACGGTGTCGATCAGGCGGATCTCCAGCTCGCGCGAGATGATCGCGGCCGGCACCAGACCGCCGCGGGTCACCGCGACGATGCCCTTCCACGGCCCCTTGTCGATGAGCCGCCACGCCAGCGCCCTGGCGTTGCGGTGCAGCTCTTCCCAAGAGACCGGAAAACCCCGTTCGAACGATTTTTCGCCCACGTCACGACTCCCAAAAGCGGTGCGCGGTGATATAGCCCAACCCCGCCGCTTCGTCCATCGGTGCCTGAAAACGGCTGATTTGCAGGGGATTTCCGGCGTCGAAAAAATTCTATCAAAAGGCTTGCACAGGTTGGGCGATTTGGCTAAGTTGCCGGCCTCGCCGGGGGGTAACACTCGCCGGTGTCGAGAACAGGATGCGCCCGTAGCTCAGCTGGATAGAGCACCAGACTACGAATCTGGGGGTCAGGAGTTCGAATCTCTTCGGGCGCGCCATTCTCTTCAAGGACTTACAGGCCACCTCCGGGTGGCCTTTGTCGTTTCTGCCATCGGCCCTGCCAACAGACAGCTTTACGCGACCTCCCGGATCGGAGGCCGCGCTGACGTCGTGGCGTTACGGGTGTGTTCGGCGGCCCGTCAGCTCGCCGGCCATTCCAGCAGGTGATAGATGCCGCGCAGTTCCACCTTCTGAAAGCCCAGCCGTTCATACAGGCGCAGGGCCGGGTTCGACTGCTCCACGTGGATGCTGGCCTTGGCCACGCCGAGCGCGCGGGCCTGCTCCTGCACGGCGGCGAGCAGGCCGCCACCCAGGCCCATGTTGCGGTAGGGGGGCAGGAAGGCGATGTCGACGATGCGCAGGTCGCTGCCGCAGTTCAGCAGGTAGAGCCGCCCGGCACGCGCGCCGTCCACCTCGACGACGCCCCAGGCGGCGCCGTCGTAGTGCTTGGTGTAATGGGCGTCCTGCATCCGGTACTGGTCGTGCAGGAAGGCCAAACGCATGTCCTCGGGCCAGCCCGTGGCGGCGACCTCCTCCCAGCGGTAGGCGATGTAGACGTCGCGGAGGAACTCGGCGTCCGAATCCTCCCGCGGACGCAGGGAGACACCGCGCGCGGCGAGGTGCGGGGGCACGGTGGGCAAAGCGGTCTGGAGCATGGGGCCTGATGGAAAGGGGCGGGGAGAGAGGGAGAAAAAACTCCGGCGGTGGTGAACACCACCGCCGGAGGGGCGGGATCAGGGCCTGACCGGGAATTCACCCTCGTTGCAGATGCAGTACTGCAAAGCCAGATAGGGCTGACGGTTCTCGTGCGGACCGCCGGTGCCGAGGTACGGGCTGAGCGTGTTCGCGTTGAGGTGCACCGGCGTGATCGACGTGGCCGTGAAAGCCTTGCCGTTTTCGAGCGTGCCGGATGTCGGAACGAACGCCGCAGCGGACAGGTAGTTGCCTTGGGGCGTGGCTACCCGGAGCGACTGCGCCACCGCGGCGCCGACCATATTGTGCGTGTGCGACGGCATCGTCGCACTGGTGAGGGTCACGGCATTGCTCCCGCCGCTGTTGCCGAAGGCCGGGTCGAAGGTATCGGACGGGTCGTCGCCCGCACCGACCGTCACCCGCCCAATGAGGTTGGGCAGCGCGAAGGTGTTGGGGGGCGTGCCGCCATAGGTGTTGCCGATGACGGCCCACAGCGCTTGGTACGCCTGGACTTGCAAGACCCGCCCGTCACAAGGGAACCAGCCCCGCGGCACGAAGTTGATCGCCATCAGGCGGATTTCGCCAATGAATGCATCCATTGTCTCTGCTCCTTTTCCGCTTACGGCCGCTGCGGGTACATGCCGGTCGGGCAGATGATGTAGTTGATGGCGAGGTAGGGCATCACGTTGGTGTGCGGCTGGTTGCCGCTCCCATCCGACTCAACCGTGCTCGGGGCCAGGTTTGCAAGGGTCGGGTTGGAGCTGGGCGGGGCATAGCGCACTACCTTGCCGTTCGCCGGGGTATCGGTCTGCGCCAGGCCGATACCCTCGGCGATCACCGGCGTCGAGCCGACCGTGGTGCAGGCGTTGGCGACGTGGGTGTGCGCCGGCAGGTTGGCTTCGACCAACTGCACCATGGAGGCGCCGCCGGTCTGGCCTAAAACGCGGTTGGTCAGGCTCGTCCCCTGGCCTTGGCCGACCGGCAGCCGGCCGCGCAGGTCGGGCAGCCCGAAGGTGGTCACGCCGTCGCCACCGAACGTAGTTCCAATCAGGGAGTACAGCAACTGATAGGTGTTGATCGGCTGCAGGGAGCCGTTGCAGAGAAGCCAGTTCTCGGGCGCGTAATTGCCCGCGAACATGCGGATCTCGCCGGTATAAGCCTCACTCATGGCGATGGTCCTTGTCGTTTACCGCCAGCGGCCCGCGAAACGCGGGGGCGAAAATGGAGATGGATGTGTGACCTGCGGGGCGCCTAATTCCGCGGCGGGAAAAGGCCTTCGCTGCAGATGGTGAAGTTCAGCACGGTAAACGGCTGCATGTTGTTGTGCGGCGCGCTGCTTCCGGTGGTGGTGATGCTGCCGACATTCAGCTGCGCGTTTGCCGTCCAGTTGGCGGCTGGCAGATACGCGGAGAAGTTCGTGGTGCTGCCCGTTATCGCGCTGACCACGTTGGCCATGTTGCTGCCGGCGGCCGGAATTGCCGTGCCGGGAGTTACGCAGGCGGTGGCATAGTGCATATGGGGCGGCACCGAAGCCGGCGACAGGGTAACCCCTTCCGCTCCAGCCTTGGCCCCAAGCGGGTACGTGCCCAGGGTCGCCGAAGCGCCGGCGCCGATGGGGGTCCGACCGCGCAAGTCGGGCAGCCCGAAGGTGTTCACGCCGTCGCCGCCGAACGTTTTGCCCAGCAGGGCATTGAGCGCCTGATACTGCTTTACCGGCAGCAGGGACCCGTCGCACAAGAGCCATCCACTGGGCGCCCAGGCGAAGCTCCAGATTCTGATTTCACCCACATAGGCATCTGACACGATTTCCTCCCGCGGCCATTCGGGCCGCTGTGCTGTGATCGGGCTGGCGATGGTGGCCGACACACCAGGTTTCGTCATGCGGCGGTATCGCCGAATTGAAACATTCGGATAGTATGACCATCGCGTACGACAAACGCAAGTTGGCCTGCGCTTTGTCATCCCACCAGACGGTGGTGGTGGTTCGGAGTTGCTGCTTCGAAAAGAAGGAGAATTGGCTTCCGGCCCTTCACTTGCGATAATAATCTGATATCAATACGAAAAATTATGGTGGTGTGTGCGAATATGCGTCAAAAAAGTGCATGCGGTGCTAGAGGATCTCTATTTTTTTTGGCGAATCGGAGCATCCGCCACGTTGGCGGACCGCAAGCCCGCGCAAGTCTCAGATGGATCGCGCGATGACCCGCATCGGTAGCCGAGACTTTGCCTTACAACAGACTTGGGATCGGTGAGGGGCCGAACGCACAGACCGCCGTTGGAACCCGCCATTGAAGCGGATAAACCCTATCCCGCGCCGACCATCGTAGCGCGCGAGAACCTTGGAGCCGTTTTCCTCGCGGTGTGAGCGTCCCTTTTTTGCCGTCCTGGCTGGGTTTGACGCCGAAGGGGGCGTTCAGACCAACGAGAAAACGGGTTTGGCTGTTCGAGAATCTTGGACAGGCGTTCGCGCCACGACGTGCCGGTACGGAAGCCGCGTCCTCAGGACCCGTTCTTGCCTGTCCCGTATTCCAGGGTGGAGGTGACTTTCGCCGTCATGGCAACCGAAACGTCTTCGATTTGCGGCGCAAGCCAGGGTTTGCGCCGCGGCGCTTCACTCGAAAGCGTATCCTCGATAACCACCGACTTTTCCTGCGTCATATTTGCCCGCCACGTGCTGTGCGTTTACCCAACTACGAATGTTCGCGGCAAAGATGCCACGGATCGGCCCGCGTGAAAAGGGAACACTGTCGGTCGAAGACCGGGTGGGACGGGAATTCACCACCTTTCATCAGGTGTTGAATGGGTGCGCGGCATCTGGCAGACAAGGGTATCAGCCTTTCCCACCGTCGCCGTAGACCGCCGCTTGCCATGCCCACCTACCGAATTGCCGGTTTGACTGTTGCCGCCGAGATGGAACTGCCGGGTGTGGTTCCGCTCACGGCACCGCCGGGCGAGGTGGACGTGCACATCCGCCGCCGCCCGGTGCCGGACCGGCTGGAGGGCGCGACGATCCACGGTCCGGTCTGGGAGATGGAAGGGCGGCGTTTCCTGCTGCGCCTTCCGGCCATTGGCCGTTTCCTGGCCGAAGACGGCCGGACCCTGGACATGGAGCCGGCGCCGGGGACGGACCCGGCGGATGCAATGCCCTTTTTGATGGGAACGGGCTTTGGCATCCTGCTGCATCAGCGCGGCGGAATGGTGCTGCACGCGGCGTCGGTGGCCGCCGAAGGGCAGGCCTATGCCATCTGCGGGCGCAGTGGGGCCGGGAAATCCACCCTGGTCGCCGCCCTCTGCCAAGCCGGTTGCAATTTCGTCAGCGACGATGTCTCCGCCATCGCTCTCGATGACGGTGGGCGGCCCGTGCTCTGGCCGGACGGGCGGCAGTTCAAGCTGTTCGAGGAGAGCATCGCGTTCTGCGATCTGGAGGAGCAGCGCCGGGGCGCCGTGCGGACCGGGATCGGCAAGCATTACGTCGAACCGCCAGGGCCGGCGGGCGACGGGCCGGTGCCGCTCGCAGCCATCTATATCCTGCGCGACCAGAAGCCCCCTCTGCACGCCGGGATCGAGCGCCTGCCGCCGTTGGACGCCGCCCAGGCCCTGCTGAACGAAAGCTACCGCCCCCGCATGGTCCTCGCCATGGCCAAGACAAGCCGCCAAGTGGCGATGACGGCCGCCATCCTGCGCCACGTCCCGGTCTTCCACCTGACCCGGCCGCGCGACCTGGATCGGCTGGCCGACACGGTGACGGCGGTGCAGGCCCATTGGCGTGGGCTTGCCGGGTGATGCCCGCCATGCCGACCCTGCCCGATGGTATGGTATGGCTCGCCTCCTATCCGAAATCCGGCAACACCTGGATGCGCGCCTTGCTGTCGAACCTGATCGGTGGGGCTGATCAGCCGGAAGACATCAACGATCTGGCCCTGCGTGACGGCATCGCCAGTGGCCGCGGGATCTTCGAAGAGCAGACCCTGGTCGATTCGCACCTGCTGACCGAGGGCGAGGCGGAGGCGTTGCGGCCGTCCGTGCTCGACGCCTATGCGGTGTCGCGGAGTGGAGGCGCCCTCGTCAAGGTGCACGACGCCTACACCCATCTGCTGGACGGCACGCCGCTGCTGGGCCGGGCGGGGCGGGCGGCTCTGTATCTGGTGCGCGATCCGCGTGACGTCGCCGTCTCCTTCGCCTTCCATCTGTCCGTCAGTTTGGACGAGGCGATCGACCTGATGAACAACCCGACAGGGTCTTTGTGGGCCACCAATGTGCAATTCCGGCAGTTGCTCACCGACTGGAGCGGGCACGTCTGCGGCTGGCTGGACCAGACCGACCTGCCCGTGCACCTGATCCGTTATGAAGATCTGTGGGCCGACACGCCGGGGGAGTTCTGTCGTGCCCTGGACTTCCTGGGTATTCGCTATGAAGAGGAGGCGGCGGTCCGGGCGGTGCGCCATGCCGATTTCGCAGAGTTGCAGCGCCAGGAACGCAGGGCCGGCTTCCGCGAACGGGCGAAGGGGCAGACGATCTTCTTTCGTCAGGGTCAGGTAGGGGATTGGCGCCGGCATCTGAGCGCGGCGCAGGTCCGAACGATCGAAACCGCCCATGCCGCCGTCATGGCGCGGCTGGGCTATGAACGGATGACGGAGGATACGGCGGTATGAGCGCAAGCATCCAGCGGGCGGGCGATGTCTTCGCCGCTCCTCTCGACGACACGCTGCTGATGATGAGCGTGGAGAACGGGCAATATTACGGCCTGAACGGCGTGGGTACCCGCATCTGGGAACTGCTGGAGCAGCCCACCACCGAGGTGGCCGTGGTCGAGCGGCTGCTGGCCGAGTACGAGGTGACGCCGGACGTCTGCGCCGAGCAGGTGGCGGGTTTCCTGGCCGGGCTGCGCGAACGCGGTCTGCTGCTCGACGTGGCCTGAGCGGACGCCGTCCATGCGCCTGATCTGCGGTCTGGTGTGTTTGGACGGCGCCCCGGCCGATGCCGCGACGCTGGACGCCATGGTGGCCGCGCTGACCGCGCCGGGGCTGGCTCCGCGGGTGACGCGGCGGGTGGACGGGCCGGCGGCGCTGGCCGTGCTGGACTTCCCTGGTGTTTCGGCGGACGGGCCGGCGGCGCTGCCGCAGGGGGCGGACGGCACTTGGCTGGCCGCCGACGTGCGGCTGGACCGGCCCGGCGCGCTGGCCGCAGCCCTCGGCCTTCAGACGGATATGGGGCCGGCGGATGAAGGGGCGGAGGCTCTCACCCTGGCCGCCCTGGCCCGCTGGGGCGAGGATCTGCCCGACCGGCTGGACGGCGATTTCGCCGTGGCCGCCTGGGATCCGCGGCAACGCCGGCTGCTCTGCGCCCGCGACATCATGGGAACGCGGCCGCTCTGCTACACCCACCGGCCGGGCCGGCTGTTCGCCTTCGCCTCGCTGCCGCGCGGGCTGCACGCGTCGGGCGTGGTTCCGCCGCGGCCGGACCGGGTGGCGCTCGGCCGGCTGCTGATCGAGGTGACGGCGCGGGGCGCGGCGACCGGCTTTCAGGACATTGCGTGGCTGCGCGCCGGCCACAGCCTGACGGTGACGCCGGACGGCGTGCGCCTGCACCGCGCGTGGCGACCGGACGCGGCCCAGGTTGGCCGCTGGCGCGGATCGGCGGCCGAGGCGGCGGCGACGCTGCGCACCCTGATCGAGGAGGCGGTGACCGGACGCCTGCCGCCATCGGGGCCGGTGGCCGTCCACCTCAGCGGCGGGCTGGATTCCTCCACCATCACCGTCATCGCCGCCCGCCGGCTGCGCGCCGAGGGCCGCCGGCTGCACGCCTTCTCGCAACTTGCCGATCCTTCCCACGGTCTAACCCTGCGGGACGAGCGGGAATTCGTCGAGGCGGTGCTGGCGCAGGAGCCGGACATCGCTTGGTCGCCCGCCTATCTCTCGCCCCTTGATGGGGACGGCGCGAACGATCGCGATCTGCCTCTGTCCGGCCCGCTGGTGGCGTCGGACGAACGGATCTGTGCCGCCGCCGCCGCCGCAGGGGCCGGGTTGCTGCTGTCGGGGGCCGGCGGGGACGAGGGCGCCACCTACAACGGCGCCAACCTCTACGCCGCACTGCTGCGCCAGGGCCGCTGGCGTGGCTTGGCGGTGGAGTTGCCGGCGCGCGCCCGGCGCGATGGGCAACCGCTGCGGCGCGTGGTCACCCATCGCCTGATCCTCCCCTTCGTGCCCGACTGGCTGGTGGCCCTGCGCCGGCGTCTGCTCGGGCGGCCGGCGCGCCATGAGCGCAGGGACGCGCTGGCGTTCCTTGTCCCGTCGTTTGCGGCCGAGGTCGCGGCGGCGCTGCCGCCGGCCGCCGACTGGCGCAACCGGCCGCAGGACCGGGTGGAGATGCTGACCGAGGGCTATTTGGTCGGCCGGGGCGACCGCTGGTCGATCCTCGGCGCCCGCCACGGCGTGGCCTTCAGCTCCCCCTTGCTCGACCGGCGGATCATCGACTTCATTCTGTCGCTGCCGCTGGAGCGGTTCCTGGACGGCGGCTTTTCCCGCCAGCCTTTCCGCAACGCCATGGCCGGCATCCTGCCCGAGGCCATCCGCTGGCGCGACAGCAAGTTCGTTCCCTTTCCCGACCTGCCGCTGAATCTGGCCGCCTCCAAGGCAGGCCTGCTGGCCCGGCTCGACCGGCTGCGGGGCTGTCCGGCGGTGACCGCCCTGTTCGACCTGGACGCCATCGCCGCCGTCCTTGGCGCCATGGCCGAAGGGGCGGAGGCCGAGGGCTTGGTCACCGTGGCGCAAGGGCACGGCGCCGTGCCCCCGGCCCTTCCGCGCGCCATGTCCGCCCTGCGCGCCCTGACCCTGGCCGGCCACGTCGCGCGGCTGGGTTGAGAGCCCTCAGCCGAAACGGGCCAGTTCGGCGTAGCCGGGCCGCGTCGCGCCGCCGGTGACGGTCAGCGGCCCCAGCATCAGCCACGCGTGGGCGCTGAGCCCGCCTTTTTCCTGGTCCGGCATGGCGCCCAGGTGCAGCGTGGTGCGCAGGCCGCGGCGGGCGAGCATGGCCTTGGCCGCCATCGCCTGCGGCAGGCACAGGGCCTCCCAGGGCAGGAACCGGGTCGCCCGCGCGACCGCCGCCCCGACGCGACGCGCCTGCCGTTCCTGTGCTTCGTCCGGGTCGGGACCATCATCGGCGGGAGAGGACGGGCGGACCGGCCCCAACAGGGGCGCCAGCCGGCGGAACGGCACCAGCCGCAGCGCCAGCGAGGCCGCGGCCAGCCAGACCACCGCCTCCAGGACCAGGAAGCGCCATGGCCAGCGCCGCAGCTCCAGCAAGCCGGTCAGCGTCATGCGAACCCCTCGGCGATACGTTGTGCGACTGGATAGCGCGAATCGGCCGGGAGATAAACAGACGGCCGCATTCGGCTCCCTCGGGTTGATCGCGCATCGGGATTCACCGTCAAATCGGCCTTGTGTGCGGTCGATTTCCGCACGAAGGTGGTGCGACGCCCACCCTCCAGGACGATAAGCATGCGGTCCCTGCTCTCCGGCATCACCCCGGCCGACATCCGGCTCGATCCCTATCCCCATGTCTTCGTGCGCGACGTGCTGGACGAGGACACCCACCGCGCCCTGAACGACAGCTTCCCGCCCTTCTCCATGATGGGCTGGGCGAACCCGAAGCGTCTGCCGCGCAGCAACCACCGATTTCAGTTCTCGGCCTGGCCGATCCTCAACAGCCCCGACATGCCGGACGTGTGGAAGGAATTCGTCACGCTGCACTCCTCGCCCGCCTTCTTCGCCGAGGTGGTGGCGCTGTTCCACGCCCATTGGCCCGCGGCGCTCAAGCAGGCGCTGGGCGGCGACCTGCTCGACCACCCCATGGGGCTGCTGCTGCGCGACGATTTCAACCGGGCGCGCATCCTCCAGGACGCCCGCGCCGAGATCAACACGCCGGTCACCGCCGGTCCCTCGTCGTCGCGCGGCGCGCACCTCGACACGCCGAACCGGATGTTCACCTGCCTGTACTACCTGCGCCATCCCGACGACGACGCGGAGGGCGGCGACCTGGAGCTGTTCCGCTGGAAAAACGGCCCGGTCGCCGACATCGACACGTACGAGCTGCCCCAGGACGCGGTGGAGGTGGTGGAGACCATTCCCTACCGCGCCAACCAGCTGGTGATTTTCCCGCAGGGGATCGACGCCATCCACGGCGTCGGCATTCGCCACCCGACGCCGCACACCCGCCGTTACGTCTTCATCAGCGCCGAGATCGCCGAGAACTGGCTGGTTTCGCCCGCTGCCGTTCCGGCGCTGGCCTGAGCGGCGGAGAACGGCCATGCGGCTTCTGGTCCACGGCATGCAGTCGAGCGGTGCCACCGCCTTCACCCTGTTCCTGGCGCAGCGGCCGGACTGTCTGGCGCTGGTCGACGTGCTGAACAACTATGCGGCGCCACGGGTGGACACCCCGCTGGACATGGTGGTGAAGGTGGCGGTGACCACCGCCTACCCGATCGCCGTCCACATGGAGCGCTTCCGGCCCGACAAGGTGCTGCTGCTGCTGCGCGACCCGCGCGACAATTACCAGAGCCTGCGCACAAAGAACTACTGCAACCATTCCGGTCTGATCGACGAAAAGTTCCTGATCATCGACCAGCTGTTCGCCGAGCGTCATCGTTTCGATGCCGTCATAGAATACGAGGACTTCGTCGCCCGCGCCCCGTCGGTGATGCAGACTCTGGCGGACCTCGGCTGGCCGGTGGACGACAGCTTCCACGACTACCGCCGCCGCCATGAAGAACTGCTCAGCGCGCTGTGGGAGCACGTGCCGGATCTGATGCCGCGCATGGAGTTCGCCTTTGGTAACGTCCAGGGCCGCGCCGTGTCGGAACGCTTCCGCGACAAGCCGCGCGACCCGGAACTGGACGCCCGCCTTGAGCTGCTGTGCCCGCGCCTGCTCGGCCACTACCGGGCGCGCCGGGGCTGAGCCGGTATTAATACCCAGGTCCAAAGGTCCAGAGACAAACGGTCCCATCCCCCGCCCGCCGCCGAAGGCGTAGCGTCCCGGCCAGCAGAGTATATCGTTTTGCAGGCGTAACATGAGTGAAGTCGCGCGTGGCGTCGCCGGGGCGCTGGCCGTCTGGTTTCTGGCCGGGTGCACGCCACTGGTGTGGGGCGGCACCTATCACGCGGTCGAGACGTCGCCGACCGCCATCACGGTCGAGTACGAGCAGACCTTGACCGACCGCGACAGCATCCTTGTCTACGCCGCCGACCACTGCCGGCGCTACGCAAAGCACGCGTCCCTGGCGGACGTCGATCGGAGCCCGACCGCCGACCGCCTCCGCTTCGAGTGCCGCTGACCCGGCGCCCGGTATCGTCAGTGCCTCTGACTATCGCAATCAATTCAAGGGCATAGCCAGCAACCGCGCCCGTTTTTGGTCACCGCGCCGTTCATAGCCGCTTAACCCCCCGGGCCTAGGGTCCCCCGCTCTTGCTGCGGCGCAGCATTCCCGGAGCAACCAAGGGGGACCCGCCATGCTGTTCCTATCCCACATCCTCCCGGCACTCTCGCTGACCATACTGGCGGGGCTTGCCGGACTTGTCCTCGGAACGGCATCGACGCTGATCGGCGACCGGCGCGTGTGTTTGACGGTCCAGGCGGCGGCCTGCGCCCTGTTCGCCCTCCACTACGCCGGCCTTGGGGCCAGCACCGGCACGCTGATGTGCGCGCTGGGCCTGGTGCAGATGGCGACCGCCTTTCCCAGCGAGCGGCCGCGCTGGACCGGTGCGCTGTTCCTCGCCACGCTGCCGGCTGGGCTGTGCGTGGCGGCGGCGACGTGGCACGGCGCGATGACGGCGCTGTCGGCCATCGGTTTCGTCCTCGGAACGATTGGCCGCTGGCAAACCTCAATGCTGTCGATGCGCGCCTGCTCCGCCGCCGCGACGGTGTTCGGCGCCGGGCACAACGCGCTGGCCGGCTCGGGCTTCGGCCTGGGCTCCGACGCGCTGGCGCTGTCGGGCCATCTCTGGAGCCTGTGGCGCTTGCGCGGTCGCCGGCCGGCGCTTGTCGAAGCCTGAAAACGAACCGGCCGCCGGGCGGATGCCAGCGGCCGGGAGTGCGTCAGCGCTTGGCTTCCGCCGTGGCGCCCTGCTCCTTGCGTTGCAGGTAGGTCTTGGTGACCTGCGGCAGGCGCTGTTCGAGCCAGTTTGCCATTTCCATCTCTTCGTTCAGGCTCTCCTGGCACAGCCGGGCGATCTCGGTCTCGCCGCACTGTTCCGCGGCGGAGATCAGCGCGCGGTAGTTGGCGATCTCGAAATGCTCGAACGAGTAATTGAAGATACCGGCCTTGACGACCTCATCTTCGGCAAAGACACCGGAGATGGACTGGGCGTTGCCGATCAGCATGGCGATACCGGTCTTGATCGCCGACGTGTCGGAGCCCAGGCGTTGCAGGCACTGCTTCAGGCGGTCGGCCTGCCGCTTGGACACCTGGATGTGCTCCTTCACCTTGGCAAGCATCTCCGGATAGTTGGTGATGCGCCCTTCCTGACGCTCCAGCATCTCGATCGCCTGCGTTTCCATGCCGTAGGCATCGCGCAGCCAATCGGTCAGCTGATCCTTGGAATTAGCCAATCTTTCCTCCCTTGTTTCGAAAGCGGAACGCCCGAACGGGCTGTGCCTGCCTTCAACAGCGTCGGTGCGCTTCCGTTGCCGCCGATGGAACCTCTGGCTGGACCATGGGTTGAGTCGGCGTGCGCAACGGCGCGTTTCAGGCTCTGCGGGGAGAGGCTAAAAATGGGCAAGGACGAGATCGTCGACACGCTCAACGACCTCATTCGCATCGTCCAGGACAGCCACGAGGGCTACCAGCAGGCGGCCGACAGCGGCGGGGACGACGAGGAGGACCTCAAGGCGCTGTTCAGCGACCTTGCCGCCCAGCGTGGCGCCATCGTGCGCGAACTTCAGCGACTGGTCGCCGAGCAGGGCGGGGCGCCGGACATCGGCGGCACCATCGTCGGCGGCGCGCACCGCTTCTTCCTCGGCCTGCGCGCCGCCGTGCTCGGCCACGAGCGTGAGGCCATCCTGGCAGAGGTGGAACGCGGCGAGACGGAGTGCGTGCGCCGCTACGACGAGGCGTTGGGCAAGGAACTGCCGCCGGAGATCGCCGACGTGGTGAGCCAGCACCTCGGCCGCATCCGCGTCGACCGCGACCGCATGGCTGCCTTGCGCGACGCCGCGGCATGAATCCCAAGTGGTAGACGTTTATCGCAATGGTGCACCGCAGTATGACACTTGCTGTTTCGCTGTGGAGCGGTTATTGAGTCTTCAAACGGTCGCTTATTGCGAGGACAGGAACAATGACCAACGACGAACTGTTGAATGCTGGTGCTTTTGCCCTGTACCGGGCGGAAAACCCGCACCGGGTGGACGAATATTCCAAGCGCGATGACGCCGCCCAGGCGATCGCCGCGGACTTTGAGACCTACAAGAGCCGGTATGTGCGCAAGTTCCAGGACATCCGCGAGAGCCTCGCGGCCGAAGGCCTGACCGTCACGCGCGCTGCGTGATTTGAAAGTCCCTCCCCCGGCTCCGCCGGGTGAGGGGCTACTATTTTCGTGCTTCAATCTCTCTCAGCAACGCTCGTTTCGCATCCGGGCTCATTCCGCGCCACGCCTTGATCTCGGCGACGGTGCGCTTGCAGCCGATGCAGACGTCGTTGTCGTCCAGCGTGCAGACGCGTGTGCAGGGGGAAGGCACGGGGTTCTCGTCCAACGGCATCGCGTGAGCCCATAAACGACAAGGGAGCCCTGAGGCTCCCTTGCGTTTACCATTGCGCCTCGGCGCCCGTCACTCCGAATAGTTCGGCGGATCGGGGTCCTCGTCCCAGCCTTCCGGCGGGGTGGGGTAGCGCTCCAGCCATTGGCGCACCAGCACCACGTGACCGCCTTCCTCCTCGGCGAACTCGCCGGCGAGCTTGGCGACGGTCGGGTCCTTGGTCTCCGCCGCCACGGCCGCATAGTACTTCTGGCCCTGGATCTCGCAGATCAGCGCCATTTTCAGCGCGTGGTGCGCCGTCATCAGGTAGTGCGCGTTCTCGAACGCCGCGGCTTCCGGCGATTCGGCCGTGTTGTCCCACTGGAACTCCCACGGAGCCACCTTGGGCAGCGCGCCGTACTCCGAGGCGATGCCCTTCACCTCGTCGCGGTGCTGGCGCGAATAGCCGGCGAGGTCGCGGAACAGCTTGGCGACTTCAAGGTTGTTGTGGGCTTCCATGCTGTCGGCCAGTTCGTCGTACCGCTCCGCGGCCTCCGACTCCAGCTCGACCGCATGGGCCAGGAACAGGCCGACGCTGGAGGCGCCGTTCTGGATCTTCGCGATCGTCATACGGCGAACTCCTTCTCGAGCTGTTCGAGGGTCGCCACCGCCTTGCCGGCGGGGGCGAACGGGCGACGGTTGCCGGCCAGGAAAATTCCGAGACCGAAACCATCGTCCTCCAGAACGGCGCGCATCGCCGTTGCCGGATCCTCGGTCGGCTCGCGACCGTAGGGGTGCACCGTGCTCTTCCAGTTCTTCTGCTCGGGGCGGAAGGTGACGCACGGGCTCATGACCTGCACCACCGAGAAGCCGGGGTGCTTGATCGCGTCGACGATCAGCTTGGCCACGCCGTTCGGATCGCCTGAGAAGCCGCGCGCCACGAAGTTCGCCCCGCAGGTGATGGCCAGCTGCAACGGCTGGATCGGGTTCACGCCCGTTCCTTCCGGCGTCAGCTTGCTCTCGCACCAATCCGACTCCGTGGTGGGCGAGGCCTGGCCCTTGGTCATGCCGTAGACCTGGTTGTCCATGACCACGTAGGTCATGTCGACGTTGCGGCGGCAGGCGTGCAGGAAGTGGTTGCCGCCGATGGAGAAGCCGTCGCCGTCGCCGCCGAATGCCACGACGGTGAGTTCCGGCCGGGCCAGCTTGAGGCCGCCGGCGACCGGCAGCACGCGGCCGTGCACGCCGTGGAAGCCGTAGACCGAGGTGTAGGCGGGGATGCGCGACGAGCAGCCGATGCCCGAAATCACCGCGGTGTTGTGCTTTTCCAGGCCCATGGTGGCGAAGGCGCGCGTCACCGCCGCCAACACCGAGTAATCACCGCAGCCCGGGCACCAGATCGGCTTGACCTCGGACTTGTAGTCGGCCGGAGTCGGACCCGCGGGCGCTTCTGTCAGATGGGTATCCATGTCGTAAAGCTCCTGTCCGGGTCAGACCAGAGAAACCAGTTTCTCACGCACCTCGCGGGCGCGGATCGGCAGCGGGCCGGGACGGCTAAACACCGTCACCTCACCCGGCAGATCCACGTGCGCGCGCAGGTACTTGTGGAACTGGGCGCCATGCGTCTGTTCCAGGACCAGCAGCTTCTTCACGCCCTTCAGCGCCTCGGCCAGCTTTTCGGGCTGGATCGGCGAGATGAGGCGCATGGAAACCAGCCGCACCTTCTTCCCCTCGGCGTTCAGCTTGGCGACGGCCTCGCGGGCCGGGCCGGTGACCGAACCCCAGGTCAGCACCGCGACCTCGGCCTCGCCGTCACCCTCAATGTCGGCCCATTCGGCGCCGAAGTCGAACTGGGTGAGCTTGCGCAGGCGCTTGTCGAGCTGCTTCTGGTGGTCGGAGGACTGCGAGGACGGCAGGGCGTTCTCGGCGTGCTCCAGACCATCGGCGGTGTGCTCGCCGCCGGGCATGCCCGGCACCGCGGCGGGGGAAATGCCGCTGGGGGTGTTGGCGTAGCGCTTGTAGGTCTCCCCCTCGGCGATCTCGGCCAGCAGGCGCTTGGCCTTGAACGGCGCATCGACCGGGCGGTCGGTGACCGTGCGGGACTGGCCCATCGCCTGATCGGACAGGACGATGCAGGGCGTCTGGATGGCTTCCGCCAGATGCACGCCCCATTGGGTGGTGAACAGGCAGTCGGCGATGGAGGTCGGCGCCACGACGAGGTGCGGGGCGTCGCCGTGCATGCCGTAGACGGCGATGTTCAGGTCGGACTGCTCGGACTTGGTGGGAATGCCGGTGGACGGGCCGCCGCGCATGACGTCCACCACGACGACCGGGGTCTCCGAGGCGAGCGACAGGCCGAGCGCCTCGATCATCAGCGACAGGCCGGGGCCGGACGTCGAGGTGATCGACGGTACGCCGCCGTAAGACGCGCCGATGCACATGGTGATGGAGGCGATCTCATCCTCGGCCTGGACCAGGATGCCACCGGTCTTGGCGAGGTTGGGGGCCAGCCATTCCAGCACTTCGGTCGCCGGGGTGATCGGGTAGGCGGCGCAGAACTTCACACCGCCACGCAGCGCGCCGAAGCCGGCCGCCTCGTTGCCGGAGATGTTCCAGCGCGGGGCGTCCTTCTTGGCCGGCGCCGACAGCGTGAGGCCGAGGTTCCAGTCCGCCGCGGCCTTGGCGCCGGCTTGCGAGCCGGCCAGCGACGCCTGGACGGCGGCCTCGCCCTTCTTGCCGAGCGCGTCCTGGACGACCGCCTCGATGCCCTTGTGCGGCAGGCCGACGACGGCCGCCACGGCGCCCAGGCCGACCATGTTGACGCGACCGCCGGTGATGGAGGCGGCGATCTCCTTGATCGGCATGGCGATGGTCTTGGCGCCGCTGGCCGCCAGCACCGGCGGCACCTCACCCTGCGCGGGGTCGGTGACGATGACGCTTTCCGGCGACATCGGGAGTTCGGCGGCGAAGCGCTCGACGTTCTGCCAGTCGAAGGCGACGATCATGTCGAAGCGGTCGCCGGGGGCGTGCACCGGCCGGGGTGAGAGACGCACGAACGCGGCGGCTTCGCCACCGCGGATCTGCGGGCCTGAAGAGCGCGACATAAGGCCGTACCAACCGACGTTCGCGGCGGCGTCGAGCAGCATCTGGCCGGCCGTCATGACGCCGGCACCGCCACTGCCCACAAAGGCTATCGTGACCGAGTCCACTGTCATTGTTCTTTCCTTCTCCACCCCAGTCCGTGGGTTTTGGCCGAAACCCCGCTCCGTCATACAGACGTTGTAGGCCACACGGAATGATCTAGAGCAATTGCGCATTCCGGTACCGAAATACTACAACGATTAGGATGGTTCGTCCAGCCAGCAATGAACCAGAACTGTCCCACACACCGGCGTCGCGTGCGTGGCGCGTTTCGACGCACCTCGCCGGCGGGGTTCCGATGAGGGGGAGCGTTGCGGGGCTATTCCGTGTAGCGCTGTTCCTTCCAGGGATCGGCGTCGTTGTGGTAGCCGCGCACCTCCCAATAGCCGCGCTTGTCCTCGGCCAGGAACTCGATGCGCTTGACCCACTTGGCGCTTTTCCAGAAATACAGCTTCGGCACGACGACCCGCACCGGCCCGCCATGGTCGCGGTCGATGGGCTCGCCCTGCCACGTGGTGGCGAGCAGCACGTCGTCGTCATCGAAGGCCGCCAGCGGCAGATTGGTGGTGTAGTTGTCCGAGGAGTGGAACAGCACGAAGCGCGCCTCCGGCGTCGGCCGGACGACGGACAGCAGGTGCCTGGCGCTCACCCCTTCCCAGTGGTTGTCGTAGCGCGACCACGTGGTGACGCAGTGGATGTCCGACACGTGGCGGAACACCGGCTGCGCTTGAAGGTCGTCCCAGCGCCATGTGATGGGGTTTTCCACCAGCCCGTCCACGCCGAGCTGCCAGTTGGTCCGGTCCACCCGCGGCAGGATGCCGAGGTCGAGCACCGGCCAGCCCTCGGTCAGGTGCTGGCCCGGCGGCAGGCGCTCGCCGCCACTGATCTCCCCGGACAGGCCGCGGCCTTCGCGCGCCCATTTTTCCTTGGTTGCGACGAGCTTGGCGTTGATCGCGCCGTCGCGCTCCACCTCATCGGCCATGGCAGGTTCCTCCGTCCGGTTCCGGGGAAAGATCTACACCGCCATCACCGGCCGACCAAGGACGCGTTGAACGTAAAAAGCCGCTGAAATGCCACACTCTTACGGTCCTGTGCGGGTTGGCAAGCCGGCAGGGGCAGGGTAGTCTCGCGGCTCTCCACACTTTCGAATATGTCCACGGATCTGCGATGCCCCGCACGCACGCCCGGTGGTTGGGCGCCCTGGTTGCCCTGCTGCTGCTCCTGACCGGCCCGACCGCCACCCTCGCGCAGCCTCCGGCCGCCGCGCCCGCCCCGACTCCGGCGCCAACAACACCTGCGCCCGCGCCCGCGCCAACGGCTCCGGCTGCCCCGCAGGCCGCGGCGGTCGAACAGCTCGAAGGGCTGGTCTCGACGCTGGAGGACCCGCAGGCGCGCGCCAAGCTGGTGGAGCAGCTGAAGACGCTGGTCGCCGCGCAGAAGGGCACCGCCGCGCAACCCGAGTCGGAGGCGCCCAGCGACCTGCTGCCGGACGCGCTGGGCTCGCGCTCGCTGGCCTATATGGCGCACCGCCTGGAGGACGCGAGCAAGCAGTTCCTGCGGATCGTCAACGCCTTCTCCGACCTGCCGGCGGTCGCCGACTGGGTGCGGCGGCAGATCGACGATCCCTCGGCGCGCGAGCGCTGGACGCAGCTGTCGCTCGATCTGGTGATGATCGTCATCGCCGGTGCCGTGGTCAGCCGCTTCACCAGCTGGCTGCTGCGCCGCCCGCGCCGCGCCATCGAGGCACGCCATTGCGAGCGCATGTCGGGGAAGCTGAGCTTCCTGGTCATGCGCGCGCTGCTGGAGCTGGTGCCGGTCATCGCCTTCGCGCTGGTCGCCTACGGCATCCTGATGGCGGGCGAGGCGGTGATGCTCAGCGCCGGGTCGCGGGTGCGCCACGTCGTCATCGACATCATCACCGCCACGGTGGTGGTGCAGGCGGTGCTGGTCGCCGCCAGCTTCCTGTTCGCCCCGCCGGCTCCGGGCCTGCGCCTGACGCACATGCGCGACGAGACCGCGGCCTACTCCTATGTGTGGACGCGCCGCCTCGCCATCGTCGGGGTGTACGGGTATTTCCTCGCCGATGGGGCATTCGTCTTCGGGTTGGCGCTGGGGGCGTACGGTGCGCTGCTCAAGCTGCTCGGCGTGGTGATGGCCGCCATGCTGGTCATCCTGATCCTGCAGAACCGCGCCTCGGTGGCTGAGTGGATGCGCGGCAACCCGCTGACCGGCGACGGCGACCCGGCCGACACCGCGGCGCGCGAGGCGGAGGGGCAGGGGGCGGTCATGCGCTCGGCCCGGCGGCGGCTGGCCGACATCTGGCACGTCCTGGCGATCGCCTATGTGGCGGTGGCCTTCGGCGCCTGGGTGCTGAACGTCTATGACGGGTTCGAGTATCTGGCGCGGGCGACCATCACCAGCCTGAGCATCTTCATCGTCGCCCGCTTGGCTGTGAGCGGCATCAACCGCGCGCTGCGCCGCGGCTTCCGCATCTCGCGGGAAATGAGCCTCCAGTTCCCGACGCTGGAGGCGCGCGCCAACCTCTACATCCCCGTCCTGCACCGGGTCATCAAGACGCTGATCTGGACGGTGGCGGTGCTGATGATCCTCAACGCCTGGGGCATCGACACCCTGGCCTGGATCGAGACGCCCGTCGGTCGCCGCGTGGTGCGCAGCATTGCCACCATCAGCGTCATGCTGGCCGTCGCCGTCGTCGCCTGGGAGGTGGTGAGCGCGCTCATCGAGCGTTTCCTGCGCGGCACCGAGGTCCAGGGCACGCGGATCGAGCGCTCGGCCCGCATGCGCACGCTGCTGCCGCTGCTGCGCAACGCCTTCCTGGTGGTGCTGGTGACCATGGTGTCGCTGATCACGCTGGCCGAGCTGGGGGTGAACATCGCGCCGCTGCTGGCCGGTGCCGGTGTGGTCGGCCTAGCGGTCGGTTTCGGGTCGCAGACGCTGGTCAAGGACGTCATCACCGGCCTGTTCATCCTGTTCGAGGACACCATCTCGGTCGGCGACGTGGTGGAGGTGGGCGGCGGCCATTCGGGCGTGGTCGAGGCCATCTCGATCCGCACCATCCGCCTGCGCGACGGGGCTGGGGCGGTGCACTCCGTGCCGTTCAGCGCGGTGACCACGGTCAAGAACATGACGAAGGACTATTCCTTCTCGGTCTTCGACGTCAGCGTCAGCTACGACGAGGACCCCGACACCGTCTGCGCGGTGCTGAAGGAGGTCGGCGAGGGGGTGCAGGCCGACCCGCTGTTCGCCCCCGACATCCTGGCACCGTTGGAGGTGATGGGCATCGAGCGCTTCGGCGACTCGGCGGTGGTGATCCGCGCCCGCTTCAAGACCCGCCCGCTCAAGCAGTGGGGCGTGGGCCGCGAGTTCAACAAGCGGATGAAGAAAATCTTCGACGAGCGGGGCATCTCCATGCCTTATCCGCACATGCGCCTGATCGTCGACCAGCAGGGTCGCCCGACCGCGGTGGAGGGCACCTGAGGCTCACCCCGGAACGCCCTGCTCCTCCAGCACCTTGAGGAAGGCCGCGACCACGCGCGGGTCGAAGTGGGTGCCGGCTTCGCGTTCGATCAATCCGATCACGTCGCGGTGGTCCCACGCCTCCTTGTAGGGGCGGCGGTGCAGCAGCGCGTCGTACACGTCGGCCACCGCGACGATGCGCCCGGATAAGGGGATCGCGTCGCCCTTCAGGCCGTGCGGATAGCCGGTGCCGTCCCACTTCTCGTGGTGGCTTTCGGCGATCTCGGCGCCCAGCGACAGGGGGGTCCGGCCGTCCACATGGCCCGACGCCTCGCGCAGGATCTGGCCGCCGATGCTGGCGTGCTCGCGCATGACCGTCATTTCCTGCGTGTCGAGCTTGCCGGGCTTGCCCAGGATGTGGTCGGGGATGCCCACCTTGCCGACATCGTGCAGCATGCTGGCCAGCCCGATCTGCTTGCAGAAGCCCTCGTCGACGATGGCCGGGAAAATCCCGTCGGCTCCCAGGCGCCGGGCGATGGCCGTAGCCCACTGGCCGATGCGCCTGACGTGGTCGCCGGTCACCTCGTCCTTGAACTCGGCCAGCTTGCCCAGCGCGTGCACGGTGGCGCGCTGGGCGTTCTCCAGCCCGCGGCGGCCCTGCTCGATGGCCGAGATGTGCTGGTACGAGCGCAGCGCCGCCACCGTGCTGGTGAACAGCTTCTGCGCGGTCAGCTCGCTCTTCGCCTTGTAGTCGTTGATGTCGTAGCTGACGATCACCTGCCGCTCGGGTGCCTGGCCCGGCTGGCCGGTGCGCAGGATGATGCGGATGCGGTGGTTGCCCAGCTCGTTGCGGATGAAGTGCACCAGCTTGAGGCCGGCGTCGTCGGTCTCCATCACCACGTCCAGCAGCACGGCGGCGACGTCTTCGGTGGTGCGCAGCAGGGTGCGGGCCTCGGCCGCGCTGTGAGCGCCGAGAAAGGCGATGCCGCGCCCTTCGAACACCACGTCGCCCAGCACCACGCGGGTGATCGCGTGCACCTCCGGGTCGTCGTCGACGATCATCACGATCCAGGGGGCGGGTGGCGGGCCGGCGTCGGAATCCTCCGCCTCTTCGTCGGCGAACAGCACGTCTTCGTCGTCCGCGGTGTCCGCCATGACCGTCGCCCCTCTTCCAGCCCCTTTGGTTTTCGGCGGGCACGCGAGGATTGTCAACCATCGCCGGGCAGAACACGCGGGAGATGAGTTCCCCATCCGGAGTACCTCCGATGTGTGTCCGTTACGGCACGATGGCGGGTTGCGATGGCGGGCCGGTGGAGCATCAATGGGGAACGCCGATCGATAGGAATTTCCAACGACGATCCTGGGGCGGCTGCGGTTGTTGTCGCTGCAACGCCGCCTAAGACCGCCCAAGACCCATACACGACCCGTCCAACACGCGGCGCCATCACCGATCACACCGACACGGCAAAAAAGGGGGAGGCCATGATACCGGATGCCTGGGACATCGAGAGTCGCGAGGGCGCGCAACGCCTGGCCCGCCACTTGCTGGAAACCGGCGCGGTCCACTTCGATCCGAAGCACCCGTTCCGCTACACCGATGATCTGGTCAGCCCGGTGCGCCTCGACGCGCGGCACCTGCTGTCCTATCCGAAGATCCGCAAGGAGGTGATCTGTTTCGCTTGCGAAATGATCAACCGCGAGATCGGCGAGAACGAGCGCACTGGTTGTCAGGAACTGGACGCCATCGCCGCCGGCGAGGGGGCCGGCGTTCCCTTCGCCACGCTGATCGCCGAGAAGCTGAACCTGCCGCTGATCATTGTCCGCAAGGAGACGACCGAAGGCGCCGCGCACAAGGACCGCATCATCGGCAACGTCGAGGCCGGCTGGCGCGTCCTGCTGGTCGAGCAACTGGCGACCGACGGGCACCGCAAGGTCCGCTTCATCGAGCCGCTGCGCAAGGCCGGCTGCGACGTGCGGGACGTGTTCGTGCTGTTCCAATACGGGATCTTCGACTCGATCCACGAGCACCTGTCCGGGCTGGGCATCACCATGCACGCGGCCTGCACGTGGTGGGATCTGCTGGAGGTCGCCAACCGCGGCAACTTCCTGCCCGAGGAGGCATTGGGCGAGATTCATGCCTACCTGCACGACCCCCGCCGCTGGTGCGCCACGCACGGCAAGCAGGCACGGGTGGCCTAAGTTCTTCCCCTCTCCCCCCTGGGGAGAGGGACTTCCGCTACGCCCCCTCCACCTCGACCGCCGCATCGTCCGGGGCGTTTAGCGGGGCGACCAGAACCCGGCCGCCGCGCAAGACCGGGCGGTAGCCGGCGGCGTGCAGGCGTTGGGTGGCGCTCGCCACGTCGGCGTCGAACAGGCGTTCGGTGCCGCGGTGGCGCGCCACCATCACCAGCAGGGAGACCAGGAACGCGTCGCCGACCAGCAGAAAGCCCCAGTGCCACGCCCCGGCCTGGGTGCCGATGGCGATGCCGGTGTAGACGATCAGTATCGCCAGAAAGACCGACAGCAACACCATCATGCCGACCCGCACCGCCCGCCATAGGCGGCGGAAGCGTTCGGCATGCGCGATGCTGTGCTGGGCGTCGGTGACCGCAGGGGACATGGTGCTCATGGCCTTACTCCCCCACGGCCCGCACGGCGCGCGCCGCCGCGTCCGGCTGCGAGGCGCGGGCCAACCGCGCGCTCGCCAGGAAGGGCAGGGCGAACAACGCCTGCAAGCCGGCCCAGACCAGCGCCTCGACGTTGGGGTGCGCCCAGTCGATGGCGCTCAGCGGCATGGCGCTGGTGCCGGCGAGCCAGCCGCGCAGCGGCGCGTCGATGGGCAGCACGCCCTCGGCGACCAGAGTCAGCGTCGCCCCGGCCAGCAGCGCGCGGCCCAGCCACAGCTCCAGCCGCGGGGCGCGCACCGGGGTGCGCACCATCGCCACCGCCGGGCGGAACAGCGACCCCGCGGCAAAGGCCGAGCGCCAGTTCGTCCCCACCGGCCGCCACACCGCGCGCAGCCAGCCGAGCACCGGCAGCCCCACCGCCGGGATCGCCGCGTACCATGTCGGGAAGTTGCGATACCGGCCGTCGAAGACGATGAGGAAGCTCCACACCGCCAGAACCGCCGCCAGCGCCAGCGTGGTTGTGGCGCCGACGCGGTGCAGCCGGCCATAGCCCACATCGGCCGCCAGCCCGCGCAGCGGCTCGGTCCCCAGCGGCCGGCCGGACAGCACGCGGTGCGCCGCCATCAGCACGCACAGCCCCAGGGCTCCGGTGAGCGCCAGCATGATCCCGGTCAGCGTCAGGTCCTGCCAGTAATAGCTGCGGTGCAGGCCGAGGTCGGCGGCGTGCAGGTACAGGCTGGCGAAGCCGTTGGTCAGCGCGGCGAGCACCGCGGCGCCCGCCAGCGGCAGCATCGGGCCGCTGGCCGCCAGCACGGCGAACAGCGCGGTGCCGGCCATGACCGCCAGCCCTGCGTGCTCGGCCCACTTGGGGTTCTCGACCACCGGGCCGGCCAGCGAGAACTTCGGCTTGCGGTCCACCGTGTAGAGGCCCCAATGGCCGCCCACGGTGCCCTCCAGCTTCTGCTTCCAGTTCTGGTCGAACGCCTCGATGATGTTGACGTCGAAGCCTTCCTTCTCGGCCAGCCGGACGATCTGGTTGATGAACTGCGCCTTGGCGACCAGTCCAGGGGCGGCTGCGCCGCGGGCGCGGCCGGAGGTCGGCCAGCCGGTCTCGCCGATCAGGATCGGCTTGCCGGGGAAGCGCGCGGCGATCTCGCGGTAGGACCACGCGATGTGCTCGGCCCCCTTCTCGACACTGGCCGGGATGTCCTCCCAATAGGGCAGCAGGTGGATGGTGATGTAGTCCACCTCCTTGGCCATCTGCGGGTACTTCAGCCACCATTCCCAGACGTCGGCGTAGGACACCGGCTGCTTGATGGCGGCCTTCACCCTGCGCAGATAGCCGGTGATCTGCTCGGGCGTCAGCTCGCCGCGCAGCAGCACCTCGTTGCCGACGATGACGCGGGTGATGGTCTCCGGGTAGCGGTTGGCGAGGCTGATGAGCGACGCCACCTCCGCCTCGTTCTTGTCGAGCTTGCTCGACAGCCACGCGCCCATGGTGACCTGAAGCCCGTGCTTCTTCGCCAGCTCCGGCACCACCTCCAGCCCTTCCAGCGAGGTGTAGGTGCGGATGCCCGCGACCTGCGCCGAGAGCGCCTGCATGTCCTCCTCGATCTGTTCCGTCGAGGGATAGACGCGCGTCAGCGGGCTCTGCCCGTCGCGGAACGGGGCGAAGGAGACGCTTTTCAGCTTGCCGCCGGGCGGTGCTTCGAGCGGGACCGGCCGGTTGGGGACATACCACAAGGCGGCGGTGGCGAGGCCGGCCACGAGGAGCACGGCGAGGATGTTCAGAATGCGCATGGATCCACTGTCTACACGAAAGGCGCATCACGCCGAAAGAGAAGGGTGGGCCGATGCCATGCTTGTCGCATCGCACCGGCCCACCCTGAGGTGACCCTGCGTGAGGGACGCGCCTTCACGACAGGGATGAACGCGGGGGTAACGCGGATTATTCCGCGGGCGGGTGGACCGTCGGCGCCGGTGGTGATAGTGCTGCCTTACGATCTGGGTCGGAGTTGCGCGCATGCAGGAATCGAAGGAATCGGTCGCCCTCTCGTCGGTGTTCGCCAGCGCCTTCATGGCGGCGATGAAGCTGGTGGTTGGGCTGATGACCGGCTCGCTGGCCATCCTGTCGGAGGCGGCGCACTCCCTGCTCGATCTCGGCGCGGCGGCGCTGACGTGGTTCGCCGTGCGCATGTCCGACCAGCCGGCGGACGAGAACCACCCCTACGGCCACGGCAAGGTGGAGAGCATCTCGGCGCTGATCGAGACCGGGCTGCTGTTCGTCACCGGCGCCTGGATCGTCAAGGAGGCGGTGGAGCGGCTGCTCTCCGACACCGTCGCCGTGGAGACTCCATGGTACGCGGTGGCGGTCATCGTGGTGTCCATCGCCATCGACTTCGGCCGCTCGCGCGCGCTGTACCGGGTCGCCAAGGAAACCGGCAGCCAGGCGCTGGAGGCCGACGCGCTGCACTTCAGCTCCGACATCGTCAGCTCGGCGGTGGTGCTGCTGGGCCTGGGCTTCGTGGCGCTGGGCTGGCCCAAGGGCGACGCGGTGGCGGCGCTGGGCGTGGCGGTGTTCGTGGCGCTGGCCGGCTGGCGGCTGGGCAAGCGCACCATCGACGTGCTGATGGACGCCGCTCCGGAGGGCGTCACCGACCGCGTCACCCGGATCGCCGCAAAGGTGCCTGATGTGGCGCGGGTCGAGCGCGTGCGGGTGCGCCCGGCCGGCAACGTGCTGTTCCTCGACGTGGAGCTTCGGGTCAGCCGCACGCTGCCCTTCGAGCGGGTCGCAGCACTCCGCGCCGAGGTGGCCGACGCCATCCGCGCCGCCCTGCCCGAGGCCGATCCCCTGGTGGTCGCCGAGCCGCTGGCGCTCGACGACGAGAGCATCGCCGAGACGGTGCGCGTCAAGGCCGCGGCACGCGGGCTGGCCGTGCACGACGTCAGCGTCCAGGATGTCGCCGGCCGCAAGCACCTGGGCTTCGACCTGGAGGTCGAGGAGGACCTGTCGATCGGCGCCGCGCACGACATCGCGACCGAGCTGGAGCAGGCGCTGCTGGCCGAGCTGGGCGACATCGCCATCGACAGCCACATCGACCCGCGCCGTACCCATGTGGTGCAGGGCCGTGACCTCGACCCCGACCGCCTCGCGGCGCTGACCGCCGACATCGAGGCCATCGGGCGCGACCTGCCGACCATCAAGGGCGTGCACCACGTGCGCGTCCAGCAGGTGGAGGAGGGGCTGTACGTCTCCTTTCACTGCGTGTTCGCCGGCGACGCTCCGGTGCGCCGGGTGCACGACGCCACCGCCCGTTTCGAATACCTGATCCGCGACCGGCTGCGCGGCATCGCGCGCGTCGTGGTGCACGCCGAACCCGTTGGCCACCACGACGACCCGGTGACCGGCGTCAGCACCGTACCAGCGGAGTAGGGGGCATGGACCGGCACGGGCTCAAGGGAACGCCGCGCTGGGTCGCTGTCCACGAATCGGGGCACGCCGTGGCGAGCTGGGCCATGCAGCGCGCGCTGGGCCTGCGCGGCTGCCACTTCGAGCGCGTCGTCGTGCGCTCCATGGAGGAGGCCGAGGCCGGCGCCTACGTCACCGGCCTCGGCTGCCGGATCGACTGCCTGGGCATGGTCGAGGAGCCGGCGCGCTACCTGCCGCAGGGCCGCTACCTGCCCGGCACGACGAGCGACGCCGCCTCCCCGGCGGAGTATGGCCGCATGCTCGCCGGCTGGCGCCGCGACATGGAGGCGGACGTCGTCGAGCTGCTGGCCGGCACGCTGGCCGAGGCGCGCTGCCGGCGGATCTCGCGCAACCGCATCATGATGGCCGGCGGCAGCGGCGACTATGCCCTCGCGCTGCGCAAGGCGCGCGACTTCGCCCGCAACGACCGTGAGCTGAACGTCCTCATGACGGCGCTGTGGGCCCGCGCCGCCGCCGTCCTGCGACCGCCGCCGCGCTGGGCCGCCGTCGAGGCGCTGGCCGACGCGCTGCTGGAGCGGCGCGTCATCGAGGGCGCCGACGCCTGCGCCATCATCGAGCACGCCGTGCAGACCTGCCGGCCGGGTGCCCCAATGCGGGGTCTCCCCAAATAATAGGAGTCGAGTCGCAACGGCCTGTGCCTCCCACTGTTGACGGTGCATTCGACACCTCTGGAGGCATCCATGGCGAACGAGCACGGACCCAAGAAGGTCGGCGTATACGGCGGGCCGGGGGCCGCCGCGGGGCTTAATTGGACGTGGATCGTCGTCGGGCTGATCGTCCTGGCGATCATCCTGTATTTCGTCCTGCGCTGAGCGCCGCCATGCCTGACGACCGCGAGACGGTCGTTCCGCTCCACGAGGAAACGATCTCCGTCGGCAAGCGCCGCGTCGAACGCGGTCGCGTGCGGGTGACCACCAAAGTCACCGAACACCAGGAGATCGTCCGCCAGGCCCTGGAGCAGGAGGACGTCGAGGTGACGCGCGTGCCCGTCGACCGCGAGGTCGATGCCCGGCCGGAGATCCGCCAGGACGGCGACACCACGATCATTCCGCTGGTCGAAGAGGTGCTGGTGGTGGAGAGGCGCCTTGTCCTGCGCGAGGAGATCCACGTGCGCCGCACGAAGCGCACCGTGCAGGCCGAGCAGCCCGTCACGCTGCGATCCGAGGGCGCTACCATCGAGCGGATAGGGGGCGAACCTATCGAAGAACCCGGCGGGCGGGGTGCCGGGGCACACCCACAACCCGAGGAGTGACACCATGAACAGGACCATCGTAGCCCTCTACGACACCCGCAGCGATGCCGAGGCGGCGGTGAGGGATCTGGAAGCGGACGGCTTCGACCGCAGCGCCACCGAGATCATCGCCCACACCGACACCACCACGGATTACAGCAGCCGCGAGAGCGGCGGCTTCCTGTCCCGCCTGTTCGAGTGGAGCGTCCCGGAGCGCGACGCCCATGTCTACGCCGAGGGCGTGCGGCGCGGCGGCAGCCTGCTGAAGCTGCGCGTCGATGACGACGACGTCGACCGCGCCGTCGCCGTGCTGGAGCGCGGCAACGTGGTGGACGTGGACGAGCGCGAGACCGCCTACCGTTCGTCCGGCTGGACCGGCTACGACGAGACGGCGGCCCCCTACGACGAGACCTCGGCCAGCGAGGAGCGCGCGCGCTACGCCGCCGGCAGCATGACCACCTCTGGTATGGGCACCGGCGCCGGGCTGGGTGCCGCCGCGGAGTCGTTCCGCGCCACCAACACCACCGACGAAACCACCGCCCGCCGCGGCGTCGATGTGGACCGCGAGGAGGTCATCCCGGTCGCCGAGGAGAAGCTCGACATCGGCAAGCGTCAGGTCGAGCGCGGCACCGTGCGGGTGCGCAGCTATGTCACCGAGACTCCGGTGAACGAGCAGGTCAACCTGCGCCAGGAGCACGTCAGCGTCGAGCGGCGCCCGGTCGACCGCGCGGTCGACAACCTGCCCGAGGACGCCTTCCGCGAGCGCGAGATCGAGGTCTCCGAGACCGCCGAGGAGGCGGTCGTGCAGAAGCGCGCCCACGTGACGGAGGAAGTCGTCATCCGCAAGGACGTCGAGGAGCGCGCGCAGAACGTCTCCGACACCGTCCGCCGCACCGAGGTTGAGATCGATGACGGCCGCACGGGCAAGGATCGGCCTGCCACGGACCGGACGGTGCGCCGCGATGACGATCTGGAGCGCTGACCGGCACCATTCGCCGGAAAGCCGGGAAGACGGGGAGGGCGGCCGCCGGGCCGCCCTCTTCTTATGGGCTGGGCGTGCGGTGTGAACGGGGTAGCCCGCCGGAGCAGGGAAGCATTCTCCGGCTGGCGCGTTCACGTCGGTACAGTTCCAACCGCATGGGAGGTTTACCATGAAGACGCTGATGACCGCGTGCAGCCTTGCCGTCCTTCTCGCCGCCGCGCCGGCCTTCGCTCAGACCGGCACGAGCAGCAGCAAGGCCCCGGCCAAGGAGGTATCGCCGTCGGTGGCGTCCACTGAGGGCCAGATGGACCCGGCGCTGGCGCGCATGCGCGCCGACCAGTTGAAGGGCAAGGACGTCTACGGCAGCGACGGCAAGGAGATCGCCCAGGTCGAGGGTGTGGTCCGCAAGGGCAAGGACACCTTCGTCGTGCTCGACGTCGACCACGTGGTGGACGTGAGCGACAAGGACGTGGTGCTGCCGGCGAACCGCCTGCACATGAAGGGCGACAAGATGACCCTGGACATGACCAAGGACCAGATCCAGGGCCTGGAGAAGTGGCAGAAGGGCAAGTACGAGGACGTCAAGGGCGCGCTGAAGTAACCGAGCGCGGCGTTTGCGAGCCGGCGGACGGGGGCCTGTGGGGCGCCTGTCCGCCGGCTTTGTTTTGGGTGGATGACCGCACGATGGAAGGGAAAGCGCAGGCGGGCTTCGCGTATATCGCTATTGAATTTATCCAAAAACCGATTTATCAGTTATTGGATAAATCGTGCCGCGATGCCTCTGGCGGAGTCCGCTCATGTTCAGCCGGCTTACCGAGCGTCAGGAACTGCTGTTTCACGTTGAGCGGGGGCGCAGCGTCCTCATGTTGGCGCCGCGCCGAATCGGCAAAACGTGGCTGATCAAAAGCTTTGCCGACGACCTGCGCCAAAAGGGCTGGATGGCTGTTTTGTGCGACGTTCAGGGCATGAGCCAGGAGACACAATTCCTGCGCCACCTCTGCCAGCAGATCGAAGAGCAAGAGGGGCTTGCTGCAAAGGCCGGAGGCCGCGCAAAGCAGTTTGTGAACCAGTTTTTCTCCAATGACTTCAAGGATGGATGGCAGCAAGCGCTGGTTCAAACGGATTGGGCTTCCTTCGCCGAGACCTTGGTGCGCGGCCTCAACGCGCGGGAGCAAGGAACCGTCATCCTCGTCGACGAGTTGGCGCTCTTCGTCAAAGATCTCCAGGAGCGCGATCCGCAAGCGGCCAAGGGATTCCTGTACGGCTTGCGGGCTCTCCAGCAGCGTTACCCGAAGGTCCGCTGGCTGTTCACGGGCTCCATCGGGCTCGATGCCATCGCCAAGCGTGGAGAAATTGGGGGAGCGCTGGTCAATCTCACACTGTTCCCGCTTGAGCCCTTCGGAACCGACGCCGCACGGGCGTTCCTGGAGCACCTGTCGAAGACCGGCCAAGTGTTCCGGCCATTCGCTTTGAACGATGCGTCTTTCGCGCGTTTGGCCGATCAACTCGGTTGGTTGGCGCCTTACTACCTCGAAGAGATCGCCAAGCTCGTCAGGCCGAGCGGCCCGCAAGGCGAGGGCTTGCCGCTGGCGACCGAACAAGACATTGATGCCGCGCTGACCGCCATGTTGGCCCCCGAGCGCAACACCTGCTTCGTTCCGTGGGAAGAACATCTGAGCAAGAACTTCGCGCGGGACGACGCCGATATCCTGCGCCTTGTCCTCGACCTTTGCTCCCGGCAGTCCACCGGAGAGCAGTTCGACACGCTGTTCGCCCGCTTGAGCGTGCCGCCGCGTAGCGTCGCCCGCAAAACACTGCGTGCCCTGCTGAACGTGCTTGTCACCGATGGATACCTGATGGAAGCGGGGGAGGGAGAGGACGCGCGGTTCCGCTTCCGCTCCGGGCTGCTGCGCCGTTATTGGCTGCGTTACCACGCGGAGTGAGCCCGATGACCGGCATCGCCATCTACGATCCCCGCCGCCTGAGCGAAGAAGACTTCCTTGCCGGATTCATCGCCCGCAATGAACTGGCGGACTTCTTGCTCGGCCAACTGCGGCAGATCCCGTCCTGCGGCGAAGCCAAGCACCGCGTGATCATCGGCCAGCGTGGCATGGGCAAGACCAGCCTGCTGCGCCGCCTCGCCATCGGCATCAAGAGCGATCCGGGCTTGGCCACGACGCTGCTGCCGCTCACCTTCCGCGAGGAGCAGTACAACGTCCGCACGCTTGACCGCTTCTGGCGCAACTGCGGCGAGGCTCTCGCCGAATGGCTGGAACAGTCGGGCCAAGGCGCCGAGGCGCAACGGTTGGACCGTGCGTTGTGCGGTCCCGCCTGGGCCACGGCGGACGGCGCGGTCGAAAATTTTCTGGCGTGCGTCGCATTGACCGGGAAGCGCCCGGTGCTGCTGGTGGACAACCTGGACCTCGTGCTGGATGCCTTGCCGGCGGACGAGCACTGGCAACTGCGCCGCGCCCTGCAAGCTCCCAGCGGGCCGATCCTCTACGGTGCGGCCACGCGGGCTCTCCGCCAGAGCGGCGACCCGAAGGCGGCGTTCTACGAGTTCTTCCGAATGGACCTGCTGGAGCCGCTGACCGAAGCGGAACTGCTGCAATGCATGCGCCGGCTGGCCGTCTCGCGCGGCGACGCCGGGAAGCCCGTGATCGCCATTCTGGACCGCGAACCGGAACGGCTGCGCGTTCTGCACACGCTGACGGGCGGCAACCCGCGCATTCTCGCGCTGATCTACCAACTGCTGGAGCGCGCGGAAAGCGAGACGGTGTTCGCCGATCTGGAAGCGTTGCTCGACCAGCTGACGCCCTTCTACAAGGCGCGGGTGGAGGAGTTGAGCACCGAGTTGCAGCGCTCGATCTTCGATGCCGTCGCTCTGCATTGGGACCCGATCACGTCCCACGACCTGTCCGTGGCGGCCGGGGTCGAGGTCACCACCGTCTCCTCCCAGCTCAGCCGCCTGAAGAGTTTCGGGCTGATCGAGGAGGTGCCGACCTCCGGCTCGCGGGCCGGATACCAACTGGTCGAGCGATTCTTCAATGTCTGGTACCTGATGCGGCACGGCACGCGCCGGACCAAGCAGAAGATGCGCTGGCTCACGGCCTTTTTGCAGATCTTCTACACGGATGGTGACCTGAAGCGGATGCGGGAACGCTTTGCGCAATGCACGGATTCTGGCAGGTGGGGGCCGCTCTACGCCGAAGCTCTCGATGCGGCGCTCGAAGCCATGGAGGGGCAGGTTGCCACGGGGCGGGCAGGGGGCGGCTTGGTACGGAAACGTGCGGCGGTGGCCTCCGGTGTGCAGGGAAAGCGGGATGCGCCTACGCTATTCGCGGCAGGGGTATCACACTACAAAGCTGGCCGTCTCGCTGAAGCGGAGGTGGCCTACCGGAGATCCATCGAGCTTGATCCGCAATACGCTTGGTCGTGGAACAACCTTGGCGTCGTGCTGATGAACCGCCTAGGCCGCCCCGCCGAGGCGGAGGTGGCCTACCGCAAAGCCATCCGGCTTGATCCGCAATACGCTTTGGCGTGGAACAACCTCGGCCGTCTGCTGATGAACCGCCTAGGCCGCCCCGCCGAGGCGGAGGTGGCCTGCCGCAGAGCCATCGAGCTCGATCCGCAATACGCCCGGGCGTGGAACAATCTTGGCGCCGTGCTGATGGACCACCTTGGCCGCCCCGCCGAGGCGGCCGTGGCCTACCGCAAAGTCATCCGGCTTGATCCGCAATACGTTTCGGCGTGGAACAACCTCGGTCGCCTGCTGATGAACCGCCTAGGCCGCCCCGCCGAGGCGGAGGTGGCCTACCACAGAGCCATTGAGCTTGACCCGCAATACGCCTGGGCGTGGAACAACCTTGGCGTCGTGCTGATGGACCACCTAGGCCGCCCCGCCGAGGCGGAGGTGGCCTACCGCAGAGCCATCCGGCTTGATCCGCAACACACTTTGGCGTGGAACAACCTCGGTCGCCTGCTGATGAACTGCCTAGGCCGCCCCGCCGAGGCGGAGGTGGCCTACCGCAGAGCCATCGAGCTTGACCCGCAATACGCCTGGGCGTGGAACAACCTTGGCGCCGTGCTGATGGACCACCTAGGCCGCCCCGCCGAGGCGGAGGTGGCCTACCGCAGAGCCATAGAGCTCGATCCGCAATATGCCTGGGCGTTGAACAACCTTGGCGCCGTGCTGATGGACCACCTTGACCACCCCGCCGAGGCGGAGGTGGCCTGCCGCAGAGCCATAGAGCTCGATCCGACAAATGCTCGGGTGCTGAACCGTCTTGGTAACCTGCTGGCTGATCATCTCCGGCGTCCGAAAGACGCCGAGCGCGCCTACCGGAGAGTTGTTAACCTTGGCGGAGACATTCTGGCGATGGGTCAATGCAATCTGCTTTGGTTGTATCTCGATACTGGGCGCCAAACCGAAGCCGAGGTGCTGCGCCAGGAAATTTCCAATATGGCATTGGTTGGGATTTGCCTGATTGATGCTGGCATGGAAGTTTCAAAAGACAATTTCGGGGCCTCAACGCGCCACCTCGATGCTGCGCTGGCTCTTGAATTGGACACACCAGAAGTAAATTGCTTCGATGACCTGCTGCGCCTTCTGTATTTGTTCGAGCGGCGCGGTTATGGCGAGCGCCTGATCGCGTGGATGGCTGAAACCGGCCATTCCGACCGTCACGCTCCCATCTATGCCGCCTTTGTCGCCTATGTGCGTGGCGAGCGCTCGCTGCTGGACGTCAATCCCGAGGTGCGGCAGCCCGCGCAACGCATCTACAACTGGCTCGCCAGCCGCCGCCACGCCTCCGAACCCCCACAGCCGCCCCCGCCCAAGCGTCGCCGTGGCCGACCGCCGAAGCGCATCAGCTCCCCCTGACGCCCCTACCGCTCCCCCGGCGGCGGCGCGAACAGGAACGGCGTCACGCCGCGCAGGTTCTCGTCGACGATCAGCCGGTGGTTCAGCGGCGGGAAGGCGCGTTGTGAGCAGTCCACGCGCGGGCACAGGCGGCAGTTGACGCCGATGGGGGTTGCGGCCTCGGTGTGCTCCAGGTCGATGCCGTCGGCGTAGACGATCTGGCCGGCGTGCGCGATCTCGCAGCCCAGCGCCATGGCGAACTGCTGCGGCGGGCTGCGGTAGCCGCCGCTGGCCTTCACCGCCGTGCGCGCCAGCGAGAAATACGTCGTCCCGTCGGGCATCTGCGCTACCTGGGTGTGGATCTTGCCGGGCGTGCGGAACGCCTCGTAGACGATCCAGCGCGGGCAGCCGCCGCCGAAGCGCGCGAAGTGGAACCCCGCACCGGAAAACCGCTTCGACACGTTGCCGGCGCTGTCCACCCGGATCAGGAAGAACGGCACCCCGCGCGCCCCCGGCCGCTGCAACGTGGTCAGCCGGTGGCAGACCTGCTCGAAGCTGGCGTCGAAGCGGCGGCGCAGCACGTCGATGTCGTACCGCTCGTGCTTGGCCGCCTCCAGGAAGCGGTCGTAGGGCATCAGCACGGCACCGGCGAAATAGTTGGTCAGCCCGATGCGCGCCAGCCGCCGCGCGTCGTCGCCGGACAGGTTGGCGGCGTCCACGATGCTGTTGATCAGGTCGCGGTGGCGCAACAGCGCGATCTGCCCGGCGAGCTGGAAGTTGCGCCCCGACGGCGCCAGCATCTCCGACACCAGGATGCGCCGGCCGTGCCGGTCGAACCGGCGCACCGCGTACCCCATCACGTCGGCCGGCATGATCTTGACGCGCACCGCCTGCTGGTTCGCAAGCCAGTCCACCAGCCCGCGGTAGAGGTCGCCGCGCTCGGGGTTGGCCTCCTCCCACAGCGCCTCGGCCGCCGCCTCGATCTCCGGGAAATGATTGTGGTGGGTGTGGAAGAAGTCGCGCACCTCCTCCAGCGGGAAGGCGGCGTTGTGCACGAGATTGAGCTTGTCGCGGTCGGCCAGCCGCTCGCCCATGTTCTGCAAATCCTCGCGCTGCTCGCGGAACGACCGGTACAGCGTCACCACCGCCTGCCCCAGGGTCGGCGCCACGGCCGCGAGTTCCTTCAAATCCTGGTTCTTGATGTCCGAGCCGTCGAACAGCTGGTCGGCGAACACCTCGCGCAGTCCGGCCACCAGCCGGCTTTCCTCATCCTCGGCGAAGGCCTGGAGATCGACGCCGAAGCCGTGCCCCAGCTTGAGCAGCAGCGGCACCGTCACCGGGCGCTGGTTGTGCTCGATCAGGTTGAGGTAGCTCGCCGAGATGCCGAGCTGTTGCGCCATCTGCGCCTGGGTCAACCCGTGCTCGCGCCGCAGGCGCCGCACCTTGGGTCCCAGCATCGCCTTCTTGTCCATCCCACCGCACCGCCATGTAAAGTTACAAACTTTACGGATTTACAGGCTGTCACGGACAGAGCTTTACAAGCTTACCTTTTTACGAACAAGCACTTATTGCTATCCTGCGGCGTTCGTCATAACTGTAAAGCATGTGCTGCGCCGCAACGTGGCGCGCGACCGAAGGCAGAAGGAACATCAGCATGGCACTCGACGAGAAGACCAAGGCCGCCCTCCGCGCCAGCCGCTACGAAGGCATCAAGCGCGATTACACGATGGATGACGTCAAGCGCCTGAGCGGTTCGATCAAGATCGAGTACACGCTGGCCGAGCTGGGCGCCCAGCGCCTGTGGGAGCTGCTGAACACCGAGCCGTACATCAACACCCTGGGCGCCCTGACCGGCAACCAGGCGATGCAGGCGGTGAAGGCCGGCCTGAAGGCCATCTACCTGTCGGGCTGGCAGGTCGCCGGCGACGCCAACCTGGCCGGCCAGATGTACCCGGACCAGAGCCTGTACCCGGCCAACTCGGTGCCGGCCGTGGTGGAGCGCATCAACAACGCCTTCAAGCGTTGCGACGAGATCCAGACCGCCGAGGGCAAGGGCGACACCTATTGGTTCGCGCCGATCATCGCTGACGCCGAGGCCGGCTTCGGCGGCCCGCTGAACGCCTTCGAGCTGATGAAGTCGATGATCAAGGCCGGCGCGGCCGGCGTGCACTGGGAAGACCAGCTGGCGTCCGAGAAGAAGTGCGGCCACCTCGGCGGCAAGGTGCTGATCCCGACGCAGCAGCACATCCGCACGCTGAACGCCGCCCGCATGGGCGCCGACGTCTGCGGCACCTCGACCCTGGTGATCGCCCGCACCGACGCCGAGTCGGCGCAGCTCATCACCTCGGACATCGACGAGCGCGATCATCCGTTCATCGACTTCGACGCCGGCCGCACCTCGGAGGGCTTCTACCGCCTGAAGACCGGCGTGGGCGTCGATCACTGCATCGCCCGCGGCCTGTCCTACGCGCCGTACTCCGACCTGCTGTGGTGGGAGACCTCCAAGCCGAACCTCGACGACGCCCGCAAGTTCGCCGAGGCCATCCGCAAGGAGTTCCCGAACAAGCTGCTGGCCTACAACTGCTCGCCGTCCTTCAACTGGAAGGCGAACCTGGACGACGCGACCATCGCGAAGTACCAGCAGGAGCTGGGGGCCATGGGCTACAAGTTCCAGTTCGTGACGCTGGCCGGCTTCCACAGCCTGAACTACTCGGCCTTCAAGCTGGCCAAGGGCTACGCCGCCCGCGGCATGGCCGCCTACTCCGAGCTTCAGCAGGCCGAGTTCGCCGCCGAGGCCGAGGGCTACACGGCCACCAAGCATCAGCGCGAGGTCGGCACCGGCTACTTCGATATGGTCGCGACGGCCGTGTCGGGCGGCCAGTCCTCGACCACCGCGTACAAGGACTCGACCGAGGCCGATCAGTTCCATTGATCGCAGGTTGTGTGAGTTCTGTTGTGTGAGTTCTCAGGGCAACATTAGGCTGACGCTCTGATAAACTGAGCGGCCGGAGGGGCAACCCTCCGGCCGCTTTTTTTTCGTGGGTGGGTGAGCGCGCCATGATGGCGCTTGCCGCCATCAGCGGGTGATGGCAGACTCTGCCATCATGAAGGCGAGGAAACCCAAAGCCGAACTCCTGCTCCGCGAGCGCGTCGAGTTTCCCGATGGAGCCTTCGCGGAAATGGTGTTGTGGCGCGTGCCGGAACCGATCCCACCGACGACGCACGGCCTCAAGTATCGCCTCGTCTATATTGTCACGGGGAAGCGCATCGTCGGATACGACAACGAGCGCGGCAAGGGTGACCACCGCCACTATGGGGACACGGAAGCCCCATATGTGTTCGAGGACGTGGACACGCTGCTTGCCGACTTCCTGTCGGACGTGAACGGATGCAGGGGAGACAGATCATGACCAAGCGGAACATCTTCGTCAGCTACACGGCGCTCGACGATGCGGCGAAGCGTTTCGTGGAGGTCTGGAAGAAGGCCGAGCGCGGAGAAGTTGTCGAGCCGGAGGACAACGTGTCCTTCGTCTCGTGGTCGGCTTTGTCGGCGGTAATGACCGACAAGCGTCATGAACTGCTGCGGCACCTGCATCGGAACCCGGCACCCAGCATGCGGGCGCTGGCGCGTGACCTGGGACGTGATTACAAGCGCGTTCACGAGGATGTGGAGGCTTTGGCATCGGTCGGTCTGGTGGAGAAGGAGGGGCGCGCCTTGCGCGCGCCGGTGTCGGAGATCCACGCGGTCATCTCACTTTGAGTGGCGGCTCATGCATCGGCCATAGTCCCTCCCTAACACACGTTTGGCTCACGTCAGTCACTCAAGGTCGCATCCGTCATGGCGACTGGCGGGCCGTCTACCAGATCGACGGTGATGCCCTGGTGATCACCGTGCTGAAGATTGGAAACCGCAAGGAGGTTTACCGATGAGCGCTCTGCCCATCACGCCGATTGCCGAAACGGCCGACAGCGTGACCCTGAGCCGGGCCGACTTCGAGGCACTGGCCGAGTTGGTGGCCGATGCGCACGATCTGTCCGATGCTGAAGCCGTGAAGGCCCGCTTGGTGGCCGGCGAGACGGAGGCGTTCCTGTTCGAGGTCGCGGAGCGTCTCCTCGACGGCGCCCACCCGGTCACGGTGTTCCGCGAGCATCGCGGGCTCACCGCACGTGGCTTGGCGGAAGCGGCTGGTGTCGCCCCGTCCTACCTTTCCGAGATCGAGAACGCCCGGAAGCCGGGAAGCTTCGACGCCATGGCCCGCATCGCCACAACGCTCAAGGTTCCGCTGGATCTGCTGGTGCGCCAATAGTGACCCGCTGGAAGCGGGGGGAGGGAATGGATCGTTGCCAAACATGGCCGGGCATGCTAGGAATATAGTCTATAGCGGCCATGCTGTGTGGCGACGGGAGAGATGAACGAAACACGGCGTGCACACTGTTTCAAACTGTTCCACTCTGTTCCATTCCCACCCTCCCTGGGTCCTCGGTCCTCACGCCGTTGCGTTGAAGTCGTCGAGCAGCGCGGCGATCCTCCCGCTGTCGGACTGGTCCATGATGACACGCGCCCGCCGCGTCGCCTCCATCAGGTCCATGGCGCGGATGCGGCGCTTGACCACCGGGACGCTCAGCGGCGCCATCGACAACTCGCGTATCCCCAATCCCAGCAGCAGCGCCGTGTAGCGCGGGTCGCCGGCGATCTCGCCGCAGACGCACACCGGGATGCGGGCGCGCAGCGCCGCCTCGACGGTAAACTGGATCAGGCGCAGCACCGCGGGGTGCAGCGGGTCGTACAGGCTCGCCACCTGCTCGTCGCCGCGGTCGATGGCCAGCGTGTACTGCGTCAGGTCGTTGGTGCCGATGGCGAAGAAATCCGCGGCGTAGCTCAAGGCGTCGGCCGACAGCGCCGCTCCCGGCACCTCGACCATCACCCCCACCGGCGGCAGCGGGTCGGCGATGGGCGTGCCGCGGCGGCGCAGGCGGCGGGCGACGGCGGCGATCATCTCGCGCACCGTCTGCACCTCGGCCACCGAGCAGATCATCGGCAGCAGGATGCGCAGCGGCCCGTGCGCCCCGGCGCGCAGCATGGCGGCGAGCTGCGTCTCCATCAGCTTCGGCTCGCGCAGGCCGAGGCGGATGGCGCGCAGGCCCAGCGCCGGGTTGGCCGGCTCGGTGTAGCGGCCGGTCATCCAGCCGGCCAGCTTCTCGCCTCCGACGTCCATGGTGCGCGCGGTGACCGGACGGCCGCCCATGCCCTCGACGATGGCGCGCAGCACCTCGTACTGCTCGTCCTCGTCGGGGAGGTCGTCGCGGTTCATGAACAGGAACTCGGTGCGCAGCAGGCCGATGCCCTGCGCACCGCTGTCCAGCGCGTTGTCGAGGTCGCGCGGCAGCTCCAGGTTGGTCTGCAGGACGATCGAGGTGCCGTCGCGCGTCACCGCCGGCAGGCGCTTCAGCGTCTTGAGCTTCTCGCGCTCCTTCTGGCGCTCGCTGCGGCGGCGCCCGTAGTCGGCCAGCTCCTCGGGCGAGGGGTCGATGACGACGCGGCCGGCGATGCCGTCCACCACCACCGTCGTGCCGTGCCGCACCCCGGTCAGCAGCCCGGCGACGCCCAGCACCGCCGGCACGCCCAGCGAGCGCGCCATGATCGCCGTGTGCCCCTCGGCCCCGCCCAGCACGGTGGCGAAGCCGGCCACCCGGCGCGGGTCGAGCAGGGCGGTGTCGGCCGGGGTCAGTTCCTCGGCCAGGATGACGGTGCCGGGCGGCAGCACGGCGAAGGCCTGGTACTCGTGCCGCATCAGCGCGCGGATCACCCGCCGGCCCACCTCGCGCACGTCGTGGACGCGCGCCGCCAGATAGGCGTCGCCCATGGCGGCGAAGGTCTCGGCGATGGTGGCGATCTCCGCCTGCACGGCGGCCTCGGCGTTGACCGCTTCCGCGCGGATGCGGCGCTCCACCCCGCGCGTCAGGCGCGAGTTGGTCAGCATGGCGAGGTGGGCATCCATCAGGATGCCGATCTCCTCCGAGGCCGACTCGGGCAGGACCAGGGCCTTGGTCTTCAGCTTGCGGATCTGCCGGCGCGCCTTGCCGCAGGCGTCGGCGAAGCGCTCGACCTCGGCGTCGACCGCGTCGGCGGCCAGCGCGTATTCCGGCACGCGGACGGCGCCGCTCTCGACGATGTGCGCCGGGCCGATGGCGACGCCGGGGGAGACCCCCAGGCCGCGCAGCGTCCGGCTGCCGGGGGGTGCGTCAGTCTTCATCGAACTTGCGGAGGATCAGGTCGGCCAGCGCGCCGATGGCGGCCTCGGCCTCGGCGCCGTAGCCGCACAACTCCACGGTGGTGCCGGGGCCGGCGGCCAGCATCATCAGGCCCATGATCGATTCGCCCGACACCACCGTCTCGCCGCGGCGCACTTCGATTTCGCAATCGTACTTGGCGGCCAGCTTGACGAACTTGGCGGCGGCGCGGGCGTGCAGGCCGCGCTGGTTGGTGATGGTCAGGGTCTGGCAGACCTCGGGAGCCTGGCTGGCGGGAGGCTGGTTGGCGCCGTTCTCGTCGGACATGGTCACCCGTCGGACAGAAGGGAGGAAGCGATGTTGATGTACTTCTGCCCGGCCTCGCGGGCGGCGACGACGGCGTGGGTCAGCGTCTCGTTGGTGCGCACGCTGGCCAGCTTGATCAGCATCGGCAAATTGACGCCGGCGATCACCTCGACCTTCGCCTTGTCCATGATCGAGATGGCGAGGTTCGACGGCGTGCCGCCGAACATGTCGGTCAGCACCACCACGCCCGCCCCGTCGTCCACCGACGCGACCGAGTTGAGGATGTCCTGCCGGCGCTGCTCCATGTCGTCGTCCGGCCCGATGCAAACGGCGCGGACCTGCTGTTGCTCGCCCACGACGTGCACCAGCGCGGCGATGAACTCCTCCGCCAGCCGTCCGTGGGTCACCAGAACCATACCGATCATCGCATGTCCTTCACGCTGGGATAACCTCCCACCCTTGTCGCGGCCCGTTCTTTCCCGGTTCAACCGGAGCGCGGGCTTTGCCGTTCGAGGTCCCGATGGCTGAGCCCGACCTTGAGCCCCAGTTCCTTCAACCATTCCGCCAGCCGCTCGGCCACGAAGACCGAACGGTGCCGCCCGCCGGTGCAGCCGACGGCAACGGTAAGATAGCTCTTTCCCTCTTGGTTGTAGCGCGGCAAAAGCGGCCGCAACAAGCCCGTCAAATTCTGGAAGAACGCCGGGAAGTCCGGGTCGGCTTCGACCTTCGCCGCGACCGCCGCGTCGCGCCCGGTCAACGGCCGCAGGGTCGGGTCCCAATGCGGATTGGTCAGGAAGCGCACGTCGAACACCAGATCGGCCTCGCGCGGCAGCCCCAGGCGGAAAGAGAACGACGTTACGAACACTTGCAGGGCCGGCTGGGCGTCCAGCGAGAAGGTCCCGGCGAGGAGCCGCCGCAAATCGTGGATGGACAGCTGCGTGGTGTCGAGCACCACGTCGGCGCGCTCTTTCAAAGGGAACAGCAGGGTGCGTTCGCGCTGGATGCCATCGGGCACCGGGCGGTCGTCGGCCAACGGGTGGCGCCGCCGCGTCTCGGTGAAGCGGCGCTGCAACACCTCGTCACCGCAGTCGAGGAACAGCAGGCGCACGTCGAGATCCGGCCGGGCGTGCAGCGACTCGACCTGCTCCAGGAAGGCGGCGACCGAGAAGTCGCGGGTGCGGCTGTCGATGACGATGGCGAGCGAGCGGTGGCTGGGGTCGCCCTGCTCGATCAGCGCCGGCACCAGCGACAGGCGCAGATTGTCCACCGACTCGTAGCCCAGATCCTCCAGCGCCTTCAGCGCCACCGACAGCCCGGCGCCGGACATGCCGGTGGCCAGCAGGATGCGGCGGCGGCCGGCGGTGGAGGTGGGTGCTGTGTCTTGGGCTTGATCGGTCATGGTGGTCATTGGGGCGGGGGCGGCACCGCGCCGAGCCGTCCAGCCGCCACCGCGGCGGCGGCGAGGCGCAGCTTGGCGGGGGTGGACGCGTCGAACGGGGCGAGCGCCAGGCGCGGCAGGGCGTGGTCCAGCAACGTGACGGTTTCCGGCTCGGGCAGGCGCTCGACGTGCCCGGCCGCCACGAGATCGACCACAAGGCGGATTTCGGCGGCGGGAGCGGTGGGCACGGGGAGGATGCCGACGCCGCGCACCTCGATGAGGCCCGCCAGCGGAGCCGGCGCGGTTGCCATCAGCCTGCCCTGGTCGTTGCGCACCTGCACTTGATCGTCGGCGACGAGCAGAGCCCCGTCGTCGATGAGGCGCACGGCGACATCGGATTTGCCGCCGCCGGAAGGCCCGCGCAGCAGCACGCCGATTCCCCCGACCAGAACGCAGGTGCCGTGAATCGTCACCATGCGGCCAAGGTGAGGCGTGCCGCGGGTTCTGTCAATGGGAGGTCTCGGGAAGGACTAATCGACAAGCAGCGGTTGGCGCGAGTCGCGGCGGATATCTTCCAGCTGCTTGGCGAGTTCGTCGCGGCGACGGATCATCTCGTCCAGATCCTCCAGCTCGGTGGCGGCCAGACAGGCTTCGCGGAAGTCCTTCTCCTGCGCCAGACGGCCGAGCAGCACCTTATAGGAATCGGCGATGCGGGCGAGGTGGCGCTGGGCGCCGTTCAGCGCCTCGGCAAGCTGGGTGCGCTCCACGGTGGCGGCGCGCATCATCTGGGCCAACTCGCCCTGCTGGCGGCCGGCGTCGCGAATGAGCCGCGCCAATCGGTAGCGGTTGAAATCCACGAGCTTGGCGCTGCTGCTGGCCATGGGCTCCCCTCTGCTCCCGAAAGCCAACGGGTCCCGCATCGCGGCCCGCCGGCTCGAGTCATTCGATTGGGAGTCTACCCTTCAGACGATACCGCACCAATGATGCAGATCACGCGGCGACCGGCAACCGCACCGTGAACACCGCGCCGGCCACCTCTCCGGCGGGGTCGCGGCGATTGGCCGCGGTGATGCTGCCGGCGTGCGCCTCGACGATCTGCTTGGAGATGCTGAGCCCCAGGCCGGAGTGGGTGCCGAACTTCTCGCCGGCCGGGCGCTCGGTGTAGAAGCGCTCGAAGATCGCCTCTTCCTTGCCCTCGGGGATGCCCGGCCCGGAGTCGGCGACGGTCACTTCCACCTCCGGCCCGTCGCGCCGCGCGGCGATGTGCACGGCGCCGCCGGGCGGCGAGAACGACACCGCGTTGGCGATCAGGTTCTGGAACACCTGGGTCAGCCGCCCCTCCAGCCCCGGCACCGTCAGGTCGGCGCCGGCCGGCATGGTCACGGTCAGACGCGGATGCTGGCCGTCCTCACAGGCTGCGGCGGTCGCGGCGTGGATGTCGGCCAGCATCGCCAGCATGGCGCCGATGTCCACCGGCTCGGGTTCGGCGCGCGACAGTTCGGCGTCCAGGCGGGACGCGTTGGAGATGTCGCTGATCAGCCGGTCGAGGCGCTGCACGTCGTCGGCGATGATCGCCATCAGCCGCTCGCGGCGGTCGGGATCGTTGACCCGGTTGACCGTCTCCACGGCGCTGCGCAGCGAGGTCAGCGGGTTCTTGATCTCGTGCGCCACGTCGGCGGCGAAGCGCTCGATGGCGTCCATGCGCGCCCACAGGGCCGCGGTCATATCGCGCAGCGTGCCGGACAGATCGCCGATCTCGTCGCCGCGCGCGGTGAAGTCGGGGATCTCCGCTTGCCGGCCGTGGCCGGAGCGCACGCGATCCGCGGCGATGGCAAGGCGGCGGATCGGCTGCGCGATGGTGCCGGCCAGATAGAAGGACAGCAGCACCGTGACCCCCAGCGCCAGCACGAAGACGCGCAGGATGTCGAAGCGCACCGAACGGATCGCCTCGTCGATCTCCGCCCCGCCGCGCGACAGCATGACGGTGCCCAGCACCTGCTTGTAGCGCTGCACCGGGATCGCCACGGTCAACATCAGCCCCGGCCGTTCGCCCGGCCGCTCGGTGCGCCAGACGGTTGAGGATTCCTCGCCGGCCAGCGCGCGTTCGGCGTCGGGGTACTGGCTCGCCTTCTGGCCCGGCTGCTCGCGGTAGAGCGGGAACGCGTCACGGCCGGGGATGGTGTCGGTGGCCCAATTATAGAGGTACACGGCGGCGCGGGTCAGCGGGCCGCTGTCGTCGGGCGCCGGCAGCTCGACGATCTGGATGGTGCCGGGCGAGCCGGTCAGCACGCGGCTGTCCGACACCAGGGCGCCATCGGGGGTGAACAGGCGGGTGCGCGTCTCGGTCGCCTCGACCAGACGGCGCACCATCTGCCGCGCCAGCTCGGGCGACAGCTCGTAACTCTCGCCGGGGCTGTCGGCGGCAGGGTCGGCGCGCTGCACGGCGCCTTCGCCGAGCGCCGTGGCGAAGATGCGCGCCTGGGTTTCCAGCGCTTCCATCTCGGCGTCGATCAGGCGGTCCTGGTACCGGCCGAGGTACAGCAGCCCGCCGACCAGCAGCGCCAGCGCCAGCACGTTGACGGCGAGCACGCGCAGCGTGAGCGGCGACAGCGTGCGCCGTCCGGGCTGGGGCGTCGGCCGGCGGGCCGGGCGCTCACTGGTCCTTGTAACGATAACCGACGCCATAGAGGGTTTCGATCTGTGAGAATTCCGCGTCGATCGCCTTGAACTTCTTGCGCAGGCGCTTGATGTGGCTGTCGATGGTGCGGTCGTCGACGTAGACGTGCTCGCCATAGGCGGCGTCCATGAGCTGGTCGCGGCTCTTCACGTGGCCCGGCCGCTGGGCCAGCGCCTTGACCAGCAGGAACTCGGTCACCGTCAGGTCGATGGGCTGGCCCTTCCAAGTGCAGGCGTGGCGCGAACTGTCCAGCAGCATGGAGCCGCGGGTCAGCACCTGACCGGGATCGGCGCTGGGTGCGTCCTTGTCGCGGGCCAGCGACTCGCGGCGCAGCAGGGCGCGGATGCGCTCGATCAGCAGGCGCTGGGAGAACGGCTTCTTGATGTAGTCGTCCGCGCCCATGCGCAGGCCCATCAGCTCGTCCACCTCGTCGTCCTTGCTGGTCAGGAAGATGACCGGCATCTGCGTGGTCTGGCGCAGGCGCTGCAACAGCTCCAGCCCGTCCATGCGCGGCATCTTGATGTCCAGCACGGCCAGATCCGGCGGGCGCTGGGTCAGGCCGCGCAGGGCCTCGCTGCCGTCGGTGTAGGTGCGCACCTCGTAGCCCTCCGCCTCCAGCGCCATGGACACCGAGGTGAGGATGTTCCGGTCGTCATCGACGAGCGCAATGATCTGCGCCATGAAGTCGCGTCCCTTCGTTGCCACAGCCCGGATGCCAACGCTTCCGGGCAACTTCCTTCCCGATTGTTGCGGTGCAAACGCATAACCCGGCAGTTTTCACTTTCTAAAGGGCATTCTCCGCGCCAATATGGCATCAAAACGGCAGCGGAGGAAACTCCGCGGCACGGGCGGACGCACTCAAAAAAGACATGAGTTCAACAGCAGACTCCAGCGGACCCAAATCCAGGGGGCCGGCGGACAGCCATTCGGTCGATCAGGCCGATTCACCCGGCGAGTCCGCGCGTCGCGTTTTGCGCGGCGCCGACCGGGCGGCGCTCGCCACCGGGCAGCGAGATGGTGCCGGCTGGCCGTACCCGTCGCTTGCGCTCACCGCCCTCGACCACGACGGCACGCCGCTGCTGCTGATTTCGCGACTGGCCGACCACACCCAGAACATCCTCGCCGATTCCCGCGTCGGCCTGCTGTTCGACGGCACCGCCGGGCTGGCACAGCCGCTGGCCGGAGCCCGCGTCTCTGTGCTTGGCCGCGCCGTCCCCAGCGACGAGCCGCGCCACCGCGACCGCTACCTCGCCCGCCACCCGGACGCCGCGCTGTACGCCGGCTTCGCCGACTTCGCCCTGTACCGGGTGGAGGTCGAGCGCGCCCATCTCGTCGCCGGGTTCGGCCGCATCCACTGGATCGGCGCCGCCGACCTGCTGCTGCCCGCGGTGCCCGCCGGCCTCGCGGCGGGGGAGGCCGACCTTGTCCGCCACATGAACGAAGAGGAATCGGACGCCGTGCAACTGTTCGCCGGCGTCCTGCTGGGCTTGCCCGGCGACGAGGGCTGGACGGTGACGGGCATCGACCCGGAGGGCGTCGACCTCCGCCGCGGCGGCGCCATCGGCCGCCTCGACTTCGAACACCGCGTCCACGACGGCGAGGGAGCCAAGGCGGAGCTGATCCGGCTTGCCGTGCGCGCCCGGCGCCAGCGTCAGGACGCGGCCGGGGTGGGCCATCCGCCCCCTCACAGTTGATTACCTCCACGCCAAGAACGATAAAGCCGCACAAGCGGCATGGAAAAAAGAACCAGCGCAACCAGGAGACCAGGACAGTGGACCACTTCGGACCGACCGGCAGCCGCTATGGCCCTCAGGGCTTCAGGCTGACCACCCCGAACGCCGGGCGCCGCATGACGGCGCGAGGTGTCGCGGTGGGACCCGCCATCCTTGCCGGCCCCGACGGGTTCGGCGCGGGCGGCGCGGTGTAGGGTTTCGGTTCGTCGGCGTTCCGCCTGCGGGTCGGAGACAAACGGGAGGCGGTGCTCCGTCGGAGACCGCCGTGGCAAACATTGGATTTGGCCGGCAGGCTGCCGCGGGGAACCGCAGGGCGGCTGGCGAAAGGCAAAGAGGCTGAGATGACTGCACGTACGAGGAACAAGAAGCTCCTGGCTTGGGTCGAGGAAATCGCGCTCAAGTGCAAGCCGGAGCGGGTGCATTGGTGCGACGGTTCGCAGGAGGAGTACGACCGGCTCTGCAACGAGATGGTCGAGGCCGGCACGTTCATCCGGCTGAACCCGGCGAAGCGCGCCAACTCGTTCCTCTGCCGCTCCGATCCGGGTGACGTCGCGCGTGTCGAGGACCGCACGTACATCTGCTCGAAGACCAAGGAAGAGGCGGGTCCCACCAACAACTGGATGGACCCGGCCGAGATGCAGGCCAAGCTGGACGGCCTGTTCGACGGCAGCATGCGCGGCCGCACCATGTACGTGGTGCCGTTCAGCATGGGCCCGCTCGGCTCGCCGATCTCGCACATCGGCGTGCAGATCTCCGACAGCCCGTACGTCGCCGTCAACATGCGCATCATGACCCGCATGGGTCAGGCCGTGCTGGACGAGCTGGGCGACGCCGACTTCGTGCCGTGCCTGCACTCGGTGGGCGCCCCGCTGGCCGAGGGCCAGAAGGACGTGGCCTGGCCGTGCAACGCCGACCACAAGTACATCGTCCACTTCCCCGAGACGCACTCCATCGTCTCCTACGGTTCGGGCTACGGCGGCAACGCGCTGTTGGGCAAGAAGTGCTTCGCGCTGCGCATCGCCTCGGCGATGGGCCGCGAGCAGGGCTGGCTGGCCGAGCACATGCTGATCCTCGGTGTCGAGAGCCCCGAGGGCGAGCGCACCTACGTCGGCGCCGCGTTCCCGTCGGCCTGCGGCAAGACCAACTTCGCCATGCTGGTCCCGCCGAAGGAGTTCGAGGGCTGGAGGGTCCGCACCATCGGTGACGACATCGCCTGGATCAAGCCGCAGCCGGACGGCACGCTGCGCGCCATCAACCCGGAGGCCGGCTTCTTCGGCGTGGCGCCGGGCACCAGCATCAAGTCGAACCCGAACGCGCTGAAGACGCTGGACCACAACGTCATCTTCACCAACGTCGCGCTGACCGACGACGGCGACGTGTGGTGGGAGGGTCTGACCGACACCCCGCCGGCGCACCTCATCGACTGGCAGGGCAAGGACTGGACCCCGGAGTCCGGCCGTCCGGCGGCGCACGCCAACTCGCGCTTCACCGCTCCGGCGGCGCAGTGCCCGTCCATCGACCCGGCGTGGGAAGATCCGGCCGGCGTGCCGATCTCGGCCTTCATCTTCGGCGGCCGTCTGTCCAAGACCTTCCCGCTGGTGTTCGAGGCGACGAGCTGGAAGCAGGGTGTGTACTGGGCGGCGACCATGGGCTCCGAGGCGACCGCCGCCGCGGTCGGTCAGGCCGCCATCCGCCGCGACCCGTTCGCCATGCTGCCGTTCTGCGGCTACAACATGGGCGACTACTGGAACCACTGGCTGAGCTTCGAGGGCAAGGTGAAGGCCCTGCCGAAGGTCTACCGCGTCAATTGGTTCCGCAAGGACGAGAACGGCAAGTTCGTGTGGCCGGGCTTCGGCGACAACATGCGCGTCCTGCGCTGGATCGTCGACCGCGTCCGCGGCCGTGCGGCGGACGCGGTGGAGAGCCCGTTCGGGCTGATGCCGCGCTATCAGGACCTGAATTGGGACGGCCTGGACTTCCCGCAGGAGAAGTTCGCGAAGATCATGAACGTCGACCGCGAGGAGGCCAAGAACGAGGCGCGCGACCAGCAGGAGCTGTTCGACCGCTTCGGCAAGCACCTCCCCGTGGAACTGGAGCAGGAGCGTCAGGCCCTGCTGAAGCGCCTCGAGGACGCCCCCGCGGTGTGGAAGTCGGCCTGATCTCGGGCTGAGCGTTTGTTCCGGGGAAAGGGCCGCCTTTGGGCGGCCCTTTTTCTTTGTGGCTTTTTCAGCGGATTGGCGGTGCGTATTGCAGGCCGCCTTTCGACCAGAGCTGGTTCAGGCCACGGGGGAGGTTCAATGGGCTGCCGGTTCCGAGATTCCGTTCGAAGCTCTCCCCGTAATTGCCCACATTCTTCACGACCCGCACCACCCAATCGCGCGTAAGGCCGAGCGTCTCCCCGAAGGAGCCTTCGACGCCGAGCAGGCGCCGGACCTCCGGGTTGCTGGACGACAGCATGTCCTCCACGTTGGCCTGTGTCACCCCTAACTCCTCCGCGTCGAGCAGGGCGAAGATCGTCCAGCGGACGAGGTCGAACCACTGATCGTCCCCATGCCGCACCCACGGACCCAACGGCTCCTTCGAAATCACGTCCGGCAGTTGACGGTGCTCGCCGGGGCTGGCAAGGGTGAGGCGCACCGACGAAAGCAGCGAGAGGTCGCCGCTCCAGGCATCGCAGTGCCCGGCCTCATAGGCGGACTTGATCTCGTCGGTGGTGGGAAACGCCGCCAGTTTGTAGTCGAGCCCGTTCATCCGCGAATAGTCGGCGAGGTTCAGTTCGTGGGTGCTGGCCTGCGAGACGCAAATCGAGGCACCCTTGAGATCCCTGGCGGACTGCACCCCCTTGGACTGCCGCACCAGAAAGCCCTGCCCGTCATAGAAACTGACGGCCGTGAAGTTCAGCCCTTGCCCCACGTCGCGGCCCATGGTCCATGTCGTGGTCCGCGAGAGCACGTCGATGTCCCCGGCCTGAAGCGTGGTCAGGCGGTCCTTCGCGGACAGCGGGACAAAGCGCACCCGGTTGGGGTCGTTGAAGATCGCCGCCGCGAGAGCCCGGCAAACGTCGGCGTCGAACCCGGTCCAGCGGCCAGCGCTGTCCGCCAGCGAGAAGCCGCCGAGACCTTGGCTGACGCCACAGGACAGGCTGTCGCGTTGCTTGACCCGGTCGAGCGTGCTTTGCGCCGACGCTGAACCGGTGCCGGTGGCGAGCAGGAGGGCGATGGTTGCTATCAGGCGGAGAGTGGTCTGCATTGTCTGACCTCCTCAATATTTGCCTTTTTGCAAGCATCACACACATTGTCTAAAATTTCCAGAATGGCGCTGGTCTGAGCAAGACCTTACCCCATGAGAGTTTTCATTGATCCAAATTGAGCGTAGTCATGCTGCATATCGCATGTGTGCGCGGCGGGTTTTTGCAAATATTTGTTGATGCCAAGGGGCTGCACTTCCAAAGTCCTGACGGATCATCTCTTCCGTTTGCATGCTGTGCCGGTCATCATCCCACCCGGCCTACTCCCTTCGTGACAGGCTTCGGCCAACCCGGTAGAATCCCGTGACATCCACGGCCATCCGGCCGTGTGTGGCCTCATGTCCTGCGGAATTTACCAAGCTTCAACGCCTGAGTCGGCCATTGTTGTCCATGGCACACGGGCCCGCATCCGGGCTCGCGATTCGGCCGGCGTCGGCGTGGCGAACGTGCTGTCGGGATCGGTAGAGCGCTAGGGGATCTGGAACATGTTCGTCATCATCGGCTTCGTCGTTGTGATCGCCTGCGTGTTCGGCGGATACATCGCGGGTGGCGGCCACATGGGCGTGCTGTGGCAGCCGTTCGAGTACCTGATCATCCTCGGCGCCGCGGCCGGCGCGTACTTCATCGGCAATCCCAAGGGAGTCATCTCGCACACCGGCAAGGAGATGGGGCACCTCTTCAAGGGATCGAAGTACAACAAGGAGAGCTATCTCGAATTGCTCACCATGATGTACCAGGTCTTCAAGATCGCGAAGACCAAGGGTCTCCTGGCCCTCGAACAGCACATCGAGAAGCCCGAGGATTCGCCGCTGTTCCAGCAGTTCCCGAAGTTCTACGGCGACCACCACGCCATCGCGTTTCTCTGCACGTATCTCCGCCTGATGTCGCTCGGCGCCGACAACCCGCACGAGCTGGTCGACCTCATGGAGGAGGACATCGAGACCATGCACCACGAGCACCAGCGCGTGTCCGACGCGATCCAAGCGGTCGCCGACGGCGTGCCGGCGCTGGGCATCGTGGCGGCGGTGCTGGGCGTGATTCACACCATGGGCTCGATCACCGAGCCGCCGGAGGTGCTGGGCAAGCTGATCGGCGGCGCGCTGGTGGGCACGTTCACCGGCGTGTTGGTGGCCTATGGCTTCGTCGGGCCGATCGCGTCCGGCCTGAAGAACATCTATCACGCCGAGGGCAAGTACTATCAGTGCATGAAGACCGGCCTGCTCGCCCACCTCTCGGGCTACGCGCCGGCGATCTCGGTGGAGTACGCGCGCAACGTGCTCGAACCCGAATACCGGCCAAGCTTCACCCAGGTCGAAGAAGCGACGGCGGCGTTGCCGCCCGCCTAAGGACGCCGGCCCTTCATGTCCTGCGACGTCCGCATCGTCTGGAACGAAGGCACGATGGCCGAGTGGGCCGCGGCCTTCGCGCGCGTGCCGCGCTCCACCCTGCCGCAGTGCTTCGGCTACGCCCAGGCCATGGGTAAGACGCACGGCTACGTGCCGCGCCTCGGCATGATCGAGCAGGATGGCCGGCCCATCGGCATGGTCCAGGTGCTGGAGCGCCGCTCCCTTAAGCTCTTCCATCATCGCCAGCTGCACCGCGGCCCGCTGTGGTTCGACGGTGCGCCATCCGAGGACGTTCTGGAGGCCGTGCTGCGCCGGCTGCGCCGCGAGTGCCCGGACAACCCGTTGAACCGCTTCAGCTTTCTGCCGGAACTGATCGCGTCGCCGGAGACCGAGGCGTTGCTGCTGCGCTGCGGATTCCGCCGCACCGGGCCGGGCTACCGCACGGTGTGGATCGACCTGTCGAAGCCCGACGAGGATCTGCGCGCCGTGCTGGCCCGTGACTGGCGGCAGCGCCTGAAGGGCGCCGAGAAGGCCGGCCTCGTCCTCGACCTCGATCCGGAGGCCAAGAACCTGCCCTGGCTCGCCAAGCAGGAGCACGATCAGGCGCAGGCCAAGCACTACCGCGAGATGTCCGGCCGCCTGTCGGTGCGGCTGCGCAATGCGCTGCACAAGGCGGACGGCGTGCTGATGGCGGCGGCGCTGGACGGGACGACTCCGGTGGCGGCGGCGCTGCTGCTCGGCCACGGGAAGGCGGCGACCTACCAGATCGGCTGGTCGAACGACGCGGGCAAGAAGGCCGGCGCCATGCGCCTCGTGCTGTGGCGGGCCATCGGCCATCTGCGCGAGCGCGGTTTCCGCTGGCTCGACCTCGGCGGCATCAACCCCGACACCGCGCCGGGCGTCACCGAGTTCAAGCTGGGCACCGGCGGCGAGGCCACCGAGACGGTGGGCCTGTTCCGCTGATCCGGTCCTTGCGCGGGACGGGGACCACGGCGCAGGATGGATCGAAGCCCACGGAGCCGATCATGGCCGACGACGACATCAAGCCCGAGGACGCCTACAAGGCCATCGTCCGCGCCTCGGAGCGCAAACCGCAGGTGTCGGCGGTGCGCGACCGCATCCAGAAGATGGCGAGCGAGGACAAGGGCCTGGAAATGCTGGCCCGCGCCATCAAGCGGCTGCTGCACGAGGATCGCTGATATCAGTCGTCAGCACGTCGCAACGTTGGTGCAGGCCTTGTCGAGCTTGGTGTCGGCGGTGTGGGCGAACTGCATCCCGGCCTTGGCCTCGGCGTAAGTGCGGTCGGTGGCGCGCACGGTCTGCTCGAACGCCTGCAACTCGCGCCCTTGCAGCTTCTCGCCGGTCGGCAGGTCGGCGGCCTTCGGGTTCACCTGATGGCCGGCCTTCAGCACTTCGTAGTGCAGGTGCGCGCCGGTGACCCGGCCGGTGGCACCGACATAGCCGATCACGTCGCCCTGCTCGACCCGGCTGCCGCGCCGCACCGTCTTGGCGAAGCGGCTCATGTGGGCGTAAGCGGTGGTGACTTCGGTGTTGTGACGGATGCGGACATAGTTGCCGTAAGCGCCGTGCGGCCCGATCTCCTCGATGACGCCGTTGCCGGCGGCGTAGATCGGCGTGCCGGTCGGCGCGCCGAAGTCGACGCCTTTGTGCATCTTGCTGTAGCCGAGGATCGGATGCATGCGCATGCCGAACCCGGAGGTGAGCCGCGCGCCGTCGATGGGCGTCAGCAGCAAGGCGCGGCGGATGCTCTCGCCATCGCGGTCGTAATAGTCGGTCCGGCCGTCGCGCGTCTTGTGCCGGTAGATCGACAGCTCCTCGCCGCCGACGGTCAGCGAGGCGAACAGCACCTCGCCCTCGCCGGCGACCTTGCCGTCGGCCGTGACGAGGCGATCGTACAGCACCTTGAAGCGGTCACCCGGTTGCAGGTCGCGCTGGAAATCGACCTCATAGGAATAGGTGCGGATCGCCGCCAGCATCACCCACACCGGCACGCCGGCACCGTTTCCCGCCTCGAACAGGCTGGAGCGGATGTCCATCTCGGCCGCCACCTGCTCGCGGCGGACTTCCTTCTTCACCTCGGCGGATTCGAAGCCGGCGTCGCCGGTGCGCGCCACGCTGACCGAACGCACCACGTCAGGCGTCAGCTCCAGCCCGACGAAGCGGCGGGAGCCGCCGCGCCGCGGCTCGAACAGCACGGTGACCTGCTGGCCGACCTTGAGCTTGCGCGGATCGTAGACGCCGCTCAGCGCGGCGATGGCGCCATCGGCCTCGGCGCGCGGCACCTCGGCGCCGGTGAGCAGGTCCATCAAGGTGTCGCCGCGCCCGACCGACACGACGCGGCGGTCCAGCCCGCCTTCGGCCGGCCCATCTTCGGCCGGCGCCGTCGCGGCCGGTGTGGCTTCTGCCTGGACGGTCTCGGCCTGTGCGGCTCCGGCCTGGGCGGCATCGAGTGGCGCACTCTCCTCCTGAGCCGAGGCGGTGAGGGGAAACGTGGGAATCAGAACACCGGCTATGCCGGACGCAAGCAACGCAAGCGCGGGGAGGCTGACGACCCTCAGACGCACCGGCACCCTCCTTTGATTACCCCGCCGCAACCGGATCACCCCCTGCGTGCACGCGCGCGCTTCTACAGGGTTGTCATAGATCCTTCTTCTCGGACCATGCTCGCGGTGCTTGGCACTGTCAACGCACAACCGTCAGAAGGAGGAGGTGTCCCAGCCCTTTCCCGGCCCCTTCCCGGAGGAGGTATGGGAGGGCTCTGTCGGTCGGCCTACGCCGTCTTGCCAGAAATTCGTCATGGAACTGAAAAAAGCGCTTGCCAGTTCCCCGGAGCTCCCCCTATAAACCGCTCACCGACGCGGCGGCCTCCACTGAGAGGCGGGCGGGTCGGGATAAGCCCAGAGGGTTGCGGTTCTCCGCAGAAAGCGGCGCCGGTTCGGCGTTGCGCTTTTCGTCTCTGGGTCCACACGAGACAATTCGCGGCTCCGCCGCCGGTTCCGAAAGGGGCAGGCTCGGGCCGCTGTCGCTCCGGCTGACGGAGCGGCCCGGATCTTGAACAATTGAATACCGTGTTGTGAGAAGGGATGCGCAGGCGGTCGGCTTTGCTGGTCGGGGTTCTCGGGTTTCAGAGGACACGGCACAATGCAAGGATCGATCGGAGCGCATCCGACAAGCCAAGCAAGAGACGAAACAGTATCGCGCTTAGGTGTAAGGAATGTCGCTTTGGCGACCCTTATCAATTGCCTCCGGCCTTCGGGCGGGGCGGCGAATTGAACCTGAGAGTTTGATCCTGGCTCAGAACGAACGCTGGCGGCATGCCTAACACATGCAAGTCGTACGAAGGCTTCGGCCTTAGTGGCGCACGGGTGAGTAACACGTGG
>NZ_JBPXMR010000016.1:0-101615 GCF_053470425.1 Azospirillum terrae | reverse complement strand
CAAATGTACGGCCGGGCGAAGCACGACCTGCTGCGAAGCCGGGTTCTGGCCGCCGCGTGAAGTTGTCGTCCCTAAAGCCATTCCACCGAGGGCTGTTTTGCACCAAAAATGCGGAAGAACCTCCAATCGTCGTCAGGCGGTCATCGTAATTGGCGGCGTGCATGCGTGACCGCTCCAAGGGGCTGAGCATCGGCCGACTCGACGAAAAGGCGCATTGTTCCGTCGAGGGATGCCAAGTCCTGTTCCAACGCGGCTATCTGCTCGGACAGTTGGACCAGCCGGGCGCCTAACTCAGCTCGTTTTGCTGCCAAAGCAGAAAGAACCGTGGCTTGGTTGGGGGACGAATCGATCACCGGACGAGGGTAGAGAGCGACATGGTTCATTTGTGCAGCATCAGGTCAAACGGGACAAGGTCGCGCCATTGCCTCTGTTAAGGATACGTTTGGACGGTCAATTCTTCCTGGCCGACTGAAGGTTGCCGAATCAGGATTCCAAGCGCACCTGCGGCGACCGACGTAAAGCCCAGCGGTGCCAAGAGGCCTTTTAGCCCGCCGAACATGGCGACAGCAGGCGATGTGTAGCAGTTCCCTGACACTGCGCTCCCAATTCGGGTATCGGCGTCTGCAGCCCTGACACCTTGCAGGGCTGCAAACGTCAGTATGACCCTCGGCTTGGAGCGTCGGGCGTCCATTGTGGCCTGCCGTGCCCCCGTCACGTCCATTACTGCGCCCGACAGCGCAAGCACGCTGACACTGCGTTGGAGGGGCACCAGCGTTGTTGTTGTTGCCGAAGAGCCTCATCGGCGTGGATCGTCGGTCAGTGGAACGGTTTGTTGGAGCCAAGTCCACTGAGGTACTGCGCCCGTGCACCGGGACTCATGGATTGGAGCGAGGCTCCGGCCACCGGGCTGTGCCAGATCACGGTGTCGTCTTCGTCCTGTTTGACTTCGGCGAGATGCCGCTGCCGATGCGTCGGAGCGGACCCATGTCGCCTGTCGAGGTTGATTGCTGGTGCCAACCCGAACAGGAAGCAGAGGAACACCAAGAGCGTCCAAAACTCGATGGTCATGCCGAACACCCCCTTTGCCATCTCAGGCGGCGGTCGCCCGCAAAGGCGGTACCTGTTTGCGGACCTTTCCACCGTACCTGCAAGATCATACAGAATACGTGCATTTTCTGTAAGACCTTTGGTGGTCAATGGGCCGGCCGGCGGCGACACTCCGGTCGATGAGTGATGACCTGAAACTGCGCATTGGGCGGCGCGTGCGCGCGCTCAGGGAGCGCCGGGGGCTGACGCAGGAGCAGCTTGCCGAAGGCATCGACCGCAGCGTGGAGACCGTTGGAAATATCGAGCGCGGTCAGACGCTCGTCGCCGTCGACTCGCTGGAACGGATCGCCCGGTTTCTAGCGGTGCCGGTTTCAGATTTCTTCGACGAAGGCATCACAATCACGCCAGCCAGAGCGGATGTCGAAGCCCGCATCAGGGATGCCGTGCGGGGGCTTACCGACTTGGAAGCCGAGGTCGCGCTCCATTTAATCGAGGGGCTTCATCTGCTGCATCGTAAAGTCCCCAGACAACAGCGCATTCAAGACGACCACTAGTGGCCTGAACCAGACAGATCGCTTCGTTCTACATACGTAACGATCAGTCTGGCGCGGACTACTAGGTTCGGTCTTCAAGTAAGCACTGGTGCCACATGCGGTCGCCCTCTCCCGGGGGGCGACCGCAATAGTATCATCTGTACTTTAGGTGTGCTGTGCTCGGGGTGCTTGGTAGTGCCCCATTAGGCTCATCGAGGCAGAATGTAGTGCCGGGCGCTAAAAGGGCGGTGGCGGTGTGTCAGAGTATCGCGGGCATACTGAGGGTCAGTGAGTGATCTACGGGAACTTAGCGTATATGCTCGGTTCGAACGAAGCTTGCTAACGTTCCTTCCTCATCGTTGCAGCTTTCGTAAATATGTGATCGTTAGAAGAGAGAATTACATTATGCGCGGACGAGAGAGTAGCGTCATCGGGATCTTTATCGAGGCTCTGGGGCTTGAGGCGATGAAGTATGGATATGATTACAGAAGCCCGGATTACATCCAATCTGCGTTAGATGGACAGGATGAGTGGACGGGTGCAGATCATCTTGTTCATGTAAATAACTCTTTCGGAATAATTGAATTTAAGTCTAGCGAGAAAAGCATAGCTGATGAAAATAGAAAGAATAGTAGAAAGGTGCTGTGCGAAGAACTTATACCTAGGGTTCGGATGCGAATTTTGCATGATAAATGCCATTTCATTTGTTGGGCGAATTCGGGGAGCGGCAATATGGAATGGGATGTTTATAGATTTCGCACATGTAATAAAAAAGTGTTCACATCTAGCACGATTCTTCCGGATGGCCCATATGGCGATGGCCCTTATCCTTTCAGTGAATTTGTGAGGGAGTTTTTTGAGAGCAGCAGCAGTATGGCACTTCCGATTGATGATTTTGAGGATTATTTGAAGTTTGTCATGCAAGATACCAGTGGAACGGAAAAATCAGATCTTGCCCTTTACATAAGGGACCCTGATAAAAGAGAATTGGCCATGAAGCCTTTTGAATCAGTAAGGAAGGCTTACGACTGGCTTCGAGATCGGAAGCTACAGTTGACGAATGTCGCAGGCAGTACACCGAAGCCTGGAGGACGCGGTTGACACCACATGCGTTGGGGGTGAGGTGAGTTAGACCCTATGTTCGCGGCCTAAAAGGAGTGGCGGCCCGCCCTGCGACATGCCCCAATCGAGGGTTGCGCCGGACTGGCCGGCGCCGAGCCTCAGACATGGAGGGCGGGCCCGATGAACGATACCATCTACGTGGGGCTGGATGTCCACAAGGCGACGGTGGCGGTCGCTGTGGCGGAAGGCATGCGGGGCGGTGAGGTGCGGCAACTGGGAAGCCTCCGCCATACGCCCGAGCAAATCGCCGAGCTGGCGGAAAAACTGGCCAAGGGTGGCCGGCGGCTGAGCTTCTGCTACGAGGCTGGTCCGTGTGGCTACGGCCTGCACCGGCAGCTGAGGGACTTGGGTCACGACTGCATCGTGGTGGCGCCGTCTCTGATCCCGATGAAGCCTGGTGATCGAGTGAAAACCGATCGCCGCGACGCGGTGATGTTGGCGAAGCTGCACCGCTCCGGGGACCTCACCGCCGTGTGGGTCCCGGACAGCGCACACGAGGCGGTTCGGGACCTGATCCGAGCGCGGGCTACGGCCGTTCGGCTGCTCGGCAAGGCGCGCCAGCATCTGCAAGGTTTCCTGCTGCGGCACGGCCGTGTCTACGCCGGAAAGCGGGGTTGGACCCTGGCCTATCGCCGCTGGCTGACGACGGTGCGCTTTGCCCACCCCGCTCAGCAAGTGGTGCTGCAGGATTACATCCACGCCGTCACGGACGCCGAGGCTCGGGTTGAACGCCTGACACGGCAGATCGAGGATCTGCTGCCACAATGGTCGATGGCGCCGGTGGTGGAGGCGGTACAGGCCATGCGCGGCGTCGCCTTCATCGTCGCCGTGACCGTGGTCGCTGAAGTCGGTGACTTCTCCCGCTTCACCAATCCCCGCCAGCTGATGGCCTATCTGGGGCTGGTGCCGTCCGAGCATTCCAGCGGCGCCACCGTGCGACGCGGCGGCATCACCAAGGCCGGCAACGCCTTGGCCCGACGCGCTCTCATCGAAGGTGCCTGGACCTATCGTATGCAGGCGCGGGTCAGCCGCAAACTGCATGACCGCCTCGAGAACCTGCCCCAATCCATCCGCGACATCGCCTGGAAGGCTCAGGTCCGGCTGTGCGCCCGCTTTCGTCGGCTGGCGGCCACCGGCAAAGCCCGGGTGGTGGTGACGACCGCCATCGCTCGGGAGATGGTGGGCTTCCTGTGGGCGATTGCTCGGCAGGTGCAAGTGGCCCCGGCGGCCTGATCCGGCGCGAGCCGGTCATAGCGGTGCCCACGGCTGGAGGCGGGGCGCGGTGGGGAATCCTCGTCCTCTGTTATGAGCCGACGCTGTCGACGCTCGCCGCTTAGACCGAGGCAGCCCCAGGACGAAACCACGGTCATGCGGTATCCAACCCGCGCATGAGAGCTTGCTCAACCGTCGTCTTTGGCCCCGCCTCCTGCCGTGGGCATCCACTGAGATTCAGCGTCTGGGCGTAACCAGGAACGGTGACGCATACTCAAAAGCCTTGACTGCGAACATGAGAGCAGGCTGCGGAAAAACTACCAGCGATGAGCCTTGAGCTGGATCTCGTCGCCGTGATGGATGCTGATTTCGACCTCGAGGCTTCCATCCTCGGCCAACTCGGCCGTGCCGGTGCCGCGGATGGGGGTCATCTCGTCGCTGCCCTCGAAGTCGAAGAAGATGATGCTGACGCCGGTCTCGCACTCCAGGCCGGCCTGAAGGGCGCCGAACACCATCTCGCCGCGTCCGTTCTCGTCGAAGCGGATGTAGGCGGGCTGGACCAAGTCGAGATAGGCGCGGTCCCACTGGTCGGCCTCAGTGAGGCGCCATTTGCCCAACACCTTGCAGCGTCGGGCCGCCGTCATGGCGTAACCTCCAGCAGCTTGGGCAGCCGGATCAGATTGTAGGCCGCCGTGGCGAAGGTGAAAGCCCACCCCACCCGGGCCGTGCCGCGAAAGCGGCTTTTGCGATGACCGGCCACCGTCTTGATCCAGCCGAACACCTCCTCGATGCGCTTGCGGCAGCGTTGGCTCACCGCGTAGCCGGGATGCCGGGTGGTGCGCGCGTCGATGCGCGAACGCCGCCCCGACGTGTTCTGCGCCACGTGCGGCGTCGCCTTCAACGCCCGCAGTTCGGCCACGAAATCCGCCGTGTCGTAGCCCTTGTCGGCGCCCACCGTGATCCGGTGCCGGCCCCGCATGGTGCCGATCAGGTCCAGCGCGGCGCTCCGCTCGGCGGTGCCGCTGGCCGGCGTCAGCGTCGCCCCGACCACCAGGCCGTTGCGGTTCTCCATCAGCACGTGTCCCATGAAACTGAGCTTGGCTTCCTTGCCGCGTCCCTTGCGGAACAGCTTGGCCTCGGGATCGCTCACGCTGGCGTGCGTGTCGTTGCTGCGCCGCTCGCCATGGAAGTCGCGCTCGCCGTTGCGCCCCGGCCCCGGCGGCTCGCCGCCACCATCCTTGGGCCGGAAGCTCTTCACGCTGGCCCACGCCTCGATCAGCGTGCCGTCCACCGAGAAGTGCTCGTCCGAGAGCAGGCCCTTCACGTTGGCGTGCGCGACCACGGCGCCGAGGAAAGCGTCGGCCACGTCGCCAGCGAGCAGGCGGTCGCGGTTCTTGGTGAACACCGTCGGGTGCCAGACCGGTTCGTCCACGCCCAGGCCAACGAACCAGCGGAACAGCAGGTTGAAGTCGATCTGCTCGGCGAGTTGGCGTTCCGAGCGGATCGAGTAGAAGGCTTGCAGCAGCAGCGCCTTGAGCACCTGTTCGGGCGGGATGGACGGCCGCCCGGTGCTGGCGTAAAGCCCGGCGAACGCCGCGTCCATGCCGGCCAGCACCTCATCGACCACGGCCCGGATCGCCCGCAGCGGGTGCTTCGCCGGAATCCGCTCCTCCAGTGACACGTAGCTGAACATCGCGCCCTGATGCGACTGCCGTCCCCGCATCCCGATGACCTCGCCTGACCGCCATCAGACCAGCGAATCACAACCCAACCGCGCCGGGAAGGGAGTTTTTCAGCAGCCTGCTAGTACTACTGTGTCATAAACTACGTTTCTGAAGAGGGCAGGCTTGAAGGCAACACGGGCATCTTGGCAGGCGGCGGGCCAAGCCGACCGAGATGTGGCGCCGGACGGAGGCGATGGAGGTCGGCACGTGACGTTCAGGACGCACAAGCTCCTCGGGGTTTGTACTCCGCGGGAACGGCAGGTGCCGGGCGCTGCCTGGGCTGGAAGCGGTGCTCAGGGGGGAAAAGACACCGCTCGGTGATCAGAAAGCCGTAGGCGGCGATGCACAGGCTGGCGTGATGATGAAAGCCGCGCCAGCCCCGCCCCTCGAAATGACCGAGCCCGACCTCCTGCTTGAGGTCGCGATAATCACGTTCGATGCGCCAGCGCCCCTTGGCGGCGGCCACCAGTTCCGTCCGCGTGGTGCTCTTCGGTAGGGTGGACAGCCAGTACTTGCTCGGCTCCTTTTCCCCCTTGAGCCATTCGATCAGCAGCCATTCCTCGGCATGCGGTTCGCTCCTCCAGTAATCCCGGTGCGCCGGGCGGACGCGCACCGCGGCAAATCGCGATGCCAAAGGCGTGTTCGTGCCCTCGCGCCACGTGATCGTACGCCACGCCCGCGCCGGGAGGCCCTTGGCCAGGTCCAAGGCCGAGATGGGGGTGTGCTCCTCATCCCGGCGCCTCAGCTTGGGAGGCCGGCCCACGCCGCTCCAGGGTTTGGCCGGCAGCGGCTCCTGGCCAGGGGGCCACAGGCTGATCGAGGATTGCACGCCGACGACATAGCGCAGATCAAGGGCGGTGAGTTCCGTGCGGAAGTCCGTATCGAGGCCGTAGCCGGCATCGCTCAGCACAAGTCCGCGGGGCACCCCCTTGGCCAAAGCCGCGCGCACTTGGGCAAGCGCGATCTGCGGTTTGGTCTCGAAGCCGATCGCCTCGGGCACACCGGCTGTGCGACGCCGGTCCGGATCGTCCGCCCACGTCTGCGGCAAGTACAGACGATAGGCGATCGGCAAGCTGGCCTGCTCGTTGGTCACCGAGAGCGTCACGGCGACCTGACAGTTGTCCTGCTTGCCTAATTGGCCGCAGTACTGCCGGGCCACGCCGACCGAGAGCTTGCCCTTCTTCGGCACGCCGGTATCGTCGATGATCCAGTGCCGGATTGGGCCGTGGCGCTCAACGAGCGGCAGTACGTGCATGCGCACGACGTCCAAGACCGCCTCGTCGCTCCACTCGGCCTTGGCGACAAAGTGATGCAGCGACTGGTGGGCCGCCTGCACGCGCTGCGGGGCGACGCGCGCGGCCAGCGGTTCCACGCTCTTGCGCTGCCCTGGGAGCAGAAGCCCCGTGCAGTAGGCGTGCATTGGCGCGCGTCGATCAGCATGCCCGAGCACGCTCCCGAGCGCCTCCAGATACTCCTCAAACCGACGCTCCGCCGCGTCCTGCCGATCCAAACTCGTCTGTGCCATGCACCTTATATGGGGCGCGTTTTATGACACAGTAGCACTAGTGGCGCGCACCAGACGGATCATTACCTATGTAGCTTGGCGCGGACCGCAGAATGCCTCAGGTTTGCCAACGTACAAGCGATACGATCCGTCTGGTTCAGTCCCCTAGCGTAGCGCCCCCGAGCCCCGACTGCGTCGAGCATGGCATTGGGGTGGATGACCCTCAAGGACGCTTCGCGCCGCTGGCGCGGTGGCCTACGGCCATCCTTGACCGCCATCCACCCCAATGCCCTTCGGAAAGCAGGTCGGGACGGAGGGATGGTCTCCGCGGTCGAACAAAGGGATGTGGTTGGGCCGGCCCTAACAGCCTGGATTTCCGAAAATTGGAAATCGGCAGGCCATGCTGGAAAGTCTGTTGGATCATCGCCTAATGCCAGTGCTTTGCTTTGTTCGCATGCTGCGGCAGAAGACGCCTTGATGCGCTGCATCCGCCCGGGCTCCGCCAGTCCCAAATGGCCTGGGGTTTGCTAACAGGTAGTATTCGTAGCTTACAAAAATGCCGGTGGCGTGCACCCGCGCGCCCGGCGCTTGGCCGACGATCAGCAGCCGCGCCGTGGCGCTGGCGCGCAGCACCGGGCGCACGCCGTGCGGCAGGTGCGCCGCGCAGACGGCGCAGGCGCGCACCCGCTCCAGCAATGCGGCAAGGTCGCTCACCGCCCCCCGTCCAGCAGATCGCGGACGAAGGCCGGCACCACCGCGCCGGCCGGGCCGTGGATGCTGTCTTCGAACAGCGAGGCGCCGGCCGAGGGCTCCAGGTTCAGCTCCACCGTGCGCGCCCCCCCGGCGCGCGCCTCGGCCACGAAGCCGGCCGCCGGGTACACGTTGCCCGACGTGCCGATGGAGACGAATAGGTCGCACCCCGTCAGCGCCGCGTAGATCCTTTCCATGTGGTAGGGCATCTCGCCGAACCACACCACGTCGGGGCGCAGGCCGCCCTTGCGGCCGCAGGACGGGCAGAAATCCTCCACCGACAGGTCGGTGCGGCAGTCCTGCTTGAAGCGGCAGTGCGCGCAGAAGATCTTCAGCAGCTCGCCGTGCATGTGCACGAGGTTCGTCGTGCCGGCGCGCTCGTGCAGGTCGTCGATGTTCTGGGTGACCACCAGCACGTCGCCCGGCCAGCGGCGTTCCAGCTCGGCCAGGGCGTCGTGCGCCGGGTTGGGCCGCACCGCCGGGTCGAGCAGGCCGCGGCGCCGGGCGTTGTAGAACTCCTGCACGCGCTTGGGGTTGCGGGCGAAGGCTTCGGGGGTGGCGACGTCCTCCAGCCGCACCTGCGCCCAGATGCCGTCGGCATCGCGGAAGGTGTGCAGGCCGGACTCGCGCGAGATGCCGGCCCCGGTGAGGACCACGATGGAAGCGGACGGGGTGAGTTTCATGGGGCAAGCTGGCGGTTGGCGGGCGGGATCGGTAAAGTTGGACCCGCGGGAGACGAATGCCAAGGGGGGAGCTGCCGCGGGAGGTCCGCAACCGCCTACCCGGAAAAATTTGCCGACCCGGCGCTGGAGTCGCCGGTTGGCCGCGTCTAACCCTCCATGATCAGGACGCTGGCTTTGACGAAGGGTTGAGGACGCTTGGCAGCATCGGGGAGCGGCAGCGGCGAGGATCAGGGGCTCGACGAGCTCAGCGACGAAGCCCTGATGGCCGAGGTCGCCGCCGGCAGCCGCCCGGCCTTCGCCGTGCTGAGCCGGCGGCACCTGAAGCGGAGCCTGGGTCTGGCGCAGCGCATCGTCGGCAACGCGCAGGACGCCGAGGAGGTGGTTCAGGACGCCTTCCTCGGGGTGTGGCGGCACGCCGATGGCTGGCGCGGCGACGGGGCGAACTTCACGACGTGGCTGTACCGCATCGTCGTCAACCGCGGCCTCGACTACCGGCGGCGGCGCGGCTTCGCCCCCCTTGAGGAGGCGGAGGATTTGCCGGCCCCGGCGCCCGACGCCTACGCGGTGGTGGCGGAGCGGCAACTGGCGGCGCGGGTGGACACGGCCATCGCCGCCCTGCCCGACCGGCAGCGCGCGGCGCTGAGCCTCTGCTATTATCAGGACTTGACCTGCGCCGAGGCGGCGGCGGTCCTTCAGGTGTCGGTGTCCGCCATGGAAAGCCTGCTGGTGCGGGCGCGGCGCGTGCTGCGCGCCAAACTGCAACCGTTGATCGGTCCGGTCGAGGAGAGCCCGTCATGAACATCGAACGGTTTCGCCATCTGGCCGAGGCTTACGGCGCCGAGATCGAGCGCTGGCCGGCCGCCGACCAGGACGCGGCGCGGGCGCTGAGCGAACGCTCGGGTGAGGCGCGGCGCGTGCTGGCGCAGGGGCGCATCCTGGATGCCTGGCTGGATCTGGCCGCGCCCGAGGTGGGCGACGCGCAGGTCGACCGTGTCTTCGACGCCATCCAGGATCGCCTCGACCCGCCGGCCGCGGCCGCGTGGATCGCCGGAACCGGCGGCGCCCCGCGCTCGCTGTGGCCGACGGCGGGATTCCTCGCCCTCATGGGGCTGTTCGGCTTCGTGCTGGGCGATTTGGGCGTCGTGTCGCTGTGGCCGGCGCCGCCATCCGGCTTCACCAGCCTCGTCGCCTCAACCTCCTCTCCGATTGCATGGGACCAATGACCACACTGCCCCCGCGCCGTCCACGCCGCTGGATGCCGATCGCGCTGATCGTCTCGCTGGCCACCAACATGTTCCTCGGCGGGCTGATCCTCTCGCACGCCGGCCGGCGTGGCCCGCCGCACGGCCCGCCGGGGCCGGAGCGCTTCATCGAACATCTGGCCGCCACCCTGCCGCCGGACGACGGGGCGCTGTTGCGGCGGGCGCTGGAGGCCAACCGCGACACGCTGAACGCGGAGCATGCGTTGCACGAGTCGATGCCGCAGAAGATCCGCGCCGCCCTGCTGGCCGAACCGTTCGACCCCGCCGCCCTGGTGTCGGTGTTCACCGACAACGACACGCGCGAGCGCGACCTGCGCCAGCGCATGCAGCGCGCCCTGGCCGACGCCGCTGCCGCCATGTCGCCGGAGGGCCGCCGCCAGATGGCCGAGTTCCGCCCGCGCGGCCCCGGCCGGTAAGCCAGATCGATAAAGTTTTAGCAAAAATATTTTGCATCGGTGCGCAGGAGGGGGCGGGCTCCCCGCGTATCACCATGGAGCGCCGATCAGGTCCGCTGCGGCAGGTGCCGCGCCGGAGATGGCGCATCGTTCGCGGTTGAACGCAGGAGTCCGCCATGTCCGTATCCGACGTTACCTCATCCAGCGTTTCGCAAGTCCAGCAGCACCATCGCCGCCATGCGAACGGCGGCAAGGAAGTCCGCGAAGGGATCGACCAGCTCAAGACGGCGGTCCAGTCCGGCGACCTCGAAGCGGCGCAGAAAGCCTACGACTCGCTGTCCGCGTTGCAGAGCAAGCGCCAGGGAAACAGTTCCTCCAGCACCTCCGGCACGAGCACGGGCAAGGACGACCCGCTGTCCAAGATGCTCTCCCAGGTGGGCGAGGCGCTGAAGACCGGTGACGTCACCAAGGTGCAGGAAGCCTTCGCCCAGGCTGGCCCGCCGCAGGGCGGCGGCAGGGGCGGCCCCGGCGGTCCGCCTCCGGGGGGTCGGCCTCCGGGCGGCCAGGGTCCGTCCGACGACGTCAAGCAGGCGTTCGGCCAGCTTGCCCAGTCGCTGGGCAAGGGCGATCTGTCGGCAGCGCAGACGGCCTATCAGTCGCTGAGCGAGATGCTCGGCGGCGAGGACGACGGCAGCACGTCCTCCTCCACCTCGTCCTCCAGCAAGAGCACCAGCAGCACTTCGGCGGCCGACCGGTTCAAGGAACTGATGGGCGACCTGGGGTCGGCGCTCCAGACCGGCCATCTGGCAACGGCGCAGAGCCTGTTCTCGTCGATGGTGCCGCGCGGCTCGCAAGGCGTCGACGTCATGGCGTGACGCCGGCATCGGCGGGCCTTCCCGTGTCAGCCCCGGCCCCGGAAGGCCCGCCGCCCGTCACCTGAACAGCGTCGATGGATACCTTACGGCCACCAGAACGGCTTGCCGGCGTGGACCTTGGCGTCCAGGCGCGTCAGGCCGATGTCGCGCAACTCGCGCTCATCCATGGCGAGCAGCTCCCAGCGCTCGATCCGCCATTGCCACCAGCGGCGCACGGCGGCGGTGAGGCGGGAGGCGGCGGCGTGGGCGAACGAGAACCGTGGGGGGCGGGAGAAGGCGATCTCCATGACCGGTCCTTTCGGGTGCGGAATGAAAGCTGTAGGACCATCAGCTTCCTCCACGCACCGCATCCCGGCAAACGCGAAGCCCTGCGCCTCGGATGAGTGAAATTCACCCGGCAGCCATCTCGGCGCGCAGCCAGGTGCGGAAGGCGGCGACCTCCGGCCGCTCCGCCGACTCGCGGGCTCCCACCAGCCACCACGCGGTGCGCGCCGGCACCGGCGGCCCCAGCACGGGGACCAGCGTGCCGGCGGCGATCTGCGGGTCGAAGGTGGGCCGGCGGCCGATCGCTACGCCCAGGCCGCGCGCCGCCGCGTCGGCGGCGAAGTGCAGGGCGTCGAAGCGCAACCCCTGCGACACGTCCAGCCCCCCGGCCACCGCCCCGGCGTTGCCGGACGCCTCCAGCCACGCCGCCCAGTCCTCGGTGACCGAGGCGACGTGCAGCAGCGGCACCGCCGCCAGATCGGCCACCGTATGGATGCGCGCGGCGAGATCCTGCGCGCACACCGGCACCAGCACCTCCTCCAGCAGCTTCACCGACGCCAGCGCCGGCCAGGGGCCGCGCCCCAGGCGGATGCCCAGGTCGACGCCATCGCGCGGGAAATCGAGCTGGCGGTGAACGGTGTCCAGCGACACGGCGATGTCCGGGTGCCGCTCCTGGAAGGCGGGAAGGCGCGGGATCAGCCAGCGCAACGCGAAGGTGGGGGCGGCGCTGAGCCGCAGCCGGCCGCTCGGGTGCCGGCCGGGCACGGCGTCGGTGGCGCCGGCCAGCATCTCCAGGGCGCCCTGGACCTGCGGCAGATAGGCGGCCCCGGCTTCCGACAGGGCGAGCGTGCGGTTGCCGCGCACGAACAGCGCCACGCCGAGCCAATCCTCCAGCGTCTGGATGCCGTGGCTGACGGCGGAGGGGGTGAGGTGCAGTTCCTCCGCGGCGTTCTTGAAGCTCAAGTGCCGGCCGGCGGCCTCGAACAGGCGGAGCGTGGTGAGGGGCGGCAGTCGGTAGGCCATGGCGCGAGTGTGCGGCGCAGCGGGCAACCGCGCAAACGAAAACCCCGCCGGGGACGGCGGGGTTTTCTTGACGGCCGATGGTGCGGAGCGACGCTCAGTCGGACAGGGTCGAGTCGATCCAGGACTTCAGCGCGCTCTTCTGCATGGCGCCGATCTTGGTGGCGGCGACGTTGCCGTCCTTGAAGATCATCAGCGTCGGAATGCCGCGCACGCCGTACTTGTTCGGCGTCTGCGGGTTCTCGTCGATGTTGATCTTGACGATGGCCAGCTTGCCCTCGAACTCCGCCGCAAGGTCGTCCAGCGCCGGGGCGATCATCTTGCAGGGGCCACACCACTCCGCCCAGAAATCGACCAGGACAGGCCCGGACGCCTTGAGAACGTCCTGGTCGAAGCTGGCGTCGGTGACCTTAACGGTGTTGCTCATGGGACCTCTTGCATCGGTTCAGGGCGACCGCTGCCCTTGCGGCGGACCCGGCCCGGCATTGGGGCGGGATTATCCCTGACATGGAAAACGGAGCAAAATGTAGGTCGTTCCCGGCGCTGCGGTCAAGCTGTGGTGTATTACCCCTTTGCCCCGTCCATCAACCCGTTGATCCATCAAGGAGTTCCGCCGGAAGTTCCATGAGGAACGGCCCGTCCGTCCACAACAGCACGCACCGGACGTCGCGGCCGGGGTAGATCGCCGCCAGCGCGGCGCGGTACGCCGCCATCTGGCGCACGTAGATCGGCGGCACATCCGCCACCCGTCGCGGCGGCGGCCGGTTGGTCTTGTAATCGACGATCCACACCGCCTCCGCGGTGACGGTCAGCCGGTCGATCTGGCCGGACAGCGCGCGGCCCGCGACCACGCCGACCACCGGCACCTCGGCCCGCGAGCCGGGGGCGAAGATCTGCGCGAAGGCCGCCCCGTTCAGCACCTTCATTGTTTCGAAAGCGATTTCATCCTGCTGTTCCGCCGTCAGCTTGTGCGCCTGACGGGCCAGGAAGCGCCGGCAGGCCGGTTCCCGCAGGTCGCGCGGCAGATCGGGCAGCGTCTGCAACAGCCGGTGCACGAGGATGCCGCGCTGGAAGCGCGCGCCGCCATCCTCGCCCAATGCCTCGCCCAACGGCGAGCGCACCGCCGGCTCGGCCCCGTCCGGCTTGGAGGGGGTGAGCGGGCGCGACGGCTCCGGCTCCGGCGGGGCCGGGCTGTTCCACCACGGCGGCAGCTCGGGTGCGGCGTCGCTGGGAGTCCAACCGGCGTTGTCGTCGCGCGCCGGCACGGTCTGCACGTCAGCCAGCCGCCAGCCCGGACCGCTCCAGCCGTCGTTCGGGCACAGCTCGGTGAAGTCGAACACGCGGTCCTCGGCGATCTCGCGCATCGCGTCTTCGACGAGTCGGTACCAACTGCCCTCCGCCGGGTCCTTCTTGCCCTGCCAGCCGCAAACGTACAGCCGGTCCTCGGCGCGGGTCAGTGCCACGTAGAGCAGGCGCCGGTATTCCTGGTCGCGCTTGCGGTTGGCCCGCGTGCGGGCCTGGGCGCACAACGCATCCTCCTGCGAGCGGCGCGGGGCGAACAGCGGTACGGCGGCGGGCTCATCCGGCCACAGGATGGGCGGGCTCTGGGTCGGCGTGCCGACGGTGTCGGGCAGGAAGACGATGGGCGCCTGCAAGCCCTTGGAGCCGTGCACGGTCATGATGCGCACGCGCCCGCCGCCCTGCTCCAGTTCGCGCTTGATCTCCGCCTCGCTGGCGGCGAGCCAGGCGAGGAAGCCCTGGAGCGACGGCACCTGCGCGCGCTCGAAAGCCAGCGCCACGGCCAGGAACTCGTCCAGCGGGTCATGCGCGTCCGGCCCCAGCCGGCGCAGGATGGCGCGGCGCCCCGACACGGTGTCGGCCGGGCACGGCGCGCTGAGGATGCCGGCGAACAGTTCGTAAGGCGGAACGAAATCGGTGCGGGCCAGCAGGTCGCCAAGATAGGCGCGCGCCGGGCGGTAGTCGCGGTCCACCTCGGCCCGCGCGACCAGCGCCTTCCACAGCGTCCCCTTCCGGCCGTACGCCAGAGTGAACAGCTCGTCCTCGGTCAGGCCGATCAGCGGCCCTTTGAGCACGGTGGCCAGCGTCAGATCGTCCTCGGGCAGCAGCAGGAAGTCGGCCACCGCCATCAGATCCATGACGGCGAGCTGCTGGGTCAGCACCATGCGGTCGACGCCGGCCACCGGCACGGCGCGGTCCTTCAGCGCGCGGACCAGTTCCGCCACGAAGCCGGTGCGGCGGCGCACCAGCACCATGACGTCGCCGGGCTGGATCGCCCGGCCGCGGGCCGGCAGCGGCTCGCCGCGGTCGATCCAGTCGCGGATGGTGTCGGCGATCACCGCCGCCAGCCGGGCCGAGGGCGAATCGGCCGCCTCGCGCGCCACCGGCGGCTCCCAGGCCGGCGGGTCCTCGGCGTCCAGGGGCTTCACCGGCGGCCACAGCTCGACCAGCCCGGCGTGGCCGCGGCGGAAGGCGCGGTGGCGGATCGTCGGGCTCGTTTCGGAAGCGACGCCATCCTTGGCGGTGTCAGCCGCGAACACCGCGTCCACCGCCTGGAGAACGGCGGCGGTCGAGCGGAAGGAGATGTCCAGATCGACCTGCGCCCAGGTGCGCAGCGCCACGTCGGCGCGTTCGTGGAAGTGGCGGCGCATGCGCGCGAACTCGGCGGGGTCGGCGCGCTGGAAGCTGAAGATCGACTGCTTCTCGTCGCCCACCGCGAAGACGGTGCGCGTCACCCCCTGCTCCTCGCGGCGCCCCAAGCCCGCGAAGAACTCCTCGGCGATGGCGGAGACCACCTGCCACTGCTCGGGGTTGGTGTCCTGCGCCTCGTCGATGAGGATGTGGTCGAGGCCGCCGTCCAGCTTGTACAGCACCCACGGCACCGCCGGCCGGCCGTCCCGGCCGCGCAGCAGCGTGTTGGCGTGCAGGATCAGGTCGTCGTAATCCAGCAGCGAGCGCACCCGCTTGCGCCGCGTGTAGGTCCCCAGCAGCACGTCGGCCAGCGTCAGCAACGCCGCGGTCGCGGCCGCCACGCCCGCCGACTTGACCCGTTCCATCAGCGAAACGAGCCTTTCCGCCTCGCGCACCATCCCATCGAGCGCGGCGGGGTTGGCCGTCGCCGGCTTCTTGGTCATCAGCGTCTTGCGCGGTGCCCCGTCGGCAGTCAGGTATAGGCGCGCATAGGCATGGAACGCCGCAACCCGGCTTTCGGCGGCGTCCAGCCACAGCTGGATGCCGATGCCGCGCTCCTGATCGCTCGCCGAGCCGCTGGACAGGGCGCGGCACGCCTCGCGCAGCGTCGGAACGTCGAGGGCGGCGTCGGCGCAGGCTTCCGCCAGGATCGTGGCTTCGGTAACCCCCGGCTCGACGCCGAGCGTGCGGTAGACCTGGGCGACCGTCGCCGCGACGCCGCCGTGACGCTCGAAGATGCGTTCGATCCGGCCGCGTTCGGAGGTCAGTTCGGCCATCAGGCCGGCGAATTCCTCGGCGTTGAGGTCGGCGGTCAGGCGGCCCAGCGCGTAGCCTAAGTCGCTGTCGCGGTCGGCGCGGCCGGCGTGCAGCACCTCGTCGCGCGACTCGGTCAGCAGGGCGGCGGCGGTGCGGTCGTCCATCACCTCGAAATGCGGGGCCAGCCCGGCCTCGATGGGAAAGCGGCGCAGCAGCGACTGGCAGAAGGCGTGGATCGTCAGGATCTTCATGCCGCCCGGACAGTCCACCACGCGGGCAAACAGCCGGCGCGCGGCGGTGCGCGTCTCGGCCGAGGGCATCTCGCCGCACAGGTCGGACAGGCGGTCGGTCAGCGCGTCGTCGGACAGCGTCGCCCAACTGCCCAGCGTGCGGTTGATGCGGATCGACATCTCCGCCGCGGCGGCCTTGGTGAAGGTCAGGCAGAGGATGCGCGCCGGAGGCGTGCCGGCCAGCATCAGCCGCAGCACCCGGTCGGTCAGCACCTTGGTCTTGCCCGACCCGGCCGAGGCACCCACCCACACCGACGCCAGGGGGTCGGAGGCCCGGCGTTGCAACACGTTGGGATCGGGCGGGCGGTGGTCCGGCGAGGGGGAGTCGATCAGCGTCATTCCCCGCCTCCCCCGCCGCCGGCGGACCATTCCTGGACGCGCGCGAGGTGCGCGTAGTCGGTGTAGCGCGGCGCCATGCTCGGCCGCGGGCATGAGCGGTAGGGCGTCGCCGGGTCGTCGAAGGCGCGGATCAACTCCTCCAGGCCGGCGCGGGCCTCGGCGGAGAGCGTGGCGACGTCACCCTTCACCGGGCGCTCCTCGCCCGCCGGGTCGCCGCCGGACAGGCGCCAGAAGGCGATCTCCGCCACCGGGCCGGCCGGAACGCCTTCGAAACCACCGGCTTCGGCAATGGCCGCTTCCAGCGGAAGCTGCGGCGCGAAGCCCAGCTCGATCTCGCGGTTCGACGGCGGCGTGCCGGTCTTGTAGTCGATCAGCACCAAGCCCTGCGCCTGGTTGTCGCGGTCGATGCGGTCGGCCTTGCAGGTCAGCCGGAACGCGCCGCCGGGGCCGGCCAGTTCCAGTTCGCCCGTCACCTCGGTGGCGAGCGACTTGACGGTGAGGCGGCGCTCGCGCTCGACGCCGATGAACCACTCCGCGATGCGCTGGAAGCGCGGCCACCAGAAGGCCCAGACGTCGGGGTGCGTCTCCAGCAACGGCCCGAACTCCGCGCGGCCCAGCCGCAGCAGTTCGTCCAAGGGATTCGGCGGCAGCACCGTGGGGTACTCGCGCACGAAGGCATCGAGCGCGGCGTGGACGAACTGCCCGCGCTCCGACGCGCCGGGGTCGGCGGCGATGGGGTCGAGCAGGATCAGGCGCAGCACGTGGCGCGCATAGATGGCGTAGGGGTCGCGCATCCAGGTCTCGACCTGGGTGACGGAGAGCTTGCGCGGACGGGCGGCGACCGGCGGGCGCGGCTCGGGCGGGGCGATGGGCTGCACGCGGTCGGGCTCGTCCAGCAGGCGCGCCCAGGCCAGCCAGGGCTCGCCCTCCAGGTCGATGCGGCCGTCCAAGCGCACGGCCTTCAGCACAGTTTCCAGGCGCAGCAGCCAGCGCGACGGCACGGTCGGCGTCCCCTCGACGCGCTCGGCGCGGGTCAGCACGACGCGCTCGGCGCCGCAAGCCTGCACGAAGTCGTGCGCCGACAAACCGATCATGCGCTCCGGGCTGGGCAAGCCGAACGCCTTGCGCATGGGGCGCGACATCCAGGGATCGGCTGCGGGATCGGGCGGCCACGTGCGCTCGTTCAGCCCGCCGAGGATCATCACGTCGAAGTGCTGAAGACGCGCCTCCAGCGGCCCGAAGATCGCCAGACGCGGGTGCAGGCCGAAGCGCGGGCGGACCACCTTGCCGGCCATCAGCGCCTCGAACAATGCCGGATATTCCGCCCCCGGAACGTCCACGAAGCTGTCGGCGGCGCGGCGCAGCTCGTCGATGAAGCCGGCCGCCGCCTCGCCGTCGTCGTGGCGCCACAGCCGGTCGCGCCCCCAGGTGTCGGCGGTGCGCGCCAGTTCCTCGGCGAAGCGGACGTGCGCGTCCACCAGATCCTTGAGGGGCGCCTTGCGCTCGATCAGCGTCTGGAAGGGGGCGGCGAGGTCGCGCAGGCCCGCGACCCAGCGGATCAGGAACTCCTGCTGGCCCTTGTGCTCGAAGCGTTCGGTGGCCTTCAGCGCGGCGAGCAGGCCGTCGAACCCCTCCGCCGGGCGCGGGCCGCGCAGAACGGTGCGCTCCAGCGCGCGGGCGGTGGCGCGGAACTCGTGCGCGTCCTGCCCGGCCGCCGCCAGGGGGTGCTTGGCCAGTGCCAGCAGCGACAGCGGGTGCGCGCGCGTCGCCACGAGGTCGGCGGTCAGGCGCAGGTAGGTGCCGGCCGCGGTGTCGGCCAGCGGCCGGCCCGCCGAGTCGTCCACTACGATGTCCCAGCGCTTCAGCGCCATGGCGACGCGGCGCGCCAGATTGCGGTCGGGGGTGATCAGCGCCGCGGTGCGCTCGGGCAGTTCCAGCGCGTGGCGCATCAGCAGCGCGATGGCCGCGGCCTCCTCCTCCGGGTTGGCGGCGTCCACGCGGGTGAGACCGGCCAGCGCGGCGTCGCCCAGATCCTCCAGATCGCGCCAGCCCTCGGTGGTGGCCGCCGGGCGCATCGCCTCGGCCAGCAGGCGGGCGCGCGCCGGGCGCGGATCGGCGGCATCGTTCCAGGGGCGAATCGAGTCGCGCGTGAGGTTCAGCTTTTCGAGCAGCTTGGCGAGACCGTGCTGCGGGTGCGCCTCGTCCCCGGCGACCGCGCCCCAGGCGACATCGTCGCCGCTTTGGTCGAGGCCGGGCAGCACCAGAACGCCGTTCGGCAGGCTGGCGACCACCGCCAGCAGATCCGCCGTGGCGGGGATCGAGCCGGTCGAGCCGGCGGCGATCACCAGCCCCGGCGGCGGCTCGGCCGCCCACACCTTGGCCTGGGTCTCCAGCACAATGTTGCGGCGCGCCGCCGGATCGACGCCGCCGGCCTCCTGTTCGAGGATGATCGGCCAATGCTCGGTGATGATGGTCAGGAAGCGCAGCGTCTCCTGCCAGTGCGCGGCGTAGTCGTCGGGCACCAGTGCGGTCAGCCCGTCGAAGCGCAAGCGTTCGGTCTGCACCTGATCGACGAAGCGGCCAAGGTCGGCGGCCAGCCGCGCCGCCTGCGGCAGGGTCACCGCCAGATCCGGCGCCGCCAGCACCGCCCTGGCGAGCAGCAACTGCCGCTTCAGACCCGAAACGGCCTCGGGCATGTCGAGGGCACCTTGCAGGCCCGGCAGTTCCTCGGCGGTCAGCGACAGCGCGTCGGCGTCGATGTCGCCCAGGGGGCTCATGCGCGGCAGCAGCATGGGCCGGCCGCCGGATCGGCGCAGGAACGCCTCCCGCAGGCTGCGGCAGGCACGGCGGGTGGGTAGCAGGACGGTGACGGAGGCCAGCGCCAGCGGGTCGTCGCCGACGCGCGCCAGAATGCCCTCGGCCAGCGTGTCGACGAACGGCGCGCCGGCCGGGATGGTGTAGACGGTGGGTGGGCGGCCGCCGCTCCCGTTCATGGCGTCAGGGCCAGAACCAGCGGATGCCGCCCGTCGCCAGAAGTTCCTCGGCCTCCAGCAGCGCCGCCGGGGTGCCGACGTGGAACCACGCGCCGTCGTGCGCCAAGCCGAACAGCCGTCCGGACTCCTGCAGGCGGTCCCACACCAGATTGGTGGAGAAGGCGCCGTCCGGCGTGTCCTTGAACAGCTCCGGCTTGATGATCTGCACCCCGGCGAAGACGAAGGGGGCGATCTCGCCCTCATTGCGGCGGGTCAGGGCGCCCAGCGGGTCCATGTGGAAGTCGCCGCGCCCCTCGTAGCCCACCGCCTTGGTGGTGGACATCAGCAGCAGCAGCGCGTCCATCGTTTCGGGGTCCCAATGGTCCGCAGCGCGCTTCAGCGCCTGCATCGGCCCGTCGAGCCAGACGATGTCGGCGTTGACCACGAAGATCGGGTCGGTGCCGAGGTGCGGCAGCGCCTGCTTCACCCCGCCGCCGGTTTCCAGCAGCGTGTCCTCGTGCGAGACGATGGTCTTCGGCTTCTTGCGGCCCTTGAGGTGCGCGGCGATCTTGTCGCCGTGCCAGTGGGCGTTGACCACCGCCGTCTCGACGCCGGCCGCCGTGAGGCGGTCGAGCGCGTGGTCGAGCATCGGCTTGCCGCCGACGGCGATCAGCGGTTTCGGAAGCTCCAGCGTCAGCGGGCGCATGCGCAGGCCGAGGCCGGCGGCCAGCACCATCGCTTTACGGGGCATCCAGGAAGGCTTGCTCATAATTCCGTCTCCGGAATGACAAAGGCGGCACGAAGGTCCGGCGGCAGGTGGTGGTCGAACCACGCGGCAACCGGAGCGAGGTCGGGTTTGGCGAGCTGGCCTTCCAGAAGGCGCCAGACGCGCGGCAGGTGGACGAGGTAGGCGCGCTTGCGCTCGCGCAGCGCCAGACGGGTGAAGATGCCGACGATGCGCGCGTGGCGCACCGCCCCCAGAACCGCGTACGAGCGGCGGAACGCCGCCCGGTCGAGGTCCGGGAAGGCGCTGACATACCGCTCCACCATGCGCGCCGCAAGCGCAGACGGCACGTCGCGCCGCGCGTCCTCCAGAAGCGACACGAGGTCGTAGGCGACCGGACCCAGCCCGGCGTTCTGGAAGTCCAGCAGCCCGGCCGCCGCCACCCCCGGCCGGTCCAGCCGCATGAGGTTGTCCACGTGATAGTCGCGCAGCAGCAGCGAGACCGGCCCGGCGCAGGCGTCGGCGATCACCCCGGCCCACGCCGATTCGAGCGCGGCACGGTCCGCCGGGCCAAGCGGGCGGCCGGTGGCGACCGGGACGTAGGTGTCGGCAAACAGCATGACCTGCTCGACGAACAGCGCGGCGTCGTAGGCCGGCAGCGTCAGCACCGCGGAGTCCTGCGGGCGGAAGCGGCGGTGCAGCTCGATCAGCACGTCGGTGGCGAGCGCGTAGAGGGCTTGCGCGTCCTCACCGGCCTCCAGCAGGCGGGAGAACGTTCCGTCTCCGAAATCTTCCAGCAAGGCGAGGCCGGCGTCCACCTCGGCGGCAATCACGGCGGGCACCGAGAAGCCAAGCCGGGCCAGCGCGTCGCCGATGGCGATGAAGGGGACGAGGTCGTCCTTGGGGACCGGCGTGTCCGCCAGGATCAGCCGCCGGCCATCGGTGGTCCGCAGCCGCTCGTAACGGCGCGCCGAGGCGTCGCCGGCCAGCGGGCGGCGCTCGGCCGCGGCCAGACCGTGGCGGGCGAGGAAGGCGGTGATGCGGTCGCTCACGGCAGCTCCAGCGAGTCGAGGCGCGGCCCGCAGGCACCGAAGCCGGCCAACTCGGCGCGGCGGGCGTCGGGGCCTTCGAAGGCCATGGTCAGCTCCAGCCGGTCGCGCGGCAGCAGCGGGCCGAGGCGATCCGGCCATTCCACCAGGGCGATGCCCTGCCCGACCTCGTCCCAGCCCAGTTCCTGCACCTCGTCGGGGCCGGACAGGCGGTAGAGGTCGAAGTGCCAGACCGGCGCGGCGTCGGTGTCGTAGGTCTGCACCAGCGTGAAGGTGGGCGACGGCACTTCGGCCTCGTCGTCGCCAACCAGCGCGCGGATCAGCGCGCGGGCGAAGGCGGTCTTGCCGGCCCCAAGGTCGCCGCGCAGCGCCAGCACGTCGCCGGGTCCGAGCGCTGGCGCCAGACGGCGTGCGAACGCCGTGGTGGCGGCTTCGTCGGGCAAGGGGACGGTAAGGCGGAATGTCGGCTCGGGCATGGCCGGCGGATTGTGGTCGAACGGCCCCCCGCTCGGCAAGCCCTGCGGCGCGGGTCCGGTGCGTATATTCATGATTTCTTAAGCGAACTTTATGACAATGTTTCGATCACCGAGCGGAGAGGTGAACCATGGACAACGTCACCCTCAGAAGTGCGACGCTGTCGCTGGTTCGGACCCTGTCCAGATCGCCGCTCCAAAAACCCGACCAGACGCCCGATCAAAAGATCGACCAGAAGGTTCCGCCGGAGTTGGACCCCGAGGTCGCCAGACGCCTCAAGGAGGCGCGCGAGACGGCGGCCCAGGCGTCGAAGACGCTGGAAGCCAGCAGGATAGACGTCAACGCCGACCGCAAGAAGGCCGCCCGCGAGAAGCTGTCCCGGATCAGGGAGCAGCTGCGCACGCTGAAGATGGTCGCCGGCGACCCCAAAACCGCGGCGCACGAGGGCGCCCGTCTGGCCCGTGAGCTGTCCGCGGCGGTGAAGGAATACGCCGCGGCCGGCGGCGGCCAGGAATCGGCCTCCACCGGCGTGCCGGCCACCCCAGCCGCGGCAGCCGAGGCCAAGACGGCCTCCGGTGGCGCGGCGGCGAAGGCGCCCGCCGACGCCGATGCCGCGGCGACAGCGGAGACGGAAGCGGCGCCCCCGCCGGACACCGAGGCCGCGCCCGAAGCGGAAGCCGGCGTGGAGGATGCCGCGAAGGGTGCCGAAAACGCCGAAGGAAAGCCCGAAAACGCGGCGCCGGCCACACCCGGCACCGCCAAGGACGGCACCACCGACGAGAAAACCGCGGACAACTTCGCCGACGACGCGCGCAACCTTTCCCGCAAGTTGAGGGCTTTCCTCAGAACCCAGGTGGAGCGCCTGAAAAGCGAACGTGGCGTCCCCGCGGAGCGGGCTCTTAAGGACGTGACGGACGCGATGAACGAGTTGAAGAAGACCGAAAGCCTGCTGAACACCATGCCCAGCAGCGGCGGTTCCGACCCGACCGCCGACCTCGACATCACCGTCTGAACGGCGCCGACCGCCCGATCTCAGCCGGCAAGGCGGGCGGAATTCCCGGCGTCGGCCGCATCGTCGTGGGATTCGGTGACGAGGCGCGGCGGCTTGTTGAAGTTCATGGTGATCATCAGCGTCAGCCCGCCGTTGATCAGGTGCAGGCACTTGTCCGAATCGACCGGCAACGGCACCTTGCGGCCCATGCAGTACCCCACCAGCGCCGCCGCCGCCTCGGCCGTACCGATCGTCATGGACTGATCGACGCCGTAATCGTCGAGAACCCGGATGGTGGTGTGGATCGCCTCGTGGTCGCTGGAGTAGGTCACGCCCCGCACCGTGCCCGCGGGCAACGGCTCCCGCATCTTGCGGCGGCGGTCAAGGATGGCCTTGACGACTTCCTGGTCGGTGAAGACGAGGCAGCGCAGCTCTTTCATCGGAAAACCTCGTGCCAGGCTCGGCCGTCCGGGTGCGGCGCGACGGAGGGCGCCATCCAACACCCCATCATCTCCGGGAGACATCGGGGATTCAATGAAAACTTTGCTCAAATATAAGACAATCAGTCAGACCCGCCCCTGCCCTCCGGTGCACGGGGGTTGATCGGCGCGGCGAAACGGGACATGAAAGGGGCTGCTTTTCTTTCCGTTGAAGACCGTTTTTGCCTGGAGTTCCCATGTCGGCTTCCATCCAACGCACCGATGTCGCCATCATCGGCGCCGGCCCCGTCGGCCTCTTCGCCATCTTCGAGTGCGGCATGCTGAAGATGAGCTGCCACGTCATCGACGCGCTCGACATGGTGGGCGGCCAGTGCACGGCGCTGTACCCGGAAAAGCCGATCTACGACATCCCCGGCCACCCGGCCATCGACGCCGCCGACCTGATCGACAGGCTGGCCGAGCAGGCGGCGCCCTTCGCGCCGACCTATCATCTGGGCCAGCAGGTCGAAAAACTGACCCGCACGGACGAGGGGCGCTGGCTTGTCGAAACGAACATCGGCACGAAGATCGACGCGGCCGGCGTGATCATCGCCGCCGGTGTCGGCGCCTTCGGCCCCAACCGCCCGCCGCTCGATGGGCTGGAGGCGTTCGAGGGCACGTCGGTGCACTACATGGTCCGCCGCAAACAGGATTTCGCGGGCAAGCGGGTGGTGATCGCCGGCGGCGGCGATTCCGCCATCGACTGGACGCTGTCGCTGGCCGACGTCGCGGAGACCGTCTACGTGGTCCACCGCCGGCCGAAGTTCCGCGGCGCGCCGGAGAGCGTCGCCCGCATGGAGGCGCTGGCGCGCGAGGGCCGGATCGAGCTGGTGGTGCCCTATCAGCTTTCGGGCCTTGTGGGTGAGAACGGCCAGATCACCGCGGTTCGCGTCGCCACGCTGGACGGCGAGGAGAAGGATTTGCCGGCCGACGCGCTGCTGGCGTTCTTCGGGCTGTCGATGAATCTGGGGCCGATCGCCGACTGGGGGCTGACCCTGGACCGCAGCCACATCACGGTGACGCAGCCGTCCTGCGCCACGTCGGCACCGGGCGTCTTCGCCATCGGCGACATCGCGACCTATCCCGGCAAGCTGAAGCTGATCCTCTGCGGCTTCGCCGAAGCGGCGCAGGCCGCGCACGCCATCCACCCGCTGGTCCATCCGGGCGAGGCGCTGCACTTCGAGTACTCCACCAGCAAGGGCGTGCCGGGGGCGGAGTAAGGGTGAAGGGGGCAAGGCATCTGGGGAATCCCTGCCCCCACAAAACCTCCCCGGCCGGGGGCTCGGCCGGGGAGGTTCGATCAACCCCGCTGGCCGGGGCCGTGACCGCCACGGCCACCGCGACCGCCGCGGGTCAGCAGTTCGTCGGCGACCTTCTGCTGGTCCGGCGTCAGCTGGCCGTACATCTCCTTGATGGCCGGCAGCATCTGGTGCATCTGCGTCTGACGCGCCGTCATCATGGTGTCCATGCGCTCCAGCCGCTCGATGGCGTTGGCCGGCTGCGGCTTGCCCGTCAGGCTGGTGCACGCCGACTGCATGGGCGCCTCGCTGGCGCGGGCCTGATCGGCGAACTTGGTCCAGGCCGGCTTCTGCGCGTCGGTGATCTTCAGGCGCTTCTCGGCGAAGGCCAGCATGCCGGCCAGCCGCGCCTCGTGGTTCTCGCACATGCGGTCGAAGTTGGCGCCACCCATACCTCCTCCCATACCGCCGTGCATCCCCTGCATCATGGGGCCGCCGCCCGGACCGCCTTGGCCTTGCATCATGGGGCCACCCTGGCCGGGGCCGCCACCCGGCCCCGCCTGCTGGGCGTACACCGGCACCGCAACGGCGAGGCTGCCGGCGACCGCGAGCGTGGTGAGCAGAGCGCGTTTCATGACCTGTCTCCTGATTTCGAAGCGGGACGTCGGTCCCGATGCCCTCAGACTGCCGGTCGAACTTTGCCGGTTGATGTCCGCCAGGGGCCTGTTTGGTAACGCTGTGTAACAGCCAGCGCTCCGGTTACCGTCCGTAACACTTTTCCGCTTAACCGCCGCGCGCCGGCGACGGACAATACGGGCCATGGACCGAATGCCGCACCTTCTCGTGGTCGACGACGACCGCGACATCCGCACCCTCGTCGCGCAGTTCCTGTCTAAGCACGGCTTCCGCGTGACGGCCGTGCGCGACGGGGCGGAGATGATGAAGGCGCTGGAAGCCTCGCGCGTCGACCTCATCGTGCTCGACCTCATGCTGCCGGGCGAGGATGGCTTGAGCTTGTGCCGGAGGCTGCGCGCCGCCTCGGCCGTGCCCATCGTCATGCTGACCGCCATGGGCGAGGAGACCGACCGCATCGTCGGGCTGGAGATGGGCGCCGACGACTACCTCGCCAAGCCGTTCAGCCCGCGCGAATTGCTGGCCCGCATCAAGGCGGTGCTGCGCCGCGCGTCCGCCCCGCAGACCGTGGGCGACGGCGCCACCGTGCTGCGCTTCGAGGGCTGGAGCCTCGAACTGACCAAGCGCGAGCTGCGCTCGGCCGACGGCGTGCTGGTGCAGCTCTCGGCCGGCGAGTACGATTTGCTGGCGGCCTTCGTCGAGCACCCGCAGCGCGTGCTGACCCGCGACCAGCTGCTCGATCTGGCGCGCGGGCGGGCGGCGGTGCCTTTCGACCGCTCCATCGACGTGCAGGTCAGCCGGCTGCGGCGCAAGATCGAGCCCGACCCCGCCGATCCAACGCTGATCAAGACCGTGCGCGGCGGCGGCTATCTGTTCACGGCCACCGTTACGGCGGGGAGCTGAGGCCATGCGCCGCTTCCTTCCCGACAGCATCGCCGCGCGCACGGCGCTGACCATCGTCGTGGCGCTGCTGCTGACGCAGGCGGTCAGCGCGCTGATCTACCTGCTCGACCGGCCCGAGGGGCCGCCGGTGCACGGCCCGCGCGTGCTGGTCGAGCGCGTCTCCGCCATCGTCCAGCTGGTGGACGCCACCCCGGCCGCCGAGCGGCCGCGCGTGGTGAAGGCCATCGACGACCCCGTGCTGCACGTCGCGTGGCAGACCGAACGGCCGGACCTGAAGGCCGGGCACATGGGAAGGCCGATGCAGATCCTGCAACGCCGCCTGCGCGCCGCCCTGGACGACCCGCGGCGCGAGGTGCTGATGGAGATGCGCCACCGCCCCGGACCGCCGCCCGGCCCCTTGCCCATGGGTGACGAGCCGCGCTGGACGCACGACATGCGGCTGTTCGTGGCGCTGGGCGACGGGTCGTGGTTGAGCTTCGCCGCCGGCGACCCGCTGGAGGGGGCGTTCCGGCTGCTGCGCTTCGCGCTGTGGATGGCCGCCATCGTCGCCGTCATCGCCGTGCTGTCGATGTGGGCGGCGCGCCGGCTCACATCGCCGCTGGCACGCTTCGCCGATGCGGCCGAGCGGCTGGGCGTCGATGGCGAGGCCGATCCGCTGCCCGAGGCCGGGCCTAGGGAGTTGCGCGCCGCCACCCGCGCCTTCAACCGCATGCAGGGGCGGCTGCGCCGCTTCGTCGCCGACCGCACGCAGATGCTGGCGGCCATCAGCCACGATCTGCGCACGCCGCTGACCCGCCTGCGTCTGCGCGCCGAACTGGTGGACGACCCGGAGATGCAGCGCAAGATGTTCTCCGACCTCGACGAGATGGAGGCGATGATCACCGCCACCCTCGCCTTCGCCCGCGACGACGCCCAGCGCGAGCCGCGCGGGCCCCTCGACCTCGCCGACCTGTTGCAGAGCCTGTGCGAGGACCGCAGCGATGCCGGCCAGTCCGCCGCCTATGAAGGGCCGGTGCACAGCGTGGTGGACGCCCGCTCGGTGGCGCTGCGCCGGGCCTTCGCCAACCTAATGGACAATGCGATCGCCTACGGCGGCGGCTGCCGCGTGCGTCTGGTGCCGGAGGAGGGCCAAGTGCGTGTCGAGATCGACGACGACGGCCCCGGCATCCCGCCGGAGCAGATGGAGAAGGTGTTCGCGCCGTTCTACCGGCTGGACCCATCGCGCAACAAGGCGACCGGCGGGGTGGGCCTCGGCCTGTCCACTGCCCGCACCATCGTCCGCGGCCACGGCGGCGACATCACGCTGAGCAACCGACCGGAGGGCGGGCTGCGGGCCACAGTGACGCTGCCGCGGTAGGCTTTTCAGATTAGGATCACTCGATTGATCCTAAATCAAACCCGCCTCGTCCACCGCCCGGCGGCCCACTTCGTAGCAGTACTGACTTGCCGGTCGGTGCCAGACTTCCACGCCATCGTGCGCCTTCAACGCGGCCAGCGTCCGGGTGGTCGAACCGATCCAGCGCAGCGGCGCGTTGCGCTTCGAAAATTGGATCAAACCATTGACCCTAGCTCCATCACCCACGGACTCGTCGTTTCCCGGCAACGCGCAGGCCCAGGCGGGGCGGTCGGTGTCGGAGGAGAGCGCCACCAGATCCACCGGTCCCTCCGGCAGCCGGGCGTAGACCAGCCGCGCCCGTTCCGCCGAGGACAGCCATTGGCCGACGATGGCGCTCTCGGTCAACGTGGCGAACGCCGGGTCGCCCGCGCCGACCGGGCCGAACAGCGCGGCGTACAGGCAGGGCGAGGACAGATGGATTTTGAAGGTCCGCATGCGCTGGAACCGCCCGCCCTCCGGGTGCACGCGGCCCATGCGGATGATCAGGTGGCTGGCCTCCAGGTAGTCGAGGTGGCGGCGCACCGTGTTCTTGGCGAGGCCAGCGCGTTCGGATATGGCCTCGATGGAAACCTCGCGGCCGGTGTTGCGGGCGAGCAGAGTGAACAGCGCGTTCAGGTCCGCCGTGCCGGCGATCCCGGCGAGGCCGGGCAGATCCTGGTGCAGCAGCGCGCCCAGCACCTCGCCGCGCAGCAGCCGGGCTGAGTCGCGGCCGGGCGTGCGCAGCAGCACCGCCTCCGGAAAGCCGCCGCCATTGATATAGTGCAGGAAGCGCTCGTTCAGCGCCGCCATGTCGCGCACGACGTACATCGTCGGTCCCTTGCCGAACACCATCGGCTCGATCAGGTCGCGCTCGGCACCGGTCAGGCGCAGATACTCGGCGAAGGTCAGCGGCGGCAGCACGAAGGCGCCACCGAGCGGCGCCGCGGCACCCGACGCCACCGCCACGATCCGCAGATCCGGCAGGGCTGCGGCGAGAGCCGCCACCTCCGCCTCCCAACCGCGCACGTGGTGGACGCCGTCGAGGACCAGAACGCCCGGCCCGTCATGTCCGGCCGCCGCGCGCAGGGCGCGGGCCAAGCGCTCCAGCGGCACGCCGTGCGCGGTGGGCGACGTGAGGTCGGCGTAGAGCAGGCCGCGCGGCGGCGCGCCGTCCTCGATCAGCCGGCCGATGGCTTGGCGGACCAGCACCGTCTTGCCGACCCGGCGCGGGCCGGCGAGCAGCAGCGGGCGGTCCGGCCCGCCCCGCCCGAGCCGGCGCAGAAAGCCGTCGAAGAAGGCCCGGCGCGGCAGCGCCGCCATCTCCGGTTCGGGCGCACCGGTGCGCCACCACGGATTGTCGAGGGTGAGGCGGCCGGTGACGTCGGTGTCGCTGAGGGTCAGCATGCGCCCAGCACAAGATCATTCGAATGATCTTAAATGCCAGCGTCCGGCATATCCGTCAATAGTCGCATATCCGGTGGGCTGCCTTGCGCCGGGTGGATGACCATGCCTCAATCGGGGGCAATGATTGTTGGGAGGCGCCGGTGGCGCACATGCTGATGCAGCCCGACACGGTGGCGGCGATGATCGCCGCAGGACGGCCGTTGCTGATCGCCGGTGACGAGGCGCTGCTGGCCGGACTGCCGCGCGGCCGCTGGATCGGCGGCACCGCCCCCCCGCCCGAGGAAGCCGGCGGAGCGGCGGACCGCCTTGTGGTCATCGAACTGCCCGAGGCGGCCACCACCGTCGCCATCCGCTCCTACGACGCGGCGACGCTGCCGCGCATCGCCGCGTCGGCACCGGAGAACGGCTTCACCGTTCTGGTGATCCCCGCCTTCTCGCCGCTGCACGCCGACTATGCCCAGGGCGTGTTCCGCTTCGAGGGCGTGTTCAACCGGCCGCTGGTCGGCTGGATCGCCGGTGTCGCCTTGAAGGATCTGGGTCACCGCGCGCCCAAGGTGTTCGACGGGCTGACCGGCGCAGTGTCCGACCAGCTGGCGGTGGCGGCGCACGTCTCGCTGCCGCCGCGCATGGCGTCGCGCGTCCACGTCGCCAACCCGCACCGGGCCGGCGACGGCGACGAGCTGATCTTCAAGCAGCCGGGCTTCTCGGCCCGGCATTGCGTGGTCGGCGGCGAGCCGGTGGGCTTCGTCGGCTACATGCGCGAGCACGGCATCGATCTTCAGCGGCCACTGGTCGCCGACTGCTTCGGCACGCCGGTCAACGTGACGATCCGCGCCGTGGACGAGGACGCGGGCGAGGTGCACTTCTGCGCGCCGGTGTTCCGCCACCTGCGCTACCGCTTCGCCGCCCCGCTCGCCCCCGGCACCCGGCCGAGCCTGCCCGCCGGGGTGCGGCCGGCGTTCGCCTGCGGCTGCGTGCTCAACGCCCCGCCCGCCGCCGGCCCGCTGGCCTTCGGCGAGATCGCCTATGTGCTGCACAACCAGGCCCTGGTGTACCTGACCATCGAGGCGACGGGGTGAGCTACAGCCAGCCGCGGCGCTTGAAGTACCAGAGCGGCAGGATGCCGGAGAGCGCCATCATCACCACAGCCATGGGGTAGCCCCATTCCCAGTGCAGCTCGGGCATGTGCTGGAAGTTCATGCCATAGGCCGAGGCGATCAGCGTCGGCGGCAGGAAGGCCACCGCCACCACCGAGAAGATCTTGATGATGGCGTTCTGCTCGATGTTGATCAGGCCCAGCGTGGCGTCGAGCAGGAAGTTCGCCTCGTGCGCCAGGAAGCCGGCGTGCTCGTTCAGCGAGCGCAAGTCGCGCGTCAGCGTCTTCAGCGCCGCCTTCTGCTCCTTGCTCAGCCGGCCAGACGCGACCGAGGTGAGGAACGCCACCAGCCGGTCGAGGCCGGCAAGGCTGTCGCGCACCTTGTGGGTCAGGTCGCCGGCCCGGCCGATGCCTCGCAGCACGTCCTGCAACTCGTCCGGCTTCTTCTGGCGGCCGAAGGCGCTGGGCTCCAGCGAATCGGTGAAGACGCGGGTTGACAGGCTGTCGATGCGCCCGCCGATCAGCTCCAGCACGTCGGCGACGCGGTCCACCACGGCGTCGAGCATGCCCAGCAGCGCATCCTCGGCGCTGGCCAGCAGCTCCGGCTGGCGGCCGGTGCGCGCGGCGAAGGTGGCGACCGAGCGCGGCTCCATGAAGCGCACCGTGATCATGTGCCGCGGCGTCAGCACGAAGGTCAGCTCGCCCTGTTCCGGGTGCGGCGTGTCGGCCCGCGCGATGACCGGGGTGGTCAGGTAGATGGCCTCGCCCTCGGTGTAGAGCTGGCTGGAGGCCTCGATCTCCTTCATTTCCTCACGCGTCGGCAGGTCGCAGCCGGTCAGCGCGCCGACGTGGGCGCGCTCCGTCTCGTCCGGGCGCAGCAGATCGATCCACACCGTGCCCGGCGGCAATTCGTCGCCAACGGCGAGCGGCTGCTCGACGACACGCCCGCCGGACCGGGCGTGGACGGTGATCATGCCAGCGCCTCGGCCGGCACCGCAGCCCCGGCGGCACGGCAGGCGGCGGACAGCGTGTTCAGCATCAGGCAGGCGATGGTCATCGGCCCGACGCCGCCCGGCACCGGGGTGATGAAGCCGGCGACCGCCTTCGCCTCGTCGAACGCCACGTCACCGACCAGACGGGTCTTGCCCGGCTCGGCGGCGGGGATGCGGTTGATGCCGACGTCGATGACGCAGGCGCCGGGCTTGATCCAGTCGCCGCGCACCATCTCCGGCCGGCCCACGGCGGCCACCAGGATGTCGGCGCGCCGGCACTCGCCGGGCAGATCCACCGTGCGGGAGTGCGCGACGGTGACCGTGCAGTCCTGCTGCAACAGCAGTTGCGCCATCGGCTTGCCGACGATGTTGGAGCGGCCGAGCACCAGCGCCCGCTTGCCGCGCAGGTCCTTGCCCAGCACGTCGCGAATCAGCAGCAGGCTGCCCAGCGGCGTGCACGGCACGATGGCGTCGCGCTGGCCGGTGGCGAGCAGGCCGGCGTTGACCACGTGGAAGCCGTCCGCGTCCTTTTCCGGCGCGATGGCGGCCAGCACCTTCTGGGCGTCCATGTGCTTGGGCAGCGGCAGCTGCACCAGGATGCCGTGCACCGCCGGGTCGGCGTTGAGCTTGGCGATGAGGATCAGCAGATCCTCTTCGTCCATGTCCGCGGAGTGGTGGTGGTCGAAGGAGTTCATCCCCAGCTCGACCAGCGCCTTTTCCTTGGAGCGCACGTAGACCTGGCTGGCCGGGTCCTCGCCCACCAGCACCACGGCGAGGCCGGGGGTGATGCCGTGGCTTTTTCGCAGGTCGATCACGCCCTGCGCCACGCGGGCGCGCAAGCCGGCCGCGAAGGCCTTTCCGTCGATGATCGTCGCTTCAGCCATCGGAACCCTCCAGGTCGACACCGGCCGCCAGCCGGCGCATCAGATCGGCCGGATCCCCGGCCACGTGCAGGATCTTGTTGCGGTCGGTGTGCCCGGCCACCACGGTGATGCTGCTCTTCGGTACGTGCCATAGTTTGGCGAGCAGTTTGATGACAGCCTCGTTCGCCTTGCCGTCCTCGGGCACGGTGGTGACCGTCACCTTCAGCGCCTTGCGGCCGTCCACGGTGTCGGCCAGCCCGGCCACCGCGTTGCGCGACGCCTTGGGCGTCACCCGCAGCACGGCGCGGATGCCGTCGGCGGCCGGTTCGAAGGGGCCCCGGTTCAAAAATACATCCCGTAGCGAATGATCAGGCTTTGCAGGAACCACACCAGCAACAGCGCGATGATCGGCGAGACGTCGATGCCGCCCAGATTCGGCAGGATGCCGCGGATCGGCCGCAGCACCGGCTCGGTCACCCGGTAGGTGAAGTCGCTGACCATGTAGACGACGCGGTTGCGCGTGTTGATGACACTGAAGGCGATCAGCCAGCTCAGGATCACGGAAATCAGCAGGACCCATTTGAACAGGTCCAGGATCATGTAGACGAGCTCGAACAGCGTCACGACGAGTGGCTGCATAACGATAAGGCCTCCGGGATCGCGGTCCGCGCGCACCCTAATCCGGGACCCTGGACGTGGCAAGTGCCGCGCGGAGGGGGTGGCGCTACCCTGTTTTCGCGCTCGTATATGGGGTGTGTTTGTGCGCTTGACACGGGGGGCCTCCATGGACATTATCCCGCCCACACCGGCGACGGTGCGTGTGGGGCCGTAGCTCAGCTGGGAGAGCGCCGCGTTCGCAATGCGGAGGTCAGGAGTTCGATCCTCCTCGGCTCCACCAAATCTCCCCCCCCCAGGGGGAGAACAGAATAAGCCGCCTCTGGCGGCTTTTTTCATGCCCGCCTTTTTGGTGCCCCCATGCTCGCCAACCTCGCAGCCCTTGGCGCCGCGCTCTGCTGGGCGGCGGGCGGCCTCATCGCCATCGCTCCGGTGCGCGCCATCGGCTCGGTCGCCTTCAACCGCATCCGCATGGTCATCGTCTTCAGCATGCTGGCCCTGGCGGCGACCGCCACCGGCGGCTGGGCGACGCTGGGGTGGGAGCAGACGGCGTGGCTGGCGCTGTCGGGGACGGTCGGGATTTTTCTGGGCGATACCGCGCTGTTCTGGGCGCTCGGCCGATTGGGCCCCAGGCGCAATGTGGTGATCTACGCCGCCAACGCGCCGATCACCGCGCTGCTGGGCTGGCTGGTGCTGGGCGAATCGCTGGCGCCGCTGACGCTGGTGGGAATCGCCCTGGTGACCCTGGGCGTCATGCTGGCGGTGGCGCTGCGCGGTGGCTCGCATGATTGGGAGGCGGTGCGGGGGTCGCTGCTGACCGGCGTCGGCGTCTGTCTGATCGCGGCGCTCTGTCAGGCCACGGGGTCGATTCTCGCCAAGCCGGCGCTGATGGCCGGTGCCGACCCGACGGCCGGGGCGGCGGTGCGTGTGGGCACGTCCGGGCTGCTGCTGTGGTCGGGGGCGCTGCTGCCGGGGGGGCGTGCGAGGCTCACCTACGGGCTAACGCCGCGAATCGTCGGCATGATCGCCGCCAACGGCTTCATCGGGCTGGGGCTGGGCATGACGCTGCTGCTGATCGGGCTGAAGTTCGGCGACGCCGGAGTCGCGGCGACGCTGTCGGCGACCAGCCCGGTGCTGATCCTGCCCATGCTGTGGGCGCTGACTGGCCAAGCGCCGCGACCCGGCGCCTGGATCGGTGCGGCGCTGGCGGTCGCGGGAATCATGCTGATCGTGAACCGGTAGCGCCAGGGCGCTGGGCTCTCTATAAAGACCGCCCAACGCAGTCGGACGTTTTACGGAGTCGCCCCCGTGAGCAGCAAGATGAGCAGCAAGATCCCCGCCACCATCATCACGGGCTTCCTCGGGGCCGGGAAGACCAGCCTGATTCGCCATCTGCTGGCGAACGCCGGCGGGCGGCGGCTGGCGCTGGTCATCAACGAGTTCGGCGATCTGGGCGTCGATCGCGAGCTGCTGGCCGGCTGCGGTGTGGAGGGCTGCGCGGAGGACGACATCGTCGAGCTGACCAACGGCTGCATCTGCTGCACCGTCGCCGACGATTTTCTGCCGAGCATCACGGCGCTGCTGGCCCGCCCGCAGCCGCCCGACCACATCGTCATCGAGACCTCGGGCCTGGCGCTGCCCAAGCCGCTGGTGAAGGCGTTCGGCTGGCCGGAGGTGCGCACCCGCGTCACCGTGGACGGCGTCATCGCCGTGATCGACGCCGAGGCCGTGGCCACCGGGCGATTCGCCCCGGATCTGGACGCGGTCGCCGCGCAACGGCAGGCCGACCCGACGCTGGATCACGAAAGCCCGCTGGAGGAGCTGTTCGAGGAGCAGATCCTGTGCGCCGACATGGTCGTGCTGAACAAGGCCGACCGCGTGGATTCCGCCACCATGGCCCGCGTGCGCCAGGAGGTGGCCGAGCATGTCCGCCCGCTGGTGAAGACGGTGGTCTCCACGCAGGGCGGCGTCGATCCGGCGGTGCTGCTGGGCCTGGGCTCGGCGGCCGAGAACGATCTCGACTCGCGCCGCTCGCACCATGAGGAGGAGGGCGACGACCACGACCACGACGAGTTCGAGAGCTTCGTCGTGCCGTTGCCCACGGTGGCCGACCCGGCCGAGGTCGAGGCGCGCATCCGCGCCACGGCGGCCGCGCACGACATCCTGCGCATCAAGGGCTTCCTCGACGTGGCCGGCAAGGCGATGCGCCATGTGATCCAGGGTGTGGGCGACCGCATCCAGGGCTATTACGACCGCCCGTGGAAGCCCGGCGAGGCGCGGCAGAGCCGGCTGGTGGTGATCGGTCAGCGCGGGCTCGACCGCGAGGCGATTTCCGCGGCGCTGGGCGCCTGATCCCATGCACCTCCTGGCCGCGCAGCCCGGCAGCCTGGGCGACGGCGGCGAGGCCGTCGATCTCGGCCAGAGCGCCGGTGACATCGTCTATTTGACCGCCGCGGACACCGAGCTGGCCTGTCTGGCGGCGGCGCGCGACCGGCTGGGCGAGGCGGGGCCGAGCCTGCGCCTCGCCAGCATCCTGCAACTCGGCCACAACCTGTCGGTGGACGTGTACGCCGAGAGCACGGTGGCGGCGGCGAAGCTGGTGATCGTCCGGCTGCTGGGCGGCGAGCGCTATTGGCCCTATGGAATCGAGCAGATCGCCGAGACCTGCCGGCGCCATGGCATTCCGCTGGCGGTGCTGCCCGGCGACGACCAGCCGGACCCGGAGCTGGCGCGGCGCTGCACCGTGCCGGCCGAGGCGGCGCACCGGCTGTGGCAGTACGGCGTGCACGGCGGCATCGACAACGCGGTGGAACTGCTGCGCTACGCCGCGGCGCTGATCGGCCGCGACTCGGGCTGGCGCGAGCCGATGCCGCTGCTGCGCGCCGGGCTGTACTGGCCGGGGGCGACCCGGCCGGATCTGGAGGAGGTGCGCGCGCACTGGATCGCCCAAGGGACCGGAGACGCGCCGGTGGCGGCAATCCTGTTCTATCGGGCGCTGGTGCAGGCGGCGAACCTCGCGGTGATCGATTCGCTGATCGACGCGCTGCGGGCGGAGGGGCTGAACCCGCTGCCGCTGTACACCACCAGCTTGAAGGAAGGCGCCGCCGCCGCGGTGATCGCCGAGCTGCTGGGCGCGGCCGGAGCGGACGTGATCCTCAACGCCACGTCGTTCGCGGTGTCGCAGCCGGGGGCGAAGCGCTCGGCGACGCCGTTCGACGAGGCGGATTGCCCGGTGTTGCAGGTGGTGTTCTCCGGCGGCAGCGAGGCGGCGTGGCGGGACGGCACGGCCGGGCTGTCGGCGCGCGACATCGCCATGAACGTGGCGCTGCCCGAGGTGGACGGCCGCATCCTCGCCCGCGCGGTGAGCTTCAAGGCCGAGGCGCGGCGGCATGAGGCGACGCAGAGCTGGATTCTCGATTACCGGCCGGTGTCGGACCGGGTGGCGTTCACCGCGCGGCTGGCGGCGGGGTGGGCGCGGCTGCGGCGGACTCCGGCGGCGGAGCGGCGGGTGGGCGTCGTGTTGGCGAACTACCCGAATCGGGATGGACGGCTGGCGAACGGGGTCGGGCTGGACACGCCCGCCGGGGTGGTCGAGGCGCTGGGCGCCATGCGGGCCGCGGGATATGCGGTGGATGGCGCGCCGGGCGATGCGGCCGGGCTGATGGCGGACATGCAGGCGGGTGTCACGAATGATGTGACGGCGTTGGATGAACGCGTGGTGCGCGAGACGTTGAGTGTCGCGGAGTACCGGCGGTTCTTCGATGGGTTGCCGGAGGCGGTGCGAAGCGCCGTTGTGGGGCGGTGGGGCGAGCCGGAGAGCGATCCGTTTGTCCGAACCGGTGCCTTCCGCCTCCCCGCGCTCCGCTACGGCAACGTCGCCATCGCCATCCAGCCGGCGCGCGGGTACAACCTCGATCCAGCGGGCAGCTATCACGATCCGGCGCTGGTGCCGCCGCACTCCTATCTGGCGTTCTATGCGTGGCTGCGGCTGAGCTTCGGCGCGCACGCCGTCGTCCATTTCGGCAAGCACGGCAACCTCGAATGGCTGCCCGGCAAGGCGCTGGCGCTGTCGGAGTCGTGCTTCCCGGAAGCAGCGCTCGGCGCCCTCCCCCACCTCTACCCGTTCATCGTCAACGACCCCGGCGAGGGCACGCAGGCCAAGCGCCGAGCGTCCGCCGTCATCATCGACCACCTCACCCCGCCGCTGGCCCGCGCCGAGAGCTACGGCCCGTTGCGGGAACTCGAAATGCTGGTGGACGAGTATTACGAGGCGGCGTCGCTCGACCCGCGCCGCCTGCCGGAGCTGCGCGCGCGCATCCTCGATCTGTCGGCGACGACCGGCATCGCCGCGGATTGCGGCGTGGCGCCGGACGACGATCCGCCGACCGCGCTGTCCAAGCTCGACCGCCATCTGTGCGAGTTGAAGGAACTCCAGATCCGCGACGGCCTGCACATCTTCGGCCGCTCGCCGGACGGCGTGCAGCGCGACGCGCTGCTGGTGGCGCTGGCTCGCCTGCCGCGCGGCAAGGGTGAGGGCAAGGACGCCTCGCTGATCCGCGCGCTGGCGGCGGATCTGGGGCTGACGGAGTTCGACCCGCTCGACACCGACATGGCCGCGGCGTGGACCGGTCCGCGTCCGCCCGAACTGGCCGGCGCGGAGCCCTGGCGCACCGCCGGCGACACGGTGGAGCGATTGGAAGGGCTGGCGCTCGCCCTGGTGTCCGGCGAGGCAGTCTGCGATCCGGCCTGGACGCGCACCCGCGCCGTTCTCGACTGGATGACCGGCGAGCTGGCCCCCACCGTCGATGCCTGCGGCGGCGCCGAGATCGACGGGCTGCTGCGCGGGCTCGATGGCCGGTTTGTGCCGCCCGGCCCCTCGGGGGCGCCGTCGCGGGGGCGGCCGGAGGTGCTGCCCACCGGGCGCAACTTCTACTCGGTGGACACCCGCGCGGTGCCGACCCCGTCCGCATGGCAACTGGGCTGGGCGTCGGCGACCCGCGTGGTCGAGCGCTATTTGCAGGAGCACGGCGACTGGCCGCGCACCCTCGCCCTGTCAGCCTGGGGCACCGCCAACATGCGCACGGGCGGCGACGACATCGCCCAGGCGCTGGCGCTGATGGGCGTGCGGCCGACCTGGGACACCGCGACGGGGCGCGTCACTGGCTATGAGATCCTGCCCCACGGCGTGCTCGACCGCCCCAGGGTGGACGTGACGCTGCGCGTGTCGGGCTTCTTCCGCGACGCTTTCCCGGCGCAGATCGATCTGGTGGACCAAGCCGCCCGCGCCGTCGCCGCGCTGGACGAGCCGGAGGATGTCAACCCGCTGGCCGCCCGCGTCCGCCGTGACCGCGAACGGCTGGAGGCCGCCGGCATCGGCGCGGACGAGGCGGCACAGCGCGCCGGCTTCCGCGTTTTCGGCTCGATGCCCGGAGCCTATGGCGCCGGCTTGCAGGCGCTGATCGACCAGCGCGGCTGGGAGACCGACAAGGACCTCGCCGACGCGTACCTCGCCTGGGGCGGCTACGCCTACGGCACCGGCACGCACGGCGCCCCGGCCCGCGCGCAGTTCACCGAGCGGCTGTCCTCGGTGGAACTGGTGCTGCACAACCAGGACAACCGCGAGCACGACCTGCTGGACAGCGACGACTATTACCAGTTCGAGGGTGGCATCACCGCGGCGGTGCGCGTGCTGTCCGGCCAGCAGCCGGAGGTGTTCCACAACGATCACTCCCGCCCCGAAAGCCCACGCGTCCACACCCTGAAGGAAGAGATCGCCCGCGTCGTGCGCGCCCGCGTGGTGAACCCGAAATGGATCAAGGGCGCCATGCGCCACGGCTACAAGGGCGCCTTCGAGCTGGCCGCCACGGTGGATTACCTGTTCGCCTTCGCCGCCACGGCGCGCTGTGTGGGCGACCACCATTTCGATGCGGTGTTCGAGGCCTATGTCATGGACGACGCGGTGCGCGACTTCATGGCGGAGGCCAACCCGGCGGCGCTCAAGGAGATGGCGGAACGCCTGTTGGAAGCGCTCGACCGCGGGCTGTGGCGCCCGCGCGCCAACGCGGCACACATCACGCTGAAGGAACTCAGCGGACAGGGAGGGGACGAGGGATGACCGAGGAAACCGAGGCCGGCGGCGAAGACGTCAACGCCCGCCACGCCGAGAAGATGGCCAAGAAGAAGGCGGCGCGCGACCGCATGCTGGCCGGCAAGACCATCGAGAAGGGCCTGCTGATCGTCCACACCGGCAAGGGTAAGGGCAAGTCCACCGCGGCGTTCGGCATGGTGCTGCGCGCGGTCGGGCACGGCATGCGGGTCGGCGTCGTGCAGTTCGTCAAGGGCAAGTGGGCGACCGGCGAGCGCACCGTGCTGGAGCGCTTCCCTGATCAGGTCGAATTCCACGCGCTGGGCGAGGGCTTCACCTGGGAGACGCAGGACCGCGAGCGCGACATCGCCTCCGCCCGCGCCGCCTGGGAGGCCGCCAAGCGCCAGATCGAGGCCCCGGACATCCGCATGGTCCTGCTGGACGAGCTGAACATCGTGCTGCGCTACGGCTATCTGCCGCTGGAGGAGGTGGTTGAGTATCTGCGCGCCAAGCCGGCGGACACGCACGTCATCGTCACCGGCCGCAACGCCGCCGACGAGCTGATCGAGGTGGCCGATCTGGTGACCGAGATGACCATGGTGAAGCACCCGTTCCGCGAAGGCGTGAAAGCCCAGGCGGGGATCGAGTTCTGATATGATCCCTCTCCCGCCCCGGGAGAGGGAGGGACCCGCGCGCAGCGTGGGAGGGTGAGGGGGAATCCAAGGATCCTTGCAGCACCCTCACCCGGCTCTCGGCGAATGCCATAGCATTCGCCTGACGCCGTCAGCGCAAACTATGTTTGCGCGAGAGGCCGCTGCGCGGCCACCCTCTCCCGGGGCGGGAGAGGGATTTTACGGGCGAGGACCCACCCCATGCGCCTGCCGACCATCCGCGACTTCGCGCGCGAAGCGACCATGCCCGGCTGCTACACGGCGCTGGGGCCGGACTGGTCGCTGGCCATCGCCGACGTGGTCGGCAGCACCCGCCTCGCGTCGGAAGGCCGGCACCGCGAGGTGAACTTCGTGGCCGGCGCGGTCATCGCCGTGCTGACCGAGGTGCTGCGCCAGCCGCCCATCGAACCGGCCTGCCAGTTCGGCGGCGACGGCGCCATCGCCGCGGTGCCGCCCGGCTGCCGGTCGGTCGCGGCGGACGCGCTGGCGGCGCTGGCCGACTGGGCGGGGACCGAGATGGACGTGCCGTTGCGCGTCGGCATCGTGCCCGTCCGCGAGCTGACGGACGCCGGGCTGGAAGCCATGGCGGCCTTGCAGGACTTCGGCCAGGGCAACGCGTTCGGGCATTTCCTCGGCTCCGGCATCGCCACCGCCGAAGCGTGGGTGAAGGCCGATCCCAAGCGGCAGATCGCCCCCCGTCCCGGCCCGCTGCCCGGTCTGGAAGGGCTGTCGTGCCGCTGGCGGCCGGTGCCGACGCGGCACGGCACGATCCTCTGCGTCATCGCCGACCCCATCGCCCCCGGCGCCAAGGGACTGGAAATCATCACCCGACTGCAAGCCGACATCGAACGCATCGTCCCCACCGAGACGGCGGCACCGCTCGGCGACGGCGAGCCGCTGCGCCTGCGCCTGCCCACCGTGGAATCGCTGCGCCTGGAAGTGCGGACCGAACCGCGCCGCCGCCGGCCCATGCGCATGGTGCGCGCGGTCGCCGGCAGCGGGCTGCTGTGGCTGGCGCATAAGACCGGCATCCGCGTCGGCGCGCTGGATATTCCGCGCTACCGCCGCGCGCTGGCCGAGCGTTCCGATTACCGCAAGGAGGCCGGCGGCCCGCGCTATGTCCTCGATGTGACGGAGGGCGAGGCGGCGGCCATCGAGGCGCTGCTGGAGCGTTACGCGGCTGCTGGCGAGATCCTGTACGGAACGGCGCGCGCGGATTCGACCACCATCACCTGCGTGGTCGGCGACTTCGCCGCCGACCGGCACGTGCACTTCGTCGACGGGGCGGAACTGGGGTTCTGGCGCGCGTCGGTGCAGCTCAAGGCCATGCGCACCCGTGCGGCGGAACCCGCGGTTTAATCCCCCGCCATGCAGCGGCGGTAGTTCTTGGGGTCGTTCTTGTAGAGGCGGGTGCAGCCTTCCACCAGCGAGTCGTCGCTCTTGCGCTCGCCGCGGACGCACTCGTTGTACTTGTTGGTGCCCACGGAGAAGCGCTGCCGGCATCCCTCGGCCAGCGCGGCCCGCGCCCGGCTGCCCAGTTGCCGGGAATTGTCCTCGTAGGATCGTGAATCGTACGAGCTGCGCCGATACCCCGAGCCACCGTCCGACATGCACCCGGCGAGCATCAGTGAAAGACCTGCCGCAACAATCAGAACTCGCCCTGCCATCGTCGTCTCCGTCCGTTCATCACCAATGATGAACACATTTCGATGAACCCGCGCTACACGAGATTCACTCCGGGTCCATCGCCGGAAACACGAAACCCGGACGTCGATTATCGGACCAGGAAACTATACTGGACCGCTGGCTGCCAAAGAAGACGCCGGACGGGACGGCTCAGTGCGGAGGCGGCAGATCCTGCAGCTGTGGGCCGGGTGCCGGCAGGAGTTGCGGTGGCGAGCGCGGCGGCAGGTCCCGAGCATGCTTCCGCGGCTGGTCCTGAACATGCCTGCGTCCGCCGTCGCCGGGGTCCTGGCGCCGCACCTCGCGGTCCGGCCGGCGGTCGCTCTCGTGCCGCCAGTGCCGGCGCTCCCAGGAGCGGTCGTAGCCATAGTCCTCGTACCGCGACGAACCGTAGCCATAGTGGTAGGACGGTCGGTACCCGTAGGACGAGCCGTAGCCGTACGACGGCACATAGCCGTAATCCGGGGCGTACCCATAGGACCCCTCGGCCACCATGCACCCGGCGAGCATCAGCGAAACCCCAGCCGCCGCCAGAAACCGCCCGTTCATCGCCGCCTCCACCCGTTCCTTCTAACGGTGAACAGGCGGGGACCGGCGTTTCATCCGGCGCGGTCCACCAAATGTACAAAGGAGCCGAAAACCGGGCCGCGCCGGCTGCCCAGCGCGCCAAGGTCGGTTCCCCGCGCATCGGCAACGCGGAACAGCGGTTCGCCGGTGCCCGCCGAAAGGGTGCGGGCGTAGTGGAACTCGTGGCCGCGCAGGGGCGTGCCGGCCGGCCCCAGCGGGGAGTCGGCCAGCGTCACCGCGCGCCGGTAGCCGAGGTGCAGCGCGCGCCGGGCGAACGAGGTCGCCACCGGCAGCAGCCCGGCCATGGCGTGGGTGACGCCGTCGGCGTCTTCCAGCGCCTCGCCGAGCACCATGTAGCCGCCGCACTCGCCGTACACCGCCGCCTCGCGATGCGCGGCGGCGCGCAGGCCGTTCAGGAAGCGGCGGTTGCCGGCGAGACGGCCGGCGTGCAGTTCGGGATAGCCGCCGGGCAGATAGACGGCGTCCGCGGTGGCGTCCGGCGCCTCGTCGGCGAGCGGCGAGAAGGGGTACAGTTCGGCACCCTGCGCCCGCCAGTCCTCCAGCAGGTGCGGGTAGGCGAAGGCAAACGCCGCGTCCGACGCCAGCGCGATGCGGCGGCCGAGCGGCGGGAGGGCGAAGCCCTGGGGCGAGGTGGCGAAGCGCGCGGGTTGCGCCAGGGCGCGGAGCGCCTCCAGGTCCACCGCCCCGCCCAGCACCGCGGCGGCGCGGTTGAGGAAGGCGTCGAGGTCGGCGTGCTCCTCCGCCTGGACGAGGCCGAGGTGACGGCTCGGCAGGTCGAGTACGGCGTCGCGCGGCACCGCGCCCAGCACCGGTACGCCCAGCGGCGCCAGCGCCGTGCGGATGATGGCCTCATGCGAGGCGCTGCCGACGCGGTTGAGGATCACGCCGGCCACCGTCACGTCCGGGCGGAAGCTGCGGAAACCGTGCAGCACCGCCGCCGCCGAGGGACCCTGCCGCGCCACGTCCAGCACCAGCACCACCGGCCAGCCGGCCAGCGCCGCCAGATCCGCGGTCGAGCCGGTGCCGTCCGCCGCCCCGTCGAACAGGCCCATGACGCCTTCGACGATCAGCATCCCGGCCGACACGGCGGCAAGGCGCGCCAGCGTCTCCGGCCGCATCGCCCAGGGGTCGAGGTTGCGGCACGGCCGGCCGCTGGCCGCCGCGTGGAAGCGCGGGTCGATGTAGTCCGGGCCGACCTTGGCCGACGCCACGTCCACCCCGGCCCGGCGCAGCGCGCGCAGCAGGCCCAGCGTCACCACCGTCTTGCCGCTGCCGGAACCGGGCGCGGCGATGACGAGGCCCGGCGTCATCACAGGTATGTCACCACGGCAGCTGGCCCCTCCCCTGCCCGAGCACCGCGTGCAGATCGACCACCGGGCCGATGACGATCATCGCCGGCGGCTCGATGCCGCTGGCCACCACGTCCTCCGCAGCGCAGGACAGCGTGGTGGTCAGCACCCGCTGCTCGGGCAGCGTGGCGTTGGCGACCACGGCGACCGGCTCGTCGGGGCTGCGCCCGCCGTCGATCAGGCGCTGGGAGATCGCGCCGATGTGCTTCAGGCCCATGTAGAGCACCAGCACGTGCGTGCCCTTGGCGAGCGCCGCCCAGTCCAGCCCGTCCGGTACCTCGCCGGTGGTGGAGTGGCCGGTGGCGAAGGTCACCGCCTGCCCGCTCTCGCGGTGGGTGATCGGGATGCCGGCGTAGGCCAGCCCGCCGATGCCCGCGGAGATGCCGGGGATGACACGGAACGGCACGCCGGCCTCGGCCAGCGCCAGGGCCTCCTCGCCGCCGCGGCCGAAGACGAATGGGTCACCGCCCTTCAGGCGCAGCACGCGGCGGCCGCCCTGCGCCAGCTCAACCAGACGGCGGGAGATGTCCGGTTGTTTGGGGGAGGGCTTGCCGCCGCGCTTGCCGGCGAAGATGCGCTCGGCGTCGGGGCGCACCATGTCGAGGATGCCGGGGCCGACCAGCGCGTCGTAGACGACCACGTCCGCTTGGCGCAGCGCGTTCAGCGCGTGCAGCGTCAACAGCCCCGGATCGCCCGGACCCGCGCCGACCAGCCACACCGTGCCGGGCTCGAACATTGGCAGGTTCAGCTCCGGCATTGCAGCGACGCTCATTCACCCCTCCCAAACACTCCGTGCGGAGCCTATAACCCGACCATGAAGAAACCGGAAGGACCGTTGCGCCGCGGCTGGACGACCGGGGCCTGCGCCACCGCCGCCACCAAGGCCGCGTACACGGCCCTGCTCGCCCACGCCTTCCCCGACCCCGTCGGGATCGTCCTGCCGCGCGGCGAACGGCCGAGCTTCGCGCTCGCCCACGCCACGCGCACGGAAGATGCCGCGACCGCGGGAATCGTCAAGGATGCCGGCGACGACCCGGACGTGACGCACGGCGCGCTGATCCTCTCCACCGTGTACCACGGAGCGCCGGGCTCCGGTGTGATCTTCCGGGCGGGGCCGGGCGTGGGCATTGTGACCAAGCCCGGCCTGCCGATCCCGCCCGGCGAGCCCGCCATCAACCCGGTGCCGCGCGCGATGATGCGGGCGGTGGTCGCCGAGGTCGCCGCGGCGTTCGGCGGGAGCGGCGACGTGGTGGTGGAGATCGCCGTCGCCGGGGGCGAGGCGCTGGCGAAGAAAACATGGAACCCGCGGCTGGGCATCGTCGGCGGGCTGTCGATCCTCGGCACGACGGGGGTGGTGGTGCCGTTCTCCTGCTCGGCCTGGATCCACTCGATCCAGCGCGGAGTGGACGTGGCGCGGGCACTGGGGCTGACGCACGTGGCGGGCTGCACCGGGTCGACGTCGGAAGGGCTGGTCAAGCGGCTGTACGGGCTGGAGGAGTCGGCGCTGCTCGACATGGGCGACTTCGCCGGGGGGCTGCTGAAGTACATGAAGCGCAACCCGCTGCCGAAGCTGACCATCGCCGGTGGGTTCGCCAAGATGGTCAAGCTCGGCCAGGGGGAATTGGATTTGCACTCCGGCCGCAGTCAGGTGGATCTGGGCTGGCTGGCCGGGCGGCTGGAGGGGTTGGGGGCCGACGCCGGTCTGGTCGCACTGGCGCGGACCGCCAACACGGCGAAGCAGGTGCTGGATGCCGCCGCGGGGGTGCCGCTGGGCGACGCCGTCGCCGAGGCGGCGCGGCGCACGGCGCTGGACGTGCTCGACGGGGCGGGGGTGGCGGTCGAGGTGCTGGTGGTGGACCGCACCGGTCACCTCGTCGGCCGGGCAGGCTGAGCCGTGCGCGTTCTGATCCTCGGCGGCACGACGGAGGCGGCGGGGCTGGCGCGCGCTTTGAACGGTTTTGAGGTCATCACGTCGCTGGCCGGGCGCACGCGCACGCCCGCGGCGCTGCCCGGCCGGGTGCGCGTCGGCGGCTTCGGCGGGGCGCAGGGCTTAGCCGAGTATCTGGAGGCGGAGGGCATCGAGGCGCTGGTCGATGCGACGCACCCGTTCGCCGTGCGGATCTCCGCCAACGCGGCGCAAGCGGTCCGGCTGCGTCCGACGCCGTGGCTGATGCTGGTTCGCCCGGAATGGACAGCGCAGCGGGGCGATTGCTGGACGTGCGTGCCGGACATCACCAAGGCGGCGGATGCGGTGCCGGCGGGGGCGCGCGCTTTCCTTGCCATCGGCCGGCAGGAGTTGGCGCCCTTCGCGGAACGCGCCGACGCGTGGTTCCTCATCCGCAGCGTCGAGCCGCCGGACGGACCTTTACCGCCGCGGCACAGGGTGGTCACCGCGCGCGGGCCGTTCCGGGTCGAGGACGAGGCGGCGCTGCTGATGGAGCACCGGATTGGCCTGCTGGTCGCCAAGAACAGCGGCGGGGACGACACCAAGCTGGTGGCGGCGCGGCGTCTGGGGATTCCCGTGGTGCTCGTGGAACGGCCGGCGCTGCCGGACGGGGAGCGGGTTGGGACGGTGGATGAGGCGGTCGCGTGGCTCGGTCGGTTGGGCCAAGCGTAAGCGCGGCCCAACCTGCACCTTCTATTTCCGCTCCGGGCGGAGGACGTGGACGTGCTGGGGATCGTACAGGGCGCTGTCGCGGAAGCCGTGCGCGTCGAGCACGCGGCCGACCAGGACCAGCGCGGTGCGGGTCAGCTTGGCCTCGCGGACCTTGGCACGGATGTCCGACAGCGTGCCGCGGATGACCTGCTGGTCCGGCCACGTCGCGCGGTAGACCACCGCCACCGGGCAGTCCGTGCCGTAGTGCGGCGACAGCTCCGACACCACGTGGTCGAGGTTGCGCACCGACAGGTGGATCGCCAGCGTCGCCCGCGACGCGCCCAGCGACGCCAGTTCCTCGCCCGGCGGCATCGGCGAGGACTTCATGGCGGTGCGCGTCAGGATGATGGTCTGCGCCACCTCGGGCAGGGTCAGCTCGGTCGCCAGCACCGCGGCGGCGGCGGCGAAGGCCGGCACGCCGGGCGTCACGTCGTAGGGGATGCCGAGATCGACCAGACGCCGCATCTGCTCGGCGATGGCGCCGTAGATCGACGGGTCGCCAGAGTGCACGCGCGCCACGTCCAGGCCCTTGTCGTGGGCGTCCAGCATCTCGGCAACGATCTCGTCGAGGTTCAGCGGGGCGGTGTCCACAACGCGGGCGCCCTCCGGCGCATAGCCCACCACCTCCTCCGGCACCAGGGAGCCGGCGTAGAGGCAGACCGGGCACGTGGCGATCAGGTCGCGGCCGCGCACGGTGATGAGGTCGGCGGCTCCCGGACCGGCGCCGATGAAATGGACGGTCATCGTTTCGTTACCCCTCGCGCTTCGCGGCATAGCCCCGCGGCGTGTAAACCCAGGCGCCGCCATCGCCGCGCGGCACGGTGCGCGTCTCGCTCGACCCGATCATCACCAGCGTCAGCATGTCCACCTGACCGGCGTCCAGTTCGCCGAGCGTCGTCAGGCGGATCGTCTCCCCGGCGCGGCCGAGGTTGCGGGCGAGGATGACCGGGGTCGTCGCCGGCCGGTGCTCAAGGAAGACGCGGCGAAGTTCACCCAACTGGGTGGTGCGGCGCTGTGAGACCGGGTTGTAGATGGCGACCACGAAATCCCCCGCCGCCGCGGCGCGGATGCGGTTCTCGATGACCTCCCACGGCGTCAGCAGGTCGGACAGCGAGATGGTGCAGAAGTCGTGCCCGAGCGGCGCTCCGGCCCGTGCTGCCGCGGCTTGCAACGCCGAGATGCCGGGCGTGACCGCCACCTCGACGCGGGTCCAGGCGTCGACGCCCTCGCGGTCGATCAGTTCGAACACCAGGGTTGCCATGGCGTAGATGCCGGCGTCGCCGCTCGACACCAGGGCGACGCTGCGGCCTTGCGCCGCGAGGCTGAGCGCGATGCGGCAGCGTTCCGTCTCGGCGCCGAGTTCATAGCCGTGCCGGCGCTTGCCCGCCGCGGCGGGGCCGAGCAGGTCGAGGTACAGGTGATAGCCGACGAGATCGGTGGCCTCGGCGAGCCAGCGCTCGGCCTCGGGCGTGCGCCAGTCCGGCGCGCCGGGACCGATGCCGACGATGGACACCCGGCCACGGGCGCGCCCGGCGTTCGCCGGGTCGATGGAAGCGTGCGCCAGGGCAACGGCGCAGGTGGCGCGCGCCGAGCGGCGCTTCGGCACGATCAACGTGGCGTCCGGGCCGGCGGCGGCCAAGGCCGCGCCCTCGGCGACGCCGTGGCAGCCGACTTCCTGGAACACGATGTCGGACGGGGTGGCGAGGCGCGGCGCCTCCTTCTCCAGCCGGGCGGCGTCGAAGAAGCGCGCCGGGACGCCGATTTCCCGCGCCGCGGCGTGCACCGCCGGCTCGTCGGACTTGAGGTCCAGCGAGGTCACCAGCGCCACCGCACCTTCCGACAGGCCAGCGTCGGCCAGCGTGGCGCGGACCAGGGCGATCACCTCGGCCGGGTCGGCGCCGCGCTCGCAGCCGACGCCGACGGCCAGCACCGGCGGGTGGTAGACCAGCGTTCGCGCGTCGCCCGCGTCGGCACGCTCGGTGACGCGCAGGGTGTGCTGGGCGTCGGCGGCGAAGGGCAGCTTTGTCTCGGACAGCCACGGCGCGGCGCCGTCCAGGCGGCACGATGCGCCGGACAGCAATTCCGCCATGAAGGGCTTGGCGTCCTGCGGGTTGGCGAGGTGCCAGCCCTCGGGCGGCTCGTCCAGCGCCACGCCAAAGGCGCGGTCGCCGGAGGTGGTCACCGCCGCCACCACGCCGAACGCCTCGGCGATGCGGCGGGCCAGCGCGTTGGCGCCGTGATGGCCGCCGAGCAGCGGCACCACCGCCTCGCCGTCCTCGGCCAGCGCCAGCACCGGCGGTTCGGCGTGCTTGTCGGCCAGCAGCGGGGCCAGCGCCCGCACGAGGATGCCGGCGGCGCAGACGCCGACGATGGGCGTTCCGGCAGCGAACAGGCCGCGCACATGCTCCAGCGTGTCGGTGAAGGTGGCGTCGGCGCCCTGGACGCGCGACGAGAGGCCGTGCACCTGGGCGCCGGGCAGGACCGCGGCGGCGCTGCGCGCGGTGGCGAGCCCAAGCGGCGAAAGGACGACGAAGACCACGGATTTCATCGCGGGACCAGGATCATGGAGAAATAGGGAACCGGCGGCTCGACCGCGGCCAGCGGCAGCACGCGCTGGTCGGGCAGGCCGGCACGCTCGACGTACAGGGCACGCTGCGTCAGGTCCAGCTCATCGAGAACGGCGCGGACCTTGGCGAAATGGCGGCCGAGCTTCATCACCACGGCGGCGTCGGTGGAGGCCAGACGCGCGCGTAGGACGGACGCCTCCAGGGGCGCGGGCAGAACCGTCAGCACGTCGTTGCGCGACACCAGCGGGACCGGCACCGCGGCGGCCGTGGCGGTCAGCGAACTGACGCCCGGCACCACCTGCACCGGGAAGCGCTCGGCCAAGCGCGTGAACAGGTATTGGAACGAGCCGTAGAAGAACGGGTCGCCCTCGCACGGCACCGCCACGTCGCGGCCGGATGCGAGGTGCTCGGCCAATTCCTCGGCGGCGCGGTCGTAGACGGCTTGGCCGCCGGTGGGGTCGGCGCTCATGGCGATGCGGATGGGGATCTCAATCTGCCCGCCGGGCAGGTGCGACGCCACGATGGAGCGGGCGAAGCTCTCGTCCTCGTTGGCGGCGAGATAGGCGATCACCGGGGCCGCGCGCAGGATGCGCAACGCCTTCAGCGTCACCAGTTCCGGGTCGCCGGGGCCGACGCCCAAACCGTACAGCGTGCCGGTCATGGCTTGACCACCGCGAGCTGCGTCACCGGCCGGAACGGCTGCCAGCCGGAGAAGCCGCCGAGGTTCGCCGCGCGGCTCACCGAGATCTGCGTCAGGCTGCCGCCGAGCCGGGCGTACAGGCCGAACAGCGCCTGTTCGCCCTCCAGCGTCACGGCGTTGGCGACGAAACGGCCGCCGGGGGGCAGCGCCTCCCAGCACGCCTCGACCACGCCGGGGATGGTGATCCCGCCGCCGACGAACACGGCGTCGGGCTTGGGCAGGGTGTTCAGCGCGTCGGGGGCTTTGCCGGCGATGATGCTCAGGCCCGGCACGCCCAGCGCCGCGGCGTTTTCGGCGATCAGCGCCAGACGGTCGGCGCGGTGCTCGATGGCGATGGCGCGGGCGCGCGGGGCGGCGCGCATCCATTCTATGGCGATGGAGCCGCAGCCGGCGCCGACGTCCCACAGGATTTGCCCCGGCACGGGGGCCAGCGCCGCCAGCGTGACGGCGCGCACCTCGCGCTTGGTGAGCTGGCCGTCGTGGCGGAACACCTCGTCCGGCAGGCCGGGGATGCGCGGCAGCAGGGGCGTGCCCGGCTCGGCGACGCACTCGACGGCGAGCGTGTTGAGGTCGGCGTGCGGCTGGTCGGTCCAGTCCGCGGCGGTGCCTTCGACGCGCTTCTCCTGGAAGGCGTGGCCCATGCGCTCCAGCACGGTGAGGCGGCTCGGGCCGTAGCCGCGCCCGCGCAGCAGCGCAGCCGCCTTGGCCGGCGTGCCGGCGTCGGCGCTCAGCGCCAGGACGCGGGCGCCGGGCTGCACCGCCGGGTGCAGCAGCTCGACCGGGCGGCCGTGCAGGGTCAGGCACTCGACCTCCGCCCGCGCCCAGCCCAAGCGGGCGCAGGCCAGCGCGAAGGCGCTGGGGGCCGGGATGATCGTGGTTTCGGTGATCGGGAAATGCTTTAGCAGCGTGGTGCCGACGCCGTACAGCAGCGGGTCGCCGCTCGCCAGCACGCAGACGCGGGCGTTCCGGCGGCGCTCCAGCTTTTCGATCAGCGCGTCGAAGGGCGACGGCCAGACGAGGCGCTCGGCCTCGTGGTCGGGGATCATGGCGAGGTGGCGCTCGCCGCCGACCAGAACCTCGGCGGCGGTGATGGCGCGCAGCGCCGCTTCGGACAGGCCGGCGACCCCGTCCTCGCCGATGCCGACGATGGTCAGCCAGGCCGCGCTCATGTGCCGAGCCCCGTCGCCAGCGCGTTGACCGCCGCCGCCGCGAGAGCGCTGCCGCCGCGCCGGCCGCGCACGGTGACGAAGGGCAGGCCGCGCGGGTTGCCGGCCAGCTCCGCCTTGGACTCCGCGGCTCCGACGAAGCCCACCGGAAAGGCCAGCACCGCCGCCGGGCGGGGGGCACCGGCGTCGATCAGTTCCAACAGGCGGAACAGCGCGGTCGGCGCGTTGCCGATGGCGACGACGGCACCGTCCAGTTCGGGCAGCCAGCGGTCCACCGCGGCGGCCGAGCGCGTCGTGCCGATGGCCTGCGCCAGCCCCGGCACCGCGGCGTCGTGCAGGTGGCAGAGCACGCGGTTCTTCCTGGGCAGGTAGCGCGCGGTGATGCCGGCGCCGACCATCTGCGCGTCCACCAGGATCGGCGCCCCGGCCTGGAGCGCGGCCCGGCCGCTCGCCACCACGTCGGCGGAGCACGCGAGGTCGTCCAGCAGATCGACCATGCCGCAGGTGTGGATCAGGCGGATCGCCAGTTCGGCCACATCGGGGGTGAAGCGCGACAGGTCGGCCTCCGCCCGGATGGTGGCGAAGGACTGGCGGTAGATGGCGTTCGGGTCGCGCAGGTAGTCCAGCGCCTGGGGGTCAGTCGCCATCGGCGCCCGACCGGGTCAGGCTGCGCGGCCCCAGGGGATGGTCGGCGTGCGGATAGGGGTGGTGGCCGTGGTCGTGCGCGTGGGGGTGCCCGTGATCGTGCCCATGACCGTGATCATGATCGTGGGGATGGTCATGATCGTGGTGGTGGTGGTCGTGGTCATGACCATGATGATGATGGTGATGGTGATGGCCGTCATGGTCATGGTGGTGGTGATCGTCATCCGCCGCGGGGCCGACGCCGATGCCTTCCACGTGGTGGTGGTGGCTTTCCTGGCGCAGGCCGACCTCGTCCTCGAAGCCCAGGAAGCGTTCCCGGTACTTGCACATCTGGCAATTCATGTTGCCGGTGCCGTCCAGGATCTCGCTCACGCGGTCCCGCATCGTCTCCAGCACCATGGGGTGGTCGTTGAGGTAGGGCGCCTTGACGAACTCGATCTCCGGGTGGCGGGCGGCCACCACATCCGTCGCGTCGTAGATGCGCCGCACCAGGATGCCGGTGAACAGGAAGTACGGGAAGACGATGACGCGCTTGTAGCCCAGGCGCGCCACGTGCTCCAGCCCCGGCTCGACCAGCGGGAAGGTGACGCCGGAATAGGCGGTCTCGGCCCAGCCGAAGCCCATCCCCTCCCACAGCATGCGGGTGACCTTGGCGACGTTGGAATTGGCGTCGGGGTCGGACGAGCCGCGCCCGACCACCACCAGCAACGTGTCGTGCCGGGCGATGTGGTCGCCGGCGGCCTTGACCGCCTCGGCGACGCGGTCGCCGGCGGCGCGCAGCATCTTCAAGTCGATGGCCAGTTCGCGGCCATAGTCGATGGTCAGCCCCGGATGCTCGGCGGCGTAGGCGTTGAGCACCGAGGGGATGTCGTTCTTGGCGTGCCCGGCGGCGAACAGCATGGCCGGCACCGCAAGGATGCGCGTGCAGCCGGCGGCCACCAGCTTGTCCAGCCCTTCGCGCAGGACCGGGCGGGCGAACTCCAGATAGCCGTGCTCGACATGCTCATAGGGGAGCTGGTGAGCCAGCGTGTGCGCCACCGCGGCGAATTCCGCCACCGCCTGCGCGTCGCGGCTGCCGTGGCCGCAGATCATGACGCCGAGCTTGTCGCCCATCCCGAGCTTCCCTTCTGGCCGGAAGTCCTGGGCCGGGGGATGGGAGCTGAGGAACGAGCCTTTGCAGGAACGCCTCGGCCACCGGTGCACCCCGCCCGGAGCTTCGTTGACGGTCGCGGCCGGGCAGGTCTCCTGGCTCGTGGGTCTGCGCCGCGGGATCTCGCCTTCCCGGCCGGGATGAACTCCGGCCAGTGGCTTCGCTTCTTGTCCGCTGCTCGCCACACACAGTTGCGGGGGCAGCCGCGGCATGGGCGGTTTCCCGCCGTTTCCGCGTTCCCTTTTCACCCGCCATTCCACAGGGAATGGAAGGAACCATGCCGCTGAGGCGCAGACTTAGGCCCCCGCCGCGTGCAGCGTCAATGACTTTGTTCCGGGGGACTTTATTGGGACTTGCCAAGGCCGTGGCCCGCCGCCACACTGCGCGGCGATGGTGCCCGGCACGGCCAAGCCAAGCCTGGGATAATAGGGAACACGGTGCGGTCGACCCAATCGGGGACCAGACCCGTGGCTGCCCCCGCAACTGTAAGCGGTGAGCCGGCCGAAACGCCACCGGACGCGCGATGCGCGACCGGGAAGGCATCGGCCACACGGCCATGACCCGCGAGCCAGGAAACCTGCCATCGAGGCTCAATCCACGCCGTCGGGTGTGACGGCATACTGGAGACATCATCGATGACCAACACGACTCTCGCTTCGTCCGGCCGCAGCCTGTCGCGCTCGGACACCCTGGTCGCCGCCCTGGTGGCGATGCTGCTCGGCACCTTCCTGGTGTACGGCGCCGGCTTCGCCAACGCGCAGGCGCTGCACGACGCCGCGCACGACGCCCGGCACGCGTTCTCGTTCCCCTGCCACTGAGCGTCTGAATCATGATCCGGCGGATCCTCTCCGCGGCGCTCGCCGCGGGGCTGCTGGCTGGCGTCCTCGTTTCCGTCTTGCAGGCCGTCACCACAACGCCGCTGATCCTCCAGGCCGAAGTGTTCGAGACGGGGGGCGGCGTGCATGACCACACCGGTCATGACCACGCCGCACCGCTTCCGGCCGAACCCGAGGCCGAGGATATTGTCACCCGCGCCGCCATGACGGCGGTCGCCAACCTCATCACCGGGGTGGGCTTCGCGCTGCTGGTGATCGGCGCCTTCGCGCTGTCCGGCCGGCGGGTGGAGGCCCGCGAGGGGCTGCTGTGGGGGCTCGGCGGGTTCGCCGCGTTCACGCTGTCGCCGGCTCTCGGGCTGCCGCCGGAACTGCCCGGCACCATCGCCGCCGATCTGGCGTCGCGTCAGGCCTGGTGGGCCTTCGCGGCGCTGGGGGCGGCCGGTGGCTTGGCGGTGCTGGCGTTCGGCAAGGGATGGTGGCGGCTGCCGGTGGGGTTGGCGCTGCTGATCCTGCCGCATGCCGTTGGAGCGCCGCACCCGGAGGTCGGCGGGGCCGCCGCCCCGGCGGAACTGGTCGGGGCCTTCGTCGCCAAGTCCATCGTGGTCAGCGCCATCTTCTGGTCGGTGCTGGGCTGGCTGGCGGGCGGGTTCTTTCGGCGCTTCACAACGTAAGAGTCTGCGCCCTGAAATGATTTGACGGCCGTCCACGGAAGCGGAACCCTGTCTGGCGTGCAAACACGCTGAACAGGGTACGCCGGCTGCCGGCGCAGATGATCAACGGATGGACGACACGTCGGCACAGGTGAAAAGCGTTCGGGGTGGCAGCCGCGACCTCCGGCTGGATTTCTTCCGGGGGTTGGCGCTGTGGTTCATCTTCATCGACCACATCCCGGCCAACCAGATCGCCTGGATTACCCCGCGCAACTACGGCCTGAGCGACGCCACCGAGGTGTTCGTCTTCATCTCCGGCTACACCTCCTCGCTGGTGTACGCCAGGGTGTACGTGCGGGACGGCTGGGGGCTGGCGGCGGCCAAGGTGCTGCACCGCTGCTGGACGCTGTACGTGGCGTACATCTTCCTGTTCATCGCCTTCACCGCGCAGGTGGCGTACACCGCGCGCGTCTTCGACAACCCGCTGTTCACGGAGGAGCTGGGCATCGCCAGCTTCTTCGGCGACCCGGCGCTGGCGCTGACGCAGGCGCTGCTGCTCAAGTTCCGCCCGGCCAACCTCGACATCCTGCCGCTGTACATCGTGCTGCTGCTGGCGATTCCGATCCTGCTGCCGCTGCTCGTACGCTGGCCGCTGGTGCTGCTGGGCGCGTCGGCGGTGCTGTACGCGTCGACGCGCCACTTCGCCTGGAACCTGCCCACCTACCCGGAGGGCGGCGAGTGGTTCTTCAACCCCTTCGCCTGGCAATTCCTGTTCGTGCTGGGTGCGACCATGCAGCGCTTCCCCCAGGTCTCCACGGCGCTGACCCAGCCACGGCTGCCGGTGCTGCTGCCGGCGGTGGCGTACCTGACGGCGGCGCTGCTGGTGGCGCTGTCCTGGCAGTTCGCCTCGCTGGGCGCCCTCATGCCGACGCGGCTGGCCGAGGTGCTGTACCCGATCAGCAAGACCGACCTCGACCCGCTGCGGCTGGTGCATTTCTTCGCGCTGACCTACGTCGTGCTTCAGGTCGCGCGGCCGGACAGCGCGTGGCTGCGCTGGCCGGCGCTGGCGCCGATCATCGTCTGCGGCCGGCAGTCGCTCCAGGTGTTCTGCCTGGGCATCTTCCTGTCCTTCGCCGGCCAGACCATCCTCGTGCAGGTGAACGGCTCGCTTTTTGTGCAGTTTGCTGTCACAATTATCGGTATTGCCGCCATGATACTGACAGCCCGCGTGCTCACCTGGTACCAGTCGGCCGGCCGCCCACCCCGTACGGCGGCACCGGCGCTCAAGGACTCCGGCGCATGAAGCCGCTGCTCGCCACGGCCCTGCTGGTCCTTGCCCTGGGGACCCCAGCCTATGCCGACGAGGCCAAGCCCGACCCCTGCGCGGTGCCGGAGAGCATCCTTACGGTGGATGCACATCTGACCCGCGTCCGCGACAGGGTGCAACAGGGCGGCAGCCTCCCCATTCTGGTGGTCAACACGGCGAAGCCCGCCGCCGGCCGCGCCGAGGCAAGCTATCCAACCGTACTGGAGAAGGATCTGTCGGCCCGGCTGCCCGGCCGCCGCGTGAGCGTGACGGTGCGCAACCTGCCCGGCACCACGGCGCACGACATGCTGCCGGCCATGGATTCCGCGGTGGCGGAGCAGCAGCCGGCGCTGGTGGTCTGGCAGGTCGGCACCACGGACGCCATGCGCAACGTCGGGCCGGACAGCTTCGGCGAGGCGCTGGTGACTGGCATCGCGCAAACGCACGCACGGGGCGCCGACATCGTCGTGATGGACATGCAGTACAGTCCGCAGACGAGCCAGCTGATCAACTTCCAGCCCTATGTCGAATATGTCGAGTGGGTGACACAGAACAATGACGTGTTCCATTTTCCGCGCTACGAGATGATGCGCCACTGGATCGAGGAAGGTCGCGTGACCATCGGATCGGACTCCAAGGACGACAAGCTGAGGGCCTTCGCCTTCGTGCACGGCTGCATCGGCCGCCTGCTGGCGGAGACGATCGCCACCATGATCGACCGCGCCGCGGAGGCCGGCCAATGAGGTGGCGGTTCGCCGTCCTGCTGACCGCCGCCGTGCTCATGGCGCCGCCGGCCGTCTCCGCCCCCACCGCCCGCCCGCCCGCCGCCTGCGCGGTGCCCGGAGCCCAGGTCGGCACGCTGGCCGCTCCTTTGCCGCGCGTCGCCGCGCATCTGGAGGCCGGGGAGCCGTTGCGCATCGTCGCCATCGGCTCCTCCTCCACCGCCGGGGCCGGGGCCAGCGACGCGGACCACAGCTATCCCGCACGCTTGTCCCATTATTTGCACCAGCGCTTCCCCGGCCTGCCGTTCCTGGTGTTCAACAAGGGCGTCAACGGCGAGGTCGGGCCGGACATGCTCCGGCGCTTCCAGCACGACGTGCTGGACCAGACGCCGGACCTCGTCATCTGGCAGGTCGGCGCCAACTCCGTGCTGCGCGACAAGGACCCGGCCGAGGCCGAGGCAGTGATCCGCGACGGGGTGAAGCGGCTGAAGGCCGCCGGGCTCGACGTGGTGCTGATGGATCTGCAATACGCCCCGGCGATGCTGGAACGGCCCGGCCACGGCGACATGCAGGCGCGCATCGCCCGCATCGCCGCCGACGAGGGGGTCGGCCTGTTCCGCCGCTTCGCGGTGATGCGCCAGTGGGTGCAGACGCAGCAGGCGTCCATGTCCGATCTGGTCGGGCCGGACGGCATCCACCAGAACGACTTCGGGTACGACTGCATCGCCCGCGCGCTGGCGTCCTCCATCCAGGACGCCGCCGGGCTGGCGACCACCGGCCACGCCGCGAACACGCACCAATGACGCCCCGCACGGCGTGGGGCGCGGTGGCGAGCGTCGTCGGCATCGGCATCGCCGCGGCCATGAGCGTCGGCAAGGTCCCCGCGGCCATGCCGCTGTTCCGCAGCGAGCTGGGCCTGTCGCTGGTCGAGGGCGGCTGGGTGATGTCGGTGTTCGCCACGCTGGGCGCCGTGGCCGGCGTGGCGCTGGGCCTGATGGCCGACATTGTCGGGCAGCGCCGCGGCGTCTTTCTGGGCGTGGCCGCGCTGGTGCTCGGCGGGGTGCTGGGCGCGGCGGCCGGCAGCGGCACGATCCTGCTGGTGGCGCGCGTGCTGGAGGGCATCGGCTTCATCACCGTCTCGGTGTCCGCCCCCGCCCTGATCCTCGCGGCCAGCGCGCCTGAAGACCGCAATTTCGCGCTGGGCCTGTGGACGGTCTACACGCCGGCCGGCAGCGCCGCCGCCATGGTGATCGCCGCGGGCGTGCTGCCGCAGATCGGCTGGCGCGGGCTGTGGCTGGGGCTGCTGGCCGTGCTGCTGCTGGCGACCGTGGCGCTGGCGCTGACCACGCGCACGTTGGAGATGCCGTCCCGCAGCACCCAGCACCCGCTGCGCCTGATCGCAGAGACGGCACGCCGTCCCGGCCTGTGGGGCTTGGCACTGGGGTTCGCCGGCTACACGTTCCAGTGGATTTCGCTGATGGTCTGGCTGCCGAGCTTCCTGATCCAGGACAAGGGCTTGAGCGGCGCCACGGCGACGCTGCTGACCGCGGCGGTGGTGGCCGCCAACGTGCCCGGCAACATCCTCGGCGGCTGGCTGATGCAGCGTGCGATGCCACGCGGTTGGCTGTTGACGGGCGCCAGCGCGGTGATGGCCGTCAGCGCGCCGCTGGCCCTGGCGGGAGTCGGGCCGGACGGGTTCCGCTTCGCGCTGTGCCTGCTGTTCTCCTTCGCCGGTGGCCTGCTGCCGGCGGCGTCCTTCTCGGGGGCCGCGGCGCACGCGCCGTCGCCCAGGCACGTCGGGTCGGCCAGCGGCATGGTGGTGCAGGGCTCCAACCTAGGCCAGTTCGTCGGCCCGCCGGTGGTCGCGGCGCTGGTCTCGGCGGCGGGCGGCGACTGGCGCGCCGCCAGCGTGGCGCTCGCCGCGGCGGCTGGGTGCTCCGCCATGCTCGGACTGCTGGTGGTGCGGCTGGAGAGCGGCAAGACGGTCCGGCGGACCGCGTAATTCACACGGCTCGCCGCACGCGGTCCTCGTCCCCGCCCCCCGATCTGCGCTATAGGATGGGCCGCGCACGAGGAGCTGTTGCCAGCTCGGCTCTGGAGAGGGTGTATGAAGGTCAGCATCGACATGGGAGCGACGACGTCCGGGTCCCCGGCGGCGCTCGACCTTGAGGAGCTGCTCGCGACCCGTCTGCTGGTGCAGGGCAATTCCGGCTCCGGCAAGTCGCACCTGCTGCGCCGGCTGGTCGAGCAGAGCGCGCCCTGGGTGCAGCAGGCGATCATCGACCCGGAAGGTGACTTCGTCACCCTGGCCGAAGCCTTCGGCCACGTGGTGGTGGAGGCCGCCGACCACACCGAGCCCGCGTTGCAGCGCGTCGCCGGACGGGTGCGCCAGCACCGCGTCTCGGTCGTGCTGAATCTGGAGGGCCTGGATTCCGAGATGCAGATGCGCGCCGCCGCCGCCTTCCTGGGCGGGCTGTTCGACGCCGAGCGCGATGTCTGGTACCCGATGCTGGTGGTGGTGGACGAGGCGCAGCTGTTCGCCCCCGCCGCGGCCGGCGAGGTCTCCGACGAGGCGCGCAAGGTCTCGCTGGGCGCCATGACCAACCTGATGTGCCGCGGCCGCAAGCGCGGGCTGGCCGGCGTCATCGCCACACAGCGGCTCGCCAAGCTCGCCAAGAACGTGGCGGCGGAAGCGTCGAACTTCCTGATGGGCCGCACCTTCCTCGACATCGACATGGCGCGCGCCGCCGATCTGCTGGGCATGGAGCGCCGGCAGGCCGAGGCGTTCCGCGACCTGGAGCGCGGGCATTTCATCGCGCTGGGGCCGGCGCTGTCGCGGCGGCCCCTGCCGATCCGCATCGGCGACGTGCGGACGCACGGGCGCACCGGCAGCCCCCGCCTGATGCCGCTGCCCGAGACGGCGCCGATGGACGCGCGCGAGCTGATCCTGAAGCCCGGCGAGCCGGAACCGGCCCGCCCCGTCGTGGTGCGCCGCGCCCCGCCGCCGCCGTCGCCGACCACCAACGATCTGCTCATGCAACTCGTCCAGGCCCGCCCCGCCGCCATGGCGCCGGCCGCCGAGGAGGAGCCGACCGAGGACCAGGGGCCGCTGCTGGATGAGATCCTGCGGCAGGTGCTGGCCGACCCGGAGGCGTCGTTCCGCTCGGTGGCGGTGCTGTACCAGGATTTCCTGGTGCGCTGCCGCATTCATAACCTGCGCGGCAAGCCGCTCGACCTGCCGGCGTTCCGCCGCAAGCTGGCCACCGTGCGCGCCGGGGTGAACGCCGAGTCCGGCGACAGCCCGGACTGGGAGAAGGCGACGACCTACGCCGCCGACCTGCCGGAGGACATCCAGGGCGTCTTCCTGCTGCTGGCGCGCGCCGCCATGGACCAGGCGCCCTGCCCGTCCGACGCCGAGATCGCGCGGGCCTGCGGCAGCCGGTCCACAGGGCGGGCGCGGCGGCTGCTGGCGTACATGGAGCAGCGCAACTTCGTGGTCAGCCGCAACGACCGCGCCGGCCGCCGCATCGTGGCGCTGCCCGGCCTGGGCTGGGAAACGGCGCCCGGCGATCCGAACGCGGCCGACGAACCGCCGGCGGACGACGGCGACCTGTTCGCGGTGGCGTGAGGGCGCGATGGCCGGCTGGACCGAGGGCTACACCGGCGACATCGCCTACGCCCATTCCTTCTACGCCGAGATGGCGCCGGCACACCTGACCTTCGCGCTGCTGCTGTCCGGGATAAGGCCGCCGGACCTGTCGGAGAGCTTTACCTACGCCGAGCTGGGCTGCGGGCAAGGGTTGACCTCCAACCTGCTGGCCGGCGTGCACGCGCGGGCACGCTTCGAGGCGGTGGATTTCCTGCCGGGGCACATCGCGGACGCCCGCGCGCTGGCGGCGCAAGCTGGCAATGGCAACGCGGCCTTTTTCGAGGACAGCTTCGCCGAGTATGCAGAGCGTGACGGGCCGGCGTTCGACGTGGTGGCGCTGCACGGCGTCTGGACCTGGGTGAGCGCCGAGAACCGGCGGGTTCTCGTGGACCTGATGCGTCGGCGGCTGAAGCCCGGTGGGGTGGTGTATGTCAGCTACAACTGCCTGCCGGGCTGGGCGGCGCACACGCCGATCCGCAAGCTGCTGCTGGAGCACACGGCGAGCGGCGCCGGCCCGCTGCCGGGGCGCATCGAGTCGGCGCTGGGCTTCGCCGCGCGCATGGCCCGGCTGGGCGAAGGCTATTTCGACCGGGTGCCGAGTGCCTTGGGGCACCTGCATGGGCTGGACGGCAAGTCGGACAGCTACATCGCGCACGAGTACCTGAACCGCGACTGGACGCCGTTCTACCACGCCGACGTGGCGCGCGAACTGGCCGGCGCGAAGCTGGACTTCGCCGCCTCGGCGACGCTGGCCGACCATGTTGACGACGCGACGCTGAGCCCGCAGGGCCTGGCGCTGATGAACGAGGCGGCGGACCCGGCGTTGCGCGAGACGTTGCGCGACTATCTGACCTACACGCGCTTCCGGCGGGACGTGTTCGTGAAGGGCACGGTGCGGCTGTCGGCCAGCGAGCGCGAGGAGCGCTTGCGGGCGATGCGCTTCGGGCTGGCAGTGCCGCGCGGCGAGGTGCCGGGAACGGTGAGCGCGCCGACCGGTGACATCGACCTGCCGGTGGCCGCGCCCCTGGCCGACACGCTGGCCGGTGGACCGCGCACGCTGGGCGCGTTGTTGGAAGAACCGGGGCTGGCCGCATACGGCCTGGAGGCGGTGCTGCGCACGCTGGCGCTGCTCGGCGGCGCGGTCGTGCCGGTGCCGGAGGGCATCGACGCGGAGCGCGTCCGGCGCTTCAACACCGCGGTGCTGGAGCGCAATCGCCATGGGCCGGAGATCCGGCAACTGGCCTCGCCGGTGCTGGGGACGGGCGTGGTGGTCGGGTTGCTGGAGCGGCTGTTCCTGCTGGCCGAACAGCGCGGCGCGGATCCGGCAGCGTTCGCTTGGGCGGTGTTGCGCGAGCGCGGCAAGCGGCTGCGCCGGGACGGCGAGGAGTTGCGGACCGATGCAGAGAATTTGGCGGAGATGGCGCGGCTGCACGCTGAATTCGCAGCGGGTCCGCGGCTGTGGTTGCAGGGGATCGGAATGGCGCCGACGACCGGGCCGAACGATGACTGATGTCAAGGATCGCCGCAGGATGCGTCCAAATGCACAAACCGTTGCTTGGCATTTGATCATGCGGCCATCGCCTGTTCGATGAGGACAGGCGGCGCGAAGCTTTTTCAAGCTTGCCGGGCGAACCCGAATATGATAGGACAGAAGTCATAAAAGCCGGCGTGTGCCCGCACGGTACGAGGGACGAACGGAACACCCCCTGCACACTGTTCCATGGTGTTCCAAACTGTTCCATTCAGGGCGGCAGCGGCCAGGACTTGCCGGGGCTCCAGCGCGGGAGCCTCACTGCCGCTTCCCCGCCGGCGTTCTCCGTCCCGCTCCGGCCTGCTGTGTAAAGAACGGCTTGCCACCCGCCTTCTTCGCACAAGTGCCCTTGCCCGTCCCCGCTGGCTGCCACGCCGGGACGAGGTGCTGCGCACCCGGCCCGATCAGGTCGGCGCGGCCCATGTCCTTCAGCGCGTCGCGCAGCACCGGCCAGTTCTCCGGGTCGTGGTAGCGCAGGAAAGCCTTGTGCAGGCGGCGCTGCTTCAAGCCCTTGGCTGCGCTCACCTCCTCGCCGCCGACGCGGCGGATCGGGCGCAGGGTGTTGCGGCCGGTGTGGTACATCGCCGCCGACACCGACATCGGCGACGGTAGGAAGGTCTGCACCTGATCGGCGCGGAAGCCGTTCCGCTTCAGCCACAGCGCGAGGTTCATCATGTCCTCGTCCGTGGTGCCGGGATGCGCGGCGATGAAGTACGGGATCAGGTAGAGCTGCTTGCCCGCCTCCTTGGCCGCCTGCTCGAACAGGCGCTTGAAGGAGTCGTAGGTGCCGATGCCCGGCTTCATCATCTTGGACAGCGGGCCGGCCTCGGTGTGCTCGGGCGCGATCTTCAGATAGCCGCCGACGTGGTGCTTCACCAATTCCCTCACGTACTCCGGGCTCTTGACCGCGAGGTCGTAGCGCAGGCCGGACGCGATGGAGATCTTCTTCACGCCCTTCACCGCGCGCGCCTTGCGGTACAGCTCGATCAGCGGGCCGTGGTCGGTGCCGAGATTCTTGCAGATGTCCGGGTAGACGCAGCTCGGCCGGCGGCAGGTGCGCTGGATCGCGTCGTCCTTGCAGGCGAGGCGGTACATGTTGGCCGTCGGGCCGCCCAAATCGGAGATGTGGCCGGTGAAGCCCTTGGTCTTGTCGCGGATTTCCTGGATCTCGCGCAGGATCGAGTCCTGCGAGCGGCTCTGGATCACCCGGCCCTCGTGCTCGGTGATCGAGCAGAAGGAGCAGCCGCCGAAGCAGCCGCGCATGATGTTGATCGAAAAGCGGATCATCTCCCACGCGGGGATGCGCGCGTCGCCGTAGCTCGGGTGCGGAGCGCGGGCGTAGGGCAGCGCGAAGACCGCGTCCATCTCCGGCGTGGTCAGCGGGATCGGCGGCGGGGTCAGCCACAGCTCCTTGTCGCCGTGCCGCTGCACCAGCGGCCGGGCGTTGCCGGGGTTGGCCTCCTGGTGCAGCACGCGGGACGCCTGGGCATACAGCACCGGGTCGGCCGACACCTGTTCGTAGGACGGCAGGCGGACGACGGTCTGTTCCGGCTCGCCGGGGCGGGGGTTCAGGCCCTCGCCCTCCTCCACCGCAGCCGCCGCATCCACCACGTGCCAGCCCTCGGGCACGGCGTCGCGCAGGAAGGCGACGCCGCGGACATCGTGCATGGCGCGCGGCGCCTCGCCTTTGGCGGCGCGGTGGGCGACCTCGACGATGGCGCGGTCGGCGTTGCCGTAGAGCAGCAGGTCGGCCTTGGCGTCCACCAGCACCGAGCGGCGCACCTTGTCCGACCAGTAGTCGTAATGCGCGATGCGGCGGAGCGACGCCTCGATGCCGCCCAGGACGATGGGCACGTCCTTGTACGCCTCGCGGCAGCGCTGCGAATAGACGATGGCGGCGCGGTCCGGCCGCTTGCCGCCCTCGTCGTTCGGCGTGTAGCTGTCGTTGTGGCGCAGCCGCCGGTCGGACGTGTAGCGGTTCACCATGGAATCCATGTTGCCGCCGGTGACGCCGAAGAACAGGTTGGGCTTGCCCAGCGCCTTGAACGGTTCGGCGGTCTGCCAATCCGGCTGCGCGATGATGCCGACGCGGAAGCCCTGCGATTCCAGCAGGCGGCCGATGATCGCCATGCCGAAGCTGGGATGGTCGATGTAGGCATCGCCGGTGACGACGATCACGTCGCAGCTGTCCCAGCCCAGCGCGTCCATCTCGGCGCGCGAGGTCGGCAGGAAGGGCGCCGGGCCGAAGCGGTGCGCCCAGTGCTTGCGGTAGGAGAAGAGGTCCTTGGCGGTCGGCATGCAATGTCCTGGTGACGGAGAAGCCCGTCGGGTTAACCCATCCGCCATCAGATAGCGCGTCCGGCGCCCGGATCAAAACATCACAGGGGTTAGAGGGCGTTTTTGTCCCCTAACCCCCGCGGATTCCGGTTGGGTTTCAGTTCGTCGCGAAGCAGTACAGCAGCCCCGCCCCGCCGGTGCTCTTCAGCGCGTCCTGGCTGCAACCGCCGCGCGACGCGTGCGAGGAATTCCAGGATTTGGCCGGCGGCGTATCGTCCAAGCCGTTGCGGTCATGGTGGCCGAGCATGGCGGCGCCTTCGGTCCCGCTCTTGGTCCAGTTGCCGCAGGTCATGTCCTGGCCGGCAGGGAACGCGGTGCCGTCCGGCTGCGAGCCGGTGAGGATGTCGTGCGTGTTCGGCTGGTCGCCGCGGCCGTTGACCGGTTCGCCCTTCTCGTTCAGCGCGGTCTGCTTGGTCAGGTTGTTGGTGCCGTGCAGCTCGTCCACGCTCTTGGCGATCACCACGCCCTTGGCGTTCTGCCACGGCCCCTTGCCGATGCGGTCGCGGGCGTTGACCGCCGGCTGCCCCCCCATGGCCTGGGTGCTGAGATAGGCGTGCCACGTGCGGCTCCCGGCGCCGGCCGCCTGCGCCAACTGCTGGCAGTGCCGGTCGGCCCCTTCCAGCCCGCCGAGGTCGGCGCCCTTGCCGGAGCCGGCGCTGGTGACGAAGAAGCTCATGTTGGCCGCCCCGGCCTGCTGCGCCTGGGCGGCGCCGCCCAGCGCCCCCGACAGAAGCACGGCCGAGGCCAGCATCGACACGTGAATCATCCGCTTCATGGCGTTTCCCTCCCCTTGGTTGTTGGGTCCCTGAACCGGGACGCTTCACGGCCCCAGGTTATTCCCGGGGCCGCGCGCGGGAAAGGGGTGGTTCAGGCCATCGGGCCGAACTGGTCCATGGGGATCGGTTCGAAGCCGTGCTGGTAGACCGGCGAGCCGGCCAGCAGCGAGTAATCCCCGGCCCCCGGATTGGTGAACTGCGGGTTCAGCGCCAGCGAGTTCTGGTCGTAACCCGCCGCCTGCCAGTTGCCCAGCGTGCCGGTGGTGCCGGCCATGACCTGCGGCCACACCTGGAACAGCTGCGCGTTGGGGGCGAGGTTGGCGTAGTCGTTGTCATGGAAGGTGCCGGCGGTCTTCGGCCCGTCGATGGCTACGGTCAGGCCGTGGCTGGAGGCGGCGTCCACCACGTTGTGGTGGATGTCGTTGCCGGACATCGGCGTGCCCTTCCAGCCGCCGTAGCCGACGTTCTGCTGCAAGCCGATCTCGCGGCCCTCGTTGCCGGCGATGATGTTGTTGGACACCTGGTTGTTCCAACCGCCGTGCAGAAAGACGCCGCCCAGGTTGCCGTGCACGTAATTGCCCTTCACCGTGGCGCCGCTGGTCCAGTCGTCCAAGTAGACGCCCCAACTGACCAGCTGCTTCGGGTCGAGCCACGTCGGCGAGACCGAACCGTCCCATTTCACGTTGCCGAACGCCGAGGTGCCGGACACGTCGTTGTAGGCGACCAGATCGCCGGTGGCGCTCTGCTGGCGGTTGATCAGGTAGATGCCGCCACCGTCGCTGGTCTCGCGGTTGGAGTCCACGACTTTGTTGTAGGTCACCGTCGCCCGGTAGGTCTCGTCACCCGTGGTCTGCACCGAGCCCACGGCGATCGCCTTGCCGGCGGTGTGCTCGACGAGGTTGTGGGAGACCTTCACGTCGGAGCTGCCGTTGATCCAGATGCCGTCGCTGCCGTGGTCCACCGACCCGGCGTATTCGACCTTGTTGTTCGACACGTCGGCGAAGTTGGACCCCATCTTGACGAACACCGCTTCCAGCCCGGTGTGGTCGAAGCTGTTGCCGGTCACCTTGGCGTTGGGGCTGGTCTGCACGGTGATGCCGTAGCCGGTGTTCTTCACGACGTTGTTGGTGAAGGTCAGGCCATCGGCGCCCTGGGCGTAGACGCCGTGGCCGTTCGGGCCGCCGTCCGCCAGGGTCAGGCCGTCGATGGTGACGTTCTTCGCCCCGCCCATGCCGAACAGCACGTTCAACTGCGAGGCCACGATCTTGTGGCCGACCGGCGTGCCGCCTTCGGGGCGGAACAGGATCTGGTTGGAGCCCGCGTCGTAGAACCACTCCTTGTTGGCGTCGAGCTGGTCCTTGGAATTGTACAGGTAATAGCGGCTGCCCTCGCCGAAGCCGTCCCAGGTGCCCTGCGCCAGCGTGATGACGTTCTTGGTGAAGTCGATGCTCTTCACCGGGACCAGCACATCGTCGTAGCCGTGCTGGCCGAAGGCGCTGACCATCAGGCCGCTGGCGCTGGTGGTGGTCGGGATGTCGCCGGGCTTGAAGGTGATCTGCGTCGTCGGATCGGTGCCCGTGGCGCTCTTGGAGGCGATCAGCCAGCCGCCGTCGATGGGGTGCGTCGGGTCGGCGTTGGGGGTGCGGGCGACGGTCTGCCGCTCGCCGTCCATGGACAGGTCGAGCACCGGCTTGGCGCCAGCCGGCAACTGCGCGCTCCACAAGCCGTTGCCGCGCGACACCCAGGTGTCGACCAGCGTGCCGCCGTGAAACACCGGCTTCTCAGCACCGTAGGCGGAGAAGCGGACGCCGGAGTCCTGGCTGTCCAGCCAGATCTGGTCCTTCATGTAATAGTCGCCACCACGCACGTAGGTGACGTCGGTGGTGCTGTTGCGCATCGCCTGCTGCGCCGCCTGGAGCGTGGCGAACGGGCCGTCGGTGCCGTCGGCGTTGGGCGCCGCCAGCTTGCCGGACCAACTGTCCTTACCGTTGGTCGCGACATAGAAGGCTGGGCCGGTGGGCGGCGTGGTGGTTGGGGGGGTTGTCGTGGCGGGGAAGTCGCCGGCCGGCGCGTTCACCACCAGCGTGCCGTTCCACCACATGCCTGATTGGCCGGCGACCACGTCCTTGCCGTCCAGCGCGCCCTTGTCGTAGGTGACCGCCGGGTCGGTCGGCGCGTAGCCGTGACCGTTCACGGTGATCTTGTTGACGACCAGGCTGCGATCCTGGCCGTTGATATACGCGTCGTTGTCGTATTGCACCTGCACCTTGTGGCCGACGCCGGTGGCGGCGTCGCTGGTGAAGGCGAAGTCCTTCGCCGTGGTGGCCGCCGTGCCCTCGCCGATTTTCATGCCGTCCACCAGCACGTTGAAGTGCGCGTTGACGCCCGCCGCCGGATTGCCCAGCGCGTTGACGGTGATGGTCGAGGCACCGGTGGTCGGGGTGGGAGTCGGCGCCGGCGTGCCGGCGGACGGGAAATAGGACTTGTCGGCGGCGACCACCAGCGTGCCGTTCCACCACAGGCCGGACTGGCCGGCGACGACGTCCTTGCCGTCCAGCGCGCCCTTATCGTAGGTGACGATGGGGTCGGTGGGGGCCACCGCCTTGCCGTTGATGGTCACTGCGTTGACCAGCAGGCTGCGGTCCTGTCCGTTGATGTAGGCGTCGTTGTCGTACTGGACCTGCACCTTGTGCGCGGCGTCCAGCGCCACGGCCGAGGTGAAGGCGAAGTCCTTGGCGGTGGTCGTGGTCATGCCCTCGCCGATCTTCTGGCCGTCGATCAGCAGGTTGAAGTGCGCGCCGACACCGCCCGCCGGGGTGCCCGAAGCGTTCACCACGATGGTCGAGGAGCCGGCGGTGGGTGTCGGTGTGGTGGCGGCGGTAGCGGGGTAATAGGCCGCGGGCGTGCTGAAGTTCAGCGCGCCCTGCCACCACATGCCCTCCTGGCCGGCGACGGTGTCCTGGCCGTCCAGGGCGTAGCGGTCGTACACGGCCTGTGTCGGGCTCAGCGTGTTGCCGTTCACCACCACCGACTTGATGCCGAGGTTGCGGTCCTCACCGTTGATGGAGGCGTCGTTGTCGTAATAGACCTGCACGGTGTGGGCCTGACCGGCGGCCACCGGAGCGGTGAAACTGTAGGCGGCCGGGTTGGCGGCACTCACCGTGGCCTGGCCGGCGCCCACGCCGTCGATCAGCAGGCGGAAGTGCGGCCAGACACCGCCGGCGGGCATTCCATAGGCGTTCACGACGATCCTGGCGTCGACGAGGCCGGTGGTGGTGGTTGCCATCGGTCCGTTCCTTTGTGGTTTTCAACGCCCGCGAGAATGGGCGAAGGAATCGGACATTTGTGCGAGATCGCCGCTGCCTCTGTGACCTATGCGGGGCAAACCGGGGCCTCGGAGGGATTGACCGGAGGCGCCGCCCGACACACTTGCCCTTCATGACGGCGCATACCCCGGACGACTCGCTGTGGCGCTTCTCACTGGCCGTCTACGGCCGGCCGGGGGTGGATGCCGTGTGCCTGGACCTTCAGGACCGGCTGGGCGCCGACGTGAACCTGCTGCTGTTCGCCCTATGGGTGGGGGCGGTCTGCGGTGTTCGCCTGTCCGCCGCCGAGCTGGAGCGGCTGTCCGCCGACGCCGCGGCGTGGCAGCGGAACGTGGTGGCGCCGTTGCGTGGCGTGCGCCGGCACCTCAAAGGGATGGCGGGCGCCGAGGCGTTCCGGCAGACGGTCAAGGACGCCGAACTGGAGTCCGAACGCCTGGAGCAGGTGCGGCTCTGCCGGATGTCCGGCCTGCGGCCGGGCTCAGCCGACTGGGCCGCGGCGGAGGCGAACCTTCGCATGCTGACGGAGGACGACACGGCGGTGGCACTCCTGCTGGACGCCGCGCGGCATCCTTCCGCAGGGGATGATTGAACAGCTGTTCATATAGATTGACCGGGGCGGCGGGGCGTTTTACCCTCCAGCCGATCATTGGGGAGTAGCCACCCTCCTGGAGAGGGGCGCGCGCCAACAGACTCGGGGTTTTCCCCGTGGTGCGTGCGGCAGACCGGACCCTGTCCGGCAGCTCGGCGAGACCGATGGCGTGACCGCCACCCGAAGGCCAACCGGGTGCGGGTGCGCTGTCGTGTATCGCTTGGCCCCGGAGATTCCCATTGGTCGGTGTGACCTCCCTCGCTCTTGCTGTCAGCCTGTCCATGGACAGCTTCGCCGCCGCCCTCGGCTGCGGCGCCGTTCATAAGCGCCCCTGTGTTCCGGAGGCGCTGCGCGTCGGCATCACCTTCGGCGTCTGCCAACTGTCCATGGCGCTGCTCGGCTGGGCGCTGGGCATGTCCTTCGCCGGGTTCGTCCAGGCCATCGATCATTGGATCGCCTTCGGCCTGCTGCTGCTCATCGGCGGCTCGATGATCCGCAACGCGCTGGGCGGCGAGGCCGACGACGATGCGGCGGCCAAGCGGTCGGGCTGGCTCGCGCTGCTCACCATGGCGGTCGCCACCAGCATCGACGCCAGCGCCGTCGGCGTCGGGCTGGCGATGGCCGACGTGGACATCGCCGCCACGGCGACGCTGGTCGGGTTCGTCACCTTCCTGATGGGCTTCGGCGGCGTGCTGCTGGGGCGGGCCGCCGGGCCGCTGCTCGGCCGCCGCGCGGAATTGCTGGGCGGCCTTGGCCTTATCGCCATCGGCGCCAAGATCCTCGTCGAACACACTCTTCTCTGAGCCGGGGCCGTCGCATGCACACCCACTCGCTGGACCATTGGAAGCACGACCACGCCTTCGGCCTGGACGAGCCGACCGCCGCCGAGCGGCGCACGCTGATCGTCGTCGCGGTGACCGCCGTCACCATGGTGGTGGAGGTCGCGGCCGGGCTGTGGACCGGCTCCATGGCGCTGCTCGCCGATGGCGTGCACATGGCGTCGCATGTGCTGGCGCTGAGCATCGCGGCGTTCGCCTACATCTACGCCCGCCGCCACGCCCGTGACGCGCGCTACAGCTTCGGCACCGGCAAGGTCAACGCGCTGGGCGGCTTCACCGGCGCGCTGCTGCTGGTCGTGGTGGCCCTTGGCATGGCGTGGGAAAGCGCGGTCCGCCTCGTGGATCCCGGCGCCATCGCCTATGACATGGCCATCCTCGTCGCCGTCGTCGGCCTTGTGGTGAACGCCGTCTGCGTCGTCATCCTGGGCGGCCACGGGCATGGCCATCATCATGAGCACGGGCACGAGGATCACCACGACCCTCACGAGCACCATGAGCATCACGGCCATGGGCACGAGGACCACACGCTGCGCTCGGCCTATCTGCACGTCCTGACCGACGCGCTGACGTCGGTGCTCGCCATCGTGGCGCTGCTGGGCGCCAAATACTTGGGAGCGTCCTGGCTCGATCCGGTGATGGGCCTGGTGGGCGCCGTGCTGGTGGGGAACTGGTCGCGCGGCCTGCTGGGCAAGACCGCACAGGTGCTGCTCGACCGGCAGGCGCCGGATGCCGTGAGCGACGGCATCCGTGCGGCGTTGGAGCGCGGGGACGACCGCATCGCCGACCTGCACGTCTGGTCCATCGGGCCGGGCGCCTACGCCGCGGTGATCAGCCTCGTAACCCACGCCCCGCTGCCGCCAGAGGACTACCGCGCCCGGATTCCGGCGGAGCTGGCGATCCGCCACCTCAGCATCGAAGTCCACCGCTGCTGCCCCTGATCACTGGACAAGACCCACTGGACAAGACCCGCCGGGCGAAACGCCCGGCGGCCGGAAGCGGTCAAGCGCAGCGGTACGTCAGGGACTGCGTTCGGAGTTTCAGTTCACCCTCGAGATAGCTTTGGAATCCGGGGGAGCAGATGAGCTTGGCGATCTCGTCCTTATCCAGGATGGGAATGAAGGGGTTGTTGGACAGCTCCTCGAACGCCGCTCTGGCCAGAAGCCAAAGGTCAGGCGGAAGTGCCTTGATGTACCGGCTCAGGGCATACTCTTCCTCTTGCGCCATGAGGGCGCCCTCCCGCTCGCGATTGTTGAAGCCAATGACGATCAGACGAGAATTGCGCAAAGGGGCGCCCTCGTAAATAGGGACTTAGTTAACAAGGTGGTAAATCTGCACGCTGTTGTTGCTCCGCCACATTACACTTTGTGGCTAGATAGTACGGAGAAGGCGTCGCTTGCCGCGGACTGCCTTTCGTCAGGTACTCCGCGTCTGTGAGTTCACCTCCACACCGGCGTTGCGATCAGAGCGCCTCGGTCTCGCCGGCCGGCATCGTGCGGGAACGCGCCAGGATGTAAAGCCGCAGCGCTTCGGCCTCGGCCGTCCACAGCGCCGCTTCCTTGGCGTGGACGATGCTCTGCTGCCGGCCTTTCAGGACGTCGGGCGAGGACTCGACGATCGCCTTGCGCTCGGCCTGGGGCATCTTCTCGTTGGCGGCGACCAAGCGTTCGTAATGCACGGCCTCGCGGTGGTTGTTGGTGGCGTCCTGGTAATCGGCCCGCGCCCGTGCCAGCGCGGCGTTGCGCCGGGCCACCTGCAAACGCACGACCAACGCTTCGATGCTGGCACCGGACAGGTCCGCCTCGGCCAGGGCGTCCGAACTGGCGTCCGCGCCGGCCGGGGTCTTCGTCTCGTCGTCCATGATGAAATCCCCTGTTTTCTGCCGAGTGGCGCCTCTCGTCTCTGTTCATCACCGCGAACTAATTAAAAAATCGTCTTAAAGGTCAAAAACTAGGTCGCATTGACACCTTTTGACCCACTGTCCTACAAACTACGTCGAAAGGCGTAAGGTAAATACGCCGGTATGCATAATACTCCAGTATGCAATTCTGTTGAGGTCTAAGCAATGGCGCCTGTGGACGTGGAGATAAGCGAGGTCGGTCCACGCGACGGCCTGCAAGGACTGAAGCCGTTCGTGCCGACCGCCACCAAGAACGCGTGGATCACTGCCGAAGCGGCGGCCGGCGTGCGGGAGATCGAGGTGTGCTCCTTCGTCCCGGCGAGCGTGGTGCCGCAGTTCACCGATGCCGCGGAGGTCGTGGTGCACGCTCTGGCCGTGCCCGGCCTGACCGTGGCGGCGCTGGTCCCCAACCTGCGGGGCGCCGAGAACGCGGTGGCCACCGGCGTCCATAAGATCACCTTCACCTTGTCGGCCAGTGTCAGCCACAGCCTCGCCAACGTGCGGCGCACGCCCGACGACCAGTTGGCCGAGTTCGCGCGCATCGTCGCCTTCTGCCGCACGCTGTCGGCGGAGCGCCGGCCGTTCCTGTCCGCCGGCCTGTCCACGGTGTTCGGCTGCGTGTACGAGGGCGCTGTGGACGAGCGCGCGGTGTGCCGTCTGGCGTCGGCGCTGGCCGAGGCCGGCGCCGACGACGTCAGCCTCGCCGACACCACCGGCGCCGCCCACCCCGCCCAGGTCCGCCGCGTCGTCGCGGCGGTGCGCGCGGAGATCGGCGACACGCTGACCGCGCTGCACCTGCACGACACCCGCGGCCTGGGACTCGCCAACGTGCTGGCCGGGCTGGATTCCGGCATCCGCGCCTTCGACGCGGCGCTGGGCGGCCTGGGCGGCTGCCCGTTCGCGCCGGGGGCGCTCGGCAACATCGTCACCGAGGACCTCGTCTACATGCTGGAGGCCATGGGCCTGCGGACCGGCATCGACCTCGACCGGCTCATCGAGGCGCGGCGCCTCATCGAGGCGGCGCTTCCCGGCGAGCGCTTCGTCGGCCACCTCCACCACGCTCGCGTGCCGAAGGGCTTCCGCCCGGCGTCGGCATCCGCCCTCTGACCCTTTCGGACATCCCGGTCATGCACAGTCCCGCTTCCGACACCTCCGACGTACCTTTAGCGAATACCGCTCCCGGACCGCTGGCCGGCATCCGCGTGCTGGAGCTGGACCACATGGTGATGGGGCCGACCTGCGGCCTCGTCCTAGCCGATCTGGGCGCCGACGTGATCAAGGTCGAGCCGCTGCCCGGCGGCGACAAGACGCGCAGGCTGACCGGCTCGGGCGCCGGATTCTTCTCCACCTACAACCGCAACAAGCGCTCCATCACCGTCGATCTGACCGCGCCGGAGGGCACCGCGGTGGTGCGCCGCCTCGCCGAGAGTTCGGACGTGCTGGTCGAAAACCTGCGGCAGGGCTCGATGGAGAAGATGGGGCTGGGCTGGGAGGCGCTGTCGGCGCTCAACCCGCGGCTCGTCTACTGCTCGATGAAGGGCTTCCTGCCCGGCCCGTACGAGAACCGCACGGCGCTGGACGAGGTGGTGCAGATGATGGGCGGCCTCGCCTACATGACCGGCCCGCCGGGCCGGCCGCTGCGGGCCGGCGCCTCGGTCAACGACGTCATGGGCGGCATGTTCGCCGCCATCGCCATCCTGGCGGCGCTGCGCCAGCGCGACCGGGACGGCCGCGGCCAGCTGGTGCGCGCCGGCCTGTTCGAGAACAACGCCTTCCTCATGGGCCAGCACATGGCCCAGTTCGCCGTGAGCGGCACGCCTCCGGCGCCAATGCCGGCGCGGCTGGCCGCCTGGGCGGTCTACGACGTCTTCGCCACGCGGGACGGCGATCCGGTGTTCCTCGGCGTGGTGACGGACACGCAGTGGCGGGTCTTCTGCGAGCATTTCGGCCTGACCGAGCTGCTGGCCGACCCCGCGCTGGCCACCAACCCGCAGCGCGTCGCCGCCCGCGACCGCATCATCCCGGCGGTCGCCGCCCTGTGCGCCTCGCGCGGCAAGGCCGAGCTGATGGAGGCGTTCGAGCGGCTGGGCCTGCCCTACGCCCCCATCGTCCGCCCCGAGCAGCTGTTCGACGACCCGCATCTCAACGAGTCCGGCGGGCTGCTGGACGTGACGCTGCCCTCGGGCGTCCGCACGCGGCTGCCGGCGCTGCCGGTGGAGATCGGCGGGCAGCGATTGGGAGTTTACCGCGACGTGCCCCGCGCCGGTGAGCACACCCGCGAGATCCTCGCCGAGCTGGGCGCCGGTGCGGACGAGATCGACCGGCTGGCGGGCGGGGGCGTGGTCGGGCTCTGAAGCCCGAGCGCCCGCGGCCGAAACAGGAGACATTGTCATGTCCGGATCCACGTTCCGCACCTTTGGTCGAATGGCTGGTCTGGCGGCGCTGGTGGTCGCGGCGCTGTTGCGCCCGGCCGGCGCCGCCGAACTCGTCATGGCGACGGTGTCGCTGACCAGCGAGGATTTTCAGCTCGCCATGGCGTGGTCCGACGTGATGACGCAGCAGAACACCGGGCTGCGCATCACGCCGGTGGCGACCGGCACGGTCAAGGGCCTGCGCAACATGGCGCAGGGCCGCGCCGACCTGTCGCTGATCGGCGCCCCGCACTACCTCGACGCGGTCAACCGCGAGGGCAGCTTCAAGGAAGACCCGCCGGGCATGGTGGCGTCCTACAAGAACCTGCGCGTGCTGTTCGCCATCGACACCGGCATGGGCCAGTACGTGGTGCGCGCCGACAGCCCGATCCGCACGCTGGCCGACCTCAAGGGGCACCGGGTCAGCATCGGCCGGCCGGGCGGCAACGCCGGGCGCGTCTCCCTCTCGCTGTTCAAGGTGCACGGCAACGACGCGGAACGCGGCGAACTCCAGACCGAATACCTGGACTACGGCCCGTCGCTGGACCGGCTCGGCAACGGGCAGATCGACGCCACGCTGGTGTGGGGCGGGCTGCCGCAATCCGGCATCGATCAGGCGTCGCGCAGCACGCCGCTGCGCTTCCTCTCGCCCGACCCGGCCAGCCTGCCCGCCTTGCAGGGCGCCATCAGCAACGGCTCCCATTACCTGTACCGCAACATCCCGGCGGCGCGGGTCAAGGAGGCGTACGGCGGCCGCGTGCTGAGCGACGGCGACGTGGTGTTCTGGACCTTCCCCTTCATGGTGATGGTGCGCGCCGACATGCCGGAGCAGACCGCCTACACGCTGTGCCGCGGTTTCTGGAGCAACGTGGACAGGGTGCGCGCCAGCTCCGCGGCGCTGGCGCTGATCGACCTGTCCACCGCCGCCGCCGGCCTGTCGGCCGAGTTGCACCCCGGCGCCCGGCGCTGCCTGACCGAGTTGGATCGGACCAAGCCGGGCGCACCGTGATCCCCTTCCACCCGCTTCACGGAGAAGCGCCATGTCCAGCCTGACCGCAACCCTGCCGACGACCGGCGCCGGCGCCCTGATCGAGAGCGCCCGGCGCACCATCGGACTGACGCTGTGCGCCGCCCTGGCGGTGTTCATCATCGCCTCCACCCTGTACGGCCGGCTGACCACCTGGGTGCAGTACGAGGTGGTGCTGATGCTGGCGCTGGGAGCGCTGTTCGCGCTGAAGCCCGGACCGCTCAGGGCGCGGCCGGCGCTGGACGCGTTGCTGGCGGCGGCGCTGACCGGCGGCGGCGTGTCCGCCGGGGTCTACATGATCCTCAACTACCAGGACATCGCCGCCTTCCGCGACGGCCTGCCCAACCAATGGGACATGGCCGCCTACGTGGTCGGCACGCTGGTGGTGCTGGAGGGCGCGCGGCGGGCCGAGGGGTGGATGCTGCTCGGCGTCGTGGCGGCCGGCATCGCCTATCTGGCGTTCGGCCAGTATTTGCCGGGCTGGCTCGGCCACCGCGGGATGGGCGTCACCGAAGTGTTCGAGCTGGCCTACAGCAGCAACGGCATCTTCGGCGTGGCGCTCGGCTCGGTAGTGGAGATCGTCTACGTCTTCGTGATCTTCGGCGTGGTGCTGCGGCTGAGCGGCGTCGGCGACTTCTTCGACTGGGTCGCCGGCGCCCTGTCCATGGGCCGGCGCTCCGGCTCGGCGCAGTGCGCCATCATCGCCTCGGCGCTGTTCGGCTCGATCAACGGCTCGGCGCCGGCCAACGTAGTGGCCAACGGCGCCATCACCATCTCCATGATGCACCGCGCCGGCTTCTCAAAGGCCTACGCCGGGGCGGTCGAGGCCTCATCCTCGGTGGTCGGGCAGATCATGCCGCCGGTGATGGGTGTGGGCGCCTTCATCATGGCGGAGATCACCGGCGTCCCCTACGGCAACATCATGGTGGCGGCGCTGGTACCATCGTTCCTGTTCATTTTCTCGCTGTCGTGCGTGACGGCGCTGGAGGCCGCCAAGCTCGGCATCAAGCCGCCCGAGGGGCTGGACGGCACCTGGACACGCCTGCGCGTTTTGCAGATGACGATCATGATCGCGTCGTTCACGGCGCTGCTGGTCATGCTGTTCTCCGGCTATTCGGTGGATCTGTGCGGGCTGGGCGCCATCGCGGTGCTGCTCGGCCTGGCGATGCTGTTCCCCGAGACGCGGCCCGGTCCGGCGAACCTGCGCGACATGCTGGTCGACGGCGGGCGGGAGGGGTTGAGCGTCGCGGTCGCCTGCGCCGCCATCGGCATCATCATCGGCGCGGTGTCGGCCACCGGGCTTGGCATCAAGATCAGTCAGGCCATTGTGGCGCTGGGGCAGGCGGACATGTTCCTGGCGCTGCTCGCGGCCGCCGCGTGCGCGCTGCTGCTGGGCATGGGGCTGCCGACCGCGGCGTCCTACCTGCTGGTGGTGTTCACCGCGGGGCCGGCGCTGACCCAACTCGGCCTGCCGACGCTGACCACGCACATGTTCGTCTTCTATTACGCCGTCATGTCGGCCATCACGCCGCCCGTGGCATTGGCGGTGTTCGCCGCCGCCGCCATCGCCCAGGAACCGGTGATCAGGATCGCCATGCACAGCATGCGGCTGTGCACCGTCGCCTTCCTGTTCCCCTTCCTGTGGGTCTACCAGCCCGAGCTGATGCTCCAGGACCTGTCGCCGGGGCAGTTGCCCGCCATCATCGGCGGCCTGGGCGCGCTGACTCTGGCGGTGGTGATGCTGGCGGCCGTTCAGGTCGGCCACTTCCGCGGCCAGCTGTCGCTGGTGGAGCGGCTGGTGCTCGGCGTGTCGGCGGCGCTGATCTACGTGCCGGGCGCCATCAGCACCGCCATCGGCTTCACCGTCGGCGGCGCCATCCTGGCGCGCCGGCTTCTCGTCACCCGCCGCAAATCCGTGGAGGTCGCACCGTGAGTCTCTACCCGCCGCCCGAGAACATCAAGGCCGAGGTTTTCGCCCGCCTGCCCGACAGCTTCCGCCGCCGAGGGCGCCGCAGCGCCTGGGCCGACGCCAACAAGCGGGCGGAACACCTGCACTCCTTCCTGGAGGGGCCGGCCTTCGACGCCCAGGGCAATCTGTGGCTGACCGACATTCCCTGGGGGCGCATCTTCCGCGTCTCGCCCGACGGCGTGTTCACGCTGGTGGCCGAGTACGACGGCGAGCCCAACGGACTGGCCTTCCACCGCGACGGCCGGCTGTTCATCGCCGACTACAAGAAAGGCATCCTCGTCCTCGACCCGGCGACCGGCAAGATCGATCCGGTGCTGGAGCGCACCCACGGCGAGTGCTTCAAGGGCGTCAACGATCTGGTGTTCGCCGCCAGCGGCGATCTGTACTTCACCGACCAGGGCCAGACCGGGCTGCACGACCCGACCGGCCGGCTGTACCGCCTGAGCACCGATGGGAAGCTGACCTGCCTGTTCGACACGCTGCCCAGCCCCAACGGTCTGGTGCCCAACAAGGCGGAGACCGCGATCTACGTCGCCGTCACCCGCGCCAACGCCATCTGGCGCGTGCCGCTGGCGGCGGATGGTTCCACGTCCAAGGTCGGCAACTTCATCCAGCTCTCTGGAGGGTTGTCAGGACCCGATGGACTTGCACTCGATGCGGAGGGAGGATTGTGGGTTGCACACGCAGGAAATGGTTGCGTGTGGGGGTTCGACATCCTCGGTGTGCCAAAATGTCGCATCCTTTCGGGCGAGGGTTTGTTCACCACAAACCTCTCCTTTGGCGGAGAGCTCGGCCGAACGGTGTATATCACCGAATCTGAGAGCGGAACGGTGCTTCGCTGCCAGTTGCCGGTGGCCGGAAAGCCTTTGTACGGGCCGGCGAATCGCTGATTCGCCCTCCACGACCCCACGTATCGGTACAGTTTGGTTAACGGCGCCGGGCCTCCCGGCGCCGTTATTGCGTTACCAGGGCCCACATACGATGTTCCAAATTAACGTTTCGTTTGTAGTTTTATGTTGCGCACCGCAAGTCGCAACCGACACGCCAACATACCTTGGCATGCATAACGACTAGGTTGCATTTGTTAAATACGTGACATAAAACAGGAGCACGACGTCGGGGCCGACCGCTCAAAAGGGCGAGGCCACAAAGATCGACGCAATCATAAAAAACCGGAAACGAAAGTCGTACCACCTACGCTTCACCGCGCTGGAGGCACTGCGACTTCAACTGTGGGCTCAACCGCCGGCGACCGCATCCTCGCCGGAACGGTAAACCGTTGATTTGTTTTGATCTTTAACACACTGGGCGAGCATCGCTTTGCCAGAACGCAGAAGCTTGCCCAACCGAGATGAAAGGGAGCAGGGATCATGTCTTTGCAAAATTGCTACATCGTCGATTCGACCCTTCGCGAAGGCGAGCAGTTCGAGCACAGCCACTTCACGTTGGAAGACAAGATTGAAATTGCGAAAGCGCTTGACTGGTTCGGCGTGGATTTCATCGAAGTAACATCGCCTGCGGTGAGCCCCGCCGCCCGCGAGGCCTGCGAAGCGCTGTGCAGCATGAATTTGCGCGCTCACATCGCCGCCCACCTGCGTTGCCATATGGACGACGTCCGCATGGCGCTCGAGTCGGGCGTCACCGCCTTCAACCTTTTTATGGCCGCTTCGCCGATCCTGCGCGCTTCCAGCCATGGCCGGGGCATCGAGGAGATCGTCCGCCAGGCCACCGAGGTGGCCGCCACCATCAAGGCCGAGCTTCCCGAGGCCATCGTGCGCTTCTCCTGTGAGGACGCGTTCCGCAGCTCGCTCGACGACCTGCTCTCCATCTATGTGCCGCTGGCCCGCACCGGCCTGTTCAACCGTTTCGGCATCGCCGACACGGTCGGCGCCGCCAGCCCGCTGCAGGTGATGGAGACGGTGCGGACCGTCCGCAACGCGCTCGGCCCGGACATCGACATCGAGTTCCACGGCCACAACGACACCGGCTGCGCCACGGCGAACGCCTGGATGGCGGTGATGGGCGGCGCCACGCACATCGACACCTGCGTGCTGGGCCTGGGCGAGCGCAACGGCATCACGCCGCTGGAGGATCTGGTCGCCGCCATCTACACCCAGGACGCCGACGCCGCCCGCGCGCGCTTCGACCTGCCGCGCCTGACCGGGCTGACCGAACTGGTCGCCGCCACGGTCGGCGTCGAGATCCCCTTCGGCCACTGCATCGTCGGCTCCAGCGCCTTCACCCACAAGGCGGGCGTCCACAGCAAGGCGATCATCGCCAACCCGAAGACCTACGAGATCCTCGATCCGGCCGATTTCGGCCGCGAGCGCAACGTCATGGTCGCCCACCAGCTCGTCGGCTGGAACGTGGTGCGGGCGCGTGCCGACCAGCTCGGCTACGAGCTCGACGCGGCCACGCTGAAGGACATCACCGCCACGCTGAAGGAGATCGCCTCGCGCCGGCGCATCACCAACGCCGACGTGGACGACCTGATCGCCTCGGCCGCCGACATGTGCAACTCCGACATGAAGGTCGCGGCATGAGCGCGCAGCACACCCCCATGACCGCCCCCTTCAACGAAATCGCGCCGGGCATCGGCTTCGGCCGGCCGCTCCCCGTGGGCTGGCGCTCGATGGCCAACGCCGAGCTCCTGGTGCTGGTCGGCGTGACCGGCGCCGGCAAGTCCACCGCCATCGCGGCGATGGACGAGCGCAAGGTGGCCTACAGCCTGCTGCCGGACCGCCGCGTCGTCACCGACCGCGTCATCATCCCGCTTTATGAGAGCGAGCCGGTGTTCGACCGCGTGCGCCGCTTCGCCATCACCCAGCGTTTCACCCAGGATTGCGAAGGCGGCATGGCGGCGGTGCTCGCCGGCCTTGCGGCGGACCCCTCCACCCGCGGCCTGCCGCTGGTGTTCGACGGGCTGCGCGGCGAGGCGGAAGTCGCCCACGCCGCGGCGGTGCTGCCGCGGGCGCGCTTCCTGGTGCTGACCGCGCCGGATTCCGTGCGCCTCATGCGCCTGCTGAAGCGCGGCGACGCCTTCGACCGCGCGGCCCCCTCCGGCGAGACCGCCGGTGGCCCGGTCCTCGACCTGCCGGGCGCCGAGGGCATCCTCTCGCCTGCCGACATCGAGCGGCTGCGCGCCGAGGTGGCGGCCGGAACGCTGGAGGCGGACGAGGTGCGCGCGAAGTTCAAGATCATCGCTGCCGAGCGCCGCAACTACGACCCGGACCGCACCGTGGCGGCGCTGCTCGCCGCGGCGCCGGAACGCACGGCGGTGGTCGACACCACCGTCTCCGGCCCGACCGAGGTCGGCGCAGTGCTTGCCCGGCTGCTCGCCGGTGAGCGGACCGCCCTCGCGGCCTGATCCCCGCGACGAACGACCAGCGAAGCCGCCGGCTCCCGGAGTCGGCGGCTTTGCCGTGTCTGCACCGAAGAACCCTTTCCTCGCGCGCTTCACTTTTTCGTCTTGGCCGGGTCTGAGCCCGGCCAAGACGTTTTTTGGAGAAGCACGACAAGGATCGTCAAACAGACTTCCCCGGTCCTGCCCTTGCGGCGCCCCCTTCTCCCCTCGGCGCTCACCACCCCGCGCGCAGCACCAGATCGAGCAGCGACAACCCCCCGGCGCTGACCGCGCCGACGACCAGCGCGGTGCCCAGGTTCCGGCTCATGACCAGCTTGGGGTACGGAACCCGGAACATCTGGCCGGCGACCATCACCGTCACCCCGACGGGCGAAATGGTCACGGCAAGGCTCCAGCCGATGATCAGCGCCTCGGCCAGCGCCAGCCGATGCACCGCGTCCGGCAGGTTGGTGAAGACGCCGAGCAGCACCGAGGCGGAAATCGCCGGGTGCAGCCCCAGCGCGCCGGCCAGCAGCATGATGCCGATGGCGGACAGCAGCAGCGGGAACGACGGCAGCCCGGCCAGAATCGGCGCCACCGTCGGCGCGAAGCCCGGCAGCCCGGTCAGCACCGCGGCGAAGATGTTGGCCGCCGCCACCAGCAGCAGCTCGTCGCTGCCGTAGACGATGCCCGCCAGACTGGTCTTGAGGATCGGCGGCGCCTGCTCGCGCCCCATGCTGACGAGAAGAATGCCGCTCAGCAGCGGCACGCCGACCACCACGGCGCCGATGGCGCTCATCCCGGTGAGCGCGATGATGGCGATGAACACCGCCGCGATCACCGCCGAGATGGGCAGCAGCGGCAGCAGCCCGTAGAGGATGCGCACCAGACTGCGCGGCCCGGTGCCCGACACCGCGAGGTCGCCGACCAGCGCCAGCACCGCGCAGCCGAGTCCCGCCAGGATGACCGCGCCCGCCGGCACGTCGTGCATCTGGTGGGTCACATAGGCGACGCCGACGAAGAACGGCGACCAGAACGCGGCGAAGCAGATGCCGCGCACCGAGGCCAGCGCGGCGGACAGCCGGCCGCGCTCGTCGATGTCCGGCACCAGCAGCGGCGCCAGCACGGCATGCGCGCCGAAGGACAGGAAGCTGCCGAGCCCGAAGGCGCCCACCAGGAAGCCACCCTCCACCTGCCGCTCGTCCAGCGGGGCCAGCCGGTGGCGCACCTCGCGGATCGCCGGGCCAGCGTGCGCGATGGTGCGCAGCAGTTGCAGAACGCACAGGAAGGCGCCCAGCAGCATGGCGTTGTGCAGCCCCTGCCAGATCGGCCAGGGGTTGCCGACCATCGCGGTCACCCCGGCCACCGCCACGGCAAGCAGCACGAACAGCACCCGCGTCGTCCGCCGCGCCCGCAGGAACGCCGGCACGATGAAGATGGCGAGCAGCACCGCGGCGACGTCGCCCAGCGGCTCCTTCCAGGCGGGAACCAGCAGCGCCACGAATTCCAGCGCGGTCAGCGCCAGCAAGAGCGCCTGGATCGGCCGGACGATAGCCCGCTGCAACGGCGACGCGTGCGCCGCTCCGGGAAGAGCTGTCGGCTTGTTGGGAAGACTCATCGTTTCTTCACCAGGCTCACGGCATCGGACACGGTTGCGCATACGCGAATATGATTCGCATGTCGGTGGCATGATAGAGCGATTTGCACCCATTCATACAGAATGAATTAACACGTTTGTCGTATTCATACGCCAACTCCGCGATCCAGCGCCCCTTGGCTGAAGAGCCCCTGCGCAAGGGGGACGGGTGATTTCGGGCATGAGGAGGGGGCAATCTCTTCTTAAGGACGAGGGACCGCGCCGAGGCGACCGCGATAATGCGTAAGATCGCAATTTTAGCGTTTCGGTTTCGCCGCACGATGCGCATTTTACGCCCGCAAAGTTGCGAAAATTGCGCATTGATCGTATTGATGCTAAACAGATGCGCCGGTCATACCGCCATCAGTAGAAACACGCCACGGAAGGTGAGCCGCATGTTCGAGAAGAAAGATTTGGGCCGTGTCACGTCCACGATCCGCACCGCCGCTCGGGTGGCTGCTGCCGGCGCGCTCCTAGTCGGGCTTCTGGGCACCGCTCCGGCCTCGGCCGACGTGGCCCGGGTCGTCACCGCCGATTTCGCCCCGCTGACCGACAACTCGTCGCCCGACAAGAAGGGCCTCCTCCACGATCTGGTGAAGGAGATGCTGAAGCTTCAGAACGTCGCCAAGCCCATCGAGTTCATGGCCTGGCCCGACGCGGTGAAGATCGTGGACGAGACGCCCGACGTGCTGATCTTCCCGATGACCCGCACGCCGCAGCGCGAAGACAAGTACCAGTGGGAGGTCAAGATCTTCGACATGAACCGCTCCTTCGGTGGCCGGCCGGGCAGCACGCCAGTCAACACGGTCGAGGACGCGAAGAAGCTCAAGGCGGTGGGAACCACGGTCAACAGCGCCTCGCTCAGCTATCTGAAGCAGAAGGGGTTGACGAACATCGTCGAGCTTCCGACCTCGCGCGACCTGATGAAGGCGCTGCTCGACGGCAAGATCGACCTGGCTTACCAGCCCGATCCGTTCGCCAAGACCGATTGGAAGGCCGTCGGCGGCACCGGCGCTCTCGTCTTCGGCGAGCCGCAGGAGCGCTCCGCCGCCTACCTCGCTGCCAACAAGGGATCGACGCTCAAGCCCACCGACTGGCAGGAGGCGCTGCACGTCCTCGAACAGGACGGCACGTTCGAGAAGCTGGTCACACTCTACGGCATGAACTGATGCGGCCGGCGGATGGCCGATCCCGGCCGTCCGCCTCCCGATCGCCTGACGGTCAAGCGCTCCGCATCGGATGATGTCTCAAGAAGAGCGCACTAAGATGATGTCTCAGGATAATCCATGCACAGATATTTCGATAAAATTCGATGACTATCGATATATCGAGTGCGCCATAGAGTCGCATTGATCTGATGTCTGCTGTTGTCGATGCTGGTCCGCCTTCGTCGCGACTCGGCAGACACTCTTGTACTGGCGCCTGTCGCGACGTTCTGTCTGGGGGAATTCTGTAATGTCGATGGACGGTTTGACGGAAACGGCCCCGAAGGGTCTGTTCATGATGCGCAGCATCAGCCAGAAGATAATCGTCTCGGTGGTGCTCCTGCTGGCGCTGGGCTTCGGCAGCCTCATCACCTACCAGACGATGAAGGCGCGCAGTCTGGCGCTCAAGGTCTTCGACCAGGGCTCCACCCAGGTTACCAAGCTGGTGGCCGACAACATGTCGTCCGCCGTCCGCTACGCCCGCATCGAGGCGATCAAGGGCTCCTACGGCGAGATCGCGCAGAACGCCGAGGCCGGGCTCGACGCCATCCTGGTGCTGGACAAGTCCGGCAAGATGCTCGACAGCTACGTGCGCGGCGGCATCGATCAGGCCGTGTTGACGCGCTTCGCCGAGGAAAGCCGGTCCCGCGCCGAGACCTCCGCGGTGGTCCAGGCCACGCCGTCGCAGACGCTGGTGCTCACCCCCATCCTGTCGGGAGCCCAGCGTGAGCGGGCCGGCTACCTCGCCGCCGCGTGGAGCCGGCAGGCGATGGTGGACCAGATCGCTTCGGACACGGAAGCCTCCATCATCATCTCCTTCGCCGTCGTCGTCGTCCTGGTGCTGGCGCTGTTCGTGCTGGTGCGCCGCGTTGTGATCAACCCGACGCTGGAGATCAGCACGGCCATGCAGTCGATTTCGGGCGGCAACCTCGACATCCGGCTGTCCTGCCTGAAGCGCACCGACGAGATCGGCACCATCGCCCATGCCGTCGAGGTGTTCCGCGACAGCACAGCGAAGGTCCGCCTGCTCAACGAGGAGCAGGAGCGCACCAAGGCCGAGGTCGAGGCCAACCGCAAGAAGCTGATGATTCAGCTCGCCCAGGACTTCGAGGCCAACGTCTCGACGCTGGTCGAGCAGTCGCTGAACGCCGCCAGCGAGATGGGCGAGTTCGCCCAGACCATGGCCGGGCGCATCTCCGAGGCCGAGCGTGGCGCCGTCGAGATCGCCAGCGCCACCTCGCACACCATGGAGAACGTCGGCAGCATCGCCTCGGCAACCGAGCAGCTGTCGGCCACCACCTCGGAAATCTCCATGCGCATCAACCAGTCGGTGCAGGGCGCCCGCGACACCGCCGACGCCGCCGACCAGACCAGCCACACCATCGAGGCGCTGGCCCATCAGGCCCTGCGCATCGGCGACATCGTCAAGCTCATCAACGACATCGCCAGCAAGACCAACCTGCTGGCGCTCAACGCCACCATCGAGGCGGCGCGGGCCGGCGACGCCGGCAAGGGCTTCGCGGTCGTAGCAAGCGAGGTCAAGCAGCTCGCCAACCAGACCGCCAAGGCCACCGAGGACATCACCCAGCAGATCAACGGCGTGCAGCAGTCGACCCAGCGCGCGGTGGACGAGATCAAGTACATCTCCAAGGTGGCCGAGGGTGCCCGCGAAATCGCCACCGGCATCGCCGCCGCGGTCGAGGAGCAGAACATCACCACCCGCGAGATCTCGCGCGCCGCCAACCACGCCGCGTCGGGCACCCAGGCCGTCGCCACCAACATCGATCTGGTGACTGGCGAGGTGGTCGATGCCAGCCACATGGCGAAGGACCTGCTGGACACCAGCCGCAAGGTCTCCACACAGTTCAACCAGTTGCGCGATCAGGTCACCAGCTTCATCAGCCACGTCCGCGCCGCCTGATACGGCCGCTTCGAAAAAGCCCGCCGGGCGCGGACCCGGCGGGCTTTTTCGTGCGCGCGTGATGTTTAAATAGTGGGATGCCCGACAAACAATCCGTTGCCGCGACATATGGCAGCATGCATCCCGTCATGGTGGTTACACTGTCCTGATTGCCGTACCGTCGCGGGACATTGCCGACCGCTCCACCGCAGAGGACGCGCGCCAATGTCCGCCACTCCCCGGCCCTCCTCCCGCCGTCTGCGCATCTACGCCTTCGATCCGGGCGCGTCGACCGACCTGCGCACCGCCATCCTCAACGAGGCGGTGGTCAAGGTGCCGTGGGAAGAGGATATCGAGCCGGGGCCACGCGGCGAATATCTGGAGGTCGTCGATTTCGATCCCGCCAGTCAGGCGTTCTACGCGCCGGTCGACCTGGACGACCCGCACCTGCTGGCGCAGGACGGCCACGCGCCGTCGGAAAGCAACCCGCAGTTCCACCAGCAGATGGTCTACGCGGTGGCGTCGATCACCATCCGCAACTTCGAGGTGGCGCTGGGCCGCCGCGTCCTGTGGTCGCCGCAGAAGGACACACAGGGCCAGGGCGCGCAAGGCTACGTCCAGCGCCTGCGCATCTACCCGCACGCGCTGCGCGAGGCCAACGCCTACTACAGCCCTGCCAAGAAGGCCCTGCTGTTCGGCTATTTCCCGGCATCGCGCACCAATCCGGGGCGGAACCTGCCGGGCGGAACCATCTTTTCCTGCCTGTCGCACGACATCGTCGCGCACGAGACGACGCACGCCATCCTCGACGGCCTGCACCGCCGCTACATCGAGCCCAGCAACGTCGACGCGCTGGCCTTCCATGAGGCCTTCTCGGACATCGTAGCGCTGTTCCAGCACTTCACCCTGCCCGAGTCGGTGCGTCACCAGATCGCGCAGATGCGCGGCGACCTGTCGCAGAAGACCCTGCTGAGCGGGCTGGCGCGGCAGTTCGGCGAGGCGATCGGCAACTACGGCGCGTTGCGCGACGCCATCGACGGCGAGCCCGACAGCACACGGCTGCAACACGCCGACGAACCGCACGCGCGCGGCGCGATCCTGGTGGCCGCCGTGTTCGACGCCTTCGTCACCATCTACCGCACCCGCGTCGCCGACCTGCTGCGCCTGACCACCGGCGACGGCACGAGCTTTCCGGACCGCGACCTGCACCCCGATCTGGTCAACCGCCTGACCGCCGAAGCCAACAAGGCTGCCACCCACATCCTGCGCATGTGCATCCGCGCGCTCGACTATCTGCCGCCGGTGGACGTCACCTTCGGCGAATACCTGCGCGCGCTGGTGACCGCCGACAGCGACTTCTCCCCCGGCGACGAGCGCAGCTACCGCCTTGCCCTGGTCGAGGCGTTCCGCCGCCGCGGCATCTACCCCGAGGAATGCCGGTCGCTGGCCATCGACAATCTGCTGTGGGAAATCCCGGAGGAGGAGATCGCCATCGGCTGGATCGAGGGCCTCGACCTCGGCTACCACGCGTCGCGCCGGGCGACCTGGGACGCGGAGAAGAAGAACAGCGTCCTCCTCAAGGAATGGCTGGAAAAGCAAATAAAAGATCCCGCCGTCAGCGGGCAGATCACCCGCCTTGGGCTGGTCCTCGACGACACGGCGCCGCAGACCATCGACCGCTGCGAGGCCACCGGCCTGCCGGAGATCGAGATCCATTCCGTGCGCCTCGCCCGCCGCATCGGTCCGGACGGACAAGACATGCCGCAGCTCGTCGTCGAGATCACGCAGAGCCGCCGCGCCTTCAGCGATCCCGAGGTGCAGAAGGCGCAGGACGCCGGCCACGGCACGCCGCTCAAAGGGGACTTCACCTTCAACGGCGGCTGCACGCTGATCGTCGATTTGCGGACGCGCAAGGTGCGCTACCTCGTGCGCAAGAGCGTCCTCAACGACCGGCGGCTCGCGGCGGAGCGCAATTTCCGCTTTGCCGGCACGACGGAATCCCTGGGCGCCACCTATCAGGGCACCTGCGGTTGCGACGAGCCGCTCGCCTTCCTGCACCGCAACGGCTGACCGAGGACCGGAGATGACCACGACCACCGCCGCCTCTGCTCCCGCCACTACTCCCGCCTCTGGGGACCGCGTCACCGTGCGCATGTACCAGAACCTGCTGGGCGACTGCTTCCTGCTGCGCTTTCCGGGCACCGGGCGCCGCCCGGTGCACATGCTGATCGACTGCGGTGTGCTGCAAGGCATGCCGGGCGCCGTGGAGCGCATGCAGGCGATCGCCGGGAACATCCGGGACACGCTGCCCAAGCTCAGCCCCAAGGAGGGCGACGCGGCGCGGCCGTTCCTCGATGTTCTGGTGGTCACGCACGAGCACTGGGACCACCTCTCCGGCATCAGTCAGGCGCAGGAGATCTGGGACGGCGTCGACATCGGCGAGCTGTGGCTCGGCTGGACGGAGGATCCGACCGATCCGCAGGCCATGGAGCTGTTGCAGGGCCGGCGCAGCACGCTGAAGATGCTGGAGAAGGTCGCCGCCATGGCCGATTCCGGCGCCGCTGGCGTCGGGTTGCGCAGCGGCGCGGTGCGCGACCTGTTCGCCTTCATCGGCCCAGAGGAGGATTCGGACGAGCCCGCCGGCGACGGCAGCCTGGGCGCGCGCGCCAGCACCACGGTAAAGCGCATCCGCACCGGGGCGGCGATCCTCGACTACCTCAGGAACAAGGCGGGGGTCGTGCGCTACTGGAAGCCGGGCGCCGACCCGGTTCCGGTGCCGGGCACGGAGGGAAACAAGGTCTATGTCCTCGGTCCGCCACGCGACACGGCGATGCTGCGCCGCTCCAACCCCAGCAAGAAGGGGAAGGAAGTCTACGAACTGGGGGTCGGCGACGGTTCGGAGTACCTGCTGGGCGCCCTGGAGGCGTTCGATGGCCAGTCCGACCCGCTGAGCATGCCCTTCGCGGAGCGCTACACCGTCGCTGCCGAATTGATCGAGGACCCGACGAAGGCCGAACCGTCCGACATCCCGCCCTCCCGCCGGATGGCCCCGAAGGCGCGCCAGCTGCTGAACGAGCGCTATTACGGCAAGGACGAGGAATGGCGGCGGATCGACGGCGACTGGCTGGGGGCGGCCGAGCAGCTCGCCATCAAGCTCAACAACGACACCAACAACACCAGCCTCGTGCTGGCGCTGGACGTGGCGCCCGATGACGCCGACGGCGGCGTACTACTGTTTCCGGGCGACGCCCAGGTCGGCAACTGGTTGTCCTGGAACGACTGCGTCTGGCCGGCCGGCGCGAAACGCGAGGACGCCGGCACGGTCACCCTGGAGCGGCTGCTGGCGCGGACCATCCTGTACAAGGTCGGCCATCACGGCAGCCACAACGCGACCTTGCGCGAGCGCGGTCTCGAACTGATGACGAACCGTGAGCTGGTCGCGATGATCCCCGTCGTCGAAAAGTTCGCCCGCGAGAAACCACTGCCATGGAACATGCCGTTCCCGGCGCTGAACCAGCGGCTGAAGGAACGGACCCGCGGCCGCATCCTGCGGTGCGACCGGGGCGTCGGCGCCCTCGACGCCGACCGGACTGACATCGGGACGGCGGTGCCGCTGACCGACGCGGAGTGGACCGCCTTCGCGGCCCGCGTGTCCGAGGACGAGGCGAAGCTGTACATCGAGTACAGCATCACCCGATAGGGCGAGAGGCGGGAGGGCCGCTCAGCGGCTCGCCTCGCCCGCCGATGCCGTGCCTCCTGTTGCCGAAAAGTACCGCGGGTTCGCCTTCTGCGCTTCGGCGATGGTAATCTGCAAATGGTCGAGGTGCGCGGTGATCGCCTGGGCGGCGCGGTCGGCGTCGTGGCCGGCGATGGCGTCCACGACCGCCGCGTGCTCCGCCACCACCTGGCCCATGCGGCCCTGCACCGGCAAGGTCAGGCGCCGGTAACGGTCGATCTGCACCTTGACCTGCTGGATGAGGGACCAGAAACCGGGATAGCCCGCCGTCTCGGCGAGCAGCGCGTGGAATTCCTCGTCGGCCTGATGGAAACCCTCGAAGTCGCCGGCCGCGTCGCGCTCGCGCTGGAGTTCCAGACAGGCGCGCAAGCGGGCGATCTGGCTGCCCGTGGCGCGCGCCGCCGCGTAGCGCACCGTCGCCTCCTCCAGAACCCGGCGGATGGCGATGGCCTCGGGCAGAGCCGCGAGCGGAATGCGGGACACGAAGGTGCCGGACTGCGGGAAGATCTCGATGAGGCCCTCGTCGGCCAGCTTCAGCACGGCCTCGCGCACCGGCGTGCGGCTGACGCCGAAGGTCTCGGCGATCTGCTTCTCGGAAATGGCCTCGCCCGGCTTGCGGTTCAGCGAGACAATGTCGGTGCGCAGGTCGCGGTAGATGGCGGCGGACACGGTGGCGCCCCGCTGGACCGGCCGGGCGACGGGGGTCGCCAGAACGCGGCGGCGTGCGCGCGCGGCCTTGGCAACGCCCTGTTCCGTGCCGGTGCCCATGGTCTGCGACGCCTTCGTCAATGCCCGCTCCGATGCGCGAATTTCGTCTTTAATATACTAGTTTTCACGAGAGGACGTCAAACGGCATGGACCCACCACGGTCACGGCCACGCTCGGGCCACGATATGGCAGGATCGGGCTTGCGGCACCCATTGATATACTAGTATAATACCCAGACACACTCGGCTAGGGATGATCCCCATGACACGCAAGCGCATCGCGCTGGTCGCGCACGACGCCCGCAAAGGCGACCTGATCACGTGGATCGGCGCGCACCTCCACGTCCTCGCCGGCCATGCCTTCTGGGCCACCGGCACCACGGGGGCGCGGGTCAAGGACGCTCACCCGGGCCTCGACGTGACGCCGCTGAAGAGCGGCCCGCTGGGCGGCGACCAGCAGATCGGCGCCATGATCGCCGAGGGGCGGATCGACATGCTGGTGTTCTTCGTCGATCCCATGACGGCGCAGCCGCATGACGTGGACGTCAAGGCGCTGACCCGGCTGGCGACGCTCTACAACATCCCCATGGCCTGCAACGAGGCGACCGCCGACATGGTGATTTCCTCGCCGCTGTTCTCCAACGGCTACAAGCCGCGCCCCACGGACTTCCGCGGCTACGAAACGCGCGTGGTGCGAGGCTGACCCGCGCCGCGTCGCCAGCCACACCGCAGGACCTGATCACCGCGGCTCCTATGGTACGATAGCGGTCATCTGAAGAAGGAACCGGTGCGATGAGCAAAGCGATCATGTGGGCCGAAACCGACGCGAAAGGGTTCGAGTCCGAGTGCCTGTTCAACGAGGACCAGCGCACCTATGAGGTGATGGTCTGCGCGTCGGGCCGCCGGCTGTGCCGGTCGGAATCCTTCACCGCCCACACCGACCCCATGCAGGGCATGGATGAGGCGGACCGCCGCCGGTCCGTGCAGATCGCCGAGCGGCTCATCGTCGAGATCGAGCACGAACTCGGCGACCGCTAGCAACGGAACGCCCGTTCACAACCGCTCGCAAACGCTGGTCCGTGAAAGCGGAGCCTCTCCACCGGCCAGCGTCCGCCGGGGTGGAAGGCGGATCCACACCGTCGTGCCCTCACCCACCGTGCTGTCGATGTCCAGCGCGCCGCCATGGGCCTTGGCAAGGCTGGCGGCGAGGGGCAGGCCGATGCCGGTGCCCTGGTGGCGGCGGTTGATGGGCGTGTCGATCTGGGTGAACATCTCGAGGGCGCGGGGGATTTCTTCCGGCCGGATGCCGATGCCGGTGTCGCGCACCCAGAGCGAAACGCCGCCATCGGCGCGCATCTGCGCGCCCAGCGTGATCGATGCGCCCGACGTGGTGAACTTGACGGCGTTGCCCAGCAGATTGACGATGATCTGACGCAGACGCAACTCGTCGGCGTGCAGTTGGGGAAGGCCCGGCGCGATCTCGATCCCGACGCGGCGCCCCGCCGTGTCCACCAGTTCCCGGCAGCTTGCGAACAGCGCCGCCACGTCGACCACGACCTCGTGGAGCACCATGCGGCCGGCATCCACCCTGCCATAATCGAGAATGTCGTTGATGATGTGCAGCAGGTGGAGGCCGCTGCGGCTGATGGACTGGATGTAATCCCGCTGCTTGTCGTTCAGGCCGCCGAAATATTCCAGCAGCAGGGCATCGGCGAAACCGATGACGGCGTTCAACGGCGTGCGCAACTCATGGCTCATCACGCACAGGAAGTCGCTCTTGGCCCGGCTCGCCTGCTCGGCGGCGTCGGTGGCCTGCCGCAATTGCGCCTGCTCCTTCTTGCGCTCGCTGATGTCGGTGGCGATGCCGCAGACCGCGAAGGGCACGCCGGCCGGGTTCGTCAGCGGCACCTTGAGGGCGATGTAGGTCCGCACCCCGTGCAGGTTGTCGATGGTCTCCTCGAACTCGACCGGCCCGGCGGACTCCAGGACGGCGCGGTCGTTGGCGAACAGGTATTCGGCCAGTTCGCGCGGATACAGGTCGAAGTCCGTCTTGCCGATGACGTCTTCCCGCATCCAGCCGCCCAGCGCCAGATAGCGTTTGTTGGCCAGCAGGTAACGCCCGTCGCGGTCCTTGACGAAGATCACGGCGCTGGCGCCCTCGATGATTGTCTCCAGCAGAGCCTGCTTCTCCAGCAGCGCCGCGTCCGCCGCCTCGCGCGCGGCGATCTCCGCCGTCAGTGTGCGCGTGCGCTCCTCCACCAGCGCCTCCAGCATCTCCCGTATGGCCTGCGCGCCGGACTGGGCGAGCTTGCGCGCGGTGATGTCGCGGGCGATGCCGACCGTACCGACAATGACGCCGTCGCTGTCGCGGACCGGCGTCTTGATGGTCTCGATCCAGCGGGGCAGGCCATCGCCGCCGCAGAACGGCTCTTCGATGCAGGTCCGCTCGCCGGACGCGATGACCCGTGCATCGTCGGCCTGATAGCGGGCGGCCAGCTCGCCGGAGACCATGTCGTAATCGGTCTTGCCGACCGCGTCCTCCACACCGAGGCCGAAGGACTGGGCAAGCGCCTGGTTGACGGCGATGAACCGGCTGCGGCTGTCCTTCATCCAGGCGATGTCGGGAACGTTGTCGAGGATGGCCCGGACGTTGCGCTCGGCGTCGCGCGCCTCCTTCTCCAGCTTCACCAGGGCGGAAATGTCGCGCACCGTGGTGAGGTAATGGGTGCGGCCGTCCAGATCGACGGGCCGTCCGCGCACCTCGACGGGGAAGACCGTCCCGTCCTTGCGCCGCGACACGGATCGCAGTCCGCCGGCAGCAAAGGCAGTGTCGTCCCTGAGCGGCCATTGCTCGCGGGTCATGTGCTCGTCGACATCCCAAAGGGAAAGCGCGGTCAGTTCTTCCAGCGAATAGCCGAGGGCATGGCAGCCGGCATCGTTGGCGTGGACGAAGTGTCCATCCTCGTCCAGCCAATACAGAGCGTCGGCCAGCCAGTCGTCGTGAATGGACCGGAAATTCTTCTCCGGCTCCAGCCCAGAATCGCACCGCGCGGTCACCATGTCGTTTTCTGCCTACTGGGGTTCCGCGGCATTGGGACCTCGCACGAGGGGCAGGGACGACGATACGCGAGTTGAGTGATTGTCGGCAAGCGGCTGTATCGCGTGCCGTGAACGATGTTACGGCGTGGCCGCCCGCTCCGGGGCTTTGCTATTCGCGGGCACCTCCTTACAGTGCGCGCAGGTCGTCTGGACGTTCGATTGACAGGGGGAAGGTATGGCGAAGATCGGTCTGGTGCTCGGGCGTTTCCATCGCAGCGAAGCCGAGGAGATGCTGGCGGAGTCCCGCGCCGTGGCGGCCCGGCTGGGGTTCGGGATCGTCGCCGAGATCTGGGTTCCCGGCTCCATGGAAACGCCGTTGGCGGTGAAGCGGCTGCTCCTGCGCAGCGATGTCGACGGCGTGGCCGCACTCGGCATCATCGAGCACGGCGAGACAGCGCACGGTCTGGTCATGGGCCAGGCGGTGATCAAGAGCCTGATCGAGCTTCAGCTCGAGTTCATGAAGCCGGTGGGCGTCGGCATTCTCGGGCCGGGCATCCACCCGTCGCAAATCCCCAGCCGCGTGCGGCCCTACGCGGCGGCTGCCATCGAGGCGATCGCGGCCATGCTCGACGGCGGGGCCTGATACGGCCGGCGTCGGCGTCCTCCGTTGCGCGCGCCGGCGCCGGGTTCGTGCTATTGCACCCGCACCCAAGCGCCTTCATCGATGACCGAAAGCGCCGGCGTGCCGCCGGCCGCGTAGACGCCATCCTGCCAGCCATCGGTGCCCGGAACGCTTTGGCGGTGCTTTTGGGACAGTTCGGCCTGCATGCGCCATGCCCTCAGGGCGAGCAGAGTGGAGTTTTGATCCGGGCGTTGGTAGGCGGAAAAGCGCCGGTCGCGGATCTGCGCCTGGGTGCCAGCCCAGACCAAATTCCAGTCGATCGTGCCGTCGGTGAGGATTCGCTCTTCGATTGTCCGCAGGAGAGCCTGGTTGACGCGCGCCGCTCCCATGTTCTGGGTCGCGAGCACCAGCGCGTCCGGCGCTTGCTCCAATGTGGCGCGGAGCCGCAGTTGCCCGCCGCAGGACCCCCAGAACACCAGCGCCGTGCCGGGGCCGATCTCGGGCATCGTCTCGTCCTCGTGGTAGCTGTGCCCACGATGGATGACGACGGTCGGCGAGAGCTTCTCGCGCTCGAGCCATTCCCTCACGGCAACGCGGCCCGCCTCACCCGCCGAGGGGATGTCGGCGACGATCACGATCCGGCGTCCCCGGCGCTCCGGGCTGGAGACCACGACGAACCCGGCGTGCTCCTGGAAGATCCAACCCTTGGCGCGGTACTGCTGCACGAAGGCAGCGAACGACACCTTCCCGTCGAGGTCGTTGTAAAAAGTCATCCTCTGAACGTTGACGCCGCCCTGGAACAGGCGGTCGCCGGTCAGGACCGGCGGAGCGGGAACAGGATAGAGTTCGGCGAAGCGCTCGGCCATGAAGGCGGCCGTCGCCGGCTTCCCTGCCAGACGCAACGCATGGAGCCCGCCGGCCAGGCCGGCCGCCGCCTTGATCGACGGATCGCTGGTGTTCCGGTGGTATTCGGCGAGTTCGTCTTCCAGGGTCGAGCGGACGTCTTTGGCTTTCGCGTCCATCGCGTCGGCAAGGGCACCCGCGACGATGGGCGGGTCCAACGCGCGGTCGGGCGAGAGCAGCGCCCGGACGCTTCCTTTCGCCAGCTTGCGCGCGTTCCCGGCGGCCGGGCCGAACAGGGTGTCGGCCCGGCCGCCGGATACGACGGCGATGACGAAGTCCGCCCAAAGCTTTGCCGCGCCCGGCTGCTCGGAGAGTGAGAGGAAACTCCGCCGTTCCTTGTGCAGTTTGGCCTCGATGATGTCGACGATGCCGTCGAACGACGAGGTGTAGAGTTGCAGCCCGGTGCGGGCGATCAGCTCGAAGAGCGTTTCGATGGGCAGCGCCTCGGCAATGCGGAAGCGATCCTTCAACGGGTCTTCGGTCATCCCGTCGAGCATGGCGCCGATCTTCGTCGAGAGCAGGGCGGGGTCCTTCGCGAAGGCCGCGGCCAGCGCTTTGGACGCCTGATCTTCCATCGCCTTCAGGGTCGCGGCCGGCAGGCGCTTGCGCAGCTCGTGCCGGGTCTCATAGAAGGGCAGACCGGTGTCGAGCGAGCGCATCAGCAAATCGGCGTTGAGCGCCGTGTCGATGATCGCGGCTCCGCCGGGACGCTTCGACAATTGGTCGGCCGCGCCGATGGCGTCGAAGGGAGCCGTGGGAGCGGCCATGTGCAACGCCGCCGTGGCCGCGGCGCTGGGGAACAGGCTGGAGCATCGGAAGGCTTCGTCCGGCTTCTCGCGGACCAGGAGCGCGAACGCCTCGTCACCTCCGGCGAGGGCGCCGAGAACGGCCGCTCCGATCGGTTCACCGTCCAGGCATGCCGAACCGGTCGTGCTGGCCTGGACCGCCTTCGGCTGCGGCTTGGGAGCCGTCGAACGCTGCTTGGGAGCCGTCGAGGCAGGGCGGGCCGTGGGGAGCATGACCTGTGCGTCGGCAACGCCGGTCGAGCCGATCAGCATGGCCGCGCAGGTCGCGATCACTGGGAGGCTCGGCCGGACGAGCGACCTCGGGGGAGTGGCGGCCATGCTCAACACGTTTCCGTATGCTGCGTGGAACGATGAGCCCCTGTTATGGACCTTGCAATCGACAGAGTTCAACGGTGGAGACGCCGGCCGGGGCGTTATGGCCGCGAGTCTTCGGACTGCGCCTGATTCGGTTCCATCGAGATCGCGTTTTCATGGAGTCTTGCCCCTTCCGTCGACGCCGGCCCCAATGGGGATCTCGGTGCGGAACACCGCCTTGTCGAAGTCGTCGATCAGCACATCCAGGCGCAGGGTCCAGCGGCCGGCGATGGGCATCTCGATGTCTTCGGCCCCGACTTCGCCCGGCCCGGTCGCCGGGAGGGTTCGACGGAGCGGGGCCACGCCGGCAGCCGGCAGCTCCCATTCGAGGGCGGCTTCGGTGGTGGCGAACGGGACACCATCGGGACCATGCAGGTGGACTCTGACCCGGTTGCGTCCCGGCCGGGCCGGCACCACCTCGACCATGGCCATGCGCCCACCCTGAGTGATCGCCGCCCTGTAGCCGCGGTTCCGGTCCGCCTCGCCACCGTTGGCGACTTCCGGCCCGGCGAGAGCGCGTGGGGGTGGCGTCAAGGGGAACAGGGCGGTCAGCAGGAGTGCCAACACGGCGAAGACCACTTCCGTCCAGACGCTCCGCCGCAGGGCGGCCACGGCCGCGCGCCCGCTGTGGTCGAGGGCCGGCGTCAGCCACAGCCGGTTCCGCACCGCCAGCAGCAACAGCCCGACGACGACGAGCATCTTGCCCAGCCAAATCCTGCCGTAATCGGTCGCAAGGACGGCATCCGGCGAGCCGATCTGCAACACCGACAGGCCCGCACCCGCGGCAATCAGCACCGCCACGCCACCGACGGCCAGGCGCGAGAAGCGCCGGGTCAGCCGCGCCGCTTCCGCCGGCGGCTCCGTCCGCAGCGCCACGGCCAGCGGCCACAGCGAGCCGATCCAGTACGCCGCCATCAGTCCGTGCACCCCCACGAGCGGAACGCTCAGCCAGCGCGGCGGTGCCGTTGCCGCATGCCCGGTGGCGGCCAGCGAGGCGGCGCCCAGCAGCGCCCCCAGCACGAGCAGGACACGGCCGGCGGTGTGCCGGGCTTCCAGCGCCAAGCCGGTCGCGCTGACAAGCAGCGCCAGCAACACGAGGCCTGCGCTGATCCCGGCCGTGCTCGCCGCTCCCGTTGCCCAGGTCGAAGCCTCCCTGAGGCCGGCGAGCGGGCCGCCCGCCAGCACCGTGCCGCTCAGCCCGACCAGGAGCACCGCCGACACCGCCGCGGTCAGGAGCAGCAGGCACAGGCCCGGCTTGAGCCGCTCGTTCAACGCCGACCATGGTCCCAACACCAGGACCAGGAAGAGCCCGCCGCCGATGCCGGCCAGCAGCGATGCGTAATGCACGGCGCGCACGATCACCGCCGTCAACGCGGCGGGCGCCGACACGTCGGCGCGCGTTTCCGGTGCCACGGCCTCCGGCGCCATGCCGACCCCGAAGGTGATCGACCCGGCGGCCGGGTGGCCGTCGGCGGACGTGACGCGGTAGCTGACGACGTAGGTTCCGGTAGGGAGATGGTGCGGCAGCCCGAGGCGGACAGTGTCGTCCCGCGCCGACACCGCCCCCGTCCTCGCCACCGCATGGCCGCCACCGTCGAGCACCTGGACGGCGATCGGCACGACCGGCTCGTTGAAACGCAGCACGACCTCGTGCGGCGGCGCGTCCAGCCGGACGCCGTCGGCGGGCACCGTCTCGCGCAGGACGGCGTGCGCCCACGCCGCGCCCGCGCTCCACACCACGAGCACGACGCCGAGCAGGACGGCTGAGATGAGTCCGCGTGAACGCCGCACGGTCGATCCTCTTCGAAGCGTTGGACGGGCTCGGTGGCCGGAACCGCCGAGCCCGCGGGAACACAGGTCCGTCCTCAGAAGGCAGCGCGAACGCCGGCGTACACGCTGCGGCCTTCACCCGGATAGAAGATCTGGGTGCCGGCCCGGCGCGCATCGGTGATGGTGCCGATGTCGCTGACGTAGCGCTTGTCGGTCAAGTTGCGGGCGTCGACGAACAGCAGCAGGCCGTTCTTCAACTCCACACCCGCCTGCACGCCCAACAGCGTGTAGCCCGGAACCCGCAGCGTGTTCGCCTGATCGGCCCAGGCGCCATTCGGCACCCAGTCCACCGTCGGCGTCACGTAGAAGCCGTCCGGCCGCGTGTAGGAGAACGTGGTGCGCAGCAGGTTCGTCGGCACGCCGGCGATGCTGTTGTTGCCGTACTGGGCGTCGTCGCGGAAGCGGAAGTCGCTGTAGTTCCACAGCTGGCCGATGGTGAATTTGTCACCGGCCCCGGCGCCGGTCAGGTCGCGCGCCACCTCGACCCGCACGCCCAGCTCGATGCCCTGGTGCACGGTGCGGTCGGCGTTGAAGGTCGCGGCCGGAATGCTGGGGTTGGTGGTGAACTGCAGCATCTCGCCCTTGAGCTGGGAGCGGAACGCCGTCACATCCCAGGAGAAGCGGCCCTTCTCGCCACGGGTGCCCAGTTCCATGGTCCAGGCGCGTTGCGCCTGCAGCGGCACGAAGGCGGGGTTGCCGTTCGCCTGCGTCTGCGTCAGGTCGCTGAAGTCGGGAACGTCCAGGCTGCGCGTGACGTCGGCGAAGACCTGCACCTCGGGGTGCGGCTCCCACAGCACGCCGACCTTGGGGTTCAGGCCGTCGTAGGTGCGTTCCGAATTGCGGCGCGGGTTGCGCTCGTCGGTGAACTCGCGCTGGTCGCGCAGCAGCTTGGCGCCGGTCATCAGCGCCACTGTCGGCACGACGTACAGCCGATTCTCCGCGTAGGCCTCGAGATTGCGGGCCTCCTGGCGGGTGTCGGCGGTCTGGGCGCCGCGATTGCCGTGCAGGTTGACGAACTGGAGCGCCGTGTTGGTGCCGGCGAAGGCGCGCGCACCGACGACCAGCTCGTCGCGCAGGCCGCCGATGGTGAAACTGGTCGTGTAGCGGGGGCCGACGCCGTAGGTCCAGCCGTCCTGGTCGACGACTTGGAAGATCGGGTGGAACAGCTTCTTGTGGATCGCCCAGCTGTCGAAGTCCAACTGGCCGCCGTCGAGGTGGATTGTGGTGCGGTTCGCCACACGCTCGGTCCAGGTCATGCGGGACTGGTCACCGGCGATCGCCGCCGGGTTGGCGATGCGCGGCCGGTTGAGCGCGTCGCTCAGGCTCAGCGAGCCGGGCAGCTTCTGGTCGACGACGTAGGCCCCGAGATAGAACCGCGTCTCGACGTTCGGATTGAAGCGGTAGCCGACATTGCCGTTGAACAGCTCGCCCTGCCCCTGGGAGTGATCGCGATAGCCGTCGGAATGGCTGACGGTGCCGCTGACCAGGAAATCGGCGTCGCCCAGAACGCGCGACGCCTGCCCGCTGGCCCGCGCCGTCCCGTAGCTGCCCCCCTCCAGGCGCAGGAGGTTGGGGCCGACGGCGGTGTGCGCGGTCGGCGTCACGAAGTTGATGGCGCCGCCCAGCGTCGAGGAACCGTAGGACAGGCCATTGCCGCCGCGGAACACCTCGGCGTAGCGCAACGCCAGCGGATCGATCTGGTAGAAGTCACCGCTGCCGTCGGCGAAGTTGACCGGGATGCCGTCCTGCAACACCTCGATGCCGCGCAGGTGGTAGCCGCGCGAGAGGCCGGAACCACGCACCGACAGGCGGATCTCCTGGCCGTAGCGGCTCTGCGCGAAGACGCCCGGCGTGTCCTTCAGCACGTCGCGCAGGTCCTTGGAAACCCGACCCTTCTGGGACTCGGAGTCGATGAAGCCGACCGAGCCGGGGGTGCGGTTCAGGTCCTCGCGGGCCTGCTCGGGCGTCGGGACGGTCAGCGAGCCGGCGCCCTGCGCGTTGATGGTCATGGTGTCGAGCGTCACCGGGGCGGCGGGCTGCGGCGTTGCGGTCTGAGCCGCGGCCGGGGTCAGCGCGGTGCTCATCATAAATAGCGTGGCAAGTGCAGCGGCAGAGCCCGCGGTATGGAAACGGGTCACGTGTGGTCTCCCCTTGGGCCGGCGCCTTGGCCGGCCGAAATCCTCGTTCGATGGTGGCATGGGTCTCCCGGTGGGACGGGCGGCCCACGGGCCTTCGGACGATGGCCGGGCGACCGGCGGAGGGGTGGGGAGGCGACGCGAACGGCGCCCAGCCGGCCGTGGAACCGCGGCAGTGGAAGCGCCGTGCCGCCGGTGGAAAGGGCCGCCGGCACAGCGCAGCAAATGGAACAGGCCGGGCAGAGGGTGTGGTGGCGCTGTGGATCGGGAGCATCCGGCTCGCCCCCGTCGTGCCGGCACAGCGACTCGTCCGCCACCAGCGCCGCCGCCATGGCGGACGCCGCGTTCACGGCCTGCACGGGCCCCCACGCCTGAAACAGGAGCAGCAGGCCGGTGAGCGCGGCGGCGACGCGGTTCGGGCGCGGCATCGGCGTCACCGCAGGGCGAACTGGACGGGCAGCACGATGTCGAGCCGGTCGCCGGACACGCTGTCCGGCATCGGCGGCATCGGCGCCGCGCGCTCGACCATGATCCCGACCTGACGGTCCAGGCTCTCGTGGCCGGAGCTGCGCTCGACCCGCCAAGACACCACCGCGCCGTCGCGCGCCACCACGAAGCGCAGCAGCACGGTGCCCTCTTCGCGCGCGATCTGCGCGGCGCGTGGATAGACCTTGTAGCGGGCAAGGCGGGCCTGGAGCAGCGCCAAATAGTCCGGCGGCGGCCCGGCCGCGCGGACGGGGGCCGGCGCGGCTGCCGGTTGCGGCGGAGATGGCTGCGGCGCCGGATCGCGCGTGACGGTGGCGGATGCCGTCGGCTGAGGGGGTGGGCGCTTCGCCGCTTCCGGTGGACGCGGCTTGGCCGGCGGTGGTGGAACCATCGTCACCACCGTTGGCTCCGCAGCCGGCGGTGGCGGCGGCTCGTCGGCGGCGGGAGAAGGCTCGACGGCGCCAGCCGGTTCCGGTTCGGGCAATGATTCCGGCGGCAGCTCCTCCGCGACCTGGGGCGGTTCGGGCAACAGCGCGGGCAGCGGCTCCACAGGCGGCGTCATCTCGGCCACGGCTTCCGGTTCGGGCTGGCTCAGGTCCAGCTCGATGCGGACGGCGGACGGCGCCGGCATGACCGGCTCATACCGCGCGACCAGAATGGCAAGCAGCCCGGCGTGCACCGCGACCGAGAGGAACTGCGCCCAGCGGCGTCCTACCCAGCGCACAGTTCAGGGCGCCTTCACCGGAGCGGCGGGCACCGGAGCGGCGGCCCCCTCGGCGATCAGCGAGACGCGCGCAAAGCCGGCTTGGCTCACCTGTCCCATCACCTCCATGACCCGGCCATAGCTCAGCGCGCGGTCGCCGCGCACGTAGACGACCGCGTCGGGATCCTCCTTGGCGAGCGCCGTCAGCCGCGTCGCCACGTCGGCGGCGGCCACCTCCTCGCTGCGCAGGAAAATGCGGCCATCCTTATCGACGCTCACCACGACGGGCTGGCGCGGCTGGCTGACCTTCTGGGCGGCGGTCTTCGGCAGTTGCACCGGCACGCCGACCATCATCAGCGGGGCGGCCACCATGAAAATGACCAACAGGACCAGCATCACGTCGATGAACGGCGTGACGTTGATCTCGGCGACCGGGCGGTAGGAGAACTCGTCCCCCAACCCGCTCCCCGGCCCGGCGTCCATGGGCGCCATACCCATCACTCGGCCGCCTTCAGACGCATGGTGCGGGTGCGCACCAGGGTGCCGGCAAGACGGCCGATGGCGACCGACAGCTGCTGCGACAGTCGGTTGAGGTCGCTGGTCAGCTTGTTGTAGGCGACCACCGCCGGGATGGCGGCGACCAGACCGATAGCGGTGGCGAACAGCGCCTCGGCGATGCCCGGCGCCACCACGGCGAGGCTGGTGTCGTTGGAGGCGGCGATCGAGGTGAAGCTGTGCATGATGCCCCACACCGTGCCGAACAGCCCGACAAATGGCGCCGAGGAGCCGACGGTGGCGAGCACCGGCAGATGGCCGTCGAGGCGGCGCAACTCCTCCACCATAGCGACGCGCATGGCGCGTTCCAGCCGCTCGCGCAGCTCGGCCCGGCTCTCGTCGTGGTCATGGTCGTGCCTTTCGTGCTGGCCGGCAGCGACGATGGCGGCCGGCAATCCCGCCAAGCCGCCCACGTCGAAGCCGCCCTCCACTGTGATAGCGGCTTCGAAGCGGCGCGTCTGGGCCTTGGCGCGGGCCAGCACGACCGTCTTCTCGAGGACGATGGCCCAGCACGCCACGGACGCGAGCAGGAGCAGGACCATCACGCCCTTCACCACCGGGTCGGCGGCGAGGAACAGGCCGATGACCGAAAGATCATGGTTCGGCATGGGAACCCCCTTGTTGGCGCGCGATGGCGGTCAGCGGCCCTGCGGCTTGTCGGTGAGCGTCAGGCTCGGCGCCGGCTCGCGGTAGTCCGCCGGCGTCTTGCCGGCCTCGGGGATCTCGATCCAGCGGTGGACGCCCTTTTCACACTCCTGCACCACGGGGAAGTGCAGCACCGTGCCGGCCGGCTGCTTGGGCAGCACGACCTGGAAGACGAACTCGTCGTACCACGCGTCCGGTAGGGTACCGCCACTCCAGGCGATCTCGGTGACGCCGCGGGTGATGGTGCGGCCGTGCGACTCGTAGGCTTGGGCGTACTCGCCTTCCTTGGTGGTCAGCGTCCAGCCCGGCTTGGGCATCGGCTTGGCGCCGACGACGCCGTCCGGCAGGCGGACGCGGATGGCCGTGGTGGCCGCTCCGTCGCAGCCGTGGCCGACCTTGAGGACGGCCTTGTAGTAGCTGCCGGCCGGGGCCTCGCGGGCCTCCAGGACGATGTGCGCGGACGCGGTGCCGGCCGTCGCGGCCAAGCACAGGAACCCGGCGCCGAGCGCCAGGGCGTGGATGCGGTTCATGGTGTTGTGCTCCGAACAGGACATCGGGCGGACGCACGCGCGGTGCGTCCGGCATCGAACGATCAGCCCTGGTCGGAGTTCGGCGGCGCGCGCGGGTTGAGGCTGGTCAAAAACAGCGGCTGCGGGCGGATGCCCCGCTGCATCGGCAGCGCGGCGATGTCATAGCCCACAGGAACGGGAAGGGCGTTGCCGAGCCCCGCCGCCAAGCCGTGCGTGGCGAGCGCCAGACAGAACGCGCAGAGCGTTTCGTGGTCGTGGTTGCCAGCGGGTGCCGGCGTCTCCGGCCGCTGCTGCTCGGCACCATGGTGTTGGTGATGGTGGACCTGATGCGCCGCCGCAACCTCCGCCCGATGCCGGGCAGCATTGCGCGCGGCCATGGCGAAGTCCGGGATCGTGCTCTGGACCAGGATCGCCAGCACTGCGAGCCACGCCAGAACCGGCCGCCAGGAACCGCTGGGTGCGGTCCTTCTGGGAGCGGTTCGGGCATGGCGACGCTCGGACATGCGGTGAAGCTACTCGGACATGGGAAAAGGGGCTTGGTATCGCACAGATGACAACATGCGGTCGCTCCGGTAATTGTCCATGGTCAAGCCGAGGCTCGACTTGGAGCCGGGGTGTCGGGTTGCCCCTTGCGTCACGGCGCGATCACCCACATGGACTTGCGGCCTGCCCCATGGCCACCTCAAGCCACACCCGAATTTACACCCGCTTGACGGACGCGACTTTTCCGGAGGCCCCATTCCCTAAGAAGATGGGGCTATCATGACGAAGCAGAGATCAATCCAAATACGCTCCGGAAGTCCGCGAGCGCGCGTTTGGAATGGTGTCCGAACACGCCGGAGAGCACGCCTCGCAGTGGGCGGCGATCCTGGCGGTGTACGGCGATGCCAACCCAAAACGCCAACAGCCCGCCTCGTTGGAGGCGGGCTGTCAACTGTTGGTGGTTGCGGGGGCAGGATTTGAACCTGCGACCTTCAGGTTATGAGCCTGACGAGCTACCGGGCTGCTCCACCCCGCGTCAAACGCGTACGAACCGGTCGGGCGGATGGAGGGTGTGAAGAG
>NZ_JBPXMR010000015.1:0-131691 GCF_053470425.1 Azospirillum terrae | reverse complement strand
TCCAGGACGGGGCATCGTCAGCGTACACCACGGTGCCGGGCAGCACCTTGCCGATGATGAAATCGACGGCGCCTTCCTCGGTGCGGAAGGCCCAGGTGCGGCACTGGCCGTTGCGGGCGCGGATCACCACCGTGACCCGCCGTTTGCCGTTCTGATTCCTGGCGAGACGGCGATCACGGCGGTTCTCGCGCCAGTTCGCCGGCTTGATGTAGCCGCCGCTGTAGCGGCCGTCGACCTCGACCTCCCAGCCGGGCCCACCCAAGCAACCCGCCTGACCCTCGCTGCCCATGGCGACGCGCAGCTTGTGGCACAGCACAAAGGCCGTTTTGTAGGCGATGTCGAGCACCCGCGACATTTCCAGCGCGGCCTTGCCGGAGACGCCGCACAGGAATGTATGGAGCACGGCCAGCAGCATTCGGTGGGGCAGCTTGTGCTTGGCGAATGGCGTGCCCCTGGTTGCCGTAAAATCCCTCAAGCAGCGCTTGCAGCGGAAGCGAAACCGCTCCGCACCGCAGATCCAGCAGGCGGTGCAGCCGCACCAAGGGCACACCGGCTGCCCGCCGGTGTCCGGCCAGCGGATGCAACAGAACTCGCGGTGCGCTTGGGCCTCGGTCAGGGTCAAAATACTGGCGATGCCGAGCCCGCGGCTGCGGGCCGACAGCAGGTAATGCTGCGCCATGGCAAACTCTCCCCATGGGGCGCCGCATGGGGGCGGCGCCCTGTAGGTCGATCCGTGTGGGATGGTTGGTTTGAAGCGGACGCCGCTCAGCGGTCGTCCGATGGCATCAAAAGGCTCTGGGCTTCTTGTGACGCAGAAAGGCGGAAATGCGGCGCAGGGTGATCTCAGTGATATCCGCCGCAACCTCAATATCCGCTACGTAGCTCGTTTTCCGATTCCAGTCACTGACATCGGCGCGGACAGTCGCAGTAACGCGGACATGAGCATAACGTTCGGGCATGGCATCCCTCGTAATTGTTGGAGATGACCTCTTGTGCTCCGAAAGCCTTGCTGCCATACTCACGCCGTTGGTGGTGCTTGAGTATAGCGCCGGGCTCTTAGAGCCGAGAATTGCGGATGGGATCGGTATCGTTGTGCCGGTGGCGCGGTACTTCGATGCCGTTCCTTTTTATTCATGATAACGGGACTTGCATAGTTGCCCTCCTTGCCGTGGCCGCAGACGTGTTTCAGAATATCCGCGGCGGTATAGTGAGGATGGCAAGAGTATACCGCGATTGTTCTGATGGCTCACTCCCTCAAACGAAAGGATGAGTGGCTGAGCAGACTGCCAAGCTGATGCTGCGTTTAGCAAAATCGATATTGCCGACCTTGAACGCTGCTCTACGCCGGCCGTTTTCGGAAAATCCAGCGGCGGAAATATCTCAAAAATATCCCGGCGTCGCGACGACTTTGAGTGCTGGAGGCGCGGGCACTTGCGAGATCTTGCGGTACTTGGCCCGATATTATAAGTAACAATCCCTCCATGGTTATTGCTTGGCGGGACAAGGTTCTTAGTACGCCGCTCCAGGTTGTGGCCTCTCGGCATTTGCGGCTATCGACCTATCCAAGATCAGCGGCGGTGGATGAGAATAGCTACCCCAGATCCCTTCTGCCACCTCCTCCGGGCGCGCCGGAATTGAGGCACCAGAGGAGGAGATGCCCACGTGGCTATAGTGCCGACCAAGCCTCCTCCAACTTGGTAGACGCCTCGGCCTAGCTGTTGGCGGAGTTTGGCGACCTTGAAACGGGCGCGCACCGACTCGAGCGCCTCCCGATCCGCTTCGGACAGACGCCTCGTTTGTCGTGACATTGATGGCTAACTCAACCTACATTCACAGGGAGCGACTCCCGGTCAACATGGAGGGTAGATGTCAGCGATATTTGTCCATCTTTCCGACATCCATTTCGGCCAGGAACGCGACGATATCGTCCACATCCATGACGACGTGAAGCAGCAGCTCATCGCGGATGCCACAGAGGTCATCGGCGGTCTTCCGGGCGGCGTGGCTCAGGGGATACTGGTCACCGGGGATATTGCCTACTCGGGCAAGCGGGCGCAGTACGAGGATGCGGGCCGCTGGCTGGACACGCTGGCGGAAAACATCGGCTGCCCGATCCACAGGGTGCAGATGGTGCCCGGCAACCACGACGTGGACAGGGACAAGCTTTCGATCGGTGGCTCACAACTGCTCGACTACATTCGTGCGGGCGGCGCGGCGGAGTACGAGCGGGTGGTGGACAATCCGGCGGACCGGGCGTCGCTGCTCGCCCGCTTCGAGGATTATGGGCGCTTCTGTTTCGGATACGATTGCCCCCTCCACGGCGAGGTGCGCTTCGCCACGAACCTCCGGATCGAGTTGGCACCCAGTCGCTGGATCCGCTTCATCCGCAAGAACTCGGCCCTGCTCTGCCACGGGAAGGAGAGGGGGGACGCGCCGGAGCTCATGATCGGAGCGAGGCAGTTCACCATTCCGCGCAAAGCCGGGGAGGAGAACGTCGTCCTCGTCCACCATCCCCTCAACTGGTATAAGGACGCGGACGAGGTCCGGCAGTACGTCCGTAGCCGTGCCCGCGTGTTCATCTCCGGCCATGAGCACAATCCCAAGGTCACGATCGACACGGTCGACGAAGGGTGCGACGTCATGATGCTGGCCGCCGGTGCCGCCGTGCCATTCAAGTCGAACGAAATTTACACCTACACGTACAACATCATCGAGTTCGACTGGGACGAGGAGGCTGACGCCCTCGCGGTCACGATGCATCCTCGGACCTGGAACCCGGCGGGAACATGTTTTGAGGCTGACAGCAAGCGCCTTGGCGGAAGCGAGCCTCGCTTCACGCTGGGCTCGCCAAACTTTAGGAAGTGCAAGCGGCCGGACGGCGATGGTTTGGCCACGGATGGACACGGCCCGGTGGCGGATGGAGGACCGGCCCCCAAGCCGGTTGTGGAGCTTGTCGCCGCGGAGCTTGCCGAGGGGGAGACGCCGCCCATGCCGCCGCCCGTCGAAGGCTACGAGCTCGCGCTACTGCGCTTCTTCCGCGATCTGCTCGAGAACGAGCGTCTTCGGATACTCGTGGAGTTAGACGCGATCCCGGCGGATTCCGACGAACGGATGACCCAGGGGGTCGAGCGCAAGCTGTTCGACTGGCTCGCACGCGAGGGCAGGCTTCCAGAGGTGAACCGAATGATCGACTGGCTGATCGCCGAACGAGAAGAGGGGCAGGACTGATGAGTAGGCTTCCGGTTCACATGAGGATCAGCGGTCTCTCGGTGAGCAACGAGGATGTGGATTCGCGGCAGAAGGCGGTAACGCAGCTCGCAGCCGACTGGGGCAAGATCAAGGGGTCCACCGATATCATCGCCAAAGCGGCAGAGATCGCCACTGCGCTGGGCGGGGATGGCACGCCGCCTGAGACCCTGTCGGACGAAGTCGAGCGTGCGGTGCAGAAGCACGCCTCCGCGTTCCTAAGTTCTGAGCGCCCCCTGGAGGTCGGGGTCTGCGCGGGCATGGCAGCGCTCTCCGTGATGGCGAGCAAGCCGGGAACCAGCGGCTGGACGATAGTCGATCTCTATTCGAACGCACTGTGGTCGGCGCTCGAGTTCCAGCCGGCGCTCCAGGAGGTGAAGAGGGAGGCGCTCCGCCGCGAGGTGCTCGACCGTGCAAGGGAGCGCAGCCTCGAGAGCGCTAACAAGGCGCGCGAGCGGGAGCCGGTACCGGAGGTGCAGGACCTTGGCGTCACCGTCGATACTGAGGGAAAGACCACGACGAACTTCAAGAAAATCGTCGCCGGGATCATCGACCCGCTGCAACGCAATGCGGCGCTTGACCGCGAGGAGCTCGACTATCTCTGGTGGGCCCAACTGGATCGGAGCCGCGTGCTCGGTCGACCGCTGTCCGACATTCCCGAGGCGGCGCGCTTGGTGACGATGGGCATCGAGGGAGCGGGCCTTCTCCGTCGCCTGCCGGCCGATGTGCATCGCGAAATCGTCCTGCGCACCGTGGATGCGGACCCCGAGCTCGAGCTCGGGGAGCTTGTCGAGGCGATTGGGGAAGACCGCGCTGCACTTGCTGCGCGGATTCCCGATAGGGTGACTTCTGCCCCGGTGGCATATCCGCTGCTGAACGCCCTAGTCACGGGCGCGAGCGCCGGTGAAGGGGTGACGGTGAGGAGGAAAGCCTCGACGTGGGGCTGCCGCGCGCTTCTGGAGGCCACAATGGCTCGGCTCGTCTCCGAAGGACTCGGACGCCTATGAGCCGCGCCTGCACCTTCGAAGGATGCGCCGTGGGCGAGACCGGGGTGTGCGCGCTCGAGCACGATCTCGCCACCTGCAAGCATTACGCTGCCGCTAAGAACCCGGCAGTCGGCAACGCTGAGGCTGTCGCGACCGAATCCGCTCCCGCCGAGCCGGCCGACGATTTCGGCGCTCCGGTTCTCGAGAAGCCGACCGGAGCGGCTTCGTTCCCTTCGAGCAGAACGCTGGGCCCCGAGTTTGTGTCCGGCATGATGGGCTCGCGCTACGTCACGGTCGTGGGGATCCTGGGGGATCCCGAATCCGGTAAGACTGCGTGCTTGGTGAGCCTCTACCTCATGGTCGCCAACGCGCAGCTCGAAGGGTGGTCCTTCGCCGACAGCCGGAGTCTGATGGGGTTCGAGGAGATCGCTCGGGGTGCCCGCGAGTGGAACGAGGGTCAGCCGCCGGACCAGATGACGGTGCATACTGAGATGGCGGACGATCGCCGCCCCGGTTTCCTGCACCTGCGCCTAGTGAGGCGGGCTGATGGACGCTGCGTCGACCTCGCACTTCCAGACCTGCCCGGCGAGTGGACCACTGCGCTGGTCAGCACCGCGCACGCCGATCGCTTCGACTTCATGAAGTCGGCCGAGGCGATCTGGGTGGTCGTCGACGGGCGAACGCTGGCGGATAAGGAGCGGCGGCAGGGCGTCATCAGCCGGCTGGGGCAACTTGCCGGCAGGCTCAGGACGATCTTCGACGGCACGATTCCCCGTATGATGATCGTCGTCACGCATCGTGACCACGGCGAGTTGGACGGCTCGATCACGAACCGGATTGCCGCGGAGTTGATGAAGCGCGAAGTCGTCGCCAGGATTCACCATGTCGCGTCCTTCTCGGAACACGGCGATGTGAGGGCCGGCTTCGGCCTCGCGGAGCTGGTGGAAGCGACCGTAGCCCCGCAGCAAAGTGGGAGCGAGTTCTGGCCGAGCAGCGAACCGGATGAGTGCTCGCGATCCTACCTCAGCTTCAGGAGGGACCGATGACCCGTTCTGTGGTGCTGCTAGGCGGCCCGGATTCAGGCAAGACCAACTACGTCGGCCGGCTCTGGCCGGCGCTCGACGAGGGCAAGGGGCGGCTCAAAGCCGCGCAGCAACCGAAGGACATCACGTTCGTCCTCGAGGTCGCAGACCACCTCTTTTCCGGCAACTTCGCGCCCCGGTCGCAGCACACCGACGAGCGCCGCGATTTTGAAGTCGTCGTCGCCGACCGGTTGAGAGACGAGGAGGCCGCAATCGTGGTCCCCGACATCCGGGGCGAGCTCTGGCGCAACGCCGTGCTGGACTGCGAGATCGCGCCGGACTGGATGGAGGAACTGCGTCGGGCCGACGGTGCCCTACTGTTCGTTCGAGTCGGGTCGGATCAGGATGTGCGCCCTCTCGATTGGGTTACCTCGCAGAGGTTGTTGGCCAAGCTCGGGGGGGCCGAGGAGCCGGGCCTTGCCACCCAGGTGATGCTGTGCGAGCTCATCCGCTTTCTCGAGGTCACGCTTACCGAGCGCACGGACGGCAGCCGTCCACGTCTCTCCGTGGTGGTGAGCGCATGGGATCTCGTCGATGCGCAGAAGTTCGCTCAGGGACCCAAGGCTCATCTGGAGCGGGAGTACCCCCTGCTGGCAGGCCGGCTGGTGGATATCGACCGGCTTGACGTGCGCGTGTTCGGGCTAAGCGTCGTGGGCGGGGACCTCAAGGCAGATGCCGCCTGTCGCGACGAACTCCTGGACACCGGCCTCGACGGTCATGGCTGGGTGGCCCTGGAGGACGACTCAGGCACCTGGACGAAGGACGGCGACCTCACTCTGCCGGTGGCATGGGTGGTCGGCTTCTGAACATGATCATCGTCGATCGCCAGGTTCACGGATACCGAAGGGGGCACCAGCTCCTGGCCGCTTCCGCGCAGCTTCCAAAGCCAGACCAGTCGATGATCGACAGGCTCTCCGATGTCGCCGGCCCACTGCGACCGCGGGAGCGTTTCGAGCCGTACTTGACGGCCTACCCGCTGCCGAGCAGCGAGCGGTACGTGCTAGCGAGGACGTGGCAAGACACCACTGTATCGCGAGCCGGTTGCGTCCGGACGCTGAGCTTGGTTATCGGTGCGAAGGACTGGTCACTGGCCGAGAGCCTGTCGCCGTTACTCGAACTACTCGAGGTCGACGCGCTTCCCAATCAGGACGACGCGACGCAACGGTCCGTTTCCACCTCATCCGCCAAGCATCTGCCACCCGAGCCCGACTTCAAGGCGGGCGAACTACTGGAGGCGCTGTTCTTGGAGGAGGCTCAGCCCGTGGTCGTGTTCGACGCTCCGACCCCGGAACTGATCGCGCTCCGGCTCCTGACCGCCCTGTGGCCATCGATGCGGCAAAGGTTCGCCCTGTCGACCTTCGCGCTCTCGCCGCGCAAGGTCGGGGGGCGCGACTTCGACCTCGTGTTCGCGCCGAAGGACGCGAAGGCAAAGTTCTCGGATTGGAACGGTCGGCGGATCGACGGGCGATCCAGCCAGGACGCTCGCCACCGCTGGACGGATGCCATCGTCAGCCGCGTGTTTGAGCAGACGCGCCCGCAGTTGCTGACCGTGTCGGAGATCCGCCTCGTGGGGGGCGGCGACGTCGATAACGCGGCCGCGCTTCGCATCGCGCTCCTTTGGGACGAACTCTTCGGGAAGTTGGATCGGACGCCGACGGCCGCGCTGGGACTCCTCGACATCGTGAACTCCGGCAAGGTACGGGACGTGCAGGCGATCGGTTCGCTGGAGCCTGCCCTTGCGCGTGCCATTCTTCGCGCCTCGACGGACCTCCCCGAGGCTGACGCGTGGGCCTTCCTCGGCGCCATCGCCACCAAGATGCGGGCGCGCCCCATGCTGGCTGGAAGGAACGCTGTTGCTGCGGCAGCAGAGACGCTGGCTGCGCGAGCCCCCGAAGGAGCCGTCGCGCTGCTGTCCGGGCCGGAGCTGACCGATGTTTTGGCGGATCTCCTGCCGAGGATCGCCCATGGGCTCGGCGAGGCGGTCGAGGGAAGAGGCTTGCGCGCGCTGCTCTCGGCGCCTCCGACACTTCTATTGCGCCTCGTGGCCGCCGATGGACGGCTGACCGAGCGTGCGGTCGCCAATGGCGTGCTCGTTGAGCGGATCGGTGAGGCGCTCGAAGTTGAGGAACCCGCGCTGGTGGACGCCGTCGGCATTAGGCTTCTGCCCCATCTCGTCGAGGACCGGCATCTGCCCGCTGCGGGTCCGCTCGTGGCGAGGTTGGACGAACAGGGGCTCGCGGCGGAAATATCCCACCTCGGCATCGCCAATGATTTCCAGGCTTCGCGGCTCGCCGAGCTGGTCGTCGAGCGCGCCCGCGCCGTCAATGCAATGGAGGAAGTGAGGGCGTCGATTGTCGCGTTGACGTCGTCGCAGCGCCGGGATGCGCTGCTAGACAGCACCCTCGATCCGGCGGTAGCGGACGTGACGTGGCTGCTGGGCGCGCCTGGATTGTCGTCCGAGATGGTGATTGGTCTGCTGACCTCGCTGCTGCGCAGAGCCGACGACCACCAGCTGTCAGCGATCCTGAGTCAACCGGGCCTCGATGCCGAAGTATTGGCGAGAATGCAGGACGGCACGCCCGATTTCCTCGAACGTGCCGTCTTCGCGTGCGAGCTTCCTATCGACGTGTTCGTCCGGATAGCAGGCTTGGTTCTGGCGGGGGCCGATGCGGCGACCGGGGTCCGCGTTGCGGAGAAGGCGCTCGGGCGCTGCCTTCCGACGCACTTTAATGGCGACGAGACAAGCTTCCTCACAAAGGTCCTGGGCATCGTCGGTGAGCAGTTGGACGGGGCTTGGGTTGTGCGCGCCGGATTGGGTTGGGATGTGCCGGCGTCGGTGGTTAGCCGCAACATAGTTGTACTCCACAAGGCTCCCCAGCCGGCGCGCCTTCGCATCGTCTGGTCGATTGCGGAACTCGCGCAGACGATCTGCAACCGGCGCACCATCGATTTCGACACAGCCGCGGCGGAAGCGTGCGCATACCTCATGCTCGAGGCTGAGAAAGCCGCACCTAGGGCGCTGCTGGACGCCGCTGGCCGTATCCTCCCAATGCTCATGCGGCATCGCTGGGCTCCAGTCTCACTGATGATCGCTGCCGCTTTCCCGATGGTCTACCGGGAACTGGCGAAGGAGGGCGACATCCCCGACCTCCTGAAGTTCATCCCCTTTCTCGACTGGGACCGCTGCAAGACCGCGCGCCAAGAGCTGGTGTCCGCCTTCATGTCCTCATCCTGGTCGCCCGCCGATCTCGCTCTGACCGCCTGCCGATGCGGGGACGTCGGCAAAATCCTCCGTCGCGTGGCCAAATCCTACGGAGGCGAGGATTACATCGAGCGGATTGCGAAGGAGATTGACCACCTGCCGGACGAGTGCCGGTCATCGGTGGAGCAGACCATCTCGAACATCAGGTCGGGTTGGTCGGCGAGGTACGGCTGGCGCGATTGAGCCGTCGTGAACGGCGGGCGTTTTCTGACGCTTGATCGTCTTGCGCAAGCCTTTCAGCCTGATCGCTTTGGATTAGCGTAAGTCCCCCTGTCCGCCCCTCAGCCCGCCTCAGGACGGACAGGGGGACTTACGCCAAGCCCAGCTGAAGCCCGACGGGTCAAGGGGCTGGTGACCTGGTATCTTATTGAACCAGTTCTCGACAGCTTGTGCTTGAGGCTGAGTGAAGTGAAGCCACTTATGGAGCTTCTCCCTGAGGTCCAAAAGGGTCTTCTGCCGCTCCGGCCTAACGGAGCGGAGAGTCCGCTTGATACAGCAATCATAGGCGTAAAGGGCCTGCAGATTACCGAAACCGTATTTAGTGCCATCCTGACTCGCGGCCACATTCAGAATATGATCGATCATTGGCCCGGCCAGTTCCCCGGTTTGGCGAAAATGAGCTAGGTATTCTACGAAGGGCTTATAACCGGCGCTAGGCACATGGATCAGTCGTTCCTGACGCAGAAGCAAGTACGTAACTGCCCGGCAATAGCGTTGCTCCTCTAGATCGACCTGGGTGCTTCCCCCGCTGTTGCCGCCACCACCTCTGCCAGTGCCGGGCTTTCTTTCTCCCGGCGCGGCCTTGGTGAAATCTGGGATGAGGCGCAACTGGCGTTGCCCTTCTTCATCCAGTGCATTCTTCGCGCACGTAGGACCGAACGGCAATTCACGACCTTCTTCATCGCGAAGGATAATTGCCACGTTGGACGTCAATGGATGGCTACACGGCGGTTCCCTGCGGCACTTTTCATCAAAGACAAAATCCCGGCGAACTGGAGTGTAGCGCATTCATCGCCCCCCTTATATGTTAGCTTCTCTTCGTCATTCGTAATAAGGTTAGACTGACGAATCCTCCAATTATTGGCATAATCCGGCAGTGATGGCAAGCTTGGCGGGACGGTAGCCAGACTCGGCTTGTCCATGGCGCGAGTCGGCTTGGGGCAAGTCAGGTGGTGCTTCGGTATTCCTCCAGCCGACATCCGGAAGTGCTTGGCTTAACTGACGTTACGGCGCCTTCGACGCTTGAATTTTACCCTCGCCTAACTTTTGAAGGGATCTGAGCGCTCCGTCCAGCCACTCCCCCGGCTCAAGGCCCATTGCCCGGCAATATCGAACGAAGTCGATGATATCGAGCCGGCGCTCCCGCCGCTCGAGCTTGGAGACCTGCGACTGGTCGGTCCCCATGGCGCGCGCGAGGTCCCACTGCGTGAGTCCGCGGCGGCGCCGTTCGGCGACGAGTAACGCCAGCAGCGCCTGATAGTCCTCCCCGAACTTGTCCCGATTGCCCACGCGCGCTCCCCAAGGCGGTGGACAGCGGATAGGGCATGTTGGAATAATAGGGCGAATTGACCTATTCGCGGTTGCCGGCTGACTGGCATCCCGGAGCCACGGGCGCAGTGCCCTGGCAAACCTCGCGGAGCACCGGCATGGCGCATCAGGACGCTCGGATGGACAAGAAGGCGGCCGAACGACTTTTGGGCGGCGACCCTGGGAAAGGGGCCATCAAGACGGCCCTCACTGTTGCCGTGGGCGGCCCGATCGTAATCGCGCTGTGGTTCGGCCTGGGATTTGCGCTCGACTGGGCTGCCCTCGCGGTCATCGGTTTCATCGTGGGATTCTTCTGGATCATCGGCACGATCGCTTCACTGGTGGCGGTTCTCCTCGCCCTGGCGGCCCGCCGACACTTCAAGCCCGCCCTTGCCGCGGTGCTGGCTGGCGAACTCAACGTGAGTTGGTTCTTTTATGGCCATGGCTACGGGCTGGTCGTCGTTGACGAGCTTGGACGGAAGCTCTTCGTCAACGGCAGCATCCGCGATTTCGCCGATGTGAAGGAGATCGAGTGGACGACGTCGGGCAAGCCGGCCCATCTCCGAGTCGTGCTGCGCTCCGGCGCCAACCCAGTCCTCACCGTTCCACTCAGTTCGAGCGACGACGCGTCGCTCGTTGGCCACCGCCTCCACAACGCATTGGGCTTTGCGGCTGGACAACCCGCCCGGCCGCCTGCGGTCGCCCATGACGCCGTCTCCGCTGTCCAACTTTCTTAGGAGCGCGACGCACCAACGGCCTGAATGCCGACAGAATCTCCCCGGACGCCGAAGGTCAATTCGACGCCGGCCTCGGCTAGCGCCCGCCGCATCGCATCGAGATTCCGCCTGATCGGCGTCGTGCGGCCCGCCTCGAAGTCACGCACCGTGCTGACGCCGACGCCGGCCCGTTGAGCCAACTCGGCCTGGGAGATGTCGAGCCAGCCGCGGGCGGCCCGGCACTGGGCGGGGGAGAGAGCCATGTCCATGACCTGATCTCACCATGCGCGACGCGCATAGGCAAGGGCAACGCATACCGTTGCTCTGAGGCAGGGCGAAGCGCATCGTCAAGGCAACGAAAAGCGTTGCCATAGGCGGTGATCATGCCCAGACGATCCAAAGGCCAGCACTTCCTCCTCTCCGCCGCGGCCCGGAGCATCAGCCTCGCCGTCGTGATGCGCATGAGCGAGGCGGAGGCCTGGACCGTGTTCCAGCGCCTGCGCTGGCCCAGCACCGAGGGCAAGCCGGTCTGCCCGCACTGCGGCACCCTGGTCTGCTACGACATTTCCCGTGGCGGCCGGCCGCTCTACCGGTGCAAGGAATGCAAGAAGGACTTCACCCCGACTTCGGGCACCCTGTTCGCCTACCACAAGCTGGCGATCCGCGAGTATCTGGCGGCCATCGTCGTGTTCGTGAACGCGGTCAAGGGCATCAGCGCCTTGCAGCTCGGCCGCGACCTCGATGTCTCCTACAAGACGGCGTTCGTGCTGGCGCACAAGATGCGCGAGGCCATGGCGTCCGAGATGAAGGGCGTCGTCGTCGGCGGCGACGGCGGTGTGGTCGAGGTCGATGGTTGCTATGTCGGCGGCCACGTGCGCCCTGAGAACCACAAGGAAGACCGCAAGGACCGCCGCTTGGCCGAGAACCAGACCGGCAAGCGCCGGGTGGTGGTGGCGATCCGCGAGCGCGACGGCCGCACCCTCACGTCCGTGTTCCCGTCCGAGGACGCCTCGATCTCCTTCATCAAAGCCCGCATCGCCAAGGGAGCAACCGTTCACGCCGACGAGGCCGCGTGCTGGGACGAGCTGCACGCCAAGTTCGCGATGAAGCGCATCAACCACTCGCAGTCCTACAGCGAGGACGGCGCCTGCACCAATCAGGCAGAGTCGTACTTCTCCCGCCTGCGCCGCGCCGAGTGGGGCCAGCACCACCACATCAGCGGCACCTACCTGCCCCGCTATGCCGGCGAGATGGCGTGGCGCGAGGATCACCGCCGCCGGCCGAACGGCGAACAGTTCGCCCTCGTGGCCACCCGCGCCGCCGGCATGGGGGCCTCGGTGGACTTCACCGGGTACTGGCAGCGCCACCGTGACCAGCGGGTCGGAGGCTGATCCCATGGAATACGACGACACCTCCTCCGGCGGCCTGCTCGACATCCGAAACGGCGCGCGGGTGGCCGGTTTCCTCGTGCTGATCGACGGGAGCGGGCGGCGCTACGCCCTGCGCCTGAACGCGATCCTCGGGCTTCAGGACGTCGACGAGTGCGGGGACCAGACGCTCGTCACGATCACCGGCGGGCGCAGCTTCGTCGTGCCGAAGAGTCTCGATGAAGTGTTGGGCTGGCTGTCGTCCGTGGCGCCGCGGTAGGCCGAGGGCTTGCCGCCTCACGCGGCAAGCCGCCAGTGCTTTTCCTTGTTCACCCCGACATCGTGCGCCACGTCGCGGCATTTCCGCAGGACGTTCTGCACGCTCTGGCGGATGCGGCCTTGCGCGCGCCGGTCATTGGGATCGAGCCCCTGCTTTTCCAGCACACGGGCGCCGATCTGCATGGCGGTCAGGGGACCGTCCGCCTCCCGAAGGATCTCCAGCACGGCCCGCTTGGTGTCGCCCCGTTTGAACCACTGGGTGGCGAACCGGCGCGGCGGGATCTGATCAGGCTCCAGAGTGCCCAGCATGCGGAGGACGGCGTCGACGTGCGTCAGATCGGCTCGGAGTTGGGCCTGACGCTCTTCGTTGTGGGCCAGTTCCCCCGACAGCTTGGACCGTAGACGGATGAGCGTAGTGACGGCGACGGGCTCGCCCATGGTATCCTCGGCAACGGTTGAAGACGCCGACGATGCTACCGGCCTGGGCGACGCTTAGCTATCGAAGGGGTAGTGTTGTATGCGCCAGAAGGCCGTTTTCGTGTTGCGTAGCGTTGCATAGCGTTGCACGGCGTTTGATCCACGCCGCCGCAACGTCATTCGCACACAAGGAAACTGCTACACGTTCGTGGACGCGCCATTCGGCGCAAGCCACTGACCAGACGGCAGAATCACCCGCTTTCGCCCGTTGTGCAGCAGACAGGCGATGCTACACGGTGGCCAACGGCAAACCGCTCAGATGTCGAAGTTCGCCGGCAGGCCGCCGACCGACTGGCGGTGGCGCAGCGCGTCGGCCAGCGTGCGGTTGTCGAGCACCGCTGCGGTGGCGTCGCGCACCTGGATCATCAGCCAGCGTGTCGAACAGGCCGCTGGGTCACCGCAATCGGTGCACGGCTTGAACGCGAACTTGCTGGCGCAGGGGATCGGCGCGATGTGCCCGTCGATCAGGCGGATCACCTCACCGAAGGTGATCTCCGAAGGCCCGCGCGCCAGACGGTAGCCGCCGCTCTTGCCACGCTTGGCGAACAGCAGGCCGTGCTTGCGCAGTTCCACGAGGATGGCCTCAAGGAACTTGCGCGGGATGTTCTCGCGCTCGGCGATGTCGGCGATGAGCACCAGATCGTCGTTCGGCTGCTCGGCCAGCATGATGAGCGCGCGCAGCGCGTATTTGGCTTTTTGGGACAGCATTTCGGCGCCAACATGCGGTGGTGCCGCGGACGGGTCAAGGAGATACGCCTGCGCCCCGCCCGCCGCGCCGCTCAGTTGCGTCCGTAGGAATCCTCGACGCGCACGATGTCGTCCTCGCCCAGGTACGTGCCGGACTGCACCTCGATGATGCTCAGCGGCACCTTGCCGGGGTTCTGAAGCCGGTGCAGCGTCCCGATGGGGATGTAGATCGATTCGTTCTCGTAGACGTAGACCTGCTCCGTGCCGCGCGTCACCAGCGCGGTGCCCTGCACCACCACCCAGTGCTCGGCCCGGTGATGGTGCTTCTGCAGGCTGAGCTGCGCGCCGGGGGCGATGGTCAGGCACTTGACCTGGAACCGCTCGCCGGCGTGCACGCCCTGGTACGAGCCCCAGGGGCGATGCACCTTGCGGTGCACCGTCGGTTCCGGGCGGCCGGCGCGCTTCAGGCGCTCGACCACCAGCTTGACGTCCTGCACCTTGTCCTTGCCGGCCACCAGCACCGCGTCCTCGGTGACCACCACCACGGCGTTCTCGATGCCGACCAGCGCGGTCAGGTGCCCCTCGGAGCGGACGTAGCAGTTGTTCGCCGCCTCCAGGGCCACGTCGCCGATGGCGACGTTGCCGGCGCCGTCCTTGGCGCCGATCTCCCACAGGGCCGACCACGCGCCCACGTCGGTCCAGCCCAGGTCGCACGGCACCACCACGGCGGAGTCGGTCTTCTCCATCACCGCATAGTCGATGGAGATCGACGGGGCCTGTGCGAACGCCTCCGGGTCCAGGCGGTAGAAGTCGAGGTCGGCGCTCCCGGCCTCGATGGCGGCACGCGCCGCGGCCAGCACGGCGGGCGCGTACCGCTCCAGCTCGTCCAGAAGCTTGGCGGCGGGGAACAGGAACATGCCGCTGTTCCAGGCATAGTCGCCCGACGCGACGTAGCGTTCCGCCACGGCGCGCTCCGGCTTCTCGACGAACTCGGCGACCTTGAACGCGCCGGCCACACCGGCGACCTCCGGCCCGCGGCGGATGTAGCCATAGCCGGTTTCCGGCGCGGTGGGCGTGATGCCGAAGGTGACCAGATTGCCCGCTGACGCCGCGGCGGCGGCCGTCTCCACGCTGCCGGCGAACGCCTTCAGGTCGCCGATCAGGTGGTCGGCGGGCAGCACCAGGATCAGCGCCTCGGGGTTGTCCTCGACGACGCGCAGAGCCGCGACGGCGCAGGCCGCGGCGGTGTTGCGGGCAGTCGGCTCCAGGATGATGGACGCCGGCTTGAGGGCGAGGTGCCGCATCTGCTCGGCGATGACGAAGCGGTGCTCCTGGTTGCAGACGATCAGCGGCGGTGCGAAATGCGCCTCATCGGCGACCCGCAGCGCCGTCTCCTGCAACATCGACTTGTCCGACACCAGGGCCAGCAGCTGCTTGGGAAACATCTCGCGCGACATCGGCCACAAGCGCGACCCCGCGCCACCGGACAGCAGCACCGGGACAATTCTGGGGGACGCGTGGACGTTGGGCATGACGATGCTGGCTCCTGACCTTCAAGGGCGTCCCGTGCGCAACAGAGCGCATGGCGCCGCGACACTACAGACCGAATCGACGCGGAATCAAGCCGAAGGGTCCGGGCGACACAAGGGAAATCAAGGTCCCGTTCGTTTTCCTCAATGCCCCCATGGAGGTAACCGCCTGGTGGAATCGACACGCCCCGCGCGGACGGGGACGTCCGTGCGGGGGGCGCGATCAACCGGAAATGCCGATCAGGCCAGCCCTTCGGCGGCCAGCGCCGCGCCCACGGCCGGGCGTTCGGCGACGCGGGCCATGTAGGCGCTCAGGTTCGGCCAGCGCGACAGGTCGATGCCCATGGGCTTGGCCCAGCTGACGACGGTGAACGCATAGGCGTCCGCCACCGTGAAGGCGTCGCCCGCCAGGAAGGCGTTGCCGGCCAGCCGCGCATCGAGCACGGCGAACTTGGCGGCGAGATTGTCCTTGGCGATGGCCTTGAAGGCGTCCGGCGTGGTCGGGCGGAACAGCGGGCTGAAGGTCTTGTGCACTTCGGTGCCGATGAAGTTCAGCCACTCCAGCACGCGGTAGCGCTCCAGCGAGCCGTGCGCCGGCAGCAGGTTCTTGGCCGGAGCCTGATCGGCGACGTACTGGAGGATGACCGGGCCTTCGGTCAGGATGCCGCCCTCGGGCAGGCCGAGTGTCGGCACCTGCCCCTTGGGGTTGACGGCCAGGAAGTCGCCGCCGTCCTCGGTCTTCTTGGCGGCAAGGTCCACCTTGACGAGGTCGAACGGCAGCCCGGACTCACGCAGCACGATGTGCGACGCAAGCGAGCAGGCACCGGGCTTCATGTACAGCTTCATGGATCGTTCCCTTGGGAATTTCTGCGGTTGGCGCACCGAAGCTACCCCGCATCGCCGGGCCTGTTAAGCCCGGCCCTCCGCAACGGAGTGTTGCGCGGGGACGCTCAAAGACGCGGCGCGCAGCCGCCAACTGCCGAATCGCCGCCCACGCCACGTTGCCAGGGCGGCGCCGACAGCCAGGACGGCGGCGGCTCGGCGCAGACCGGCCCCGCCTGCGGGGTCTGCTGCGGGGCGAGCGACCACAGCGGCCCCGACGCCGGGAGCTGCGCCCGCCCAGTCTCGTGGAAGATGCCGTGGCTGATGGGATAGGGTTCGCCGACCGGCCCGTTGGCGTCGCGGACCGGCGACAGCACGGCGACGGCCGCCGCCGGCAAGGCCCCGGCGGTGTACATCCCCGGCGCGCAGCCGGCCAGGGCGAGAATGAAGGGAATCACAGCGGTGCGCATGGCAGTCTCCCATCGCAGCTGGGAACTGCCCGTATTGTATCACTCCCGCCGGGCGCCGTCGCGTGCCGCGGCCTCCGGGCTGGTGATGGCCTGCATGGTGGCCTTGAGCACCGCCGGGTCGTAGGGCTTGTGCAGCAGCCGGCAGCCGGTCGCCGTGGCCTCCTTGATGCGCTCGGGCGCGGTGTCGCCGGTGACGATGATCGCCGGGATGTGCCGGTGCGCCTCGTTGCAGATGCGCGCCACCGTCTGGACGCCGTTGAACTCGCCGGGCAGGCGGAAGTCGCTGATGATCAGGCGCGGCATGACGGTGGCCTCGGCCATGACAGCGAAGGCTTCCTCGGCGGTGGACGCCAGGGTAACGCTGTAGCCCCACACCTCCAGCAGCTGTTGCAGCGCCGTCGCCTGGATGTAGTCGTCCTCGATCAGCAGGATGTGCTGTGCGTCCATGGGCTTCGGCCCCTCCCTGCGGGTCGGCAGGTGCACGACGTTCTGAACCTGCACCGGAACCACGCGCGGCAGCGTCACGGTGAAGGTCGATCCCCTGTCGGGCTGCGAGCGAAGCGACAGCTCGCACCCCAGCAGGCGCGCGGTGCGCCGCACGATGGCAAGCCCGAGGCCGAGGCCGTGGCGTCGGTCACGCTCCGGGTTGCCGACTTGAACGAAGTCCTCGAACACGGCGTCCTGCATCTCCGGCGCAATGCCGATGCCGGTGTCCCACACCTCGATGGCCAGCGCCGGCCCGCGGCGCCGGCAGGCGACGAGGACCCGCCCACCGTTGGGCGTGTAGCGCAGCGCGTTGGACAGCAGGTTGCGCAGCATGCGGGCGAGCAGCGTCGGGTCGCTGTTCACCATGTCGCTCACCCCGGCCACGCGCAGGTCGATGCCGCGAGCCGCCGCCTCCTGCTCGAACTCCCGCATCACCGCGGCCACGGCGTCCAGCGCCCGGAAGGCGGTGCGGTTGACCGGCACGATGCCGGCGTCCAGCGTCGACACGTCGAGCAGCGCGTGCAGCAGCGCCTCGCCGGCCGACATCGCCTCGCCCAGGCTGCCCACCATCTTCTGGCAGACCGGATCCGTGGTCTTCTCGGCCAGCATATGCTGATAGAGCCGCATGGCCTGGAACGGCTGGCGCAGATCGTGGCTGGCTGCCGCCAGGAAGCGCGACTTGGAGGCCAGCGCGTTCTCCAGGCCGTCCTTGGCCCGGCGGATCTCCTCCTCGGCCAGCTTGCTCGCGGTGATGTCCGTCAGCGAGCCGGCCATGCGCAACGGCCGCCCGCCGTCGTCGCGCACCACCATGCCGCGCGCCAGCACCCAGCGCCAGCCGCCGCCGGCGTGGCGCAACCGGTGCTGGATGGCGAGGTTCTGCGACATGCCGGCGATGTGCAGCGCGATGGCCGCGTGCAAATCCTCGCGGTCGTCGGGGTGGACGCGGCCGAACCACTCCTCGGGATCGGTGGCAAGGTCCTGGGCAAGATTGGGGCCGTCCCCGACGATCTCCTTCCAGCGCGCCGACAGGTAGATGCCGCCGCCGATCAGGTCCCAGTCCCACAGCCCGTCGTTGGCGCCGCGCGCGGCCAGGGCATAGCGTTCCTCGCTGGCGCGCAACGCGTCCTCGGCCTTCGCCTTCTCCTGGCGCACCTGCCAGTCCTTGAATTCGCGCTCCAGGGCGGTGACCAGACGGGCCATGTTGGACTTCAGAACGAAGTCCCCGGCCCCGGCCTTCAGCAGCGACACCGCCGCCTCCTCGCCGACCATGCCGGAGACGACGATGAACGGACAGCCGCAGCCCCGCTCCTTGTACAGCGCGAGCGCGCTGGCGGCGCCGAAGCCGGGGATGTTGACGTCGGAGATGATGACGTCCCAGTGCGTGTCGCGCAGGGCGCGCAGCATGTCCTCGGCCGTGTCCACCCGTTCCCAGATGACCTCGTAGCCCTGCTTGCGGATGTGGCGGGCGATCAGCAACGCGTCGTCGTGGCTGTCGTCCACGATCAGTATGTTGAGGATCGGCGGCATCGGTGCTCCTCAGCCCAAGCCCGGAGGCGCTTCGTTGAGGATCAGCCAGTAAAGGCCGAGTTGACGGACCGCGGTGATGAACTCGGGGAAATCCACCGGCTTGCGGATGTAGCTGTTGGCGCCGAGCTGGTACCCGTTGATCAGGTCCTGCTCTTCCCGCGAGGACGTCAGTATGATCACCGGCACCAGCCGGGTCCGCGGGTCGTTGCGGATGCGCCGCAGCACTTCGATGCCGTCGATCTTCGGCAATTTGAGGTCGAGTAGAACAATGGACGGCACGATCGGTTCCGGCCCGCGGCCGTCCTCGGTGCCGAACAGGTAGGCCAGCGCCTCCGGCCCGTCGCGCGCCACCACCACCTCGTTCTGGATGTGGTTCTTCTTCAACGCCCGCAGCGTCAGCAGCTCGTCGTCGGGATTGTCTTCGACCAGAAGGATCGGCTTCATCGTCATGGTTCCCCGCCCCTACTGTAAGGTGAAGTAGAAGGTCGCACCCTGGTCGACAACGCTCTCGGCCCACACCCGGCCGCCATGCTTGTGGATGATCCGCTGCACCGTCGCCAGACCGACCCCGGTGCCGGGGAAGTCCTTCATGCCGTGCAGGCGCTGGAACGCGCCGAACAGCTTGTCGGCGTACGCCATGTCGAAGCCGGCGCCGTCGTCGCGCACGAAGAAGGCCGGCTGCCCCTCGGCATCCTCGGTGGTGCCGAACGCGATGCGCGCGCTGTCCTTGCGGCTGGTGTACTTCCAGGCGTTGCCCAGCAGGTTCACCAGCACCGTGCGCACCAGATGCGGATCGGCCTCCGCCGTAAGGCCCGGCGCGATGACCACCTCGACGTTGCGCTCGGGATGGGCGGCGACAAGGTCGTCGATGACTGCGCTCGCCAGCGCCGACAAATTGACCGGAGCCCGCCGCACCTCGCCGCGCGACAGGCGCGAAAGGTCGAGCAGATCGTCGATGAGCTGCGCCATGCGCCCGCTGGCGTCGCCGATTCGCTTCAGATAGTCCTGCCCCTCGGCGTCGAGGGTGTCGGCGTAATCCTCGAACAGCACCTGACTGAAGCCGGAGATGGAGCGCAGCGGCGCCCGCAGATCGTGCGAGACCGAGTAGGAAAAGGCCTCAAGTTCGCGGTTGGCGTTCTCCAGCTGGGTGGCGCGGCGGCGCAGGTCGGTGTTGAGGGTGTTGATCTCCTCCTCCGCCTCGCGGGTCTTGGTCACGTCGCGCAGGATGGCGGTGAAGACCGTGCGCCCGCCGACGACGATGCGGGAGATGGAGGCCTCGGCCGGGAACTCGCTGCCGTCCTTGCGCCGCCCGCGGATGATGCTGCGCTCGCCCATCTGCCGGGCCTGGACGGGGGCATGCTCGAAGCGCTCCACCTGCCGGCTGTGCCCCGCCCGTGCGTAGTTGGGCAGCAGGACTTCGAGCGGCTGGCCCAGCACTTCGGCGGCCGTGTAGTGGAAGATGCGCTCGGCGCCCTGGTTGAACAGGATGATGCGCTGCCCCTGGTCCACCGAGACCACCGCGTCGGCGGCAATGGCCAGGATGCCTTCGAACAGCTCGCGCGAGGCCAGAAGCTCGTCGAGCGAGATCCCGTCGCCACCGCCGTTTCCCGGCGCTGCTCCTGTTGGAGCGCCCTCGGGAGCGCCTTTGTCCAGCATGTCCCCTCCCTTTACGGGGGCTGCGAATGAAAATGAATCTAACTGAAATGGTCGGGTATTGGTACCAAAATGCGTCGGGTGCCGTTCCCGTCGGGGTACCTGCGGAGCGACAACCCTATAGTTTCGATGGCTTATCATCACATCCTGTCCTATGTTCGCGCCGCTGTCCGGCGGTCGGGCGGGCTGGATGAAAGTACTGGTGGCCAAGTGACGGAGTCGTTGCGAGCAGGACATCAGCGTGTTCGCCTGATTGTGGTGGAAGACGACCCCGTTACACGATCCATGATTGCGCGATATTTTTCCCAGGAGGGCTTTCTGGTCGAGGAAGCCGGCAGCAGAGCCGAATGCCAGTCATTGCTTGAGCTGAAGCAGGCCGATCTCCTCTTCGTCGACATCCACCTTCCCGATGGCAGCGGCTTGGAGCTTGCTCAGAAAATCCGCGCCGAGAGCCCGGTCGGCATCATCTTCGTCACGCAGCGGGACAACGAGGCCGACCGCGTCATCGGGCTCGAACTGGCCGGCGACGATTACGTCACCAAGCCGGTCAACCTCCGCGAACTGCTTGCGCGGGCACGGGCCCTGCTGCGCCGCCGGGCGCTGGAGCGTGGGCACTTGCGGCGGACTTCGGTCCTTTCCTTCGGCCCTTGGCTGCTCGACCTGACACGCCGGGAACTCGCGGTCCGCGACGGCGAGTTGATCCGCCTGACCAGAGCGGAATTCGACGTGCTGGCAGCGCTCGTCGAAGCCGGTGGCCGACCGCTCACCCGCGACTACCTGATCGAGGTGGTGAGCAACCGCGATGCCCTGGGCGACATCCGCACGGTAGACTCCATGGTGGCGCGCCTGCGCCGCAAGCTGGCGGCGCCGGACAGCACCGCGGACGTCATCGTCACCGTGCCGGGCGTCGGCTACAAATTGGGCATTGCCATCAGTTCCACGGACTGATCCGTTTCGGACCGCCCCCGTGCGGGTGCCGTAAATTCCGCACCGCCCGAGCCTTCGCCAAGATGTCGCTGGCGCATGCCCCGCCGGTGTGGCATGAGCGCAGCCCCACCACAGGCACGCCATGCCACGGACGCGCACGAAGATCCTCAGACCGCACCTCGACGCGACGCGGCCGGCGGCCGGAGACGGCCTGCGCTGCCGGTGCTGTGCCCGGCCGGACGGCTTGGTGGTGCGCTGCCTGCCCGATGGCCGCTGGTACGATGCCGCCGATCAGACCTGGCGCGACGGTCGCGGCCGCCGGGCGGCGTGGCCCGACGTCGTCGAATACACGACCACGCAGGACATCGCCGTCCGCGTGCGCCCGGTGCGCGCCTCCGGCGTCCCGAACAGCCGGCCACGCCTGCTCTGCCGCCGCTGCCAGATGATCGAAGAGGGGATTCGCGGGCGCCTGCGTGCGCGCATGCGCCGTGCCCTCGGCGACCTGTTCCTGGGCGCCTACGACGAACCCGCGACCTTCGAGCGCTTTCTGTCGCTCCGGCGTCGCCAGGGGAAGTGACCGCTCCGCACAAGGCAGCCCAGCCATCAGCCGCCTTGTGAGCGGAGCGCCAACTCATATATCAAAGTCCGGCCGTAATGCCCCGGCGGAAAAGGACGAGCGATGACCGTCGAGCCGTTCACCCTCATCCTCTCCCTGCTCCAGCAGATGTGCGTCTATCTGGTGGTCGCCTATCTGCTCAGCCGGACGCCGCTGTTCATCCCGCTCATGCACGTGACGGTGCGCTGGCCGCACAAGCTGGCCTGCTACCTGATCTTCTCCATGTTCTGCATCCTGGGCACCTACTTCGGTTTGCAGATCGACGATTCCATCGCCAACACCCGCGCCATCGGCGCGGTGCTCGGCGGCATCCTCGGCGGGCCGTCCGTGGGCGTGGCGGTGGGGCTGACCGGCGGGCTGCACCGCTATTCCCTCGGCGGCATCTCGGCGCTGGCCTGCGCCATTTCCACCGTGGTCGAGGGGCTGATCGGCGGGCTGGTGCACCGCCACATGGTCCGCCAGGGCAAGATCGAACCGCTGTTCGATCCCATCCGCGTCGGCGCGGTGACGCTGTTCGCCGAGGTGATGCAGATGCTCATCATCCTGGCGGTGGCCCGGCCGTTCGAGGCGGCCTTGCATCTGGTGCAGGTGGTGGCGGCGCCGATGATCATCGCCAACACGCTGGGAGCGGGGCTGTTCATGCGCATCCTGCTCGACCGCCGGGCGCTGATCGAGAAGCAGTCCAGCGCCTTCTCCGCCAAGGCGCTGAAGATCGCCGCGCGCGCCGACGGCGTGCTGCGCCGCGGCTTCAACCAGGAAAACAGCATGCGGGTCGCCCGCATCATCTACGAGGAAACCGGCGTCGGCGCGGTGGCGATCACCGACCGCGAGAAGCTGCTGGCCTTCATCGGCATCGGCGACGACCATCACCTGCCGGGGCGGCCGATCACCTCGCCGCAGACGCATCAGGCGATCGCCAACAACCAAGTCCTCTACGCCGATGGCAACGAGGTGGCCTACCAGTGCTCGATCAGTCCGCAGTGCCGGCTGGGCGCCTCGCTGGTGATCCCGCTGGTCGGCGAGGACGAGCGGGTGATCGGCACCATCAAGCTGTACGAGCCCAAGACCAAACTGTTCTCCACCATCAACCGTACACTGGGCGAGGGCATCGCGCGGCTGCTGTCCAGCCAGATCCTCGCCGGCCGCTACGAGCAGCAGAAGCAGTTACTCTCCCAATCGGAGATCAAGCTGCTGCACGCCCAGGTCAACCCGCATTTCCTGTTCAACACGCTGAACACCCTGTCGGCGGTGATCCGCAACGACCCGGAGCGGGCGCGCCAGCTGGTGCAGAACCTCTCCACCTTCTTCCGCAAGAACCTCAAGCGGCCCAGCGAGGAAGCGTCGCTGAACGACGAGGTCGAGCACGTCAACGCCTATCTCCAGATCGAGCTGGCGCGCTTCACCGGCCGCCTGACGGTGGAGATGGACGTGCCCGACGAACTGCGCCACGCCCGCCTGCCCGCCTTCTCGCTCCAGCCGGTGGTGGAGAACGCCATCAAGCACGGCACCTCGCAACTGCTGGGCAGCGGCCATGTGCGCATCTCGGCGCGGCGTGACGGTGGCGACCTGCTGCTGTCGGTGGAGGACAACGCCGGCCTGTACGAGGAAAAGCCCGGCGGCGACGGCCTCGGCATGACCCTCGTCGACCGCCGCATCCGCAACCGCTACGGCGAGGCCTACGGCGTCACGGTCGCCTGCGAGCCGGACGTATCCACCCGCGTCACGCTGCGCGTGCCTCTGGAGACCGTTCCCGCATGATGACCATCCTTATCGTCGATGACGAGCCGCTGGCGCGCGAGGAGTTGCGGCGCCTGCTGGAGGGTGCCGCGGACATCCGCATCATGGGCGAGTGCGCCAACGCCATCGAGGCCATCGGCGCCATCAACCGGCAGGCGCCCGACGTGGTGTTCCTCGACATCCAGATGCCGCGGGTCAGCGGCCTGGAGATGCTGAGCATGCTCGACCCCGAGCGCATGCCGCGCATCGTCTTCCTCACCGCGCACGACGAGTACGCCGTGCAGGCGTTCGAGGAGCACGCCTTCGACTATCTGCTGAAGCCGGCGGACCCGGTGCGGCTGGAAAAGACGCTGCAACGCCTGCGCCGCGAGCACGCGCCCCAGGACATGAGCGTGCTGAAGGGCGCCGCCGAGCTGCGGCAGATCCCGTGCTCGGGCCACAATCGCGTCACGCTGATGAAGCTGGAGGAGGTGGAGTACGTCGTCTCCCGCGCGGCCGGCGTCTACGTGGTGGGCGAGGACGGGCAGGAGCGCTTCACCGAACTGACGCTGCACACCTTGCAGGAAAAGAGCCCGCTGTTCCGCTGCCATCGCCAGCACCTCGTCAATCCGGAGCGCATCAAGGAGATCCGCTTTCAGGACGGTGGCTTGGCGGAAATCCAGACGCTGGGCGGCCACACCGTGCCGGTCAGCCGGCGCTTCCTGGGCGCGCTGAAGGAGCGTTTGGGCTTCGGGTGATAACCCTCTCCCGCTCCGGGAGAGGGTTATCACCGCCCGCAGCAGCCGCGGCCCAGGGTCAGCAGGATCTGCTTCTTCTTGAAGGCTTGGCGGTCCAGCGGCGGCTCGTCCGGTGTGAGGCGCGCCTGCTCCTCCAGATAGCGTTCGTAGGAATCGTCCCTCAGGAATCGGCACAGACCGGTCCAGGCGGCGCGGACGGCGGATGACGGCATGGGCGTGTCTCGCTGACAGCAGTGAAAGAGGTTCACCGGCATCCTATCCCCACGCCGCGGCCCGTCGCCCGCCAACCCCGCGACCGGCGCGATGGCCCAACCCAGCGGCAGCCCCCCGCCCCCAAGCGGCGAGCCGCCCACCGCTCACCCCCCGTTTCCGACCGCTCGCCACACCCAGCCTCCCGCTCCGGGGATACCCGACGGCGTGCGCCCACGCTTGCGTTAGCGTCGCGCCCAGCCAAACAGGAGTGTCCCCGATGTCCATCTCTCCCAAGACCGTGACCGTCGCCGTCCCCGTCACCCTGCACGTCACGGTCAGCCTCCCGGCCGGTTCGCCGGGCAACGCCGAGGCCGTCGCGCTGTGCGCCGCCGAGCATTTCGCCCACGTCAGCCACGCGCAGATCAGCGCCTTCAACGAGGTGAACCGCATTCACCCGCAGGCCGCCGGCACCGTCGACGCGGTGGTCTGCACCGTCGCCCTGCCCCGCAAGGCCGCCGCGTGAGGCGCCGCTCACCCCGCTGTAGCGACCACTCAGCAGCCCATTCCGCCGCTCCCGGCATCCCGGCCCACATCGCTTAGCACCAGGGGTACGGTCGGCCCAGTTCCTTCCAAGGAGAGCCGTCATGGATCACGCACTCACATTTGTGATCGCGACACTCTGCACCCTCGCACTCTGCTACCGCTTCTACGGTATCTTCTTCGTGCGCAAGGTCCTCCGTGCCGATGATTCCGAAGTCACGCCGTCCCACACGCTGGAAGACGGCAAGAACTACGTCCCCACCAAGAAATGGGTCAACGCCGGCCAGCACTTCGCGGCCATCGCCGCCGCCGGCCCGCTGGTCGGCCCCGTGCTCGCCGCGCAGTTCGGCTACCTGCCGGGCTTCTTGTGGTTGCTGATCGGCTGCGTCATCGGCGGTGCGGTGCACGACACCGTCGTGCTGTTCGCCTCGATGAAGCACAAGGGCCAGTCCCTGTCCGAGGTCGCCAAGGCGGAACTCGGCCCCGTGGCCGGCTGGTGCACCGGTCTGGCGATGCTGTTCATCATCACCATCACCATGGCCGGCCTGTCGATGGTCGTCGTCCACGCGCTGGAGCGCAACGCCTGGGGCACCTTCGCGGTGTTCATGACGATCCCCATCGCCATGGCGCTGGGCCTGTACGAGCGCTTCACCGGCAGCTCCAAGGGCGCCACCCAGGTCGGCATCGCCGCCATCGCGGCGTCCGTCTTCGCCGGCCCGTACATCCAGGGCACGATGCTGGGCAGCTGGCTGACGCTGCACAAGGAGACGGTCGCGCTGGCGCTGCCGATTTACGCGTTCTTCGCCACGGCGCTCCCGGTCTGGATGCTGCTGACCCCGCGCGGCTACCTGTCGAGCTTCATGAAGATCGGCGTGTTCGGCGCGCTGGTCGTCGGCGTCGTCTTCATCAACCCGGAAATCCGCTTCCCGGCCTTCACCGACTTCATCGCCGGCGGCGGCCCCGTGCTCAACGGTCCCGTCTGGCCGTTCATCTCCATCACCATCGCCTGCGGCGCCATCTCGGGCTTCCACGCCTTCATCGGCTCGGGCACCACGCCGAAGCTGATCGACAAGTGGAGCGACATCCGCACCGTGGCCTTCGGCGGCATGCTGGCGGAATGCGTGGTCGGCGTCATGGCGCTGATCGCCGCCACCGCCCTGCACCCGGCCGACTACTTCGCCATCAACTCGGCTCCGGCGGTCTTCAAGGCGCTGGGCATGGACGTGGTTGACCTGCCGCGCCTCAGCCAGGCCATCGGCCTCGACCTCTACGGCCGCACCGGCGGTGCCGTGACGCTGGCGGTCGGCATGACCGAGATCTTCACCCGCATCCCGTGGTTCACCCACCTCGCCTCGTACTTCTTCCAGTTCGTCATCATGTTCGAGGCGGTGTTCATCCTGACCGCCGTGGACAGCGGCACCCGCGTCGCCCGCTACCTGATCCAGGATCTGGTCGGCGACGTCTACGCCCCGATGAAGCGCCTTGACTGGGTCCCCGGTTCGATCGCCGCCAGCGTGATCGCCTGCGTGGCGTGGGGTTACCTGCTGACCTCGGGCGACATCAACTCGGTGTGGGCGCTGTTCGGGGTGTCGAACCAGCTCATGGCCTCGGTCGGCCTGATCATCGGCGCCACCATCATCCTGCGCCTGTCGGAAAAGCGGGCCTACATGCTGACCTGCCTGGTCCCGCTGACCTACCTGTTCATCACGGTGAACTACGCCGGCTACTGGATGATCGCCAACGTCTACCTGAACCCGGCGGCCAAGGGCTACAACGTCTTCAACGCCGGCATCTCGATCGTCATGCTGTCGCTGGGCTTCGTCATCCTCGTCTCCGCCCTGCGCAAGTGGAAGGAACTGCTGCAGAGCCGCTCCGCCGTGCCGGTCGCGATGGTCGCCACCCCTGCCGAGTAACCGAACAACCACACCAACCGAAGATGCCGCCGCCCACCACAGCGGCGGCATCGTCGTGACCGAACGCCGTCTTCCGCCGTTGATGCGTGCATGAAGCCCAAACCCCGCAGCAACCTCGTCACGCTGTACCGCGCCCTCTGGCACTTCGCCGCCGGCAGCCGCCGTCTGGTGGTGACGTTCTTCGCGCTGCTGCTCGGTGCCCAGTTCGCGCGGCTGGCCGTGCCGTACTTCTTCGGGGCAGCGGTGAACGCGTTGCAGGACACCCGCGCCCAGGACATCCGGGCCGCCACCACGGCGCTGCTGCTGATGCTGGGAGCGGGCGTTCTGGGCTGGCTGCTGCACGGCCCCGGCCGCGTGGTGGAGCGCTTCGCCGCGCTGAAGATCCGCGAGCGCTTTTCCGACGCGGTGTACGCCCAACTCATGCGCCTACCTATGGGCTGGCACGAGACGCACCATTCCGGCGAGACCATCCAGCGCATCGGCAAGGCCAACCTCGCGCTGTTCAGCTTCGCCCAGCACCAGTACACCTATTTGCAGAACCTCGTCGGCCTGTTCGGCCCTCTGGCCGCGCTGTTCGTCATCTCGGTGCCGGTCGGGCTGGCGGCCATCGCGGCTTACGCGGTGCTCGGCGCCATCGTGCTGCGCCTCGACCGCACCATGGCGCGCCTGATCGACGACGAGAACCGCGCCGAGCGCCGCTACAGCGCCGAACTGGTGGACAGCCTCGGCAACGTCGGCACGGTGCTGACCCTGCGCCTGGAGGAGGCGACGCGCTCGGCGATGGCGCACCGGCTGCACGCGGTGTTCGCACCGCTGCGCCGGAACATCGTGCTCAACGAGGCCAAATGGCTGACCATCGAGCTGTTCGGCCAGATCCTGCGCGTCGGTCTGGTGGCGCTGTTCGCCTGGCTGGAGTGGCGCCACGCCGGGGTGATCATGGTCGGCACCGCGGTGATGGTCTACCAGTATTCCCAGCAGATCGGTGACGTGGTCGGCTCTTTCGCCAACCAGTGGCAGGACATCGTGCGCAACGGCACCGACCTGTCCGGCGCCGACGAGATCTTCGACGCGGAGGAGCGCCGCGGCTCCGGCGGCCATGTGCCGGAAGGCTGGCGCGAGATCCGGGTGGACGGCCTGCGCTTCTACCACCCGAACCGGCGCCGCGCGGTGCCGACGCTGGACGACGTGTCGATCACGCTGCGGCGCGGCGACCGCATCGCCCTGGTCGGCGAGAGCGGGTCGGGCAAAAGCTCGCTCATGCGGGTGCTCAGCGGCCTGTACGAGGCGAACGCCGTCCGCTTCTGCATCGACGGGGAAGCCCACCCCGAACTGGTCGATCTCCGCTCGGTGACGACGCTGATCCCGCAGGACCCGGAGATCTTCGAGAACAATGTCGCCCACAACGTGACCATGGGCATCGAGGTCGGCGAGGCCGAGATCCGCCGCGCCTGCGACCTCGCCCGCCTGACGCCGATCGTCGAGTCCATGCCGCACGGCCTGGAAACCCCCATCGTCGAGCGCGGCGGCAACCTGTCCGGCGGCCAGAAGCAGCGTCTGGCGCTGGCGCGCGGCATCCTGGCGGCGAAATCCAGCTCGATCATCATGCTCGACGAACCGACCAGCAGCCTCGACCCCGCCACCGAGGCGGAGGTCTACGGCAACCTCCTGGCGGAGTTCCCCGACGCCTGCATCATCTCGTCCATCCACCGGCTGCACCTGCTGCCGCGCTTCACCACCATCGTCTACATGGCGGACGGCCGCATCCTCGACCTGGGCGGGCTGGACGAGTTGGTGCACCGGCAGCCGCAGTTCCGCGCGCTGTGGGAGAAGGCGACCGCCGGTGCCCGCACGCACGTGGCGTCAGGGACCGCGTGATCGCGCGACCGGACGGCACGCTGGCCTGTTGATTGCGGGCGCGGAACTGCGCATCGTAGCCACCGACAGGCGTACGACCGGAAAGGACATCTCGTGGAACCAGTCATCTGCCCGACGGCCCCCTTCGACGGCCAAAGGCCGGGAACCTCGGGACTGCGCAAGTCCGTGAAGATCTTCGAACAGCCCCGCTATCTGGAGAACTTCGTCCAGGCGATCTTCGATTGCCTCGACGGGTTGGCCGGCGCGACGCTCGTGCTGGGCGGCGACGGCCGCTACCACAACCGCACGGCCATCCAGACCATCATGAAGATGGCCGCGGCCAACGGTGTGGCCCGCGTGGTCGTCGGCGCCGGCGGCATCCTCTCCACGCCGGCCGCGTCCTGCGTCATCCGCAAGCGCGGTGCGCTGGGCGGCCTCATCCTGTCGGCCAGCCACAACCCCGGCGGCCCCTCGGGCGACTTCGGCATCAAGTACAACGCCGGCAACGGCGGCCCCGCCCCGGAGTCGCTGACCGAAGCCTTCTACCAGCGCTCCAAGGCGATCACCGCGTACCGCACCATCAAGGCCGCCGATGTGGACCTCGACCGGATCGGCGAGCGCTCCCTCGGCGCCATGGTCGTGGAAGTCATCGACCCGGTCGCCGATTACGCCGAGCTGATGGACTCGCTGTTCGACATGGCGGCGATCCGCGCGCTGTTCGCCTCGGGCTTCCGCATGGTTTTCGACGCCATGCACGCGGTCACCGGCCCCTACGCGGTGGAGATCCTGGAGCGCCGGCTGGGCGCACCGGCCGGCACCGCCATCAACGCCGTTCCGCTGGAGGATTTCGGCGGTCACCACCCCGACCCGAACCTCGCCCACGCGGTGGATCTGGTGGCGGCCCTGACCGGCCCCGACGCCCCCGACTTCGGCGCCGCGTCGGACGGCGACGGCGACCGCAACATGATCCTCGGCCGGGGAATCTTCGTGTCGCCGAGCGACAGCCTCGCCGTGCTCGCCGCCAACGCCAAATGCGTGCCGGCCTTCGCCGGTGGCCTGAAAGGCGTCGCCCGCTCCATGCCGACGAGCCGCGCCCCGGACCGCGTCGCCGCTGCGCTGGGCATCCCCTGCTATGAGACGCCCACGGGCTGGAAGTTCTTCGGCACGCTACTGGACGCCGGACGCATCACCCTGTGCGGCGAGGAGAGCTTCGGCACCGGCGCCGACCACGTGCGCGAGAAGGACGGCCTGTGGGCCGTGCTGATGTGGCTCAACGTGCTGGCGGCGCGCCGCAAGTCCGTCGCCGAGCTGATGGCCGAGCATTGGGCCACCTATGGCCGGACCTACTACGGCCGGCACGACTACGAGGCCATCGAGCAGCAGTCCGCCGACGCGCTCATCGACGGCTTACGCGCGCAACTGCCGGCGCTGCCCGGCACGACGCTGGGCGGGCGCCGCGTCGCCGCGGCCGACGAGTTTTCCTATGTCGATCCGGTGGACGGCAGCCGCTCCGACCGGCAAGGGCTGCGGGTGTCGTTCGAGGACGGCGCGCGCATCGTCTACCGCCTGTCCGGCACCGGAACCTCGGGCGCCACGCTGCGCGTGTACTTCGAGCGTTACGAGCCGGTCGGCGGCAACCACACGATGGAGGCCGCGGCGGCGCTGAAGGAGCTTGCGGACGTGGCGGCCGACCTCGCCGCCATCGAACGGCTCACCGGCCGGACCGAGCCGGACGTGGCGACGTAACGGGAAAAAACGGCCTGGGGCGGCGACGTCGCTTTTTTGCCCGCCCCAGGCCACGGCAATCGCACAGGCTACCCCTTTCGATACGAAGCATGATGGCGCCAACAGGAGGAACGCCACCATGCACACCGCAGTGGCCAGGGACACCACCCCGTTGCCGGACGCACTCAACGTCAGCCGACTTCATGTGGCGGGGATACCGGAAGCAACCGAACTGCTGAAGCGTGAGCGCTTCATCTTCGTCGGCGCGCCGAATCGTTGGCGAAGGGAAGCCGATGGCCGGATCACCCGCGCCGACATCCGGCGTGGCGGTGACGGGAGCTGCGTCGTCGTGCTCTTCCATTGGCAGCAGCCGCGACCGCATCGTTGCAGTCCGGCGGGCGGAGCGTCGGTGGATGGCCCGGCGCCCCGCCCTCCTCCTTACCGGGTCGGTATGGTCTGAGGGTTGGTCAGGGTATCGGTCTGGGTGCGCGAGCCCTTGGCCCCGCTGCCCATGTGGCTGATGCCGGCCGTGCCGCCCTCCGACGGCGAGTCGCTGCGCGGCACCGTGCTGCCGGTGAGCTTGCGCGACGACTTGCCCGAGCTGCCGGACATCCGGGACGACGGCTCGACGTTCAGTGCCGCCAGGGTGTCGCGATCGAGATGGCCGGTGGCGTTCAGGCCGTGCTTGCCCTGGTAGTCGCTCAGCGCCCGGGTGCTGTTCGGCCCCCAGACCCCATCGACGGAAAGGTTGTAGCCCTCGGTGTTCAGCGCCCGCTGAACCTTACGGATGTTGTCGTGGCTCACCATTTCGGCGCTGGCGGCGCCAGCAAACGACAGCACGCCGATGGCGAGCAGCGCCGCAGCCAGCTTATGCGTTCTCATATTCGGTTTCCCCCTTTCATCTGGAGGGCGGCGTCCGCCGCCCTTGAGAAGAGAGCTATACGGGCGCAGCGCGACTCACAGCGCCCCCTGTGGGGGCACCCCGGAGGGGACGGGCGGTTGCAGGCAAGGAGTGTTTGCGAGCGAATTTGCCCCTTCTGCGCAACCGCGACTGTCAGGTTCCATAGCGCGTCCACGGATTTCCGCCCGCGAGGCGCGGCGACTTGGCGCCGGCCTTGCGAAGCGCGTGACGCGGGTCCACAAAGTCACCATGCCCCTCCAGCCTGGTGCCGCCATGAAGATCGCCATCCTCGACGATTACCAGCGCATCGCGCGGGCCCTGGCCGATTGGGACCGGCTGCCGCCCGGCTCCGACCTTCAGGTGTTTCACGAGCACATCGCCGACCGCGAGCGCCTCGTCGCGGCGCTGCTTCCCTTCGACGTGCTGGTCATCATGCGGGAGCGCACGCCGTTCTCCGCCGACCTGCTGGACCGGCTGCCGAATCTGCGGCTGCTCGTCACCACCGGCATGCGCAACCTCGCGGTGGATCTCGACGCCTGCCGGGCGCGCGGCATCACCGTGTGCGGCACGGCCATCGGCGGCACGCCCGCGGCGGAACTGGCCTGGGGCCTTATCCTGGCGCTGATCAAGCGCATCCCGGCCGAGGACGGCGCGCTCCGCGCCGGGGCATGGCAGACCGGACTGACGGGGACGGTGGCCGGCAAGCGGCTGGGCGTGGTGGGCCTGGGCAAGCTGGGCGCGCAGGTCGCGCGCGTCGGCCTGGCCTTCGGCATGGAGGTGATGGCGTGGAGTCCGAACCTTACCGCGGAGCGGGCGCGGGAGGTCGGCGCGACACGCGTCGAAAAACACGAGCTGTTCGCCACCGCCGACGTGGTCAGCCTGCACCTTGTGCTGGGCGAGCGCAGCCGCGGCATCGTCGGCGTGGCGGAGTTGCGCGCCATGAAGCCGACCGCGTATTTCGTCAACACGGCGCGGGCCGGTCTGGTGGACGAGGCGGCGCTGCTCGACGCGCTGACCCAACGGTGGATCGCCGGTGCCGGGCTGGACGTGTTCTCCACCGAGCCGCTGCCCGCCGACCACCCGCTGCTGCGGCTGGACAACACCGTGCTCACTCCGCACCTGGGATACGTCACGCAAGAGAATTACGCAGTCTTCTACCGCGAGGCGTTGGAGGACGTGTTGGCCTGGGCCGACGGGCAGCCGGTGCGGGTGCTGGCGGCGCCGTAACGGCAAGCCCGGCACCTTCTCCTTGCTCCGGCCGGCAATCGGATTTAGGATAAAATTCCTCGTTGGGCGAGGCGCGCCCGCGTGATGCCGAACGGATGAGACGCTCCATCGAATCGCGTTTCATAGCGTTTCATAGCGTTGCATCCGACGACGGGTCGGACAGAAGCGGGAGCACGATCCCGTTTCATGGGGAATGTTCCGTATGCAGAAGATCATATAGGCTGACGGCGCCCGCAACGCACTTCTGTTGCAGGAGGAGGTCCAGAAGGGAGGGACACCCATGCCCGCCACCGCATCCCACCCCGAGATCCGCGACTCCGTTCGCCGGCTCTGCGCCGCCTTTCCGGGGGAGTACTGGCGCAAGCTCGATGCGGAGCGCGCCTACCCCACCGAGTTCGTGCAGGCGCTGACCGAGGCCGGCTTCCTGTCCGTGCTGATTCCCGAGGAGTACGGCGGCTCCGGCCTGGGGCTGGACGCGGCCAGCGCCATTCTGGAGGAAATCCACCGCACGGGCTGCAACGGCGGCGCCTGCCACGCCCAGATGTACACCATGGGCACGGTTCTGCGGCACGGCAGCGAGGCGCAGAAGCGGGCCTACCTGCCGGGCATCGCGTCGGGCGACCTGCGGCTTCAGGCTTTCGGCGTCACCGAGCCGACCAGCGGCACCGACACCACGCGCATCCGCACCTTCGCCCGGCGCGAGGGCGACGCGTATGTGGTGAACGGCCAGAAGGTCTGGATCTCCAGGGCAGAGCACTCCGACCTCATGGTGCTGCTGGTGCGCACCACGCCGCGCGATCAGGTGAAGAAGCCGACCGACGGCATGAGCGTGCTGCTGGTGGACATCCGCGCGTCGCTGGGCAAGGGCATGACGATCCGGCCGATCCGCACCATGATCAACCACGCCACCACCGAACTGTTCTTCGACGATCTGCGCGTACCGGCGGACAACCTGATCGGCGAGGAAGGCCGGGGCTTTCACTACATCATCGACGGCATGAACGCCGAGCGCATCCTGATCGCCAGCGAATGCATCGGCGACGCCCGCTTCTTCATCGACCGCGCCTCCGCCTACGCCACCGGGCGCGAGGTGTTCGGGCGGCCCATCGGCGCCAACCAGGGCGTCCAGTTCCCTATCGCGCGCGTCTATGTGGAGACCGAGGCGGCGGCGCTGATGGTGCGCCGGGCCATCGAGCTGTTCGATTCCGGCCAGCCCTGCGGCACCGAGGCCAACATGGCGAAGCTGGTGGCGTCGGAGGCGTCGTGGCACGCCGCGGACACCTGCCTGCAAACCCACGGCGGCTACGGCTTCGCCGAGGAGTACGACATCGAGCGCAAGTTCCGCGAGACGCGGCTCTATCAAGTCGCGCCGATTTCCACCAACCTCATCCTCTCGCACGTGGCGACCCACGCGCTGAAGATGCCCAAATCGTTCTGAACCATGACGAACTCGCTGGACGGCATTCTGGTGATCTCCCTGGAGCAGGCGGTGGCCGCTCCGTTCTGCACCTCGCGCCTCGCCGACGCCGGGGCGCGGGTCATCAAGATCGAGCGGCCGGAGGGCGACTTCGCCCGCCACTACGATCATGTCGCGCATGGCGAGAGCGCGTATTTCGTCTGGCTCAACCGCGGCAAGGAATCCGTCGTCCTCGACATCAAGGACACGGACGAAGCCGCGCTGCTGCACCGCATGGTCGCCAGGGCCGACGTGCTGGTGCAGAACCTCGCCCCCGGCGCCGCCGAGCGCGCCGGATTTGGCTCGGAGGCGTTGCGCCGGCAGCACTCCCGCCTCATCACCTGCGACATCAGCGGCTACGGCGAGGACGGCCCCTACCGCGACATGAAGGCTTACGACCTGCTGATCCAGTGCGAAGCCGGGCTGGCCTCGGTCACCGGCGCACCGGAGCGGCCGGGCCGGGTCGGCGTGTCGGTGGCCGACATCGCCTGCGGCATGTATGCCCACGCCGGCATCCTGCAAGCGCTCTACGAGCGCGAGCGGACTGGCCAGGGGAGCGGGATCGCCGTGTCGCTGTTCGACGCCATCGCCGACTGGATGACCGTGCCGCTGCTGCACCAGGACTACGGCGGCAAGGCGCCGGAACGGGTCGGGCTGAACCACCCGTCTATCGCCCCCTACGGCGCCTTTGCGCTGGGCGACGGCCACACGATGGTGATCTCCATCCAGAACGAGCGGGAGTGGGTGCGGCTGTGCGCCGAGGTGCTGGAGCAACCCGACCTCGCCACCGACCCGCGGTACGCCTCCAACAACGCGCGGGTGGCGAACCGGCCGGCGCTGGACGCTGCGGTGGCGGCCGTCTTCGCCACGCTCGACCGCGACGAGGCGCAGGCGCGGCTGCGGCGGGCGGGGATCGCGTTCGGGGCGCTCAACAGCGTCGCCGACCTGTCGGCGCACCGCCAGTTGCGGCGCATCACCACGGACACGCCGACCGGCCCGGTGGTCGGCGTGGCCCCGCCGGTGTGCCGGCGGGGCAAGGAATTCCAGCCCCGCCCGATCCCGGCCATCGGGCAGCACACCGATGATCTGCGCAAGGAATTCGCCCCATGAGCTTCGACAATCTGAAGGACTGGGTGGGCCGCCAGGAAGAGCACCTGGACGTCGCCACCGTGGCGCCGCTGACCGGGCTGGCGCGCACCCTCGACCACGACGACCCGCCATGGCGCCCCGGCGAGGTGCCGCCCCTCGGCCACTGGCTGTACTTCCTGCCGCAGGCCCCGCAGCGCGACATCGCCGAGGACGGCCACCCGCACCGCGGCGGTTTCCTGCCGCCGGTGCCGCTGCCGCGGCGCATGTGGGCGGGCGGTGATTTCCAATGGCACGCGCCGATCCGCGTCGGCGAGGCGCTGCGCCGCCGCTCCACCATCGAGAGCGTCGAGCACAAGGCCGGCCGCTCCGGCGATCTGGTGTTCGTGAAGGTGGTGCACGAGGTGAAGACCGAACGCGGCCTTGCCGTGCGCGAGGTGCACGACATCGTCTACCGCGACCCGCCCAAGCCCGGCGAGGCGCCCACCCCCGGTGAACCGCCCTCGGCGTTCGCGGAGTGGGAACGGCCGATGACCGGCGACCCGGTGCTGCTGTTCCGCTTCTCGGCGCTGACCTTCAACGGCCACCGCATCCACTACGACCGCACCTATTGCGAGGAGGTGGAGGGCTATCCGGGGCTGATCGTGCACGGGCCGCTGATGGCGACGCTGCTGGTGGACCTGTTCCTGTGCAACAATCCAGGGGCTCGGGTGACCGGCTTCCGCTTCCGCGCCCACCGGCCGGTGTTCGACGTGCATCCCTTCACGGTGTGCGGAGCCCCGCGCGACGGTGGTGCCGAGCTGTGGGTGCGCGACCACCAGGGCTTCGTCGCCATGTCCGCGACCCTGGAGGCGGAATGACCTCGGCACACACGCACTCTGCCCGGCGGTCCTGGCTGTTCACCCCGGCGACCATGCCCGAGCGCTTCGAGCGCGCCGCGGCGACCGGCGCCGACGTGCTGATCCTCGACCTGGAGGACGCCGTCACCCCCGACCGCAAGGACGAGGCGCGCCGGATTGCCGTAGACTTCCTGTCCCAGGCGTCCGGCTGGGAACGCACCGCCCGCGCGCTGCGGATCAACCCGCCCACCACGCCCCATGGGCTGGACGATCTGCTGGCGCTGCTGCGCTCGCCGGCAAAGCCTGATGTGGTGATCGTGCCGAAGGTGGACTCCGCCGAGACCGTCCGGCTGATCGACACGCTGCTGGTGGACGGCGGCCGGGCGATGCCGCTGGTGCCGCTGATCGAATCGGCCCGCGGGGTCGTCGCAGCGCAGGACATCGCCGGCGCCTCCCCGCGCGTTGCGGCGCTGTTCTTCGGGGCGGCCGACCTCGCCGCCGACCTCGGTGCGGAGGTGGCGTGGGAGCCGCTGCTGTCGGCCCGGTCGCGGCTGGTGAACGCCGCGGCGGTGGCGCGCGTCGGCGTGATCGATTCGCCCTTCTTCGACCTGCGCGACGACAAGGGCTTGCGCGACGAGGTCCAGCGCGCCGTGCGGCTCGGCTTCACGGCGAAGGCGGCGATCCACCCGAATCAGGTCGCCGCGATCAACGCAGCCCTCACGCCCAGCCCCGACGCCGTGGCCGAGGCCCGGCGGATCCTCGAAGAGAACGCCAAGGGCGTCGGTGTGGTGAACGGCCGCATGATCGACGAGGCGGTGGCGCGCAAGGCCCGCCGGGTCCTCGCCGCCGCGGGGGAATCGATCCCGGACTGACCGGCTTCACGGCCCGGCGTCGCGCGTCCGCATCAGGGCTCCGCCTTCGGTCAGCAGCACGCTCACCAGCGTCGCCAGCCCGAGGCATGCGAAACCGATGGTCATCGGGCGCACGGTGCCGTCGAAAGCCTGCCCGACCAGCCAGCCGAAGAACGCCCCCGCCGCCGTGGTGTAGAACCCGACGAACGAGGACCCCATGCCGGCGATGTGGCCGAGCGGCTCCATGGCCATCGCGTTGAAGTTCGGCGCGATCAGCCCGAAGCAATAGAACGTCGTCGCCAGGAACGCGCCGAGCGCCAGCAGCGGCGGGTGTTCCGGGAACCCGGCGAGCGCCATCAGGGCGCAGGCCGCCACGAAACCGATCAGCGCCACATGCGACACCCGCCGCATGCCCAGCCGGCCGACCAGCCGCGCGTTGGTCAGCGAGGCGAGCGCCATGACCCCGGCGATGGCCCCGAACGCCACCGGGAACAGGGCGCCCAGGCCGTAGACGTCGACGAAGACCTGCTGCGCGCTGCCGATGTAGCCCAGCAGGCTACCGAACATGAACCCCATGGCGATCGTGTAGCCCACCGTGCAGCGCGTCGTCACCACCGTGCGGAAGGCGCCGCCGAGCGCGCTGGCGGACAGCGGCATGCGGTCCTCGGCCGGCCGGGTCTCCGGCAGGCGCAGCGCCGCCCAGGCGAGCGCGCCGGCCGCCGCCAGGAACAGCGCGCCGAAGATCCACGGCCACGCGCTCACCCGCATGATGCCCTCGCCGATGGCCGGCGCGATGACCGGGACGATGATGAAGACCATCATGGCGAACGACATGACCCGCGCCATGTCGCGCCCGACGAAGCGGTCGCGCACGATGGCGACGGCGACCACCCGCGGCGCCGCGGCGCCGAAGCCCTGCACGGCGCGGGCGGCGAGCATCCAGCCGAAGCTCGGCGCCAGCGCAGCGCCCAGCGAGCCCAGCGCGAAGATGACCAGCCCGGCGGCCAGCACCGGCTTGCGCCCGAAGCGGTCGGAGAGCGGGCCGTGGAACGGCTGGCCGGCGGCGAAGCCCAGCATGTAGCCGGTGACGATGAGCTGCCGGTCGTTCGGCCCGGCCACCGCGAAGGTGCGGGCGATGTCCGGCAGCGCCACCAGCATGATGTCGATGGACAGCGCCGTCATCGCCATCAGCAGTGCGATAAGGGCGACGAACTCGGCGAAGCGGATGTCGGTCGTCCGCGGGGGAATGTCGTGGGAGTAAGGCATCGGCTAAGTCTGGTGCGGCGCGGCCGGATCGGCAAGCCGTAACGGAAAAGGGCGGTCACGCCGGACCGCCCTTCGCCTGTCTTTTTCCGTGGCCCGGTCAGCTCTTGCCCTTCAGGGCGTCCTTGGCTCCGCCAACGGCGTTCTGGACCTTGCCCTTGGCCTTGTCCATGGCGCCCTCGGCCTGCATTTTCTGGTCGCCGGTGGCCTTGCCGGCGGCCTGCTTGACGTCGCCCTTCATCTTGTTGCCCGCGCCTTGAACCCGGTCCTTGTCCATGGTGTCCTCCTGGGTTGCGACCATCAGGGATAACCGCCCGCCCGGCAATTGATTGCGCGGCCGGTCACACCGTCAGGCGATCGCGGACCGCGGCGAGGACGTCGGCGGGGACCAGCCCGCGGTTCACCAGATCGTCGACCGACCTGAACGGCCGGGCGTGCAGGATGCGCTTGGCCCGCGCCTTGCCGATGTGCTTCAGGGCCATCAACTCGCGGTGCGCCGCCTTGTTGAGGTTGATCGGACCCTCGGGCGTCGCCTCGGGTTCGTGCTTTCGCTTGCCTTGCCCTTTCGGCGGCCGGGCCGCCGGCTTGCCGTCGCCCGGCGCGCCCTTGCCCTTGAGGGCGGTGTAGGCAACGGCACCGGCCACGCCGGCGGCAACGGCGGCCGCGGCTCCGGCGATCGTCTTCTTGTCGATGTCCATATCTACGCTCCTGAGACCCAATGCCTCGGAAACGCTCGGCAGCGGCCGGACGTTCCGTGTGCGTCAGGGGCCGCGCGGCGGCTTCATGAGCCCGATGGCCCGCAACACCTTGATGGCCGCCGACTTGATCTTCGCGCCAAGTCCTGGCTTGGCCTCGACCGGTTCCGCAGCCGGCCGTTGCACCTCGACCTCCGGCACCCCTTCGGTCAGCCCCCACGAGGCGGCGATCCGCCATGTGGAGGACACGCCGACATCCAGGATGTACGGCCCGGCAACGCCGCAGCGCTCGCCGCCCTCGCCGGGGTGCACGGCGACACCGTGCGCCATGCCGGCCAGCGTGTGCAGTTCGACAACCTCCTCACCGGCGGCGTTCCGCCAGATGCGGTGCGTGTGCTCGCCGGAAATGTTTTCGGAGGCCGGGACCGGGCCGACGCCGTGCACGTCCAGCCATTGCTTGACGGCTTCGTCGGCGTTGCGCGGGATCACCGTCTTGTCGGCATCGCCGTGCCACACGGAAACCCTGGGCCACGGCCCGGCGTGCGGCGAGGCGGCGCGGACCAGATCGCCCCACTCCTGCGGGGCGCGGCTGCGCGGCTTGAACATGGCCTCGAACGCCTCGGCCACGCTGCGCGCCGCGCCGTAGGGGAGCCCGGCCACGATGGCGCCACCGGCAAAGACCTCGGGATAGGTCGCCAGCAGGGCCGACGCCATGGCACCACCCGCCGACAGGCCGGTGACGTAGACACGGTCACGGTCCAGGCCGTGGTCGGCGACCATCCGGTCGATCATCTGGCGGATCGACGCCACCTCCCCGGAGCCGCGGGCGGTGTCGCCGGGCAGGAACCAGGAGAAGCAGACGTTGGGGTTGTTCGTGCGCTTCTGCTCGGGCAGCAGCAGGGCGAAGCCGAAGCGGTCGGCGAGCCCGGACCACCCCGTGCCCTGGTCGTAGCCGGCGGCGGTCTGCGTGCAGCCGTGCAGCACCACGACCAGCGGCGCCGAGCGCTGCACCTTCGCCGGTACGTGGGTGAACATGCGCAGATTGCCGGGGTTCGTGCCGAAATCGGCCACCTCGGTCAGCCCGGTGCCACCCGGCACCTCTGCGGCGCCGCCGGACAGGAACTGTTCCCACTGGCGGCGATGCTGGGCGAGCTTGGCGGTGGTCTGGCCGAGATTCAGCAAAAGAATTGTCCTCTCAAGGCGAAGCCGTGGCTCAGCATTATGTTGCGGCGCAGCATAATGGGTCAACCGGCTTGCCGGGCGATGGTTCCACCGGTCACGGGCAATCCGCCCCGGCGTCCGGGTGGCGCAGGCGAGCCGCCGCGGTGACGAGGTGGATGAGGGCGGCCACCAGCGCGATCACGCCAACGGCCACCGAGGCCCGCAGGAAGCGCGACGCGTCGCCGTGCAGGGCGAAGTGCCACCACAGCTCGTCGTTGAACTCCACGTGCTTGTAGGAGAACAGGCCGAGCCACAGCGCGCTGGACAGCGCCACGCCGACCGCGACGAACCAGGCCGGCGACAGGCACTGCGTCAAGATCGCCCCACGGCGGGTGAACTCGCCGCGGGCCGGCAACAGGGCCAGGAAAATCAGGCCCGGCACGATGGCCTCACGCCAGTCGCCGCCCTTGAGCAGCGAGGTCAGGGTGCCGATGGCAAGCAATGCCGACGACACCACCCAGGCGGCGTGCAGCCGTTTCTGGATGGCGTGCGACAGCAGGATCAGCAGCACGCCGACGACGCTGCCGGTGAAGTGCGACATCTCCACCAGCGGCAGCGACACCGCGCTGAACGGCGACGGCAGCGTCTCGTCGGGCGTCGCCCGCGAGAACAGCAGGAACGCCCCGGTGAGGAAGGTGCAGGCGGCCAGCACCAGCGGCACCACCGGGCTGACCACCGCGGACAGGCCGCGCGACACGCCGCCGATGTGGTGACGGGCCTGGAACGCCTCCAGCGCACCGAACATCAGGCCGGCCAGCACCAGCGGCGCCAGATAATAGATGATGCGAAAGGTCAGCAGACCGGCCATCACGTCGTTGCCGGCCATCTCCGGCGTCAGGCTGACCAGCACGATGGCGTCGAAGACGCCCAGCCCGCCCGGCACGTGGCTGATGATCCCGGCCACCAGCGCCAGCCCGAACGCCACAAGCACGTCCATGTAGGAGACCGCCTCCGACGCTGGCAGGCAGAGGTAAAGCACCCCGGCCGCCAGCGACAGGTCGCACAGCCCGAGCAGCAGTTGCCCCGCCGCGACCGATGGGCGAGGGAACGCGACGGCGTGCCCGAACACCCGCAGCGGACGCCGCAGCCACGCACCGGCCAGCACATAGGTGGCCAGAATCGCCAGCGCCACGCCGCCCAGCAGGGTGGCGGCTTCCGGCGCCAGGTGCAGCGCCTTCAGCGCCGTGGGATCGATCAGCATGACGATGGGCATCACCACGGCGAGCCCCAGCGTGAAGGTGGTGACGACGAACAGCGTCACCTGCGCCACCTCCATGGCGCTCAAGCCCAGCGGCGCGTAGAGGCGGTAGCGCACCGTCGTGCCGATGATGCTGGCGAAGCCCAGGCTGTGGCTGAAGGCGTAGCTGGTGAAGGCGGTGAAGGCCACCCAGCGGTACGGCAGGTCGCGCCGCAGATGGTGGAGCGCCAGCACGTCGTACAGCGTCAGCAGCCAATAGCTGGTCGCCGCCGCCGCCGCCGCCCACACCAGTTGGCGGGCGCCGATCCCGGCCATGGCGAGGCGGATGTCGTGGATGCTGTACCGCTCGAGCCAGCGGTTGAGGATCAGCAGCGCGCCGGCGAGCAGCGCCAGGATCAGCAGGCCGGTCCCATAGCGCAGAAGCGTCTGGACCATGGCGTGGCGCCGGTCCTCGCGCTCGCCAAGCTCAGGAATGCGTGCAGTGTCGACCATCGCCCACCGGCTCCAAACGAGTCAGTGGGAGTCAAACAGCGCAAGGCCCGTTCCGGCTCGCCCGATCGCAGACGAGCCGGTGCACCGGTGATCAACGCGCCGCCACCGACTGCTTCGTCGTGGAACGGAAGCCCTTTTCCAGGAGGTCGGCGACCTCGCGGTCGCGCACGGCGGCGGTGCTGCCGCCCAGCACGACGGCGATCAGGCGCTGGCCGTTGCGGGTGGCGCTGCCGGCGAGGTTGAAGCCGCTGGTGTTGACGAAGCCGGTCTTGATGCCGTCATAGCCATCCACCTTGCCGATCAGCCGGTTGTGGCCGGCCACCGTGGTGCCGTTCCAGTCGAAGCTGGTGCGCCCGAAATTGGCGTAGTAGCGCCCCGGCAGGCTGACCACGGCGCGCGACAGCTTCGCCATGTCGCGCGCCGTGGTGCGCTGCTCGCGGTGCGGCAGGCCCGAGGCGTTGCGGAAGGTGGTGTTGGTCATGCCGAGCGCGCGGGCCTTGGCGGTCATCTGCTCGGCGAACTTCGCCTCGCTGCCGCCCAGCGCTTCGGCCAGCACCACGGCCACGTCGTTGGCGGACTTCACGGTGAGCGCCAGGACGGCGTCCTCGACACGGATCGTCCCGCCCGGCACGACGCCCAGGCGCGACGGCTTCTGGTTCGCAGCGTGCGCCGACACCGGCAATTCCTGGTCGGGGCGCAGCGCGCCGCGCTCCAGCGCCTCGAAGGTGAGCAGCAGCGTCATCATCTTGGTGAGAGACGCGGGATAGGTGACGACGTCGGCGTTGTTCGATTCGATGACGCGCCCGGTCCGCGCGTCCATCAGCACGGAGGCGTGGACGGGCTGGAAGCCCTTGACGGCCTTCTTGGCCGGCGCGTGCGCGGCGGCCTTGGCGGTCTTCGCCGCGGCCTCCGGCGATCCAAGGGAAACGGGTGCGACAAGCGCAAGCGACAGCAGGAGCGGCAGGAAAAAACCGGAAGGCGTACGCGGCATGATGGGGACCAGGGCTGGAGTGATCGCCCCGTTTAAGCCGCAAGCGGTTAACAAACATTTGCCATACGTCCGCCGGATGTCACTTGCCCCACACCCGCGTCCAAGGCAGATCTGCCCCGCGGCACGGCACCGCCGCATGAGCAGGATTTTTTAAGGGATGCGTGGGATGTTACGGACATGCTAAACGCACTTCGCTCCTACGCACGACCCTGCATGCGGGTGGGGATGGCCGCAGGGCTCCTCTCCGGCCTTCTCCTGATGCCCATCGGCACCGCGAACGCCGCTGCTAAAGCCGCCGGGGGAACCGCTCCGGGGGCCCGCGACCTGGTGGGCTCTTGGCTGACCCGGCTCGAACAGCGGGCCACCGAGTTGGAAACCGCGCCGAAGGTGAAGGCCACCCGCATCGGCTACGGCATGGTCCTCAAGAAGGGCGATGGCGGCATGGTCGACGTGGTCGTTCCCGGCCCCGTGCAGCCGGCCGCCGGATGGGAATCCGCACCGGTTCCTGTCACACCGGTGTCGGCTGAAGCCGTGGAACCGGCGCCGGAGATTCCCGCGACCATCGCCGCCGGACCGCCGCCGCCACCGTTGACGCTTCCCATGCGGGCGCGCAGCGCCGACCGTGTCGGCCGCGTGGCGACCCGCCTGATCGAGCTGGGCCATCTGGCGCCGGAACAATGGACGGAAGCCTTCGACGACACGCTCGAAGCAGCGGTGCGTTCCTTCCAAGTGGCCGAGGGGCTGATGCCCGACGGCAAGGTCGGCGAGGTCACCCGGCAGGCGCTCGACCGCACGCCCAAGGAGGCGGCGACGCTGATGCGCAACGCCGCCGTGGCGCTGAAGGCGTTCCAGCCCTCGGTGCCCGAGACGGTGCTGCTGGTCAATCTGCCGAGCCAGACCGTGACCTACATCGAGCGCGGCAAGCTGGTGTTCACCATGCGCGCCGTGGTCGGCCGGCCGAGCCGGCAGACGCCGCTGTTGCAGGACCGCGTCACCAGCGTGACCATCAACCCGACCTGGACGGTGCCGCCCACGGTGCTGGTCGAGGACAAGCTGCCGGTGCTTCGCAAGAAGGGCAACACGGGCATCAAGGACGCCATCGTCTATCTGGACGGCGCCGAGGTCGTGCCGGAGACGGTCAACTGGTGGTCGGTCGATCCCGGCCGCATAAGGATCGTGCAGCGGCCGGGCGACAACAACGCGCTGGGCCGGTTCCGCTTCAACCTGACCAACGGCGAGGGGATCTTCCTGCACGGCACCAACGACCCCAAGCTGTTCGACCGCGATCTGCGGGCGGCCAGTTCGGGCTGCGTGCGCCTCGCCGACGCGCGGCAGGTGGCCGAGACGCTGCTGCGCGCCGCCAAGCTCGACTCCCCCGCCATCGAGCGCCAGCTCGAATCCGGGCAGACCAAGACCATCGGCCTGCCGAGCGCGGTTCCCGTCCGCTTCGTGTACTGGACGGCGACGGTCGAGCCCGAGGGCACGGTCCGCGTCCACCCCGGCATCTACGACGAGCCGCCGGCCCCGCCGGCACCGGCTTCCACCGCCACGGTCAAGCGCCTGGAACCGAAGCCGATCCGCACCCTGCCGACGCCGCCCGCCCCGGCGGCCGGTCAGGCGCAGTTGCTGCCTGCGGCGATGTAACCGCGGCGTCAGGAGCGCCGGAACAGCACCGTCAGGTTGTTGGCCGGCATCTCGACGACCTCCTCCAGCATGAGCCCGGCCGCCGATGCGGCCGTCTCCACCGCCTCCAGGTCGCGCACGCCCCAGGCGGGGTTGTGGGCGCGCAGGTCGGCGTCGAAGGCGGCGTTGCTCGGTGCGGTGTGCGCGCCGCCGCGCCGGTAGGGGCCGTAGAGGACCAGCGGCCCGCCCGGCGGAAGCACCGCAGCAGCGCCGTCCAGCAGGCCGAGGCCGGCTTCCCACGGTGCGATGTGGATCATGTTGATGCAGACCACCGCCTCGGCCCGCTCGACCGGCCAGGGCCGGCGCATGGTGTCGAGGTCGAGCGGCGGGCGGACGTTGGGCTGGCTCTCGGTCCAGGCGGCGATGCTGGCGCGGTGCGTCGGATCGCGGTCGGACGGCTGCCAGACGAGGCCCGGCAGGGCCGCTGCGAAGAACGCCGCGTGCTGCCCGGTGCCGCTGGCGACCTCCAGGACCAAAGCCCGCGGACGGCAGGACGCGGCGCAGCACCGCCAGGATGGGGGCGCGGTTGCGTCCGGTGGCAGGGGCGTCGAGGCGATCAGCGGTCGGCATGGTCGAGAACGGTAGCAGCGGAGAGCATGGCGGGGCACTCTTGTTTCGTTGACGGTGCGATGACTATCCAGCGGGCGAACGCCCCTCGTCGAGCCGGTTCGTTCCCCCTCCCCCGATACGGAGACGATCATGCCGAGTCTGGACCGAAAGGTCGCCCTTGTCACCGGAGCCTCGCGCGGCATCGGCCTGTCCGCCGCCGTGGCCCTGGCCGAAGCCGGCGCCACGATCATCGGGCTGGCGCGCAGCACCCCGGTGTCCGACGCTCTGGCCGAGCGCCTGACGGTCCTCGGCCGGCCGCACCTTCTGCACGCCTGCGACGTGTCGGACTGGAGCGCGGTGGAGGGGATCGTCCGCACCGCCGTCGAGCGATTCGGCGGAATCGACATCGTGGTCAACAACGCCGGGGTGGTCGATCCCATCGGCCGGCTGGGCGACACCGACCCGGCGCTGTGGCACCGCAATCTGGCGATCAACCTCGGCGGCGCCTACAACGTCGTGCGCGCGGCGCTGCCGAGTCTGCTGAAACGGGGCGGCACGGTGGTCAACATCAGCTCCGGCGCGGCGCACCGGCCGGTCGAAGGCTGGTCGGCCTATTGCAGCGGCAAGGCCGGGCTGGCGATGCTGACCGGCATGCTGGCGCTGGAATACGGCGCCGAAGGGCTGCGCGTGTTCGGGCTCCAGCCGGGCGTGGTGGACACCGGGATGCAGGCGACGATTCGCGCCTCGGGCATCAACGAGGTCAGCCGGCTGAAGCGCTCGGATCTCGCCCAGCCCGAGGCCCCGGCGCGCGCCATCGTCTATCTCTGCACCGCCGACGCCGACGATCTCGCGGGGCAGGAATTGACGATCCGCGACCCGGAGCTGCGCCGGCGCGTCGGGTTGGCCTGACCGCTCAGCCAAGCGTGGGCGGCCGGGGCTCGCCGGGGATGGGCGGTGCGTCTGAAGGGACATCCGGCCCGGTCGGGTCCGGGAGCGGCGTCGGTGCCGGGATGGGGCTGTCCGGTTCCTGTGGCGGCGGATAGGGGCTCATGGGGCTCTCCCGGTTACCGGCGATCCAGCGATACGGCCGCCCCGTTCACCGCCGGCAGGGCGGCAATCGCCGCCTGGGTCAGGCCGGCGATGAACAGCTCTTCGCCCTCGGGCTCGAATCGCACGCGGTCGATGGAAATGGCGACGTCCTTGTGGGCCAGCGCCACGATGAGCGTCGACGGTGTCCCGCACGCGTCGAGGACGACATCCTTGACCACGCCGACCGTCCGGCCGTCGGCACTGGTGACGGGGCGCTCGATGAGATCGTCGAGGTCCGACAATTCGTTCCCGCCGATGACCGCCAGACTGTTCGGATCGGGGCACGCGGCGGCGCCGAGCGCCGGGGCGCACAGCGTCAGCGACAGGGCAAGCGCCGAGCGAATGATGGGGTTGTTGGACATGGCCGGGCCTCCCCCCTGCCGATGCGGACACTCCCTTCAACAGCGCGTCAGCCGCTGTGCTCCCGTCACCTGTGCGGGGTACGCTCTTCGGCGGCGCGGGCGGCGGCCAGAGCCTCGCGGTAGCGGCGCAGGCGCCCGTAGGTCGGCCAGGACCGCGCCAGCAGCGGGTCGCACCACAGCAGAAGCACCATGACGCCGATCCCGGCGAACACCCCCAGCAGCGCCCCATAGAAGAAGCCGACCACGGCACCCAGCAACTGCGGCAGCGTGTGCGCAGCCCCATCGATGGCGCCGTTCACCGCCATGCCGAGCGTGGTCAGCACCGTGAGGATCGCACCGGCCCGCCCCGGCGAGTACCAGAGGCGCAGATCCTCGGCCTCTAGCCCGTAATCCTCGGGGACCGGCCGCGCCGCTTCCTCGTATTCCTCTTCGGCCATCATTCCCGCTGCCCGCCCGTGCCGTCGCGGGCACTGTATAGCGCGGGTGCGGGCGGGCGGCGACGGGTTTAGGCGCGGAGCATCGCCGGGTGGAAGAAGAGTTCCGCCTCGGCGTGCGTCTCGGCGTCGCCGAGGATGTCGAAGCGGGCGGTCAGGCGCTGCATCTCGGCGTGGAAGGCCGTCATGCGCTCGACGTAGGACAGTGCCTCGGCGCGGTCCGCGGCGTGCTGGATCGCCTGCGTCTGGCGGCGCTGGGCGTCGTGGAACGACAGGATCTGGGCCATGGCTTCCTCCAACAATCGGCGAGGCCATCTAAGCGGATTCACGAACGGTTAGCTATGGTTAATCAACAGTTAACGGTGACATAGTTAAGCCCGCCCGGCCGGGCGCCGCAGAGCCCCGTCCTGATTTCGGTTGCGGCCGGATACAGTTGAAACCTATGATAATTTCCACAGCGGAGCCCCTGGAGGGTTCCGTCGAAGAAGCTGCGCCAACGACCGGTTTACGGTGGTTGGCTCAAGGCAGCCGCACTGCGGAACGCAGTAATGGGGGAACGTCCTATGAAATCGAGCGACCGGCAGATCGACTCTGCTCTCCGCAAACCTTCCGGCTGGGACGTATTGTCGCGCGAGGGAGCGCCCTCGACCGGGGGCTGACTGAAAAAGCTCCACTGTACGGTACCGTACGGATGGTGTATCATCGCCCGCGATTAAAGAAAGCGCCTGCCCGATCCGCCGCCCGCCGGCCGGTCGGACCACCAAACAAGGCAAGGCGCAGCTCGGGGAGAAACAGTTTGCTCAGTTCCGCCGCCCTTATTCCAGACGCGACCGGTGCGCCGCAGCCGCGCCGGATGCCGCGCGTCCGCTCTCAGGCTGTTGCGAATCGGAGGCGCTCATGAACGCCCCCCATGCCATGTTCGAAGCCCGCAACATCTCGCTGGCCTTCGGCGGCGTGCGGGCGCTGACCGACGTCAGCATCCGCATCGAGAAGGGCGAGCTGTTCTCGATCATCGGCCCGAACGGGGCCGGCAAGACCTCGATGGTCAACTGCATCTCCGGCCGCTACCGGCCGACCAGCGGGCGCGTCCTGTTCAACGGGCGCGACATCACCGACATGACGCCCAACCACCGGGCCTCGCTGGGCATCGGCCGCACCTTCCAGAATCTGGCGCTGTTCGGCCACATGACGGTGCTCGACAACATCATGGTCGGCCGCCACCACCTCTTGAAGAACAACTTCCTCACCGGCTCGCTGTACTGGCTGACCGGGGCGCGGCAGGAGGAGCTGTCGCACCGCCGCGACGTCGAGGAGATCATCGACTTCCTGGAGATCCAGCACGTCCGCAAGGCGGTCGCCGGCACGCTGTCCTACGGCCTGCGCAAGCGCGTCGAACTGGCGCGCGCGGTGGCGCTCAAGCCCGACCTCATCCTGCTGGACGAGCCGATGGCCGGCATGAACCTCGAAGAGAAGGAGGACATGGCCCGCTACATCGTCGATCTCAACGAGGAATGGGGGATGACGGTGGTGATGATCGAGCACGACATGGGCGTGGTCATGGACATCTCGCACCGCGTCATCGTGCTGGAGTTCGGCAAGAAGATCGCCGAGGGCACGCCCGGCGAGGTGCTGGCCGATCCCCGCGTCCGCCGCGCCTATCTGGGCGAGGACGACGAAATCGAGGAAACGCCGCACGAGGAGGTCGCGTGATGAACCCGCATCCGCTTCCCGATCTGACCCTTCACGACACGCTGCCCAAGCTGCTGGCGCTGCACGCCCGCGAACACGGCGGCGAGGTGGCGATGCGCGAGAAGGACTTCGGCATCTGGCACGCCTTCACCTGGACGCAGATGCACGAGCGCGTGCGCGCCTTCACGCTCGGCCTGCGCCAGTTGGGCATCGGCCGCGAGGACGTCGTGGCGCTGATCGGCGACAACCGGCCGGACTGGGTGATGGGCGAGGTTGCCGCCCACGCGGCCGGCGCCATGAGCCTGGGCATCTACCGCGACGCCCTGGAGGATGAGGTCGCCTACCTCATCGTCTACGCCGACGTGAAGGTGGTGTTCGCCGAGGACGAGGAGCAGGTCGACAAGCTGCTCGGCCTGGGTGAGCGCATCCACACCGTCAAGCACATCGTCTATTCCGACCCGCGCGGCATGCGCAAATATCAGGACCCGCGGCTGATGGCCGCCACCGACCTGATCGCCATGGGCCACGAACTGCTCAAGCGCGAGCCGGACCTCTACGACCGCCTGGTGGCGGAGGGCAAGGGCGAGGACGTGGCGGTGCTGTGCACCACGTCCGGCACCACGTCCAACCCCAAGCTGGCGATGCTGCCGGCCGGACGGCTGCTGCGCCACTGCGCCAGCTATCTGTCGGCCGACCCCAAGGGGCCGACGGACGAGTACGTTTCGGTGCTGCCGCTGTCGTGGATCATGGAGCAGGTCTACGCGGTGGGAATGGCGATGGTGTCGCGCATGCGCGTCAACTTCGTCGAGGAAGCCGAGACGATGATGCACGACTTCCGCGAGATCGGGCCGAGCTTCGTGCTGTTCGCCCCGCGCCTGTGGGAGCAGATCGCCGCCGACGTGCGCGCCCGGATGATGGACGCCTCTCCGTTCAAGCAGAAGATGTTCGAGTTGGGCATGAAGCTGGGGCTGGAGGCGCTGGCGCAGGGCAAGCGGTCCTGGCTGGCCGACCAGATCCTGTTCCGCGCGCTGCGCGACCGGTTGGGCTTCACCAACCTGACCTCGGCGGCGACCGGCGGTGCCGCGCTGGGGCCGGACACCTTCCGATTCTTCCAGGCGCTGGGCGTGCCGCTGCGGCAGATCTACGGCCAGACCGAGACCATGGGCGCCTACACCGTGCACCGCGGCAACGACGTGGATTTCGACACGGTGGGCGTGCCGTTCGACGACGGCATCAAGGTGAAGGTCATCGACCCCGACCAGAACGGCGTCGGTGAGGTGGTCACCCAGCACCCCAACATGTTCGCCGGCTATTACCGCGCCGAGGAGACGACGGCGGCCGACCTGCGGCAGGGGTGGATGCACACTGGTGACGCCGGCTTCTTCGACAAGAAGGGCCATCTGGTCATCATCGACCGCATCAAGGACATCGCCACCACCGCCCACGGCGACCGCTTCAGCCCGCAGTACCTGGAGAACAAGCTGAAGTTCTCGCCGTACGTGGCGGAAGCGGTGATCCTCGGCGACAAGCGCCCGTATCTGGCGGCGATGATCTGCATCCGCTTCTCCATCCTGTCGAAATGGGCGGAGAAGAACCGCATCGCCTTCACCACCTACGCCGACCTGTCCTCCAAGCCCGAGGTGTACGAGATGGTCCGCCAGGAGGTGGAGAAGGTGAACGCCGGCCTGCCGGAGGCGCAGCGCATCTCGAAATTCCTGCTGCTCTACAAGGAGCTGGACGCCGACGACGGCGAGCTGACGCGCACCCGCAAGGTGCGGCGCAACGTCATCGCCGACAAGTACGGCACCATCATCGACGCCATCTACGCGGATCAGAAGGCCATCGACGTGGACACCACCATCACCTTCCAGGACGGCACCAAGCAGCGCATCCGCACCACGCTGCCGGTCGTGGACCTGATCCCGACGCCGCGCCGCGCGCCGGCTCCGGTCGCGGCCTGAGCGGGGGAGACAGACCATGCAATCCAACCTCCTCCTGCAATTGCTCATCAACGGCCTGATCGTCGGGGCGCTGTACGGCGTCGTCGCCATGTCGTTCGTGCTGATCTACAAGGCCAGCCGCATCGTGAACTTCGCCCAGGGCGAGTTCCTGCTGATCGGCGCCTGGACCTGCTGGTGGCTGCTCACCTCGTGGCAGCTGCCGTTCTGGATCGGTTTCCCGATCACGCTGGTCTTCATGATGATCTTCGGCATCGTCCTGCAAGTCGTCGTGCTGCGGCCGATGATCGGTGAGCCGATCATCTCGGTCATCATGGTGACCATCGGCCTGTCGATCGTCTTCCAGGCGCTGATGAAGTGGATGTTCGGCGTGTTCGCCAAGCCGTTCCCGCCGATTTTCGCCAGCCCGACCATGAACGTCTTCGGGCTGGAGGTGCAGACGGTCTACGTGGTCAGTCTGGCCATTTCGCTGGTCATCATGGCCGGCTTCGGCTGGTTCTTCAAATACTCGCGCATGGGCCTCGCCATGCGGGCGACCGCCTTCGACCAGCAGGTGGCGCAATCCCTGGGCATCTCCGTGCGCCAGATGTTCGCCATGAGCTGGGCCATCTCCGCCATGGTCTCCGCCGTGGCCGGCGTCGTGGTGGGCGTGGTCAACGGCGTGTCGTCGGCCTTGTCCTTCTTCGGCATCAAGGTGTTCCCGGCGGTCATCCTCGGCGGGTTGGACAGCATCGTCGGCGCCGTGCTGGGCGGGCTGATCGTCGGCCTGCTGGAGAACATCGCCCATTACGTCGACAGCCAGTGGCTCAACTGGGGCAACATGTACGAGATCGCACCCTTCTACGTCCTGATCGCGATCCTCATGGTCAAGCCCTACGGCCTCTTCGGCACCAAAGACATCGAGCGGGTGTGAGGAGACGGCCATGAGCACAAGCACCATCATTCCGAGCGGCGACTTCAAGACCAGCTACGGCACCGACACGACGATCTTCCCGACCGTCACCAGCCGCAACGTCGCCATCCTCAGCGTCGTTCTGCTGCTGGCCGTGCCGTCCTTCCTGGACCGCTTCTGGCTCAACCAGCTGATCCAGATCGGCTATCTGGGCATCGCGGCGCTGGGGCTGAACATCCTGGTCGGCTTCACCGGACAGATCTCCATCGGGCATTCGGCCTTCTTCGGCTTCGGCGCCTTCGCGTCGGCATGGCTGTCCAACCGCTGGGGCATCCCGGTCGTGGCCGCCATTCCGCTGGCCGGCGTGATGACCACGGCGGTCGGCATGGTGTTCGGCGTGCCGGCGGCGCGGCTGAAGGGCCTGTACCTCGCCATCGCCACGCTGGCGGCGCAGTACATCCTGCAGGACTTCTTCGCGCGGGCCGACTGGTTCACCGGCGGCGTCGCCGGCACCATCGCCGAGCCGCTGTCGATCTTCGGTTTCTCCTTCGACACCGACGCGCGGTACTTCTACGTCGTGCTGGCCTATGTGGTCGTCATGTACATCCTGGCCACCAACCTGATGCGGACCCGCGACGGTCGGGCGCTGGTGGCGGTGCGCGACCACTACCTGTCGGCCGAGATCATGGGCATCAACTTGACCAAGTACAGGACGATGGCCTTCGGCATCTCCGCCTTCTACGCCGGCATCGGTGGTGCCTTGTACGCGCACTATCTGCAATTCGTGTCGGTGGAGGGGTTCACCATCCTCTTCTCGATCCAGTTCCTTGGCATGATCATCATCGGCGGGTTGGGCTCGATCATGGGCTCGCTGATGGGCACCGCCTTCATGGTGCTGCTGCCCGAGTTGATGCAGGCGCTCACGTCGGCGCTGTCGGGCACCGCCATCGACGCGGCGCTGAACCTCAAGGAGGCCGTCGCCTTCCTGCGCGAGATGTCGATCGGCATCGTGATCATTCTGTTCCTGGTGTTCGAGCCCGATGGGCTGGCGCACCGCTGGAAGCAGATCAAGGCCTATTGGAAACTCTACCCGTTCTCGCATTGAGCGCAAAACAATCGAACCAAGTATAACAAGGGGGAAAACGCACATGATGAAGACGACGCTTCTTGCCACCGTAGCCGTTCTGGCGGTGAGCACCAGCGCCTTTGCCCAGAAGATCCCGGTCGGCCACCTCGCCGACCAGTCCGGCGCGACGTCGGACGTCGGCGTGCCGTTCGGCCAGGGCGTGGCCGACGCGCTGGCCTATCTGAACAAGCAGGGCGGCGTCGGCGGCACGCCGATGGCGGTGGAGACCGTCGATTACGGCTATCAGGCGCCGCGCGCCATCAGCCAGTACAAGAGCTGGTCGGCCGGCGCCGGCAAGGTCGCCGCCATTCAGGGCTGGGGCACCGCCGACACCGAAGCGCTGACCGGATTCGTCACCAAGGACGAGATCCCGTACTATTCCGGGTCCTACTCCGGGCACCTGACCGATCCGTCGGGCAAGGGCTCGCACGGCTCGAAGCCGTCGCCGTACAACTTCTTCTACGGCCCGTCCTACTCCGACGCGCTGCGCGGCATGCTGACGTGGGCGGCCGAGGACTGGAAGAAGAAGGGCGGGGCCGGCAAGCCCAAGTACGTCCACATGGGCGCCAACCACCCCTACCCGAACGCGCCGAAGGAAGCCGGTGAGTCGATCGCCAAGGAGCTGGGCTTCGACGTGCTGCCGGCCGTGCAGTTCGCGCTGACGCCGGGCGACTACACCGCGCAGTGCCTGACGTTGAAGCAGAGCGGCGCCAACTACGCCTATCTCGGCAACACCGCGGGCTCCAACATCTCGGTGCTGAAGGCCTGCCAGACCGTGGGCGCGCAGGTGCAGTTCATGGGCAACGTCTGGGGCATGGACGAGAACGCCGCCAAGGCGGCGGGTGCGGCTGCCAGCGGCGTGGTCTTCCCGGTGCGCACCGGCGCCATCTGGGGCGGCGACGCGCCGGGCATGAAGACCGTCAAGGAGATCTCCAAGATGTCCGACCCGGCCGGCACCGTCTACCGCCCGGTGCACTACCTGGCCGGCGTCTGCTCAGCCTATTACATGAAGGAAGCGATGGACTGGGCCGCCAAGAACGGCGGCGTCACCGGCCCGAACATCCGCAAGGGCATGTACCAGAAGAAGGACTGGGTGCCGGCGGGCATGGAAGGCGTGTGCGAGCCGTCGACCTGGACCGAGACCGATCACCGCGGCACCTCGGCGGTCAATCTGTACCGCGCGTCGGTGAGCGGCGACACCGGCGCCTCGGTCGACGAACTGGTCAAGGCCGGCACCATCAAGCTGGAGAAGGTCACCACCGTGGCCGTGCCGCGCAAGCCCGAGTGGCTGGGCTGGTAAGGCGTTAAAGCCCCTCCCCCCTCGCGGGGGAGGGGTTTGGGGAGAGGGGGTGGGAGAAAGGCCTTTCTCCGGGCTCCCGCCCGTAACCACCCTCTCCCCACCCCCTCTCCCGCCAAGGGAGAGGAGCTTCTAAGGAACTCTCTCAGTCCAGGTGCCGCATGAATATCGCCCAGGCCGAACTTCCCGCGGCGGCTGCCGCTCCGGCGCCCGCCAAGCCGCTGCTGCTGTCCGTCAACAACATCGAAGTCGTCTACAACGACGTGATCCTCGTGCTCCGCGGCCTCAGCCTGGAGGTGCCGCAGGGTGAGATCGTCGCCTTGCTGGGCGCCAACGGCGCCGGCAAGTCAACGACGCTGAAGGCGATCTCCGGCCTCCTCAAGACCGAGGACGGCGAGGTGACGCGCGGCGACATCACCTTCGCGGGCGAGCGCATCAACGGCATCGACCCCGACCAGATCGTCCGCCGCGGCATCTTCCAGGTGATGGAAGGCCGCCGGATCGTCGGCGACATGACCTGCCAGGAAAACCTGCGCCTGGGCGCCTTCACCCGGCGTGACAATCAGGTCAAACAGGACCTGGACATGGTCTACGACTTCTTCCCGCGCCTGAAGGAGCGCACCGGCCTCGCCGGCTACCTGTCCGGCGGCGAGCAGCAGATGCTGGCCATCGGCCGCGCGCTGATGGCCCGGCCCAAGCTGATTCTGATGGACGAGCCATCCATGGGCCTGTCGCCGCTGATGGTGAAGGAGGTCTTCTCTATCATCCGGCGCATCAACAAGGACCTGGGCGTTACCATCCTGCTGGTCGAGCAGAACGCCCGCATGGCGCTCCAGGCCGCGGCTGCCGGCTACATCATGGAGAACGGCAAGGTGGTGCTCGACGGCACCGCCGACGAGCTGCGCAACAACGAGGACGTCAAGGAGTTCTATCTCGGCGGCGGCACCGAGGAGCGCAAGAGCTTCAAGAACCTGAAGAGCTTCAAGCGCCGCAAGCGCTGGATCTGAGCACGCCCCGACTGCGTTTCCCCGAGCAGGCGCCCCGTCGGGGGTGTCTGCGTCCGGGGAGGCAACCATGCAAGGCGCCGTTCGGGTCGTCGTCGATGCGGCCAAGGGCTGGTTCAACGACGGCGCCATGAGCATGGGCGCGGCAATCGCCTTCTACACGATCTTCTCGCTGGCCCCCATCGCCATCCTGGTCACTGCCGTCGCCGGGCTGGTGTTCGGCGACAAGGCGGCGCAGGGCGCGCTGGCCGACCAGCTCTCCAGCCTGATCGGGCCGGACGCGGCGCAGACCGTGCAGGGCTTGGTCGCCAGCGCCGACGACAAGCGCACCGGCGTGCTGGCGAGTGCGCTGGGCATCGGCACCCTCGTGGTCGGCGCGACCACCGTCTTCACCGAATTGCAGGCCTCGCTCGACCGCATCTGGAAGGCCGCCCCGCCCCCGGATTCGGCGGTGAGCTGGCTGGTCACGGTGCGCTTGAAGGGGCTGGCGCTGATCGGCGCCACGGGGTTCCTGCTCATCGTCTCGCTGCTCGTCAGCACCGCGCTGGCGGCGCTCGGCCGGCTGATTGGGCAGAGCCTGCCCGAGTTCATGGCGTTGCTGCGCATCGCCGAGACTCTGGCCTCCTGGGCGGTGCTGACCGCGCTGTTCGCGCTGATCTACCGCGTGCTGCCCACCACCCGCCTGCCGTGGCGCGACCTCTGGCTCGGCGCCGCCGTCACCGCGCTGCTGTTCTCGGTGGGCAAGCTGCTCATCGGCCTGTACCTGGGCACCAGCGGCGTCACCTCGGTGTACGGGGCGGCGGGGTCGTTCGTGCTGATCCTGCTGTGGGTCTACTACTCGACGACGATCTTCCTGTTCGGCGCCGAGATCACCCGCGCCTATTCGGAACGGGTCGGCAGCCGCTCCGTCAATCGAACAGCGCGTCGATCGATGATTGGTCCATGAGGCCGGTGTTCGTGTCGGACTCCAGAGCCTCGGCGGTGAAGGCCGTTTTGTCCATCCCGCAGATCTGCAAGATGGCCTCGGTGTTGACCAGCACGTTGGCGAACAGGTCGGTGCCGCTTTCCCAGCGACCGAACTCGACGGTGAGGCCCATCGCCGCCTCCGTCGCGGTCATCAGCGTGCTGCGCAGGTGCGGGACGGCCTCCAACCGAATGCGCGGGGCGTCGGGCAGCGCGCCATGCCGCTGCACGGCGCGGGCAAGCACCATGAGGTCGAGGACCACCGCGTCCTCGAAGATCAGCTCCAGCACGGCCTTCATGTAGAAGGTCTGCGCGTCCAGACCGCCGGCACCGGGAATCGGGAAGGTTGAGCCGATTCGCCGCGATCCTCTGACGAAAACCTCCGGATAGATGAGGGACAGTTCCTCGTAGAACGCGACGAACCTTTGCCGGTACGTGTCGGCGTGAACTTTTGCTGTCCGAGTCATCGCGTCTCGCCGGTGTGCGTCATCATCGAAGCGCCAGACGAGCACACGCAGCCTTTACCCAACGTTAACGCGAATTCACTTATGGACCGCGCAGCCACTCTTCCAAGCTGTCGGGACGCGCCGCCGTCTGCGCCGGCAGGTCGGGAACCCCCAGCATGGCGCCGGGAACGATGGCGCCGTCCGGCTCGATCCGCGCGCGGTAGCGCGTGCCCATCGGCGACAGGAACTCCCCCGCCCCGGTGGCGCGGCCGCGCGCGAAGCGGCCGACGTAGCGGCGCCCATCGGGGAACAGCAATGTGCCGAAGCCCTCGCGCACGCCGTCGCGCCAGCCGCCGGTGTAACGCGTGCCGTTGGGCCACACCTGCACGCCGTGGCCATCGGGGCGGCCACGCCGCAGCTTTCCGGTGTAGGTGCGCCCGTCCGCCCATTCCAGGGTGCCGATACCATCCGCGACCCCGGACCGGCAGGCGCCGGACCAGCGCCCCTCGGGACTCCGGCAACCGCCGGCCGCCGACGCTGCGGCGGCGGTCAGGGCGAGCAGGGCTCCGGCCAGAAGGACGGCGTGACGACGCTCCCCCACGGCGGTTCTCCAACGGTCATGCGATGGGGCCACGCTACGCGCGGCGCACCGCCCGTGCTGTGAACCGCGCCACAGTGGGAAACCGTGGCGAAGCAGCGGATTCGGGCATACAGTCCAGTTCATTGCTTCCGGAGATACCCATGAACCGTACCCTCATCGCACTGCTGGCTTTCGCGCTGCCGACGGCGGCGCTCGCGGCGCCGCCGGCCGGCCACCCCACGCCGCAGGACGCCGGCCAGATTCTCGGCATCCAGCAGGCCCAGACGCCGGGCGAGGCGCTGCCCTACAAGGGCACGGTGGTCGAGACCTTCGACGCCAACGCCTACACCTATGTCCTGCTGAAGGACGGCACCCAGCAGCGCTGGCTGGCGGCGCCGCGCACCGAGGTGAAGCCCGGAATGGTGCTCCGCTACGGTCCGGGCGCGGAGATGCAGAACTTCTACAGCAAGGTGCTGAACCGCACTTTCGAGCGCATCTGGTTCGTCGGCGTGGTGCGCCCGGAGTAAACGCTCATCCGCTTGCTGGTGTGAGCCGCCTCATACCGCAGTGATGGTGATGGGTCCATGATCGGCCCATCACCACCCCGGCCCCGGAGGCGAGCATGACCACGAAGCCCGTCTGGAAGCAGATCACCCCGCGCCACTTCGCCATGGAAGGCGCTGCGCGGTGCATCGAACTGCGCTACGAGAGCGCCGGGTTCCTCAGCGCCTGGGGTGTCTACGCCGATGGTGCGGTGGTGCACCGCCACCCCGGATTCATGGAAGCGCGCGGCGTCGCCGCGACCTTGGCCGCCGGCCGCGGCGACGGCGGTCATAGCTACCACGGCTGATAATCCGCCCTTTGCGCGTCTTGACGGCCGTTCCCAACCCTGAAACCGTGATCGCAGTCCGCCGCTCCCGCAGGGCAATTCCGCCGGCTGGAGCCGCTCGACAACGCAGGAGCCGCCTGCCGAACCCACGTCCGCCGATCACGGACATCCCGGACCAAAAAGCGCGCCGAAGAGCGCGCCCGGCGGCGTTCCAAACCAAAAACCAAGGGAGGAGACACACCCATGAGCACCCGCTCGCCGCTCACCCGCCGCACGCTGCTGAAGTCGGGCGCCGGTATCGCCGCGCTGTCGGCCATCGGCGCGCCGGCCATCGTCCACGCGCAGGGCGACGTCATCCGCGTCGGCCATCTGACGCCGCGCACCGGCTTTCTGGGACCGCTGGGCGAGTACGCCGTGATGGGCGTGACACTCGCGGTGGAGGAGGTCAACGCAGCCGGCGGCGTGCTGGGGCGCAAGCTGGAACTGCTCGCCGAGGACAGCGTCAATCCCTCCACCGCGGCCACCAAGGCCGAGCGCATGATCGAGCGCGAGAAGGTCGCGGCCATCCTTGGCGAGATCAGCTCGGCGTCCGGCCTGTCGATCTCGCAGGTGGCGGGGCGCAACAAGACGCTGTTCATACAAACGGGGTGCAATTCGGACGAGCTGCGCGGCAAGTCCTGCAACAAGTACATGTTCCACATCGAAGGCGCCAACACGATGTACGTGAAGGCGGTGGGGCAGGCGTTGCTGCTGGAAAACATGGTCAAGGGCAAGAAATGGTTCGGTCTGACCGCCGACTACGCCTTCGGCCACGACCTGCTGCGGGTGACGAAAAAGTTCTGCCAGGACAACGGCGGCAGCTTCGTCGGCGACGAGCTGGTGCCGACCGACGCCAGCGACTTCAGCCCCTTCATCCTGAAGATCCGGCAGGCGCGGCCGGACCTGGTGGTGTCGAACCTCGCGGGCAACCAGATCACCAATTTCATCAAGCAGTACAGCGAGTTCAACCTGCCCTTCCCGATCGCCGGCGGCGGGTTCGACACCGCGGCGGCCTGGGGAGCGCCGGACGCGTTCGCCGGCATCTGGCCGTGCATATGGCACCACACCCTCAGCTATCCCAGCGCGCAGAAATTCACCGAGGCGTTCATCAAGCGCTGGGGCAAGCCGCCGGAGAACCAGGCCTGGGGCGACTATCTCAGCGTCAAGGTGCTGGCGCAAGCGATGGCGGAGACCAAGTCCACCGACAGCGACACGCTGATCAAGCACCTGGAATCCGGCGCCAAGTTCGACGTACTGAAGAGCCGGGAAGGTTACTTCCGCAACTGGGACCACCAGCTCATCGCCGAGATGTACTCGATCCGGCCAAAGCCGAAGAACCAGCAGAAAGACAAGTGGGACATCATGCTGGTCGGCCCGCCCGTACCCGGCAAGGACCAGGACCTGGAACTGATCGCGCCGACGCGAGAAGAAAACGCCTGCACGTTTACCTGACGCGTTCTTCTTTCCCTCTCCCCTCCGGGGAGAGGGAGGGACCCACGCAAAGCGTGGGAGGGTGAGGGTATATCCAAGGATCCTTGCCTTTACCCTCACCCGGCGCCTACGGCGCCACCCTCTCCCGGGACGGGAGAGGGTTCTGCTCGCTATCACTGCGAGGTTGAAGGTGGAAATCGTCTTCATCGTCGAGCAGGTGCTGAACGGGCTGGTGGTCAGCGCCTATTACCTGCTCATCGCGCTTGGCCTGTCGCTGATCTTCAGCCTGGGCGGTGTGGTCAATCTGGCGCATGGCGCCTTCTACGCGCTCGGCGCCTATCTGGCGTTCGAGATCCAGCGCTGGCTGGGGTTCGCCGGGGCCTTCGTGCTGTCGCCGATCCTCGTGGCGCTGCTCGGCGTGGCGGTGGAGCGCACCATGCTCAGGCGCTTCTATCGCTCCGACCCGATCCTCAGCCTGCTGTTGACCTTCGGGCTGGCGATGGTGATCGAGCAGATCATCCGCATCATCTGGGGCGCCGCGCCCCTGCCGTTCCAGATCCCGCCGCTCTTCAAGGGGCAACTGTTCCTCGGCGACTTCATCTATTCGTACTACCGGCTCGCCATGCTGGCCGTCGCCGCGGCGGCGGTGGTGCTGACGTGGCTGCTGTTCAACAAGACCTCGTTCGGCCGCGTGGTGCGCGCAGGCGTGCAGAACCCCGACATGGTGGCGGTGCTCGGCATCTCGCTGGCGCCGGTGATGACCATCGTGGTCGCCATCGGCATCGGGCTGGCCGGCTTGGCCGGCGTGCTGCTCGCCCCCATCGCCGGCGTGCACCCGGCCATGGGGACGGAGATCATCACGGCGGCCTTCGTCGTCGTCGTGATCGGCGGCCTGGGCAGCTTCTGGGGCGTCGTGCTGGCCGCCATGCTCGTGGGCGTCGTGCGGGGCCTGGCCGTCTATTACATGCCGCCGGCCGCCGAAGCGTCGATGTACCTGTTGATGCTGCTGGTCCTGCTGCTGCGCCCGCGCGGCCTGCTGGGCGAGCGCATCCAGAAGTTCGAGTGAGGGCTGGACGATGACCCATCCCGCCGTTCCCGGCACCGCCCAGCCCACCCCCACCACGTGGACCGGCTGGCGACCGTCACCGCCCATCGTCGCGGCGCTGGGCATCGTTGTGCTGCCCTTCCTGTTCGAGGCGGCGGGCATGACGCTGACCTCGGCGACCGACTGCCTGATCTTCGCCATCGCCGCCATGGGGCTGAATTTGCTGGTGGGATACACCGGGCTGGTCTCCTTCGGGCATGGCGCCTGGATGGGCATCGGCGCCTACGCCGCGGCGCTGATCCAGTTGAACTGGGCGCCCAAGGGGCTCGTGCTGCCGGTCGTGGGATCGGTGGTGCTGGTCGGCGTTCTGGCGGCGGTGCTCGGGTTCTTCTTCCTGCGGCGGCGCGGGGTCTACTTCTCGCTGATGACGCTGGCCTTCACCGCCATGACCTACGCGATCGCCTTCCGCTGGACGGCGGTGACCGGCGGCGAGAGCGGGCTGGGCGGCATCGAACGGCCGACGATCTTCGGCCTCAGCCTCGACAACCGCGCCGCCTTCTACGCCACGGTGGGCGTGCTGGCCTTCGCCGCGGTGTGGATGCTGTGGCGGGTGGTGCAGTCGCCGCTCGGCCGCACGCTGGTGGCGATCCGCGAGAACGAGCAGCGGGCGTCCTTCGTCGGTTACGACACCCGCAATTACAAGCTGGTGGCCTTCGTCGTCTCGGCCATGGTGACCGGCTTCGCCGGTGCCCTGTTCGTGCTGAACCAGCGCTTCGCCTCGGCCGACCCGACCAGCGTCGCCTTTTCCGGCGAGTTGCTGGCGATGGTGGTCATCGGCGGCATGCGCACCTTCCTGGGGCCGGCGCTGGGCGTGGTGTTCTTCATCCTGTTCCGCGAGTTCCTGTCGATCTGGACGGAGAACTGGCTGCTGTATTTCGGCCTGCTGTTCGTCGGCTTCATCCTGTTCTCTCCATCAGGGCTGGTGGGCATCGGGGCACGGCTGCTGGGGTTCGTGCGCAAGGCGCCGGACGAGGCCGGCGCCATGGCGAACCGCGTCTCGGCGCGCGGCGACTCGGCCGGCGTGCCGCCGTTCATCGAGCAGGCGGCCAAGGCCGGGGGAACAGCGCTGGTGTGCGAAGACATTTCCAAGAGCTTCGGCGGCATTCATGCGGTGGCTGGCGTGTCGTTCGCCGTCCGCGACCGCACCATCCACGCGCTGATCGGCCCGAACGGGGCCGGCAAGACGACGGTGTTCAACCTGATCTCCGGCATGTTCCGCCCCGATATCGGGCGGGTGAAGCTGGGCGGGCGGGTGGTTTCCGGGATGGGGGCGCACGCCATCTGCCAAGCCGGGCTGGCGCGCTCGTTCCAGATCACCAACCTGTTCCCCGGACTGACGGTGGCGGAGAACATCCGCCTCGCCGCGCAGGCCCGCCACGGAGTCCGGCACAACCCGTGGACCCCCGCCACGCGATTCGACGTCATCAATGCCGAGACGCGCGCCGTGCTCGACTTCATGGGCCTGACCGGCACGGAAACCGCGCTGGCCGGCAGCCTGTCCTATGGCGGGCAGCGGCTGGTGGACATGGGGCTGGCACTGGCGTCGAAGCCGTCGATCCTGCTGTTGGACGAGCCGCTGGCCGGTCTGGCGGCGGCCGAGCGCGAGCGCATCTCCGGCCTGATCCAGCGCATCGCCGAACACATCCCCGTGCTGATCGTCGAGCACGACATCGACCGCGTGTTCGGCTTCGCCGACGCCGTCACGGTGATGAACCAGGGCCGCGTGCTGGTGGACGGCAGCGTCGAGGACGCCCGCACCGACAAGCGCGTGCAGGAGGTCTACATCGGCTCCGGCACCGCCGCGATCACCCAGCGTCCCCGCATCACCGCGGTCGGCAACGATGTGGTGCTGGGGGTGGAGGACCTGAACGTCTACTACGGCAAGAGCCACATCATCGACGGCGTGTCGATGGACGTGCACGAGGGCGAGATCGTCGCCCTGCTTGGCCGCAACGGGGCCGGCAAATCGACGCTGCTGAAAGGCATCATCGGCGTGGCGCCGCCGGCCAGCGGGGCGCTGCATTACGCCGGGCGCAATCTGGTGGGGCTCAGCGCGCCGGAAATCGCCAAGCTCGGCATCGGCTACGTGCCGCAGGGGCGCGGGCTGTTCGCCGGCATGACGGTGGCGGAGAACCTGATGCTCGGGCGGCTGCGGCGGCGCACCGGGCACGGCATCCATTGGGATGAGGACCGCATCTTCGAATTCTTCCCGCGCCTCAAGGCCCGCATCGACACGCCGGCCGACTATCTGTCGGGCGGCGAGCAGCAGATGGTGGCGGTGGCGCGGGCTCTGCACGGCGACGTGCGCGTCCTGCTGCTGGACGAGCCGTTCGAGGGCCTGTCCCCGGCGGTGACCGAGGAACTGTTCGAGGTCTTCGACCGTCTGCGCCGGGAGATTTCCATCATCATCGTCGACCACAACCTCGACCTTGTGCTGGCGCTGTCCGACCGGACCTACGTGCTGGAGCGCGGCCGGGTCGTCCACACCGGAGCGAGCCGGCCGCTTCTGGAAGACCTCGATCTGCGGCGTCGGGTGCTGTGGCTGTGAAAAGAAGAATCGGGAGGACAGCATGACCATCATCGGCATCGTCGGCGCCGGCCTGATCGGCCGCGCCTGGGCCATCGTCTTCGCGCGCGCCGGGTGCACCGTGCGGATTACCGACGCCTCAAGGGCTGCCGCCACGGCGGCGCTGGGCATCATCGGCGAGAGCCTGCGCGACCTGCACGGCGCCGGCCTGCTGGACGAGGCGCCGGACGCGGTGCTGGCGCGCATCTCCATCGCCGGCGACCTTGCCGGGGCGGTGGCGGGCGCCGACTACGTGCAGGAGAACCTGCCGGAGGTGCTGGACCTCAAGCGCGCCGTGTTCGCCGAGATGGACCGGCTGGCGAAGCCCGACGCCATCCTCGCCAGCTCGACTTCGGCCATTCCCGGCTCGGCCTTCACCGAGGGGTTGGCGGGCCGGCAGCGTTGCCTCGTGGCGCACCCCGTCAACCCGCCGCACCTCGTGCCGCTGGTCGAGCTGTGCCGCACGCCGTGGACCGCCGACGACGTGGTGGCCCGCGCCCGCGCGCTGCACGAACAGGCGGGCCAAGTGCCGGTCACCGTCGAGCGCGAGGTCGAGGGCTTCGTGCTCAACCGCCTGCAAGGGGCGCTGCTCAACGAGGCGCTGAAGCTGGTGGCGCATGGCTACATCTCGGCCGAGGATCTGGACAAGACGGTGCGCGACGGGCTCGGCCTGCGCTGGGCCTTCATGGGGCCGTTCGAGACCATCGACCTCAACGCACCGGCCGGTGTGGCCGATTATGGGGCGCGCTACGGCGGCTTCTACGACCGCTTGGCGGCCGAGCCGCTGCCGCCCTGCGGCTGGCAGCACCCGGTGGTGAAGAAAATCGACGCCGAACGCCGCGCCGCTTTGCCCGCCGACAGGCTCGGCGAGCGACAGGCGTGGCGCGACCGCCGGCTGATGGCGCTGATGGCGCACAAGAAGGCCGCCGCGGCCAAGGATTGAACAAAGGCCCCCTCTCCCTCGACGGGAGAGGGGCTACAGGAACAGGGAGAAGACATGCTCGGAGCACAGGGAATGGACTTCGGCCTTGCTAACCGGCGGGTGCTGGTCACCGCCGGGGCGGCCGGGATCGGGCGGGCCATCGCCGACGGCTTCATCGCCGCCGGGGCGAAGGTGCACGTCTGCGACGTGGCCGACGCGGCGCTGGCGGAGTTCCGCTCCGCCCACCCCGACCACCGCGCCAGCCGCACCGACGTGGCCGACCGCGCGCAGATCGACGCGCTGTTCGACGAGGTCGAGGCCAACTGGGGCGGGCTGGACATCCTCATCAACAACGCCGGCATCGCCGGCCCGACCGCGGCGGTGGAGGAGATTGCCGACGAGGACTGGCACCGCACCATCGCCGTCAATCTGGACAGCCAGTTCTTCTGCCTGAAGCGCGCCGTGCCGCTGCTGAAGCGCTCGGGCGACGCCAGCATCGTGGCGATGTCGTCGGTGGCCGGGCGGCTCGGCTACGCCTACCGGCTGCCCTACGCGGCCAGCAAATGGGCCATCGTCGGCATGGTCAAGAGCCTCGCCATCGAGCTGGGCGGCGACGGCATCCGGGTCAACGCCGTGCAGCCCGGCGTCGTCCAGGGGCCGCGCATCGAGGCGGTGATCTCCGCCCGCGCCGACGCGCTCGGGCTGCCGTACGAGGAGATGGAGGCGGAATACCGGAACAAGGCCTCGCTGAAACGCATGGTCAGCGCCGAGGACATCGCCAACACCGTGCTGTTCCTATGTTCGAACGCCGGGCGCAACATCAGCGGCCAAGCCGTCAGCGTCTGCGGCAACATCGTCGCGCTGTAAGAAAAACAGGGAGGGAACCATGGCAACCGAGACGAAACGCGGCCGCAAGGTGATCGTCACCTGCGCGGTCACCGGGGCCATCCACACGCCGAGCATGTCGCCGCACCTGCCGGTCACCGCCGACGAGATCGCCGAGGCCGCCATCAGCGCGGCGGAGGCCGGCGCCACCGTCATCCACCTGCACGCCCGCGATCCGCAGACCGGCCGCCCAAGCCAGGACCCGGAGCTGTTCGCCAAGTTCCTGCCGCGCATCAAGCAGAACTCGGAAGCGGTCATCAACCTGACCTCCGGCGGCGCGCCGACCATGACGGTGGAAGAACGCCTGCGCCCGGCCGCGACCTTCAAGCCGGAGGTGGCGTCGCTCAACATGGGGTCAATGAACTTCGGCCTGTTCCCGATGCTGGAGCGCTTCAAGGACTTCAAACACGATTGGGAGCGGCCCTACCTGGAGGGCAGCCGCGACCTCGTCTTCAAGAACACCTTCAAGGACATCGAGTACATTCTGCAAACCTGCGCCGGCAACGGCACACGGTTCGAGTTCGAGTGCTACGACACGGCGCACCTCTACAACCTCGCGCACTTCCTCGACCGCAAGCTGGTGACGCCGCCGCTGTTCGTGCAGACGGTGTTCGGCATCCTCGGCGGCATCGGCCCACACCCGGAGGACGTGCTGCACATGAAGCGCACCGCCGACCGGCTGTTCGGCGACCAGTACGTCTGGTCGGTGCTGGGCGCCGGGCGCAACCAGATGCCCATCGCCGCGCAGGCGCTGGCCATGGGCGGCAACGTCCGCGTCGGGCTGGAGGACAGCCTGTGGTCCGGGCCGGGCAAGTTCGCCACCTCCAACGCCGAGCAGGTGAAGACCATCCGCAAGGTGATCGAGGGGCTGTCGTTGGATGTCGCGACGCCGGCCGACGCGCGGCAGATGCTGTCGCTGAAGGGCGGGGACGACGTCAACTTCTAGGGTGAGCGCAGCGAAGCCCACCGCACCCGCCATGGGGCGTGCGTTGGGCTTCGTCTGCGGACCTACGCCGCGCGAACCTGTGCGAGGAAGCCGGCCACCTGCCCACGCAGCTTCTCGGCCTCCTGGGACAAGCTGCCGGCGGCGCCTGCCACCTGTGCGGCGGCCGCTCCCGTCTCAGTCGCCGCTTGGTTCACGCCAGAGATGTTGGACGAGACCTCATGGGTGCCACGCGCCGCCTGTTGAACGTTGCTGGCAATATCGCGCGTCGCCGCTCCCTGCTCTTCCACCGCCGAAGCGATGGCCGTCGCGATCTCGTTCATCCGGGCTATCGTTCCGCCAATGCTGCGGATCGCAGCGACGGCACCGCTGGTGGCGGTCTGGATCTCATCCACCTTGGCCTGAATGTCTCCCGTCGCCTTTGCCGTCTGGCTGGCCAGGTGCTTCACCTCGCCGGCGACAACCGCAAAGCCCTTGCCCATTTCACCGGCACGAGCCGCTTCAATCGTCGCGTTCAAGGCCAGCAGATTGGTCTGCGACGCGATGTTGTTGATGAGCCCGACAACTTCGCCGATCTGTTTGGCCGCCTCGGCAAGCCCGGCCATCATGGTGTCCGTCTTTTGAGAGTCTTCGACAGCCTGGGCCGCGATCTGCGTCGAGGCGACCACCTGACGCCCGATCTCATGAACCGATGCCGACAATTCCTCGGTCGCACCAGCCACCGTATTCACGTTGACGGATGCCTGCTCCGCCGCCGCGGCAACGGCCGTTGACTGTTGGGACGCCTGCCGTGCCGTCTCGGACATCGACGAAGCCGATGCCTCCATTTCCGTGGCCGCAGAGGCCACCGCCTCGACGACGCCCTTCACACTCGCCTCGAAGCTGTCCGCCATCCGCAGCATCATGGCCTTGCGGTCCTGCTCGGCCTTTTTCTTCATGTCCTCCTGCTCACGCTGCAGACGCCGCATTTCAAGGCCGTTGTCCTTGAAGACCTGCATGGAACGGGCAAGCGTGCCGACCTCGTCCTTCCGGTCGGCGCCTTCCACCGTCACGTCGAGGCTGCCGTTGGCAAGTTCGGCGAGAGAACACGTGATGCGTGCCAGAGGCCGGGCAACCAAGTACACGACGACCCACACGACCAGGCCGACGGAGAATATCAGGCCGATCGCCGCGATGAGCAGGATGTTGCGTCCGACTTGCTCCGCCGTGTCGTCGGTTCGCTTGGATATCTCGGCCATCTGCGTGCCGATCAGCGCGACCCGCTCGTCGGTGTATTTGCTGAGGGCCTTGAGGGCTGGGACCGCTTGCTCGTTCAACAGCTTCAGTGCGGCGTCCTTTTCGTTCGATCCTCCTGCGGCGGCCGTCGCCTCCGCTGCCTTCCGGTAGGCGGCGGCCAGCACCCGCATGGTTTGGGTCGCGCCGCGCCGGTCATCGGTGTCCGATGTCTCATCCAGCTTGCGAAGGTTCGCGTCGATTTTGTCGAGCCTGTCCCGGACAGCACTGGAAGCGGTCTGCGCATCCGCATCACGGGTCGCCAGGATGATGTTGCGCAGTTGCGTGGCCGCTTCCGCCACGGTCTTCCCGGTGTCGAGCATGACGGCACGCCGCGCGGCGACGATGTGGATGGTTTCGCCGGACAGCCTGCTCAACCCGTCGATCTCAACCCTGGCTTCCCATGCGATGAGGCCGCTCACAACTCCAAGCACGGCCACAGGAAGCAAAACTTTTTTGAGCAAGGAAAGATTGACAAACCAGCGCGTCATAGAAGCCCTCCGGTTGCATATCGGCCGGATGCAGGCGCCGCAGACTGCGGACGCCCTGCGACATCCGGTCGCAGCCCACCCCAAAGGTGACGCCTATTCTTAAACTAAAGGTAAAAAGCTTTCGGTTCGGCCGCCATAACAGCCCCCCACCGGGGCTGGTCGGGAACCGCCCCGCCGAAGCCGCCCGCTACTTCGTTTCCTTGCTGCTGAGGTCCGACGGGTTGTTCGAGCGCGTGGGCTCGTTCGGGGCGTCGGGTTCGCTCGCCAGGGGATTCGGGCGCGGCACGGGGTTGCCCTGAAGGTCGGGCGGCGCGCGGCGGACCGCCGCCAGCGCCTCGTTCAACTCGGCGCTCTGAGTGGCGCCGCTGGTCGCGGTGCTGGGCGAGCGGGTGCCTTGGGGGTCGGAGTGCGGCTGCTGACTCTGCTGGACGTTGGGGTCCTTGGACAGGTTCTCCTTTTGCCCATCCTGAGCGAAGGCGGCAGACGCCAACAGCAGGCAGGCCGCGCTCAGCGGCAGGATCGCACGCATGGAAAGGCTCCCTCCGGAAACAGGAACACACCCGCCAACAACAGCCGATGGCACCAAGTCTCCCGTCCGACTGTTTTCCTGGCATGCAGATCAGCGAAAGCAGAAGCGTCGGGGTGGTGGTCGAGCGCCGGCAGACCGGCAACATCTGGCAGCCGGAGCGCTGGAGCGCCGTTGCGTTGCTTCCCGGACGGCCGGACGTGGCGCCGTGGACCGTCCTGGATGAGGGCGAGGGCTGGACACGCCGCTACGCCGGGGCCGCCGAGGTGGCGCTGTTCGCCAGTGAAACCGACAACTACAAGCACAACCTCGACGGCCCGCAGCCGGCGATTTTCGTGATTTTGCGCCGCGACGGCAGCGGCGAGTCCGGCTTGCGGCTGCTCGGGGTCACGGTCGATCCGGGCGAGATCGACGCCCACTCCGATGCCGGCGACGATCTGATCGAGGCGTTGCCGCTGCCGCCGGACCTCGCCGCGTGGATGCGGGACTTCGTGGAGCGCTACCACGTCGAACGTCCGTTCCACAAGCGCAAGCGCGACCGCGCCGACCCTGAGGCGCTGGCCCGCCGCTCCCATCTGGAGAACGACCATGGCTGACCCGGAAAGCTTCCTCGGCCGCTGGTCGCGCCTGAAGCGGGAAGCGGAGCCCCCCCTGGCGGAGCATGCGGCGCCGGAAGACACCCCGCCGCCCGAGGCCGTCCCGCCGGAACCGGAGCGGGAACCGCTGCCGCCGGTCGAGAGCCTGGGGGCCGACAGCGACTACACGCGCTTCCTCGCCCCCGGTGTGCCGGTGGAACTGACGCGGCTGGCGCTGCGCAAGGCGTGGGTCAGCGACCCGAAGATCGCCGGTTTCCGCGGCTTCGCCGAGTACGACTGGGACTGCAACGCACCGGGCTACGGGCAGCTGCGGGCGACCGACAACGTGCGTGAACTGCTGGACGCGGTGTTCGGCGACACGCCGCCGGAACCGCCGGAAGCCGTGCCGGTGGCGGACGCCGAACCGGCCGGAACCGCCGCGGAAGATCCCACTTCGGAGCAACCCGGAAAGGGTGGCGAAACATCCGGGGCGTAACGCTGTTGACGCTTTTGGGGAGCATACGTGAAGGACCAGAGACCGCGAATGGCGGCGCTTGCCGAACGGGCGATGGTGGATGAGGCCGACCGGCTGCGGGCGCAAGCCTACATGCTGTTGGCACACTGCCTCGCGCGCGCGCCGTCGCGTGCGCTGCTGGACATGGTCGGGGGTTTGGGCGGCGACGCCACCCTCATGGGCCGCGCGCTGGACGCGCTGAGCGCGGCATCCCGCACCGCCACGCAAGACGATGCCGAGCGCGAGTTCAACGCGCTGTTCATCGGCGTCGTGCGCGGCGAACTGGTCCCCTACGGCTCCTACTACATCGCCGGCTGCCTGAACGACCGCCCGCTGGCCGAGGTGCGCCATGACCTGCGCAGGCTGGGCTTCGAGCGCGCGCCCGGCGTGGCCGAGCCGGAAGACCACATCGCCACGCTGTGCGAGGTGATGGCGGCGCTGATCGAAGGCGCCGACCTGCACACCCAGGAACGCTTTTTCAGCCGCCATCTGGCGCCGTGGGCCGGGCGCTTCTTCGCCGACCTGGAACGCGCGGAGGCGGCGCGGCTGTACCGGCCGGTGGGCACGGTCGGCCGGCTGTTCATGACCATCGAAACCGACGCCTTCGCCATGCTGGCAGCGCCGGAACAAGAGACGAGGCAGGGAGGAGGATACGTCCATGACGCGGGACCCAACGACACGGGACAGCGGCAAGCCCGGTATTGACCGGCGCGACCTTCTGAAGGGCCTGGGGCTCGGCGCCGCCGGGGCAGCCGCCGTGGCGGTGGCGCCCAAAACGGCGGAGGCCGGCGAGACGCCGCAGGAGCAGGTCAAGCAGCGCTACCGCGAAACCGAACACGTCAAACGCTTCTACGCCCTCAACCGCCTGTGATCGGCGCCTGTGAGCGGAGGTCCGCCATGTTGATCAAGCGTTCCCCAGGGACGGTGTCGCGCCGGCATCTGTCCCGCTCCGTCACGGCCGGGACCGGCGAGGGCATCAGCCGGCGCGGTTTCCTGCACAATTCCGGCCTTGCGGCGGGCGGCTTGGCGGCGCTGGGCGCGCTGCCGGCGGCGATGATCCGCAAGGCCGAAGCCGCAGGCCCGATCCCCGGCGCCGAGACGGTGACGCGCAAGAACATCTGCACGCACTGCTCGGTCGGTTGCACCGTCATCGCCGAGGTGCAGAACGGCGTGTGGACCGGCCAGGAACCGGGCTGGGAAAGCCCGATCAGCCAGGGCACGCACTGCGCCAAGGGCGCCTCGGTGCGCGAGCTGACCACCGGCGAGCGGCGGGTCAAGTACCCGCTGAAGCTGGTCGATGGCGAGTGGAAGCGCCTGTCCTGGGATCAGGCCATCGAGGAAATCGGCAACCAGCTTTTGGATATCAGGCAGAAGTCCGGGCCGGACAGCGTGTTCTGGCTGGGCTCGGCCAAGTTCTCGAACGAGGGGTCGTACCTGTATCGCAAGCTGGCGGCGTTCTGGGGGACCAACAACGTCGATCATCAGGCGCGCATCTGCCACTCCACCACGGTCGCCGGCGTGGCGAACACGTGGGGCTACGGCGCCATGACAAACAGCTACAACGACATCCAGAACTCCAAGTGCCTGGTCATCATCGGCGGCAACCCGGCCGAGGCGCACCCCGTGTCCATGCAGCACATGCTGCGCGGTAAGGAGCGCAACCGGGCGCCGTTCATCGTCATCGACCCGCGATTCACCCGCACCGCCGCGCACGCCACCGAGTACGTGCGCATCCGCCCCGGCACCGACATTCCGGTGATCTGGGGTGTCCTCTGGCACGTCTTCGAGAACGGTTGGGAGGACAAGGAGTACATCCGCCAGCGCGTCTACGGCATGGATCAGGTCCGCGCCGAGGTGAAGAAGTGGACGCCCCAGGAGGTCGAGCGCGTCTCCGGCGTGCCCGGCGAACAGTTGAAGCGCGTCGCCGAGGCGATGGCGAAGAACAAGCCTTCCACGCTGATCTGGTGCATGGGGGCGACGCAGAAAACGGTCGGCACCGCCAACGTGCGCGCCTTCAGCATCCTGCAACTGGCGCTGGGCAACATCGGCGTGGAGGGCGGCGGGGCCAACATCTACCGCGGCCACTGCAACGTGCAGGGCGCCACCGACTTCGGGTTGGATGTGTCCACCCTGCCGTCCTACTACGGGCTGGCCGAGGGGGCGTGGAAGCATTTCTGCCGCGCCTGGGACGTGGACTACGAGTGGATCAAGGGCCGCTTCGCCTCGAAGGAGCTGATGGAGGCCAAGGGCATCCCGACCACCCGCTGGTTCGACGCGGTGCTCGCCAAGAAGGGGGAGCTGGATCAGCCCGACACATTGAAGGCCATGGTGTGCTTCGGCCATGGCGGCAACACCGTCACCCGCATGCCGGACATGCTGAAGGGCTTGGAAAAGCTGTCGCTGCTGGTCATCGCCGACCCGCACCCGACCACCTTCGCGGCGATCAGCGGCCGGCGCAACGGAACCTACATCCTGCCGGCCTGCACGCAGTTCGAGACGGACGGCTCGCGCACCTGCTCCAACCGCTCCATGCAGTGGGGGGAGAAAATCGTCGAGCCGATCTTCGAATCGAAGGACGACTACACCATCATGTACCTGCTGGCCCGCAAGCTCGGCCTCGCCGACGAGATGTTCAAGCACATCACGGTCGAGGGCACGCGGCCGGTGCCGGAAGACATCCTGCGCGAGATGAACCGCAGCTGCATCTCGACCGGCTACACCGGCCAGTCGCCGGAGCGGCTGAAGCTGCACATGAAGCATCAGGCCGATTTCGACAAGATCTCCATGCGGGCGGAAAGCGGGCCGTGCAAAGGCGAGTACTACGGCCTGCCCTGGCCGTGCTGGGGGCATCCGGAGCTGAAGCATCCCGGCTCGGCCATCCTCTACGACACCTCCAAGCACGTCATGGAGGGCGGCGGCGTCTTCCGCGCCCGCTTCGGCGTCGAGCGCGACGGCGTGTCGCTGCTGGCCGAGGGGTCGTACTCCAAGGGATCGGAGATCCAGGACGGATACCCCGAGTTCACCATGGCCGTGCTGAAGAAGCTCGGCTGGGACAAGGATTTGACGCCGGAGGAGATGCGCGTCATCCAGGCTGTCGGCGGCGCCAAGGTCGACGAGGTGAGCTGGCAGACCGACCTGTCCATGGGGATCATCCGCGTGGCCCTGAAGCACGGCTGCTCGCCCCACGGCAACGCCAAGGCGCGGGCGTCGGCGTGGAACCTGCCCGACCCGGTGCCGGTCCACCGCGAGCCGATCTACACGCCGCGCAAGGATCTGGTCTCGCAGTACCCGGCGATCAACGACCGCCGCGACTTCCGCCTGCCGCAGCTCGCCAAGTCCTTGCAAGCCAGCGTGCAGGACAAGGACATTCCGGGCAGGTTCCCGTTCATCCTCACCTCGGGCCGGCTGGTCGAGTATGAGGGCGGCGGCGAGGAGACGCGATCCAACCGCTGGCTGGCCGAGTTGCAGCAGTCGATGTTCGCCGAGATCAACGTGCACGACGCCGAGCGCCTGGGCATCAAGAACGACGGCTGGGTGTGGGTGTACGGGCCGGAGAACAATTCCAAGGCCAGGGTAAAGGCGCTGGTCACCAACCGGGTGGGGCCGGGCACGGTGTTCATGCCCTTCCACTTCTCGGGCTACTGGCAGGGCGAGAGCCTGCGGGCGGCCTATCCGCCCGACACCGACCCCATCGTGCTGGGCGAACCGTGCAACGGCGTGACCACCTACGGCTACGACCCGGTGACGTTCATGCAGGAAACCAAGGTCACGCTATGCCGCGTCGAGCCGGCGTGAGGGCCAGGGACAGAGAAAGAATCATCCGATGGCACGCATGAAATTCCTCTGCGACGCCGAGCGCTGCATCGAGTGCAACGCCTGCGTCACCTCCTGCAAGAACGAGCACGAGGTGCCCTGGGGCATGAACCGGCGGCGCGTCGTCACGCTGCGCGACGGCGATCCGGGCGAGCGCTCCATCTCCATGGCCTGCATGCACTGCACCGACCCGCCCTGCGCCGCGGTGTGTCCGGTGGACTGCTTCTACCAGACCGCCGAGGGCGTGGTGCTGCACAGCAAGGATCTGTGCATCGGGTGTGGGTATTGCTTCTACGCGTGTCCGTTCGGGGCGCCGCAGTTCCCCAAGACGACCAACTTCGGCGGGCGCGGCAAGATGGACAAGTGCACCTTTTGCGCAGGCGGCCCGGAAGCCGACAACTCCCCCGAGGAATTCCAGAAGTACGGCAAGAACCGTCTGGCCGAGGGCAAGCTGCCGCTGTGCGCCGAGATGTGCTCGACCCGCGCGCTGATGGCCGGCGACGGCGACGTGCTGGCCGACATCTACAAGGAACGGGTGGTGCGGCGGGGGTATGGCTCGGGGGCGCCGGGGTGGACGACGGCCTACGCAGTCCACAACCGCGACGACGCGCTGGCGCCGGGGCATATGGGGACGGGCGGCAGTTAGAGCCCTTCGGCATGAAAAAAACAAGCGAGGGAATGACATCATGCGGCACCTCAGGCACCTCCTGCTCCTCGCGGCGCTGCTGCTTGCAGCCCCCGCCGTGCAGGCGCAGCTCACCCAGACGCCCGGCCCCAACTCGCCCAACTCCAAGGAGCAGGTGGAGCTGTACCAGCCGCAGCGGGGCAAGACGGTCGGTATCGTCAGCATCCCCGACGCCAAGGCCGCCGTGCTGGTCCAGCCGGAGGGGCGGCAGTGGCGGGACTTCCGCACCGTCATCCTGCGCTGGGGGGCGGCCATCGCCATTCTCGGCATGGCGGCGCTGCTGACTCTGTTCTACCTCGTGCGCGGCACCATCCGCATCGAAGAGGGGCGTTCCGGCCGGACCGTGCCGCGCTTCAGCGGGATCGACCGCTTCGCGCACTGGACCACCGCGGTGAGTTTCCTGACGCTGGCGCTGACCGGGCTGGTGGTGACCTTCGGGCGGCCGCTGCTGATCCCGCTGATCGGGCATCCGGCCTTCAGCACGCTGGCCGAAAACGGCAAGGCCGTGCACAACTTCCTCAGCGTGCCGTTCGTCCTCGGCATTCTGTTGATGATCGGGCTGTGGATCCGCGACAACGTCCCGGAAAAGGCCGATCTGGTGTGGATCAAGACGCTGGGCGGCCTCTTGTCGAAGAAGGGCAAGCACCCGGAGTGCGGGCGCTTCAACGCCGGACAGAAGGGCATCTTCTGGGCCGTCGTGCTGGGCGGAGGGGCGCTGGCGGTGACCGGCTTCCTGATGCTGGCGCCGTTCGCCGTGACGGGCATCGGCGGCATGCAGATCATCCACGTCATCCATGGCAGCTTGGCGGCGCTGATGATCGCCATCATCCTGGCGCACATCTACATCGGCTCGCTGGGCATGGAAGGCGCGTTCGATGCCATGGGCACCGGCGAGGTGGACGAGAACTGGGCCAAGGACCACCACCGCCGCTGGTACGAGCAGCAGCTCAAGAAAGGGCTCGCCAACAACGGCGCGCGGGTGGGTCCCCGCGCCGCGGAATAGCGGCTACTTGCCCGAGAAGTGGCGCTGCTCGATGGAGCCGGCGTCGCCGACCCGCACGCTGGAGAGTGCGAAGGCGTCGTCCGCGCTGCGGCTGAACGCACCTTCCAGCACGGCCCCGGCGCCGGCCGCCATCACCAGCACGAAGAGCACCGCAAGTCCGAAGGCCTTCATGGGTTTCACTCCCGCGTGACTGCTTCTTCCACCGTCAACAGCCGCTCAAGCCAGATAGTCCGTTCAGCCGATTGCCAAGAGTACCGCTTCGTGGCCTGCTGATGGGATTAGAGGGTGCGCGCCCATTGACGGGACCGCCCAACGCGCACACGTCACATATTGCAACCGCGTAAGACAGAACCCTCAAACGGCAGGAGCAGCGGCATGGAGCCCAAGACGACGATGCCGGGGCACGCCCCCGTCCGCCAGGTCGGTACCGTAACCGTCACCGACGACACCACCGGGCGAAGCTTCAAGCTGCCGCTGCTGGAGGGCAGCACGGGGCCGCGGACCGTCGATATCCGCAAGCTCTACGCCGAATCCGGCTACTTCACCTTCGACCCCGGCTTCACCTCGACCGCCAGTTGCGAGTCGGCGATCACCTACATCGACGGCGACGAGGGCGTGCTGCTGCACCGCGGCTACCCGATCCAGGATCTGGCGGAGCACTGCGACTTTCTGGAGGTCTGCTACCTGCTGCTGAACGGCGAGCTGCCCGACGCTACGCAGAAGGCGGATTTCTCCCACACCATCACCTATCACACGATGGTGCACGAGCAGTTGATCCGCTTCTACAGCGGCTTCCGCCGCGACGCGCACCCGATGGCGGTGATGTGCGGCGTCGCCGGGGCGCTGTCGGCGTTCTACCATGATTCCATGGACATCAACGATCCGGTGCAGCGGATGATCACGTCGCACCGGCTGATCGCCAAGATGCCCACCATGGCCGCCATGGCCTACAAATACGCGGTCGGCCAGCCCTTCATGTACCCGCGCAACGATCTGGGGTACGCGGAGAACTTCCTGTACATGATGTTCGGCACGCCGTTCGAGCCGTACAAGGTCAACCCCGTGCTGGCGCGGGCGCTGGACAAGATCTTCATCCTGCACGCCGACCACGAGCAGAACGCGTCCACCTCGACGGTCCGCCTCGCCGGGTCGTCGCACGCCAACCCGTTTGCCTGCATCGCCTCGGGCATCACCGCGCTGTGGGGGCCGGCGCACGGCGGCGCCAACGAGGCCGTGCTGAAGATGCTGGAGGAGATCGGCTCGGTCGACCGCATCCCCGAGTTCGTCCGCCGCGCCAAGGACAAGAACGACCCGTTCCGCCTGATGGGCTTCGGCCACCGGGTCTACAAGAACTACGACCCGCGCGCCAAGATCATGCGCCAGCTCTGCTACGAGGTGCTGGACGAGCTGGGCATCAAGGACGAGCCGCTGCTCGACATCGCCATGGAGCTGGAGAAGATCGCGCTGGAGGATCCGTACTTCGTCGAGAAGAAGCTGTACCCGAACGTGGATTTCTACTCGGGCATCATCCTGAAGGCGATGGGCTTCCCGACCACCATGTTCACCGTGCTGTTCGCCGTGGCGCGCACCGTCGGCTGGATCTCGCAGTGGAAAGAGATGATCGAGGACCCGCAGCAGAAGATCGGCCGCCCGCGCCAGCTCTACACCGGCGCCACCACGCGGTCGGTCACCCCCCTGGCGCAGCGCTGACGGCGCCGGCATGACGGAGACGCCACACCCGGCACCCAACCACCACTCGGCCAGCTTCCGGCTCGCCTTCGAGGACCGCGATTTCCTGCTGAGCCCGTCCACCCGCGGCGTGCGCTTCATGCTGGAATACGGCAAGCCGGAAGAGGCCCTGCAAGCCTGGAACGTGCGCTCCACCATCGTCGTGTTCGGCAGCGCCCGCGTTCCCTCGCCCGAACGGGCGGCGGAGATGCGGGCCTCCGCCATGACCCCCGAGGAGAAGGCGGCGGCCGATCTGCGCACCGAACAGACGGCGTGGTACGAGGAAGCGCGCCGCTTCGCCCGCCTCGTGTCCGAACAGGGCGGGGCGCTGGCGCCCACCGCGGACGGGCAGCTCGACAACGTGATCGCCACCGGCGGCGGGCCGGGGTTGATGGAGGCAGCCAACCGCGGCGCCAGCGACGCCGGGGCACCGAGCATCGGCTACAACATCGTGCTGCCGTTCGAGGAGCACCCCAACCCCTACAGCACACCGGAGCTGACGTTCCGCTTCCACTACTTCGCCATCCGCAAGATGCACCTGGCGATGCGCGCCAACGGGCTGGCGGTGTTCCCCGGCGGCTTCGGCACACTGGACGAGTGCTTCGAGGTTCTCAACCTGCAGAACACGAGCAAGGCGACGCGGCTGCCCATCGTCCTGATCGGCCGGGCGTTCTGGAACGAAGTGGTGAACTTCGAGGCGCTGGTCCGGCAGGGCATGGTCAGCCCCGGCGACCTCGACCGGTTCGACCTTGTCGACACGGCGGAAGAGGCGTGGGAGGCCATGCTCCGCCGCGGGCTGAAGCGCAGCAACCCGCCCCTGGGGCCGGCCGGCACCGGCAAGTCGTCGGCCGAGGAACCGGAGTAAAAAGCCCCTCCCCCTTTACGGGAGAGGGGCTTCAACAGGAACCAAATCCCGCCGCATCCCCCTATCCGTGCTCCGCCCCGTCAAGGGCGTGCGCCTCGTCGACGACGGCGCCAGTGGAGGTGTCGATGATCCGCACGTCGCTGTATTCGCCGCTCTGCCGAAGTTCGCCAGCCTTCTTGACGGCGCCTTCGATCGTGTCGCGCTTCAGGCCGAAAACGCCCGTCGGACCGCCCGCCATGACGTGATACCGCATGCTCACCTCCCAGTGATGTCCCTTGAGCATACAGCAACGCGGGCGGCGGGGAATTTCAAACTGCGGCACTACCACTCTTCGCCGAGCCGGGGTTTTCCAGATCGTGCAGGATCGGACAGTCCGGGCGCTCGTCGCCGTGGCAAGCGGCGGCCAGATCGCGGAGCGTGTCGGCCATGGCGCGCATCTCGGCGATCTTGGCCTCCAGTTCCTCGACATGCTCCAGCGCGATGCGCTTCACCTCGGCGCTGGCGCGGTGCTTGTCGCGCCACAGGCCGACCAGCGCCTGGATGCGCTCGATGCTGAAGCCCAGAGTCCGCGCCCGCCGGACGAAGCGCAGGATGCGCACCTCCTGCGGCGTGTAGACACGGTAGCCGGCGGCGGTGCGCCCGGCCTCGGGGATCAGGCCGATGGACTCGTAGTAGCGGATCAGCTTGGCGTTGACGCCCGACGCCTTGGCGGCTTCCCCGATGTTCATGCCTGTTTCCTATTGGGTTTCCACCCCCGCAGCGTCAGCGCGTTGACGACGACGCTGACCGAACTCAGCGCCATGGCGCCGCCGGCCAGAACCGGGCTGAGCAAGCCCGCCGCCGCCAGCGGAATGCCGACGAGGTTGTAGACGAAGGCCCAGAACAGGCCCTGGCGGATCTTGGCGTAGGTGCGCCGCGACACGTCGATGGCGCCACCGACCAGCACCGGGTCGCCGCGCATCAGCGTGACGCCCGCGGTGTGCATCGCCACGTCGGTGCCGGTCGCCATGGCGATGCCGACATCCGCCACGGCCAGCGCCGGGGCATCGTTGATGCCGTCGCCGACCATCGCCACAACTTTCCCCTCGGCCTTGAGGGTTGCCACGACGGCGGCCTTGTCGCCGGGCAGCACCTCGGCGAACACCCGGTCGATGCCCAGCTCGCGCGCCACGGCTTGGGCGGCGCCCCGGCTGTCGCCGGTCACCATCACCGCCGCGATGCCCTGGTCGTGCAGCGCGCGGATTGCGGTGCGCGCGGACTCCTTCACCGTGTCGCCGAACGCCACAAGGCCCAGCGCCCGCCCGTCCGCCGCCAGCCAGGACACGGTGCGGCCGGACGCTTCAAGATCGGCTGCGCGGGCCTCCAGAGCCGGATCGGCAATGCCGCTCTCGGCCATCAGCCGGCGGGTGCCGAGCAGCACCGGCCGCCCGTCCACCACGCCCGACACGCCCCGCCCGGCCAGCGCCTTGAAGTCGGCCAGCGCGCCGAGCCGGTCGTCAAGCCCCTGCCCCGCCGCCCGTTCGCGCACGGCATGCGCCAGCGGATGCTCGCTGCCCTGTTGGAGGGTGGCGGCGAGGCGCAGCAGCTCCGCCTCGGTCCCGCCGGGACCGGCGATCAGGTCGGTGACGCGCGGCTTGCCCTCGGTCAGCGTGCCGGTCTTGTCGAAGGCGACGGCGGTCACCGCGTGCGCCCGCTCCAGCGCCTCGGCGTCCTTGATCAGGATGCCGTGCCGGGCCGCCGCCCCCGTGCCGACCATGATGCTGGTCGGCGTGGCGAGGCCGAGCGCGCACGGGCAGGCGATGACCAGCACCGACACCGCCGTGATGACCGCCGCCTCGATGCCGCTGCCGAGCGCCCACCACGCCGCGAAGGTGATGAGGGCGATGACCAGCACCACCGGCACGAACACGGCGCTGACCTTGTCCACCGCGCGCTGGATCGGCGCCTTGGAAGCCTGCGCGCCCTCCACCAGCCGGACGATCTTCGCCAGCATGGTCTCGGCGCCCACGGCGGTGGTCTCGACCGCCAGCAGGCCGTCCACGTCGATGGAGCCGCCGGTCACCATCGCGCCGATGGCCTTCTCCACCGGCAGCGGCTCGCCGGTCAGCATGGATTCATCGACGCTGCCGGTTCCCTCGACGATGCGGCCGTCGACGGGCACGCGCTCGCCGGGGCGGACCGCCACCACGTCGCCGACGCGCACGCGCTCCACCGGCACTTCGGTCTCAAGGCCGTCGCGGCGGACGCGGGCGGTGTCCGGGCGCAGGTTCATCAAGGCGCGGATGGCCGCCGCGGTCTGTCCCTTGGCCCGCGCCTCCAGCCACTTGCCCAGGAGGACGAAGGTGATCAGCACCGCCGACGCCTCGAAATACAGGTGCGGCGCGTGGCCGGCGTGCGCGGTCGCCAGCGTGTAGACGCTGAGCCCCCACGCCGCGCTGGTGCCCAGCGCCACCAGCAGGTCCATGTTGCCGGCCCCGGCGCGCACCGCATTGTAGGCCGCCCGATAGAAGCGTCCGCCCAGCCAGAACTGCACCGGCGTGGCGAGGGCGAACTGCGCCCAGCCCGGCAGCATGGCGTCGAAGCCCAGCAGCTCGCCAAGCATGCCGGCCACCAGCGGCGCCGACAGCGCAGCGGCGATGAGGACGTGGCGCAGTTCGCGCCCGCTGCGGGCCTCGCCGGCGTGCGCGGCGGCGGTCTGCCCGGTGACGGGGGCGGCCTCGTAGCCGGCGCGCTCGACCGCGGCGACCAGATCGGCGAGGCCGATGCCGTGGCCGGTCACGTGGGCGCGCTCGGTGGCGAGATTGACGCTCGCCTCGGCGACGCCAGGGACCTTCTTCAGCGCCTTCTCGACGCGGGCGACGCAGGACGCGCAGGTCATCCCGCCAACCTGGAGGTCGAACTCCGCGCCGAGGGGATGGAAGCCGACCGCCTCGATGGCATCGACGACGCCCTGCGGGTTGGGCCGGCCATCGGCGAAGACGACGCGGGCCTTCTCGGTCGCCAAGTTCACCGACACCTCGGCGACGCCCGGCACCTTGCGGATCGCCTTCTCGACACGGGCGACGCAGGACGCGCAGGTCATTCCCTCGATGCCGATGTCCAGTTCGGGCGCGGTGCGCACCGGTACCGCGGTGTCGGCCATGACGGATCTCCCCATATCGTGCTGCCCTTGAAGATGGGGCTTCCAACGATGGGAAGGTCAAGGATTTTTGCAGCGCACGTTTGCGTCCGCGCCTCGGTTTGCCGCAAGGTGCGCCGGCAACACGCCAGGACAGGACGCCTTATGGACGACGCCATCGAGACCCGCCTCACCGAGCTGGAAACCCGCCTCGCCCACCATGAGCGGATGAGCGAGGAGCTGTCGGCCGTGGTGTTCGAGCAGGGCCGCACCATCGACCGTCTGACCGCCCAGGTCCGCCGCCTGCGCGACCGGCTGGCGGTGCAGGAGGCCGGCGGTGAGCGCTCGCCGCAGGACGATAAGCCGCCGCCGCATTATTGAATTTCGATACCCAGTTCCGGCATCAGTCCCGATCAAGGACCTTGGGGGAGCGCGCTCGCTGCCGTTCCAGGATGCCGGCCTTCATTCGCTTGTACAGGCTCTCCGGCATCATGCCGTAATCATAGCCGCCAGACGTTCCGGGGATCGGCCTCAGGTCGAAGCCCGGCCACACGAACCTGTTGAGTTCGTCCAGGCGTATCCAGTGGCGTTCCCCGTCAAGTCCGAGTGCCGCCGCATCGCTGGCCGGTATTTCGATAGACGCGTCCGACTCGTTCGGCGGCTCGTGCGTGATCGGCGCGACGATGACGCGAATCTCCCCGTCGGCGCCCTTGCGGGTGGCCACGACAATCGCCGCGGGCCGATCCTTGCGGCCTTCGCTGGCCCCCTGGCGAGCCTCGTGGCTCCACAGGAACGCGTAGCGGATCACGAGACCCGGTCTTGGTACCGGAAGGCTCACGTGGGGTCGGCGCCGTATTCGGCCGCCTCGATATCGGCAACGACCTCGTCGGGCAGGTCTCCGACCACCAGCAACTCGCGCTCGCGGCGTTTCAGGCGTTCGTAGTGGGCGAGGTCAGGTGCCGACAGATATCCGCCGATCACCCGGCCGTGACTGGTCACCTTCACGACCTCACGGTACGCTTCGTCCTGGAAACGGCCGAATCCCCGAACGAACTCGCTCGCCCCGACAACAGGCATGGCACTCTCCTGAACACGATTTACACAAAATGTGTGTTTTGCGCAGGGGCGTCAAGTTTCGTCACGCAACCTCCAGCCGGGCGTTGCGCAGCAGCGCCATGAAGTCGGTGAAGGTGTCGCCCTGGATGGCGATGTGGCGCTTGGTGATCTCGCGCGCGGCGTCGGCGTCGCCGTCGGCGATGGCGCGGACGATGGCGTCGTGCTCCTCCCATGAACTGCGCATCCGGCCGGGGTGGCGCAGCTGGATGCGGCGGTAGGGCGACACGCGGTTGCGCAGCGAGCGGGTCATCTCCTCCAGGTACTGGTTGCCGCTGCCTGCGTAGATCGCCTCGTGAAAGCGCCGGTTGGCCTCGTAATAGGCGTCGGAATCACCGGTCTCGATCACCTCGGCGCAGTGGCGGTGCAGCGCCAGCAGCTGCTTCTGGGCGGCGGCGGTCATCCGGCGGGCGCACAGCTCGGCGCACAGCGCCTCCAGGTTCGCCATCACCTCGAACCGCTCGACGATGTTCTGCAAGGTCAGCGTCGCCACCACCGCACCCTGCCGCGGACGCGTCTCGACGAAGCCGGCGGAGGCAAGCTGGGTCAGCGCCTCGCGCACGGGGGTGCGCGACACCTTGAAACGTTCGGCGAGCGCCACCTCCTCCAGCCGGGTGCCGGGCGGCAGCTTGCCCGAGGCGATCTCCTCCTCCAGCAGCTCGCGGAGTTGACTGCCGCGGCTCTGCTTCGGTTCTCCACGATCACTCATGGCCTCCTCCCCTCGCCGACGCCGCATACATCTCCCGGGGGATGTTGCGCACACGAATCGTTTCGTGTATACATTATCAGCAACATTGAATGCAATGGGCCTTAAGGATGCTCCGGACGAGAGCGCCACAGGTCCGCAGGGAAGGAAACGCCATGAAAACGACGCGACGCGCCGTGCTGGGCGGCATGCTGGCCGCTCCCGCCATCATCGCCGCCAGCCGGCTGGGCTGGGCCGCCGACGCCAAGGTGCTGAAGATCTCGCACCAGTTCCCCGGCGGAACGCTGGACGAAGGCGACTTCCGCGACCGCCTGTGCCGCCGCTTCGCCGCCGAGGTGGAAAAGCGCAGTGCCGGCAATCTGAAGTTCGAGCTGTACCCCGGCTCGTCGCTGATGAAGACGCTGGCGCAGTTCAGCGCCATGCGCAAAGGGGCGCTCGACCTCAGCCTGTACCCCATGCCCTACGCGGGTGGCGAGGTACCGGAGACCAATCTCGGCCTGATGCCGTGTCTGGTCACCAGCTACGAACAGGGCATGAAGTGGAAGAAGGCCGAGATCGGCCAGGAACTCACCCGCATCCTCGATGCCAAGGGTATCAAGCTGCTGACCTGGGTCTGGCAGTCGGGCAGCACCGCATCGCGCGGCGGCCCCATCGTCGAGCCCGCCGACGTCAAGGGCATCAAGATCCGCGGCGGCTCGCGCGAGATGGACATGATGCTGAAGGCCGCCGGGGCCGCGGTCAGCACCATCCCGTCGAACGAGCTGTACGCCGGCATGCAGACCGGGGCGGTAGACGCCGCCATCACCTCGGCGACCAGCCTGATCTCCTTCAAGCTGGAGGAGCTGTCCAAGAACCTCACCGTGGGGCGGCGCGGCAGCTATTGGTTCATGCTGGAGCCGCTGATGATGTCGAAGACGATCTTCGACTCCCTCACCCCCGATCAGCAGAAGGTGCTGGTCGCGGTCGGCGAGGAAATGGAGGCGTTCGGCTACGAACAGGCCCGCGCCGACGACGAGCGCATCACCCAGATCTACTCCAAGGCCGGCGTCCAGGTGCAGGACATGCCGGAGGCCACCGTCAACCGCTGGAAGGACATCGCCCGCGAGACGGCGTGGAAGGACTTCGCCGAGCGCACCAAGGACGGCGCCCGCCTCCTCAAGCTGGCGGAGCAGGTCTGATGTCCACGGCCGAACGGAACCTGGTGATCGAGGAAACGGCTGCGCCGGTTCGGCGGGCGCCGGGGCTTCGGGCGGTCGGCGCTCTGCTGGATCTGATCAACCGGTTGGTCGTGGTGGCGGCGTCCATCGCGCTGGTGGTGGCCGGCGCGGTGCTGACGCACGAGGCCGTCGTCCGCTACGTCTTCCACCACCCCGCCGACTGGCAGGACGAGTTGGCGGTGTTCCTGCTGGTGGGTGCCACCTTCATGTCGTCGGCCTATGTCCAGGCGCGCCGCGGCCACGTCGCCATCGACGCGGTGGCGGAGCTGTTGCCGGCGGGGGTGGACCGGGTGCGCCGGTTCCTGGCCGACATCGCCTCGCTGGGATTCTGCGCCTTCTTCGCCTGGAAAGCGTGGGCGCTGTGCGCCGAGGCGTGGGAGGACGGCATGGTCACCCAATCGACGTGGTCGCCGCCGCTGTGGATTCCCTATTCCTTCATGGCGCTGGGCATGACGCTGCTGTCGCTGCAAATGCTGCTGCAAATCCTCGAGTACCTGATGACCGACCCCTCGATGACGGATGGGGAGGAGGCGTGATGGGTCCCCTCGAACTCGGCCTGCTGTACGGTGCGGCCACCTTCGGCATCCTGTTCACCGGCATCCCCATCGCCTTCGCGCTCGGGCTGGTGGCGTCGATCTTCATGTACGTCTTCATGCCGGCCGCCTCGCTGGATACCGTGGCGCAGAACGTCTACGAGGAGATGGCGAGCATCACGCTGCTGACCATCCCGCTGTTCATCCTCAAGGGCGCGGCCATCGGCAAGTCGCGCGCCGGTGCCGACCTGTACAACGCGCTGCACGCGTGGCTGCACAAGGTGCCGGGCGGGCTGGGGGTGGCCAACGTCTTCGCCTGCGGGCTGTTCGCCGCCATGGCTGGGTCCAGCCCGGCGACCTGCTCGGCCATCGGCTCAGCCGGCATCCCGGAGATGCGGCGGCGCGGCTATTCGGGCGGGTTCGCCGCGGGCATCATCGCCGCGGGCGGCACGCTGGGCATCCTGCTGCCGCCGTCGATCACCATGATCCTCTTCGCGGTGGCGGCCGAGCAGTCGCTGGGCCGGCTGTTCCTCGCCGGGATCGGGCCGGGCGTGCTGATGGTGGTGCTGTTCGCCACTTACGCCGTGCTGCGCTTCCGCAAGGAAAAGCGCATGGCGCTGGCCGCCGGCATCGACTCGCCGCTGCTGAAGGAGGAGTCCTTCACCACCCGCGAGAAGCTGTCGACGCTGCCGCGCGTGCTGCCCTTCGTCATCCTGCTGACCGGCGTCATGGTGGCGCTGTACGGCGGCTTCGCCACGCCGTCCGAAACGGCGGGCCTGGGGGCGGTGCTGGCGCTGGTGCTGGTGGCGGTGGTCTATGGCGCCTACCGGATCGACCAGTTGGGGCTGATGCTGACGGCGACGCTCAGGGAATCGACGATGCTGATGATGATCATCGGCATGTCGCTGCTCTACTCCTACGTCATGAGCTTCCTGCACATCAGCCAGAGTGCGGCGGAGTTCATCGTCGCCATGCACCTGTCCAAATGGGTGCTGCTGACCGCCATCCTGCTGATGGTGGTGGTGCTGGGCTTCTTCCTGCCGCCGGTGTCGATCATCCTGATGACCGCACCGATCATCCTGCCGCCGCTGCGCGCCGCCGGGTTCGACCTGATCTGGTTCGGCGTCGTCATGATGGTGGTGATGGAGATGGGGCTGATCCACCCGCCGGTCGGGCTGAACCTGTTCGTCATCAAGAACATCGCCCCGGACATCCCGCTCAAGGACGTGATCTGGGGGGTGATGCCCTTCGTCGGGCTGATGATCCTCTCCGTCGTGCTGCTGTGCGTCTTCCCCGGCATCGCCACTGGCTTGCCCAACTGGGTCTACGCGGGCTGAGGAGCGGGCGATGACCAACAGCGCTTACTTCAGCGACCTGCTGCACAGCATCGCCGACCGCGGCCGCGCCCTGCTGGGCCGCTCGCGGACGGCGGCGGGGGCCAGCCCCGGCGATCTCGGCGCGCTGTGCGACGCCTTGCTGTCGCGGCGCGGCGAGGCGTCGGGCGTAGCGCTGGCCCGCGAGGTGCTGACCCGCTACGCCGCGCTGGGCGACGACGGCAAGCGGGCGTTCCTGACGCTGCTGGCCGAGCGCTACGGCCCCGACCGCGCCCGGCTGGAGGCGGCCATCGAGGCGTACCGCGCACGCGGCGACGACGCCTCGGCGCTGGAACTGCACATGGCCGCCGAACCGCGCCGGCAGGAGCTGATCCGCCGCCTGAACCTCGCCCCCGGCGGCACGGCGCGGCTGGTGCAGATGCGGGCCGACGCGCTGCGCCTGCAATCCTCCATCCCGGCCTTCGCGGCGCTGGACGCCGACTTCCAGCACCTGTTCTCGTCGTGGTTCAACCGCGGCTTCCTGGTGCTGCGGCCGATCTGCTGGACCACGCCGGCCAACATCCTGCAAAAGATCATCGAGTACGAGGCGGTGCACCAGATCCGCGACTGGAACGACCTGCGCCGCCGCATCGAGCCGCCGGACCGCCGCTGCTTCGCCTTCTTCCACCCGCAGCTGGTGGACGACCCGCTGATCTTCGTCGAGGTGGCGCTGAGTTCCGACATCCCCGGCTCCATCGCCGACGTGCTGGCCGAGAACCGCCGGCCGATCACCGCGGAGCGGGCGAGGACCGCCGCCTTCTACTCCATCTCCAACTGCCAGGAGGGGCTGCGCGGCATCTCCTTCGGCAACTTCCTCATCAAGCAGGTGGTGGAGGAGCTGAGCCGCGAGCTGCCGACGCTCGACACCTTCGTGACGCTGTCGCCGGTGCCCGGCTTCGCCCAATGGCTGGCGCGGGAACGGTCCGGTGCGCTGTTCTCCGACGACGAGCGCGAGGCGCTGGAAATGCTCGACAATCCCGGCTGGCACGCCAACCCGGAGTGGGCGCAGGCGGTGCGCCCGGTGCTGCTGTCGGCCGCCGCACACTATTTCCTGCGCGCCAGGAGCCGCGGCAAGCCGGTCGATCCGGTGGCCCGCTTCCACCTCGGCAACGGCGCCCGGCTGGAGCGCATCAACTGGCTGGGCGACCTGTCGCCCAAGGGGTTGCAGCAGGCGCACGGCCTAATGGTGAACTACCTCTACGACCTCAAGCACATCGAGCGGAACCACGAGGCGTTCGTGGAGGACGGCATGGTGGTTGCGTCCAACGGCGTCCGCCGCCTGCTGCGCACCGACACCACGTCCACCGAACTGGCGCCCGCCGAATCCTGACGAGGCTTTATCATGTCGCAGAACTTCTTCGCGCTGATCCGGCGCTCCATGCCCTCGTCCGAGGCGGTGTTCATCGAGACGGCGGAGGGACGCCGGCTGACGTACGGCGACGCGACGGCGCTGTCCGGCCGGCTCGCCAACGCGCTGACGGCGCTCGGCGTGGTGCCGGGCGACCGCGTGGCGGTGCAGGTGGAAAAGAGCCCGGACGCCATCGTGCTCTACCTCGCGTGCCTGCGGCTGGGGGCGGTCTTCCTGCCGCTCAACACCGCCTACACCTTGACGGAGCTGGAGTATTTCATCGGCGACGCCGAGCCGCGCGTCGTGGTCTGCACACCGGAACGGGCCGCCGAGATCGCGCCGCTGGCCGAACGCCTGGGCGTCGCCGCGACGGAGACGCTGGGCACGGACGGGCGTACCGGCACCTTGCTGGAACGGGCGGCCGGGTGTGCGACGGAGTTCGAGGATCGGGCGTGCGGCGAGGATGATCTGGCGGCAATCCTCTACACCTCGGGCACCACCGGGCGGTCGAAGGGCGCCATGCTGACGCACGGCAATCTGGCGTCCAATGCGGTGACGCTGAAGGACGTCTGGCGGTTTTCCAGCGGCGACGTGCTGCTGCACGCGCTGCCGATCTTCCACACGCACGGGCTGTTCGTGGCGACCAACGTGACGCTGGTCTCCGGGGCGTCCATGCTGTTTCTGCCGCGGTTCGACCCCGACGCGGTGTTCCGGCTGCTGCCGCGGGCCACGGTGATGATGGGGGTGCCGACCTTCTACGTCCGCCTGCTCCAGGACCAGCGGCTGACGCGCGACGCAGTGGCGCACATGCGGCTGTTCGTCTCCGGCTCGGCGCCGCTGCTGGCCGACACGCATCGGGAATGGAAGGAGCGGACGGGGCTCGCCATCCTCGAACGCTACGGCATGACCGAGACCAACATGAACACCTCCAACCCCTATGAGGGCGACCGGGTGCCGGGCTCGGTGGGGTTCCCGCTGCCCGGTGTGGCGATCCGCATCGCCGACCCGGAGACCGGCAAGCAACTGCCGCAGGGCGAGATCGGCGTCATCGAGGTGAAGGGGCCGAACGTCTTCAAGGGCTACTGGCGCATGCCGGAGAAGACCATGGCGGAGTTCCGCGCCGACGGCTTCTTCATCACCGGCGACCTGGGGCGCATCGACGAGCGCGGCTATGCGCACATCGTCGGCCGCGGCAAGGATCTGGTGATCACCGGCGGCTACAACGTCTATCCCAAGGAGGTCGAGAGCGAGATCGACGCCCTGCCCGGCGTGGCGGAATCGGCGGTGATCGGCGTGCCGCACCCGGATTTCGGCGAGGGCGTCACCGCGGTGGTGGCCCGCAAGCCGGGGGCTGACGTGACCGAGCGCGGCGTGCTGGACGCGCTGGACGGCCGGCTGGCCAAGTACAAGCTGCCGAAGCGCGTGCTGTTCGTGGACGACCTGCCGCGGAACACGATGGGCAAGGTGCAGAAGAATATCCTGCGCGACATGTATGGCGCGCTGTACGGGAAGTAGGGAATAGTTTTCGGACACCCGTGTTCGTCTCGCTGTCGGGTGATCAACACCCGCGCAACGCAGCCTTCGCGAGCCGAAAACCCCCATGAGCAACCCGAAGCGTTCGATGCGGTCCGCGGCCATCGCCGCCGCCCTGCTGGCCGTGACCGCCGGCCATGCGTCCTTCTGGTCCTGGCGCAACACGTCGACGCCCATCGGGGCAGAGCCGGGGCGCATCGAATCCGTGTCGTACTCGCCCTCCGGGCGGGATTACGACCCGAACACTTCCCCCAACGTGCCGGTGGCGCAGATCGAGAAGGACATGTCGTCCGTCGCCGGCTTCGCCGATGGTGTGCGCACCTACTCGTCGCTGGGCGCCCAGGGGCAGGTGCCGGCCATCGCCGCGCGCGCCGGGCTCGACGTTTCGCTGGGCATCTGGATCAGCCGCGACAAGGCCAAGAACGAGCAGGAGGTCGAGCGCGGCATCGCGTTGGCCCGCACAGTGCGCGGCGTCACCCGCGTCATCGTCGGCAACGAATCGCTGCTGCGCGCCGACGTCACCGACGCCGAGCTGGCCGCCTACGTCAAGCGCGTGCGCGCGGCGCTGCCCAAGCGCATCCAGGTCGGCACCGCCGACGTCTGGTCGGAGATGGTCAAGGCGCAGGACACCGTGAAGGCGTCCGACTACATGGGCGTCCACGTGCTGCCGTACTGGGAAGGCGTGCCGGCCGACAAGGCGCTGGCCTGGGTGCGCGACCGTCTGGATACCGTCCGCAAGGCCCATCCGGGCAAGCCGCTGTTCGTCGGTGAGGTGGGCTGGCCCTCGGGCGGCGACAACTTCCACGACGCGTTCCCCTCGCCGCAGGCGCAGGCCGCCGTGGTGCGCGGCTTCGCGGCGGAAGCCGGCATGCTGGGGATTCACTACAACGTGGTCGAGGCGTTCGACGGCGTGTGGAAATCCACCATCGAAGGCTCGCCCGGCCCGACCTGGGGCATGCTCGACGCCGACCGCGCGCCGAAATGGCCGCTGTCCGGCGTGGTCCCGGCCGCTTACGGCGACCGTGTCGGCGCCGGTGTCGCAATCCTCCTCGGCCTTGCCCTGTCCGCCCTGGTGGCCTTCCGCCGCCGCTCCAACACCCTGTTCGCGCTGGGTGCCGGCGTCGGCGCCAACGTCATCGGCCTGTCGGTCGGCATGGCGGTCGCCGGTGCGTACGGCGAGTACCTGACCTTTGGGGCGCTGACCACCTGGGGTTCGGCCTTCCTGCTCGGCGCCCTGATGATCGGTGTCGCCTTCGCCGATCTGGTGGACGTGGCGCGCCGTCTGTTCACCGGCCGTGCCCCGGCGCTGCTGCCGCGTGAGGTCCCGGACGCCGGGCACACGCCCTTCGTGTCGATCCACGTCGCCGCCTGCCGCGAGCAGCCGGACGTGCTGGGCGCCACGCTGCAAGCGCTGTCGCACCTCGACTACCCGAACTACGAGGTGGTCGTGCTGGTCAACAACACCGAGGACGAGGCGCTGGTGACGCCCGTCGCGGAGCTGTGCGAGCAGCTCGGCCCGAAGTTTAAGTTCCACTGGTACAAGAAAATCAGCGGCTACAAGGCCGGCGCGCTCAACGCCGCGCTGCGCCACACGGCACCGGAGGCGGAGATCGTCGCGGTGCTGGACGCCGACTACACGGTGTCGCCGAACTGGCTGTCCAAGCTGGCGCCGCACTTCGCCGATCCTTCCGTCGGCATCGTCCAGGCCCCGCAGGAGCACCGCGACGGCCACGAGAGTCTGCTGAAGACCGCCATGACCGCCGAGTACCGCCCGTTCTTCGACGTCGGCATGCAGGAGGGGCTGAGCAGTCAGGCGTTCATCTGCCACGGCACGATGATCATGCTGCGCCGCTCCGCCATGGACCATGTCGGCGGCTGGTCGGAAGAGGGCATCTGCGAGGACACCGAGCTGGGCATCCGCATCCTGTCGGCCGGCTGGCGCGCCGCCTACACCGACGAGCGGCTGGGCGAGGGCTTGGCGCCGGACAACTTCATGCAGTTCCGCAAGCAGCGCGACCGCTGGGTGTTCGGTTCGACGCAGATCCTGCGCGCCCACTGGCGCAAGTTCCTGCCGGGCTTCAAGGGCCTGACCGGGCGGCAGAAGCTGGGCTATCTGCTGAACTGGGCGCGCTGGTGGTCGGACGCGGTGGGCCTGTTCGCCGCCGCCGCGGCGGTGGTGTGGACCTTCGCCTCGCTGGTGCTGCCGCTGCACCTGCCGCCGGTGCAGGCGACCGCCGCGGTGCTGGGTGCGCTGCTGCTGCGCGCCGGGTCGAGCCTGCTGGCCTCGCGCTACGCCTCGAACAACGGGTGGCGGGAGTCGCTGGGAGCCTGCGCGGTCGGCATGGCGCTGTCCACCACGGTGGCGCTGGCGGCCCTGCGCGGCCTGATCCGCAAGCGCGACGCCTTCCGCGTCACCGCCAAGGGCGGGCAGCGGGCGCCGTCGAAGTTCTGCGCACGGCCGGAAGCCTACCTGTCCGGCGCCCTGGTGGCGGCCGCGGCCACGGCGGCGCTCGTCAACCCGTTGGGCACGCTGTCGCTGGCGCTGTGGGCGGTGCTGCTCGCCGCCATGGCGGTGCCGAACCTGATGGCGGTGGCCTTCGCGGTCGGCGACATGCTCCCGGCCCGCCCGGCACGCGTTGCCAAGACCGCCCCGATCCCCCAGGCCAGCCGGCAGACCGCCACGGCCTGATCCGGGCCGGGTCCCGCAACGAAAAAGAGGCCGGCGCCCCCAGGGTGCCGGCCTCCATTTTCTTCGTGAAACGGTCTATCGCAGGCCAAGGAAGGACAGGATGACCAGCACGACGACAATCACACCGATGATGTAGAAGACGTTTGTCATCCCGATCACTCCTCTCAGGGAAACACGCCGATGCGGGCACAAACGGCCGGCGGCCCTGAAAGGTTCCGTCTCAGGTTGCCGCCCCGCCGGCGTCTCAGGCCCGGTTCAGGACATCGGGCGGGGGCGGGTCGCCGACGGTGATGCCGGCGAACGACAGCTGGTGGTCCACCAAGGCGCTCAGCCGCTCGTCGGGTTCGTCTTCGGAAAGCAGGAAGGGGCCGTAGTCGGCGCTGTCCGTGCGGGCGATCAGGGTGACGCCGGCCGGCAGCACGACGACTTGCCAGAGCACCGATTCGGGTTCGCGGCTGGCGGTGATCGGGTCGATGCCGCTGGCGTTCAGCGCCACCATGCGGGCGAAGGTCACCATTCCCGCGGCGTCGCGCATGGCGAGCCGGTAGGCCGGATGGCCGGCCAGCTTGACCGCGCCCATCTCCGGCGGCACGTCCATGGTGGCGGCGATGCGCGGCCCGAAGGGCGTGTCCATCAGCCGCCCCTCGACCAGGATGGCCGGCGCGCTGAGGTCACGCATCAGCGTCCGGCAGTGCGCGAGCTGCGACGGCCAGAGCGGCGGCGGCTTGCCGATGCGGACGGCGGTGGAACGGATCATCGGTTCCAAATGGGCCTTGCCAGCCCATTCGTCCACGGTGTCCACCACCGATTTCAGTGACAAAAAAAGCCCTTCTCCCCCAAGGGGAGAAGGGCTTTTTTCTTACCCATGCTTACGAACGGCCGCGCGTGTGGCCGCCCTTGGCGGAACGGCCGCCTTCGGACTTCCAGGAGCGGGGCGCCGGGCGGTCGGCGCGCTCGCCGCCACCGCCGTTGCCGCGGTCGTTGTTGTGCCAGGGGCGCGCCGGGCCGTTGCGGAAGCCGGTGCGCTTCGGGCGCGGCGGCGCGTCATGGCGCTGCGTCGGCTCCAGGCCGGGCACGGTGTGCACCGGCACGGAGGACCCAATCAGGCGCTCGATGCTCATCAGCGAACCGCGGTCGGTGCGCGTGGCGAAGGAGATCGCGATGCCCTCGGCACCCGCCCGGCCGGTGCGGCCAATGCGGTGGACGTAGTCCTCCGGGCTGCGCGGCAGGTCGAAGTTGATGACGTGCGAGATGTCGCGCACGTCGATGCCGCGCGCGGCGACATCGGTCGCCACCAGCAGCCGGACGCGCCCGTCGCGCAGCTTGCCGAGCGTGCGGGTGCGGGCCTCCTGGCGCATGTCACCGTGCAGCGCCGCGGCGGCGTGGCCGTCGGCGGCGAGTTCGGCGGCGATCTCATCGGCGTCGCGCTTGGTGGCGGCGAAGATGATGGCCTTGTGGATCTCCGGCGACGCCGAGAAGTGGCGCAGCAGACGGCGCTTGTGGCCCAGATCGTCGGCGTACAGCACGCGCTGCTCGATCTTGGGCGCGCTGGCCGGGGTGCTCTCGACGGCGACACGGGCCGGATCGCGCAGCAGGCCGCGGGCCACGTTCTCCATGCGGCGGTCGAGCGTCGCGGTGAACAGCAGCGTCTGGCGGGTCGCCGGGCAGGCGGCGCCGATGGCGGCGATGTCCTCGGCGAAGCCCAGGTCGAGCATGCGGTCGGCCTCGTCGAGGATCAGCACCTCGACCTCGTCCAGGCGGACGGTGCGGCGGCGCATGTGGTCGAGCAGGCGGCCGGGGGTGGCGACCAGAACGTCCACCGGACGCGACAGGTCACGCACCTGCGGGCCGAACGGCGCACCGCCCAGCACATCGACGACGAACAGGCGGCGGAACTTTACGTAGGTGCGCGCGGAGTTGGTCACCTGACGGGCCAGTTCGCGGGTCGGCGCCAGCACCAGGACGCGGGGGCCGTGCGAGCGCGGACGGCGCTCGCCGGCGGCGTTGGCGTCGTCGGCCTGCATCAGGCGGTGCAGCGAGGGCAGCAGGAAGGCGCCGGTCTTGCCGGTGCCGGTATCGGCGGTGGCGAGGACGTCACGGCCTTCCAGGGCGACCGGGATGGCCTGCGCCTGGATCGGCGTCGGCGCGGTGTGGCCGGCGGCGTCGATGGCACGGAGAAGACCGGAGTGCAGATTCAGTTCGGAAAAGGTCAAAATATGTTTCCCAAGCAAGCGACATCGCCGCGGCCCGTCGCAAAGCCGCGGATCAGTCAGGTGTCGATCATGCCGGAGGATAGAGGGAGGCGCTGTTGCGTCGTAAACCGGGTGGATCTGAATCCACCCATCGAGCTATCGAACCTCGCTCGGACGACGAATGTGCCTCCGAATGCAGGCCCTATGTAGGCGCTTCGGCACTGCAACGCCAGCCTTTTCGGAGTCACGCCCGGTAATGCCGGCTATGCGCGCGGGCCGACCGCCGTTGATCCGGCCATTGATCCGGGCGCCGGACATCGGTATAGGGTCGCCGCCTCGGTCACCCCGGAGGGTCCCATGGCGGCGTGCGGTCTGGATTTCGGAACGTCGAACACGACGTTGGGCGTCGATACGCGGCTGCTGCCCCTGGAGGGCGCCAGCACGACGCTGCCCAGTTCGCTGTTCTTCGACTTCGAGACCGCCGGCACCGCCTACGGCCGCGCGGCGCTGGAGGCCTACGCGGCGGGTGCCGAGGGGCGACTGATGCGCTCCATCAAGTCGGCGCTGGGCACCGACCTGATCGACGCCGACACCTCGCTGGGCGCCCGGCGGATCAGCTTCCGCGCCGTCATCGGCCAATTCCTCGGCGAAGTCCGCCGCCGGGCCGAGGAGGCTGCGGGAGCACCGCTGGACGCCGTCGTGCACGGCCGACCGGTGCACTTCGTGGACGGCGACGCGCAGGCCGACGCGGCGGCCGAACAGGCGCTGGAGGAGATCGCGCGCGGCATCGGCTTCCATCACGTGTCCTTCCAGTACGAGCCCATCGCGGCGGCGCTGGATTACGAGCAGCAGGTCGCTCGCGAGGAGCTGGCGCTGATCGCCGACATCGGCGGCGGCACGTCGGACTTCTCCATCGTCCGCATCGGCCCGGAGCGCCGGCACCGGGCCGAGCGCGCCGACGACATCCTGGCCAACGACGGCATCCGGGTGGGCGGCACCGACTTCGACCGCGACCTCAGCCTTGCGGCGGTGATGCCGATGCTGGGGCTGGGCAGCGCCATGAAGCGGGCGGGGCTGCTGGCGCCCAAGAGCTTCTTCCTCGATCTGGCGACGTGGTCGCGGATCAACTTCCTCTACACCGCCAAGTCGATGGCCGAGCTGAAGCGCGTGCACCGCGAATCGGCGCAGCCGGAACTGATCGGGCGGCTGATCGGCGTGGTCGAGGACCACCGCGGCCACGCGCTCGCCATGGACGTGGAGCGCGCCAAGATCGCGCTGTCCGGTTCGCCCAGCACCAGACTGGCGCTCGACCTCGACGAGACCGACCCGGAGATTTCGGCGCAGGCGCTGGTGGACGCGACAGGGGCGCTGGCCGGGCGGATCGGGGCGCGGGTGCGGGATTGCCTGCGGCAGGCCGGGACGACGGTCGAGCACATCGACGCAGTATTCCTGACCGGCGGCTCGACGCTGCTGCCGCACGTCCGCACGGCGATCGTCGGCGGTTTCCCCGAGGCGCGGGTGATCGAAGGCGACACCTTCGGCTCGGTCGGGCAAGGGCTGTCGGTGGAGGCGGTGCGGCGGTATGGGACCGGCTGACGCTTTACCTTTTCCGTCATGCCCGTGCTTGACACGGGCATCCACTTCGACGCGAGAACGCGCCGGGAGCGGTGGATGGCCGGGTCTGGGCTCGGCCATGACGTTGTAAAGGAAGGAAGTTACGCCTCCTCCGTCTTATCGAACAGATAATCGATATCCCCGCCGTCCAGCGCGCCGCTCAGCAGCCCGCCCGTCCCCTCGATGGTCGCGGCGCTGAGGCTGCCCTTGCGGCGTTGCAGGTCGAGGATGCGCTCCTCCACGCTGTTCGCTGCGATCAGCTTGTAGACGAACACCGGCTTGTCCTGGCCGATTCGGTAGGCGCGGTCGGTCGCTTGGTCCTCGGCCGCCGGGTTCCACCACGGGTCGTAGTGGATCACCGTGTCCGCCGCCGTCAGGTTCAACCCTCGCCCGCCGGCCTTCAGGCTGATGAGGAACACCGGCACCTCGCAGCGCTGGAAGCGCGCCACCGGCTCCGCCCGGTCGAGCGTGCGGCCGGTCAGCTCCACATACGCGATGCCGGCCTCCTCCAGCTCCACCTTGATGAGGTCGAGCATCGAGGTGAACTGCGAGAACACCAGGATGCGCCTGCCTTCCGGCACCATCTCGCGCAGCATCTCGATGAGGCTGTCCAGCTTGGCGCTGTGCGTGACGCGCCCGGCGGCGAGCTTCACCAGACGCGGGTCGCAGCAGACCTGACGCAGCTTCAGCAGCGCGTCGATCACCGTGATGGCGTTGCGCGACAGGCCGCTGGCGGCAATCGCGGCGCGCACCTTGTCGTGCACCGACAGGCGGATGGTCTCGTACAGATCGCGCTGCTCGCGCCCCAGGTCGATACGGCGGATCACCTCGGTCTTCGGCGGCAGCTCGGTCGCCACCGCGGTCTTGGTCCGGCGCAGCAGGAACGGCTTGGTCCGGCGCAGCAGCAGCGTGGCGCGCGTGGTGTCGCCGCGCTTTTCGATGGGCGTGCGGAACCGCTTCTGGAAGGTCTTGCGGTCGCCCAGCAGGCCGGGCATCAGGAACGCGAACTGGCTCCACAGCTCGCCCAGATTGTTCTCCACCGGCGTGCCGGACAGGCACAGGCGGTGCCGCGCCTGGAGCTGGCAGACGGCGCGCGTCGCCTTGGAATCCGGGTTCTTGATGGCCTGCGCCTCGTCGAGCACCAGGAGGTGCCACGCCAGCCCCTTCATCAGCTCGATGTCGCGGGCGATGACGCCATAGGTGGTCACCACGATGTGCGCCGAGGCGACGTCGCCGCGCCGCTCGTGCCGGTCCAGGCCGTGCAGCACCAGCACCTTCAGATGCGGCGTGAAGTGCTTGGCCTCGTCCACCCAGTTCGGCACCAGACTGGTCGGCACGACGACGAGGCAAGGGTCGGTCAGCCTCCCCTCGGCATGCTCGACCGCCACGTGCGCCAGCGTCTGCGCCGTCTTGCCGAGGCCCATGTCGTCGGCGAGGATGCCCGCCACGTTGCTGGCGCGCAGGCTTTGCAGCCACGCCAGACCGGCGTGCTGGTAGTCGCGCAGATCGCCGTTGAAGGCGGCGGGAACGGGAACCTCCGGCAATTCCTCGGTCGCGCGGATGCGGGCGAGGTAGGCGTCGATCTGCGCGCTCTCGTCCGGGCGCCGGGCGATCAGATCGTCGATGTCGATGAGCGTGTCGGCCTCGGCCATCGGCACGCGGAGCGTGTCGTCCAGCCGCCGAGCGCCTTCCAGCATGGCCTCCAGCACGCTCAGCAGCCGCTCGATGCGGTCGGCCGGCAGCACCAGGACACTGCCGTCGTCGAGCACGAGGTGGGCGCGGCCGTCGATGACGCGGGCCGCCTCCATGCCGCCGCGGTCGATCAGCTTGGCCAGGATCGGCAGCAGCGGCCGGCGCTCGCCGTCGATGTCGACGCCGACGTCCAGGTCGAACCAGCCGTCCCCGGCGTCGCGCACGGCAACGGCCACCTCGCCGCCCGGCTCGACCACGCGGGTGCCGAAGTCGGAGCCGACCTCGACGGTCCAGCCCTCGGCCCGCAACACCGGGACGTGCTTGTTGAGCACGTCCTGCCAGCGTTCGGCCACGTCGCGCCCGGTCAGCCAGTACACCCGCGTGCCGCGTGCCTCCAGCGAGCCCTTGGGCGGCTCGATGCGCGCCTGGGCAAAGCCGAGCGCTGTCAGACGTTCCTGCGCCGCCTGCTCCGCCGCCTTGGCGCGGCGGACGAAGACGACCAGGCCACAGTCCTCGGTGCGGGCGAACTGCCGCTGGTCGTCGGGGTCGATCTCGGACGGGGTGCCCGGCTCGCCATAGTCGAAGGACAGCCGCAGCACGTCCACCAGCCCGTCGGCCGGCGACACCACGCGGCCGAGCCGCGCAATGATGGTCGGCGTGCGCTCGACGATGGCCGCCGCGTCCGCCGCGCGCATCGGCGGTTCCGGGCGCTGCGGCGCCGGCCGGGCGGCCGGCCGGGGTGTGGGCTGCGGCGGGGGCGCCACCGCCGCGACGATCTTCGGCTTCGGCGTGTCGACCACCTGCATGTCGACCGGGCAGACCAACCCCGCGGCGGGATCGATGCACCAATAGCTGATGCCGCGCAGCAGGGCGCCGCCCTCCGGCATGCCGGAGGGGCGCAGCTTGCCGCTCTTGGGATCGCGGAAGGCGCGCAGCGTGCGCGTCGGCCCCTCCTTCAGCGCGACGCCGGTGTGCCAGCGCAGCCGGCCGCTGCCCAGCAGGCGGCGGATCAGCCGGTCCAGGTCGTCGCGGCGGCCACGCGCCACCGGCGTGCGCACCACCCCGCCGCCGCCGAGCAGGCGGGCGATGGCGCGGTCGGCGTCGCCGTCCACGTCGCGGGCGACCTTCTCGATGACCTCGCGCGGGGTGGCCGGGGTTTCGTCGCCGCCGGCGTCCGACGCCAGACTGGCCGAGACGAACAGGGCGATGTCGTCGCGCCCCGGCTCCAGAATCCAGCGGGTGCCCAGCCGCGGCGCGGCGGCGGGCTTGGGCGCCGGGGCGAGCGCCAGCGCCGGCTGCCGGCGCGGCTTGGTCTCCGCCGCGGTCTCGCCCATCAGGTCGAGCAGCGAGGAGCGGCGCCACTGCGGCCGGGTGTCGAGCGCCGACATGGCGGCGGCGGCCATGTGGGCGCAGGCGGTGCGCCCGCAACTGCACGCGCGCTCGAACGACACGCGCCGGCCGCGGTCCACCGGGGTCACGCTGACCGACAGCTCCCGGCCGAGGTCGGACACCGTCGCCTCGATGCGGTCGGCGGCGTCCCCGAGTCGCACCGCGCCACCGAGGATCAGCGTGCGGCCGCGCTGGATGGTCTTCGCGTCGAAGACACGCGCCAGATCCTCCTGGGAGTAGGGAACTCCAGGCGACGCCGCGGGGCGGATGGGTTCGGCCAGGGACATGGGTGTGGGATGCGACTCAAAAAGGGGCGGCGGAAGATAGGGGGTCTGGGCGTCGGATGCTACAAGCATCGACTCCTATTCCGGCGTAGCCCACGCTGCGGCGCGCGTCAATGTTCTTGCTGCGTTCCTGTTCTACGATTATCCTGCGGATCATGGCGACGTTGATCATCACGGAAAAATCCAGTCAGGCGAAGGACCTGCGCACCGCTCTGGGCGAGCGGTTCGGCCGCATCCTGCCGGCCGAGGGGCACCTGCTGCGCCTCGCCGAACCGGAGGAGGTGGACCCGGCGTGGAAGCGGTGGACGCCGACGCTGCTGAAGCCGGACGGGCTCTATCCCACCCGGCCCGACACGCACGGCAACAAGCCCGCCAAGTTCAAGGCCATCGCCGCCGCGCTGAAGGGCTGCGACGAGGTGATCCTCGCCACCGACTGTGACCGCGAGGGACAACTGATCGGCCAGGAGATCCTGGAGCATGTGGGGTTCCGCGGCCGGGTGCGGCGCGCGCTGTTCACCGCGCAGGACCCGAAGACGATCCGCCAGGCCTTCGCCGCGCTGAAGCCCAACGACGCGATGCGCCCGCTGTATGACGCGGCGGTGGCGCGCCAGCAGGCCGACCAGATCTTCAACCTGTCGCTGACGCGGACGGCCACCACGTCCTTGCGCGCACCCGGCGAGCGCGGGGTGATCGGCATCGGGCGGGTCAAGACGCCGACGCTCGCCATCGTCTGCCTGCGCGAGATCGAGATCCGCGACTTCAGACCTGAGGATTATTTCGAGGTGGTCGCCACCGCCACCGTGGCGGCCGGCAGCTTTCCCATGCGGCACGCGCCGCCGCCGAAGCTGCGCATCAAGGACCGCGCCCGCGCCGAGGCCATCGCCCGCGCCGCCTCCGGCCACACCGGGCCGCTGTCGGTGACGGTGGAGGAGCGGCGGCAGGCGCCGCCCAAGCTGTTCGACCTGCCGGCCTTGCAGAAGACCTGCGGCCAGCGCTGGGGCTGGACAGCCGACCGCACGCTGTCGGTGGCACAGTCGCTGTATGACGGCGAGGGCAAGAAGCTCATCACCTACCCGCGCGCCGAGGCGCGCTACCTGTCGGAAAACCAGATCGCCGACGTGCCGGCGCTGATCGGCGCGCTGACCCGGCTGCGCGGCTTCGCGCATCTGGACATTGGCAAGCCGGTGATCCGCCGCGGCAAGTCCGGCCACTTCTGCGACAAGGCGCTGGAGGGCGTGTCGCACCACGCCGTGGTGCCCAACGTCAACGTCATGGACGATCTGGAGGCGCGGCTTGGGCGGCTGTCGGAGGACGAGAAGAAGCTGTTCGCGCTGGTCTGCCGCTCCTACCTCGCCGCGGTGATGCCGGATTACGAGTACCGCCAGACCACCGCCACCATGGGCGTGCCGATGCCGGAAGGACCGGCCCCCAATGGAGCAACGGTCGAGTTCCGCGCGACGGGACGCATCCCGCTCCGCCTCGGTTGGCGGGCGGTCTACACCGCGGCGGAGCAGCAGGACGGCCCGCCGGAGGCGGACGGCGAGCAGGAGTTGCCGCCGCTGGTGGACGGCGAGGCGACGACGCTGTCCGACCCGAAGGTGGAGGCCAAGCGCACCCAGGCGCCGCCGCGCTACAACGAGGGCACGCTGATCGACGCCATGCAGAACGCGTGGCGCTTCGTCGAGGACCCGGCGCTCCGCGACCGGTTGAAGGAAGCCAAGGGCATCGGCACGCCGGCCACCCGCGCCGAGGTGATCAAGGGGCTGCGGAAGCAGAACTTGCTGACCGCCGAGGGCAAGTGGCTGGCCGCCACGCCGGCCGGGCTGGCGCTGTTCGAACTGCTGCGCGGCGCCGCCCCGGCGCTGGTCGATCCCGGCACCACCGCCTTGTGGGAGATGCGCCTGGACGAGGTGGTGACTGGCCGCGCCGACTTCCGCGCCGTCATCGACGGCATCGCCGCCGAGGCCGATCGCCTGATCGGCGCGCTGCAAGGCCGCTCCGGCGCCCGTATCGCCTTGGGTGGGGCCTTGGGTGGGGACTTCGGCAGCGCACCGGCAGTGCGCAAGGGGGACGGGCGGCGGCGTGCCCCGGCAAAGTCCGCAGCCGCGAAACCACCACGCCAGCCCCGCCGGCCGCGCCGCAAGGCCGAGGCCCCAGCCCCCGCCACGGAACCGGTCACCAGCGGAACGGCCCGCGTGCCGACCGAGCGCATGGTGGCCTTCGCCCGCGATCTGGCGACGCGCAAGCGCGTGACGCTGCCGCCGGGCATCGACCGGGATTTCGAGGCGTGCCGCCGCTTCCTCGACCAGCATGGCGGCAGCCGGCCGGGCTGATCGTCAGCGGACGGGCAATGCCTTGCCGAGAACGGAAGGATTGTCGAAACCGCACAACTGCATGAGGTCCACCGTCACCCCGGCCTGGATCAGGATGGCCTGGGCAAAGGACTCGTACAGCCGCCCGAGCACGTCGTACGGCGCGCCCGCATCTTCCAACTCGCTTGCGGCCTGCAACAAGCCCTCGACGATCAAGAACTCCTCCCCTCGCCGACTGGCGCGGCTGTGGTTCGGACTCTAACCTTCTACGCCGAAAAGAGAAAGGGCCGGATGGCGATCGCCATCCGGCCCTGAACTCCACTCCGAAAGGAGGTGCGTATCAGGCGACGCGGGCCTTGGACACCGTCGCGATCGTGGCCTCGACGCGGGTGGCGATCGGGGCGAACGCCTCCTGGACGATCTTGGCCGACAGCTGCGACAGGCGGGTGCTCTCCGCGATGAAGGACTCGACGCTCTGCTGGGCGTAGGCGCTCTGGAGGGCGATCAGGTCCTGCGGCGACTTGGCGCTCAGCAGGCTCTGGCCGGTGGCGGCGGCCTTCTCGAACGACGCCTGGGTGTAGGCGGCGATCTGACGGCCCAGATCCTCGAAGCCCTTGGCGAGAAGGGTGTTCGCCTTGACGACGGCGTCGATGTTGGCCTGGCTAAGCGCCGCGAGTTCCTGGCCGGTCTTGGCGAGGGTGTCGAAACCCTTCTGAGCCTGAGCGGCGGCGTCTTCGAGGGACTTGGGGGCCTTGGCGAACGGGGTGATCTGAGCGGTCATGGTCGTATCCTTTTGCGTATGAGCGAACCGCACCATCACGAAAGTCATGGCTCCAGAGGACGCCGATGGCGGAGTTCCCAGACTTCATGCTGCGGTGCAACATTGCCTACATATTACGCAGAATGGAGGCGGCGTCAAGCGCTATTGTGCAATGCACAACGGACAACTGGGCCGCGTCGAATGCCGGATCGCACGCAATGCGGGCCGTCACTTTGCGGCTCCGGCCCTGTTGGCATGGATGGGGCTTCACGAACGGGGAGGACATCCATGCGAACCGACCTCATTGCCGCCGCGGCGGCACTCGCCCTGATTTCCGGCGCCTCGGGGAGCGCGGCGGCGCAGAACGCCGCCCAGGGGAGTGTCTCCAGCCCCGCTGTGGGCGAAACCAGCCCGAGCCTGGGCGTCGTCCACCTGGAGGATTTCATGGAGAAGAACGTCATCGGCGCCAACGGCCAGCCGGTCGGGACCGTCGAGGACGTGCTCCTCGGCCCGGACGGGCAGCCGTTGCGCCTGATCGTTTCCACCGGCCCCGGAAACAAGGACGTGTCCATCGACCTGTCGCGGGTGGAGGTCCGCTCGGACAGCGACGCCCTGTTCGTCGCCGACCTCACGCGCCAGGACATCGACGCCATGCCCGCCTTCCAGGACGACGGCAGCATGACGTCGCTCAACGCCGGCCGGCCGCCGGCTCAGGACGGCGAGGGGGCCGGAAAGTAGGGACGGCTGTGGGGTGGCTCACATCGGCTCGGGGCGCGCATCGGTAGGGTCCGGTCATCGACAACGCACCGGGGCCGAGGCGCCCCGAGCCTGACCCCAAGGAGACACCCCTATGATGCGCACTTCGCTGCTCGCCGGCTTCGCCGCCATCGCCCTGCTCTCGGCGCCGGCCATGGCGCAGAACGTCAGCCAGACTAACAACATGGCCGCGGGCGTCGGCAACCTCGCCGGGCAGCGGGTGCTGAACGTGCAGGGCGGCCCCAGGGCTCCGGGGATCGCGCCGGGGATCGCGCCGGGGCTGCAAGGGCTGGCCAGCACCAACGTCAGCAACGCCACCAACATCGGCGCCGGCATCGGCAACACCGCGCGCCAGCAGGTGACCGGCGTGCAGGGCGGCCCCATGGGCTCGCTGGTCAGCACCAACGTCGGCACCGCGACCAACGTCGCCGCCGGCATCGGCAACACCGCCGGGCAGCAGGTCACGAACCTCCAGGGCAGCGGCGTCGGGGTCGGTCTGAACTTCACCGGCCGCGGCCCGCTGGTCAGCACCAACGTCGGCGTAGCGACCAACGTCGCGGCGGGCATCGGCAACGCGGCTGGGCAGCGGGTGCTCGGCATCCAGCGCTGATCCCAAACTCCCGGATGACGGCCGGCACCGCCCCGCGGTGCCGGCCGCAGCCGTTTGTGGATGCTTACGCCCCGACGCCGCCTTCCGTTTGCGGCGTCACGGCCGCCGGAGCGGTGGAGCGGCGTCCGGGGAGCATGGCGGCCATGACGCCGTCGCGGCGGACGTAATGGTGGAACAGCGCGGCGGCGACGTGCAGGCCGATCAGGCACTGGAAGACCTTGGCGATGTACTCGTGCGCCAGATCCAGCACCAGCAGCGTCTCCTTCTCCGTGCCGGCGATCACCGGCAGCGTGAAGAAGCCCCACATGTCCACGATCTTGCCCAGCGCGTTGGTGTAGCCCCAGCCGATCAGCGGCATGGCCAGCAGGGTGAACAGGAACGTCCACTCCATCCAGCGGGCGATCTCGCGCTGCCACAGCGGCATCTCGGCCGGCAGCGGGGGCGGCGGCACGACCATGCGGTACAGGATGCGCACGACGGCCAAGGCCATGATGGTGATGCCGAGCGGGCGGTGCACGGTGCGCAACGGCTCGATCAGCGCGCTGCCTTCGGCGACGCCCTTGACGGTCAGGCCCGTCGCGAACATGACGAGGACCAGGAGCGCCATAAGCCAGTGCAGCGCCATGGCCGGCGCGGTGTAACGATGCCCCATGTGTGCTCCCCACGTGCGATGACCGATGACGGCGCGCAGTTTAGGGGAGTTCAAGCGTCCGCTCAACCAACAGTACTTGATGATCCGGGATTGCTCAGTGCACCGCCAGCAGTTCGGTCACCACGTTGGCGCCGTTGCGCGCCAGTTCCTCGGCGCGGATGCCGAAATCCAGCCGGCCGGAGAAGCCGCCGCGCTCGGACACCGTGTGGATCCACGCCTGCGAGGTGCCCAGGCCGATCAGGCGGGCGATCATCTCGTTGGTGGTGCGCAGGGACAAGGCACCGCTGCGCTCGTCGCGCGGCGCGTGCACCATGAAATAGGCCCCCACCTCGGCGCGGCGCGGGAAGCCGGCCATGAACACGCCGAAGCACATGCTCTCGCAGGTGCTGTCGTGGCGGACCAGGGTGGTGATGCTGCGGCCGGTGCCGCGGGCGCGCAGCATGGCGTCCACCATGGCGTAACCGGCCTTCACATAGCCGCCGGGGCTGTCCAGCTCGACCACCACCGGGCGGGAGGCCGGGGCGGTGTCCAGGGCGTCGATGAAGTCGGCGGCGACATCCGGGGTGATGACGCCGGTGACGCGCACCACGATGCGCTCGGCCTCGATGCTCTGCTCGACCGACCCGGTCATATCCGCCGAACCGTCCGCCGTTTGGGCGGCGCAGGGCAGCGTGGTCAGCAGGATCAGGGCGGTCAGCAGGCGGTGCATCGGAACCCCCAGTCGGTGTGGTGGCCCGATGCTAAGGGCGGCGGCGGGGCGGGCGCTGTGCAGCGGCCCACACGCCCATGCTTTACGCGAAGGGAGCAAACACGAAAGGGCGAAGTAACGCCTTTGGCGGCACCGGCGGCGGCGGCCGGCCGGTGTAATATGCGCCGTCACATATCGTGCACGTACGACCGCGGCATCCCTTCAGGAGGCAACCATGACGGCGGTGCGGATCGCATTCGACAAGGAACTCGTGCTCGCCGGGCATTTCCTCCTGAAGCACCTGGAACGCGACGAGCTGCGCCGGCTGGCGGCGAGCGCGCGGCTTTCCCACCACGCGAAGAACGCCACCATCTTCCAAAAGGGCGATCCGGGCGACAGCATGATGGCGGTCATCCGCGGCCGGGTGAAGATCTGCTCGCACTCGCTGGACGGCAAGGAACTGGTGCTCAGCATCGTCAACAAGGGCGGCCTGTTCGGCGAGATCGCGCTGTTGGACGGCGAGCCGCGCACGGCGGACGCGGTGGCGCTGGAGGAAACCGACCTGCTGATCCTCGACCGCGCGCAGCTGATGCCGCTGCTGACCGGGCGGCCGGACGTGGCGTTCCGCATCATCGGCGTGCTGTGCAAGCGCCTGCGCGCGACCAGCGAGCATCTGGAGGACACGCTGTTCCTCGAAGCCTCGTCGCGCTTCGCCCGCGCGCTGAAACGGCTCGCCAGCGCGTTCGGCCGTCCGGCGGCTGAGGGGGTGCGGCTGGACATCAAGCTGTCGCAGCAGCAGCTCGGCTGTCTGGTCGGCGTGTCGCGCGAGAGCATCAACAAGCTGCTCAACGAGTGGCAACGCGCCGGGGTGATCCAGATGACCAGCGGCTACATCACCATCCTCGACCAGGACGCGCTGGAGGAGATTTCCGAATCCTGTGAATAGCTCTTGCGTTTCCGGCCGCTGAATGCGGCCGGGTGTGGCCCAGCCCACAGCGGGCGTGACCGCCCGGCGCTAGGCTCCCCCAACTCATGCCGTTCCGGGGAGCCCACGATGATCCGCACATGCCTTCTGCCCGCCGCCGCGCTGCTGTTGACCGCCGGCACGGCCGCCGCGCAGGACGCGGGCGGCATCGGCTTTCCGGCCGGCGGCATCTCCGCCGCCAACATGGCCCAGGCCTTCGCGCAGCCGGCACGCCTGCCGGTGTTCGCCAACCCGCAGCGCCGCGGCGCCCCTCCGGGCGCCCTGGTCACCAACCCGGCGGTGAGCCGCAAGTCGGTGCATCAGGACGCGATCACCAAGATCCGCGGCGACGCCGGCTTGCTGGGCGGCTTCAACAAGGGTCAGGCGCTGGCGCCCAGCCGGCAGCCGCCGCCCACCTTCGCACCGCCGATCACGTTCATCGACGCGCCGTTCATCGTCAACAACGTCAACAGCGCGCTCAACTTCGCCTTCGGCGACGGCAACGTCAGCGAGCAGAAGTCGGTCCAGACCAGCGGCGAGGCGGCGCCCACCCCGCCCGGCCCCGGCACCCGCCAGCCGGTGGCGCCGGTGGCGCCCGCAGCACCGCCGCCGGTCCTGGCCGGGCCGAAGCCGGACGCGCTGATGACGACCATGGGGCCGCTGCCGCACCTGCCCTACGCCCTGGAGAATGGCGGCGTGCAGTTCAACAACGTCAACAGCTCGGTGAACATGGCCGTGGGCAAGGGCAACGTCGCGGCCCAGAGGGTCAAGATGATTCAGAAGTGAGCGCCGGCGTCAGTTCAAATCGCGGGCGACGCGGAAGCCGTTGTTGATGTAGCGGACGTCCAGATCATAGAAGTTCCGCGACGTGTCGGTGATCTCCGCCAGACTGCTGCGCCACGAACCGCCGCGCAGCACGCGCTTGCGGCAACTGCCCTGCTGCCACGCGCTGCCGTCCGCCGGAGCGCCGGTGTAGTCCTTGTTCCAGCAGTCGGCCACCCACTCCGCCACGCCGCCGTTCATGTCGTGCAGGCCGAAGGGGTTCGGCTTGTAGCTGCCCACCGAGGCGGGCGTCAGGTGCTCGTGCGGGCCGCCGCAGTCCTCGCAATTGGCGAAGACCCCCGGCTCGCCGCTCCACCAGTAGGCGCCGCCGGTGCCGCCGCGCGCGGCGTATTCCCACTCGGCTTCGCTGGGCAGCCGGTAGCGCTGGCCGGTCTTCTGGCTGAGCCACTTCACGAAAGCCTGGGCGTCCTCCCAATGCACGTTGTAGACCGGCGTGCTCTCGGTGGCGTTGGTCATCCGCGGCATGTCCGGGCAACCGCCGCCCTGCACGCAGGCGCGCCATTCGCCGACGGTGACCTCGTACACCCCCAGCGCGAAGGGCTTGGCGATGGTGACGCGGTGGACCGGGCGCTCGGTCGGGTCGCCCTTGTCGGCGCCCATCATGAAGCTGCCGGCCGGCACCCGCAGCATGACCGGGCATCCCGGACAGTCGAGGAAGCTGTTGCTGGCGCCGTGGTTGCGCACGGTGCCGTTGGGCGACGGCGGTGCCGCGGCGGCGACCTGCGCTTCCGGCGCGGGAGCAGCGGGCGTTGGTGCGGCGGGGGCCGCCGAAGCGGGAGGCGGCGGAGTCACCGCGGCCTTTTGCTGCGGCGCCGGTTCGTGCCGCAGCAGCGGTGCCGAAAGGTAGCCCTGCGTGCCGTCCTCCAGCGTGACCTGGAACCACGCGCCGCCCGGCACCCGGCCCAGCGCCTGGACGATTGTGCCGCGCGACACCCGCCCGACGCGGGCGCCGTTGCTGGCGGGTGTGGCGCGCAGGAGGGTGTCGCCGGTGACGGTGTAGCGGCCGGGCTCGGCCGGTTCCAGCTTGTGCAGCTCCGGTTTGGCCGGCTCCGGCTTGGGCGCGAGCACGGCGACCTCCGTCCGCGCGGCCGGGGGCGGGGCGGGAGGAGGAGGCGGTTCGGCGCCGCTCGATCCCGCCATCGCCATCTCCGGGCGGGTGACCGGCGCGGCGTCGCCCTGCTGCTTGCGCGGCCCGAGCTTCTCCAACTGCTGACGGGCCACGGCCGCGTAACCGCTGCGGCCGAACAGGCGCAGGAACGATTCATAGTCGGCGGCGTCGGTGCTGGTCTGGATGCGCTTCCAGACGGTTTCCTCCAACTCGGCGACGGGGATGGCGCCGGGCTCGGCAACCTCGACAGCGACGTTGGCGGTGGCCTTGCCGCCGCGCCCGTCGTCGGCGGTGTAACTGAAGGTACCGGCCGGGCCGGGCGGTGCGCGCTCCGGGTCGAAGACCAGGGTGGTCAACGCGTCGATCGTCAGCTTGTCGCCGGCTTTGACGATGGCGGCGCCGTTCTTCACCTTGCCGCGGTCGGGCACGGCGGTGACGGTGATGCTGATGGGATCGCCATCGGGATCGGTGGGCGCGTCGATGCGCATGGGGTTGGGCGAGACCCGCAGCGTGCGTTCGGACACCAGCACCGGCGGCTGGTTGCTGGGCTTTATGGTGATGGGCACGGCGCCGCGGACGTTGCCGCCGCGCCCGTCCTGCACCGTGAACTCGAACACCCCCGCGTCGCCGCGGAAGCTAGCGTCCGGCTTGAAGCTGGCCGCCGCCAACTGATCGACGGTCAGGTAATCGCCGATTAGCACGCTGCGCTCGCCAATGCCGACCGTGCCGCCCTTGGGCAGACCGGTGACGCGGGCGAACAGCTGGTCGTCGTCGGGGTCGGTCGGCTTGGGGATGCGCAGCGGCTCCGCAGCGGCGCGGTCGAGGACGGTGATCGGGTGGATCTCGGCGATCACCGGCGGCCGGTTCGGCGGCCGCGGGTTGAAGTAGAACGGCGTCGCCCCCAGCGAGCCGTAGATGAACGGGTCCTGCCGGCCGTCGGTGGCCTGCTTGACGGTGTCGCGCACGTTGCGGAAGAACAGGCTCAGCTCCAGCCCCGGCGTCTGGAGGTGTTCGAGCAACGCCGCGGTGTAGGGGCTGTGCTCGCCGGTGCCGTCCTCGGCCAGTTGATCGGCGCGGGTCGCCATGGCGACCAGCGTGTCGCTGGGCGTGTCGTCGACGCGGCCGAAGCCGGGGTGCGCCTGCACCCGGCTGGTCCCGGTGCGGGTCAGGCGGTCGACGAAGGGGTTGTTGCGGCAGGCGTCGAGGATGAGGATGCCCAGCTTGCGCGCCTGCCCCAGCTCACCCAGCGGCAGGTTCAGCGGGATCGCCTCGTAGACCAGATCGCGTTCGCGCTCCAGTTGAGCGTCGGAGGGGATCAGGTAGTTGACCCCGCCGACCTGGATGCCGTGCCCGGCGTAGAACAGCACTGCCACGTCGGCCTGCGAGGCGTTCAGGCCGAACTGCCGCAACGCGTGGGCGAAGCCGCGGGCGTCGAGATCGTATTGCTCCTCGACGGTGAAATCCAGCTTGCGCAGCGTGTCGCCGATGGCGTGGGCGTCGTTGCGGGGGTTCACCAGCTCCGGGGCGGATTGGTATTTGCTGACGCCGATCACCAGCGCGATGCGCTTCTCGGGGCCGGCCGCCGCGGGCGTTCCCGCCGCCGGTCCCGCCGCGTGCACGGTACCGGCAATTCCAACCAGCACGCACACGGCGAGCACGATCAGCAGCGCTCCCAGATCGAGCCGGCGCCGCGCCCATCGTCCCATCATCTCCACCTCCGTGCGCTGGGGAGACCCGCCGGACCGCACCGCCGAATATTCGAAAAGATCTGGCGACCACAGGCTGGACGAAAGAAAACTATCGACTTGACCCCCGCGTGCCAAGCCGTTCCTTCAGTCTAACCCATATAACAGCGGCGTCGTACCCTCTGAGGTATTAGTCCTTTTTCTTCCATTTGGCGGCAGCGCAACTTTCGGAAGATTATAGAGGCAAGGCGCTAAATCGGCCCCGCGCCGACCTGCAACGTCTCCGGTTCGGCATCGTCGATGACCAACCAGATGCGCACCGTCTTCTTTTTGCCTTTCAACGACACCTCGCCGACCGGCAGGACGGTGGCCTTGTCGCGGACGGCCTGGAAGGTCGGGTCGCCGATGATGATCTTGCAGTGCTGCGACGAGCGCGCGTCCACCGTCTTGCCGTGCGCCTCCAGCCGGGCCGCGGTGTTGGCGGTGTCGCCGAGCAGCGAGTATTCCGTGTGCCGCAACCCGCCCAGGCTGCCGGCGACCAGCGGGCCGGTGTGCAGCCCGATGCGGATGCCGACCGCCGGCAGCCCCTCGGCCTGCCACTGCCGGTTCAGCGCCACCAGCTCGCGGCCCATTTGCAGGGCGCACTGCACGGCGCGCTCGGCGTCGGCGTCGATCTGCGCCTGGGTGGTGCGGGCGACCGGGGCGCCGAACACCGCCAGCACCGCGTCGCCGACGAAGCGCAGGACCACGCCGTCATGCGCCGTGACGATGCGCACCATGGCGTCCAGATAGCCCTCCAGCCAGCGGATCAGCGGCTCCGGCTCCAGCGCCTCGCAGATGGTGGTGAAGCCCTCGATGTCGGAAAACAGCACGGTCGCCGTCAGTTGCTGCGGGCGCGGCCGGTTGCCGGCCATGAAGGTGGCGCGCTCGCGCCAGATCTCGTCGGCGACGGGCTGCGAGACGTGGTTGGCGAACAGGTGCATCAGCACCCGGCGGTCGGCCCGTTCGCGCAGGGACAGGTGCGCCGTCATGGCGGCGATGCCGACCAGCCACGCCACCGAGGGCGCCATCAGCGGCACCAGCGGCCCACCGGAGGAAAACAGCGCCGTCCCGCCCGCCCAGGCGCCGACCAGGATCAGCACGCTCGCCCCCGCCAGCAGCCACAGCGGCAGCCCAGCCATGGCGAGCGCCACGCCGGCCGCGCTCATGGCGACGACCAGCGCCGCTTCGCCGGTGAGGGAAAGGCGCGGGCTGACGCGGCCGTCGAGCATCTGCGCCAGGATGTGCGCCTCAATCTCGACGCCGGGGGTGGAGGAGCTGGCGAGCGACAGCGGCGTGCGGTGCTGGTCGATGCCGGCCAGCGCGGTGCCGATCAGCACCAGCCGGCCGGCCAGCCACTCCTTGGGCAGCACCGGCACCGCCTCCGCCGAATAGACCGGGAAGGGCAAGGTGGTGGCGTCCGGCCGGCCGCGCCACGCGATGCGGAACGGCTCGTCCGGCACGGTGCCGCCGCTGAGGCGGGCGAGCTGCGCCGGCAGGCTGGGCGTGCCGTCCTCGCCGAAGGGCACGTGCCAGCGCACGGTGGAATCCAGCGGATCCTTGGCGAGGTTGGCGTGGCCGCGGCGCAGGCCGTTGGTGAAGCTGTCGAGGAAGTGGCGCTGCTTCTCTGTCAGCGGAGTCTGGTTGAGCGCGGTGATCGCCACCACCGGCACGCTGGCGCCGAGCATGGCGGTGTGCAGGCGCTCGTCCAGGTCGGGAAAGGTCGGCTGGTCGAACAGGATATCGATGCCGATGCCGCGCACCTTGGCGGCTTCCAGCTGGCCGATCAGGGTCGCCAGGAAGCCGCGGTCCACCGGGGACCGGCAGGCGAGTGTCGCGAAGCTGTCCTCGCCGAGGATCACCAGGGCGACGCCGGGGTGCTGCGGTTCCGGCGGGGCGGCGTGGGCGATCAGCAGGTCGCCGAACGTCTCGTCGGCCGAGTGCAGCGGCGGCACCAGCCGCGTCATGGCGAGCGCCAGCGTGGCGGTTCCAAGCACGATGGCCGCGACCATCCACCACCCCGTCCGGCCGCGCCCCTGGCCGTCCGGACTGTCGTCCGGGCCGGGTGGCGGGCCGGGCGGGGTGGCCGTCAGGGTGGCTGCTGGTCCGCCGTCCATGCGCGGTCGCTCCCTTCCTCCATCAACGGACCCGCAGGATGACCTGGGCGGATGCCAGTTCCGTGTCGCGCAGCCGCGACAGCGTCCGGTCGATCTTGGCGACCGCCGCCTCGTCCAGCGGGCGGAACGCCTCCGCGCGGCCCGGCAACTCGCTGTCCAGGTTGAGGCTGGAGGCAAGGCAGCGCACCTCCAGATCGCCGGGGGGATCGCCGGCACGCAACGGCTGCGGGCTCAGCGGCGCGTTGCCCTCGACCAGCGCGGTCGTGCTCATGCCCGCCGGGAAGATCGGGATGAGCTGGGCGCGGGCGGTGCGCAGGAAGCAGTAGACGTGCGCGTCGCGGTTGGTCTGGAGCATCAGCCGGACGTCCTCCCCCGGACGATAGGCCGCCATCGGCCCGCGGTCGGTGGACAGATAGAGGTCGAGCGGCACCACCGCGTCGCGCAGCGACGCCAGCACCGCGCCCGCCTGGCCCGAGCAGCCGGCCGAGGCCATGCGCACCGCCAGCGCGGCGCTGCCGGACGCCGCGTCCACTTGCCGGAAGCGCAACGCGGTGCGCGGCTTGCCGTCAGGGCCGGCGACGCGGATCTCCGTGCCGTCGGCGAGGGCCAGTTCGCGCGGCCATGGCGCCGGGGCGGCCCCCGTCCACGTCACCTTGGCGCTGGCGCCGCGGCCGACGTCCTGAAGCACGATCTGGGTCAGCCCCGGCTCATCCGGGCGGCGCAGCACCGGCGGGCTGCCGGCCTTGACGCAGTAGGTGCCGGACACGGCGGGGTCGATGGTGAAGGCGCGCTCCACCGCTTTGTCCAGCGGGTTTCCCATCGCCCGCGCGGCGCCGAGGTCGCTCTGCATGAAGCGTTCGCTGCCCAGCAGGCCGCTGGAGCCGGCGCGCCCCTCCTTGTCCGGCGCCTTGTCGAGGTCGCCCTCGAAGGGGCCGCGGACGCGCACGGTGCGGCCGCTGGCGAACAGGAACATGGCGCTAGCACCGTCCGGCAGCTGGATCGCCTGCCCGTCGGGCACGACTTGCCCCAGCCGGTAGGCGGGCGCGGTGGAGGACACCACGACCGCCTCGGCGCGGGCGGACGCGGCGGCGGCGCAGCCCAGCGCCATGATGGTGGCGGCGCAGAGGAAGCGGAACAGGGCGCCGTCGAGCGGCGGCGCGTGGGCCGACCGGACGACCGGCCGGCGTGAGTTCGGATAGGCGTGCATGATCGGCACCTCTCGACAATGGGGACGGCCGGCGGCCGTCGGTGCCCTCGACTCTAATCCGCCGGCAAGGCCGTTTCTGTGAAGCGGGCGACACATGGGGGTTTCGGACAAAGCCGGAAGACGCACGAGGACCCGGCGGCAGTGCCGGGTCCTCGCGGCCGTGTCCTGTGCGGACGTGCGCTCAGTCATGGGGGGACAGCAGGCAGGCGGTGCGGGCCGGCGTCATCACCACCGTCATCGTTCCGTCCGGGCCGCTCGTCCGGCGCAGCCCCAGCCCGTTGAACTGGTTGGCGATGCTCAGCGAGACCATGGCGAGGTCGGACTCGTCGACGACCCGGCGGCCGTCCTGCCAGCACTGGACCCGCACCCGGTTGCCGGAGGAGGAGGAGACGCCCACACCCCCGGCGGTGGCGCCGGCCGCCTTGCCGTCGCCCTTCTTGATCAGCGTGGCGCCCGCATTGCCGGACACCAGCAGGCCAGCCACCGCGGCCAGGACGACCCAGCGTTTCATGGCACCACCCTCCCCGCTCAATGCGTCGGCTTGAATTCGACGCGCCGGTTGCGGCCGTCGTACGGGTTGGCGGTGATCGGCTCGGCCGGGCCCTTGCCTTCCACGACGATGCGCTGCGGATCGACATGGTGGACGCGGACCAGATACTCGCCGACCGAGACCGCCCGGCGCTGCGAGAGCGTCTGGTTGTACGGCAGGCTGCCGACCGCGTCGGTGTGCCCTTCGACCACCAGCTTCAGCGAGGGATCCTCCTTCATCAGGCCGCCGACCGCGTCGACGTAGGAGTGGAACTCCGCCGGGATCTCGGCCGAGTTGAAGGCGAAGTTGATGCGGAAGCCGAAGGCCTGCGGCTGCGGCGCTTCCACCGGTTCCGGCGCGGCGGCGGCGGGCAGCGCCGCCTGCTGGGGCGCCGGCTGCGGCGCGTGCTGGCGGGGCGGCGCCTTCTGGGCCGCGGCGGGGGCCGGGCGGCTCGCCTCCGGGGCCGGCGGCGGGGTGGGTGTGGTGCCGTAGTTCACCTGATCGGTCGGGCGCGGGCGCTGGGCGGCGCTGTTGGCGGCACCGCCGATGATCTCGATGCTGCGGGTGCGGATCTTGGGCTCGGGGTTCACCACCTCGCGCAGTTCATCCACGCTCGGCGGCCGGTCGAACATCATCACCTTGGACGAGCCGGTGCCCTCGACGGTCTGGGCGAGCGCCGGGCCGGCGCAGACGGCGACGACCAGGGGCAGAGCAAAGCGGGTGACGGCGGTCAGGGCGTGCTTCGGCATGGGAGCCTCCATGGGCTGGACGGGTGCGGCGTTGCCCATGGTCGTAGCACCGCCGCCGCCCGCCGTTCTGTGAGCCGGCCAACACCCGCCGGCATTCTCCGAATTCCCGGTCACCCCCCCTGCGCCACGGTCCCCGGCAGCACCTTCACCGACATCTGCTTGGCGCGCGCCGCCTCGCCGCCTTTCACCGTGGTGAAGGCGTTCACCACATCCGACAGCGCCGCACCGGGGATCGGCTGGAGGTCCTCACGCTTGTACTGCTCGGGGATGCGCACGCCGACCTCGTCGGGCGACACCACGCAGGCGACCGCCTCCTCGCCTCCGGGCCGGTCCATGCGCAGGTTGAAAGGCTTCTGCACGCCCGGCGGGATCTCGACCTGCCGGTTGGCCTCGACGAAGGCGTCGGGCTGGAAGCGGTTGGGGTAGATGCGGGCGACGGTGCCGCCGGCATCCTTGTAATAGCAGTAGACGAAGCCGTCCGAACTGGGCTGCACGCGCACCACCAGCGCCTCCCCCGCCCGATAGCGCGGCGTCGGCCCGCGGTCCGAGGTGAGGACGAGGTCCGGCACCGCCCCGGCGGGCGTCGGCGCCGGGCGCGGCAGCCCCTCGCCACCGGCGTTGCTGACGCTCTGCACCCTGGCGGGCGCCTGGTTCTGGCCGGAGGGCTTGGCCATCATGCGCTGGTAGGTGTCGAAGTCGATGCGGCCGGTGGCGATCAGATCATGGTCGGCCTGCCAGCGCGACACCGCGTTGCGCGTCCGCTCGTCGAGCTGGCCGTTGACCGTGCCGTCGAAATACCCTTCCGACGACAGCACGCGCTGCACGAAGCTGACGCGCTGGGTGGGCTCCATGCTGTCGAACCAACTCCGCGCCTCGGCCACGAAGGACGGGTTGGTCTGGTCGATGCCCAGGCACTGCCAGTACGGCGTGCGCGTCAGCTTGCCCAGCACCTCGATGGTGCTCAGCTCGACCAGCGTGCGGACCGCCTGATGCAGCCCCTCGGACTTGTTGAGCGACACGTTGAAGGACAGGCCGCCCTTGCCGATCACCGCACCGGCGTCGGCGCCCTTGCCCGACGACATCACGGCCAGCGTGTTGCTGGCCGACATGCCCGGGATGATCTGCCGGGTCACCAGTTCGCCGATGTTGAGGTCCACCGTCACCATGGAGACCACCTGATCGGCGGAGATGCCCAGGTCGGCGAAGGGCAGCGACAGGCCGGCCCCCGCCGCCTCGCTCACCACGTTGTCGTCGAGCTGGGTGATGGCGCCGCGGATGTAATAGGACGGCGCGCGGAAGTTCGGCTGCACGCCGATCATCCAGTACAGCGCGTTCACGTCGTCCAGCGCCGGCTCGAAATCCACGAAGCGGAAGGCGTTGGAGGTCTCCGACATGCGCGAGACGGCGGTGATCAGCATCTCCTTGGTGCCGCCGGCAACCCGCCCGGTGGCGTCGGGAAGGCCGTTGGAGGTGATGTAGATATCGCGCTTGCCATGGTTCCACATCAGCGTGTCCATGCAGCGCAACGCCTCGCTGAAGCTGCTGATGGTGCGCACGGCCGGCGTCTTCGGCTGCTGCACCACCGACGCCTTCTCGCCCGATGTGAAGCAGCCGCTCACCAGGAGCGCCAGACCGAGGGTGAGTCCCGCAACGCTCCGTTCCCGCGACACCGCCATCCCGTCCTCCTGTGTGTTAGCGTGCCGAGACCTGCGGCGGTTCATTGCCACGGACGGTGATGGTGATCTTCTTGGACATGATCGGCGGATCGAACGGCACATGGTCGGCGTCGCCCAGCACCAGCTGCAGCGTGTGCTTGCCCGGCGGCAGTTCCAGCACGGTCTCGGTCTGGCCCTTGCCGAAATGCAGGTGCTTCTTGTCGTTGGGGATCGGCTCGTCGAAATTCTTCAGGTCGCTGTCGACCAGCAGATGGTGATGCCCGGTTCCTTCCTTGGTGACGCCGGCTGGCGCCACGCCGAAGTTGCGCATGCCGAACCACACCTTGAATGGGTTCCTGACCGTCTCGCCGTTGTTCGGCCAGCCGATGTAGAGGTAGACGTCCTTGCGCCCCGGCGTGCGCTTCGCCTTGTCCGGAGCGGCGGGCGCGGGAGCAGCGGGAGTCGGGTCGGCGCCCATCGTCGGGTTGAGGGGGACGTCGATCTGCGCCGTCGCCGGGGCGAACGGCAGGGTCACGGCGGCAAGCGCCAGACCGGCGCCCAGCAACGCGGTTTTCCACGATGTCATGGTGTCCTCCCTGGACGGGTGCGGGCTCAGCGGACGGTGATCGTGATCTTCTGCGACATCACCGGCGGGTCGTGCGGCACATGGTCGGCGTCGCCCAGAACCATCTGCAAGGTGTGCTTGCCCGGCGGCAGCTCAAGCCGCGCCTCGGTCTGGCCGGTGCCGAAATGCAGGTTCTGCTTGTTGTTGGGGATCGGCTCGTCGAAGTTCTTCAACTCGGTGTCGACCAGCAGATGGTGGTGCCCGGCGTCGGGCTTGCGAATGCCGGCCGGAGTCAGGCCCATGTTCTGCAAGCCCATGCGAACCCAGAACTTGCCGCCCTGGATCACCGCCCCGTCGTAGGGCCAGATGATGTAGGCACGGGCGCCGTCGGGCGCCTTCTCCCGATCGGCCAGGGATTGCGCGGGCACCAGCAGCACGGCGCCGACGATGAATGCAGCGATCCGCAACATGACACCCCCCATATTGATCCCTAGGGTTGATCTGATAACGATTATCTTAGTCTTCGGCCGGGTGCCGGGCCTCCACTGTATTTCTAGGTAATCCGTTAAGTACAATTCGACACCATTTCAGGGTCGGCTGGACGGCGGCGTACCCCTTCTGCCGCGTTGACCGCGCCGCGGCACGTGCCATCGTCGGGCGGCGGACCGTGCGACGGCCGGAGATCCCCCATGCGCGACGAGCATCGGAACAGCCCCGCCGCCCTGAGGTCGTCGCGCCACCTGCTGCCGCCGGCCGTTCTGGTCGTGGCGCTGACCGCCGCGGCGATGCACAAGCCGTGGCTGCACGACGGGCTACAGCCCGTGCTGGGCGACGCGGTGGCACAGGCCATCGGCATGGCGGTGGCGGTGGCGGCGTGGCTGGCCGCGGCGTGGCTCGGCTCGCGGGTGCTGGACGTGGCGGTCGCCCGCCCGACGCGCGCCGGACGGCCAAGGCAAATCCCGCGCCTGCTGGCCGACCTGCTGCGGGCGCTCATCTACGGGATGGCGCTGCTCGCCATCCTCGGCTCGGTGTTGGATCAGCCGGTGACCGGGCTGCTCGCCACGTCGGGCGTGCTGATCGCGGTGCTCGGCTTCGCGCTGCGCAACATGATCGCCGACATCTTCTCCGGCATCGCGCTCAACATCGAGCGCCCCTACCGCATCGGCGACTGGGTCGAGCTGGCGCCGGGAGTCTCGGGTCAGGTGGACGAGGTCAACTGGCGGGCGACGCGGCTGATCACCACCGACGGCACCGCCGTCGTCGTCCCCAACGGCGTGGTCGCCGGCAGCCGCTTCGTGAACTTCAGCCGGCCGGGGTCGAGCTTCCGCGCCTCCGTGCCGATCACCCTGGACGAGGAGGTGCCGGTGACGCGGGCCAAGCGCATCCTGCTCTCCGCCCTGGTTGTTGCCGACGGTGTGCTGAGCGAGCCGCGGCCGGACGTGGTGGTCGAGTCCATCGGGCCGAACGGCGTCGTCTATCAGGCGCGGTTCTGGGTGGCGGACTACGGGCGCCTGGCGGCCTGCCGCGACGCGGTGGCAAGCACCATCCTGCAACATCTGACGCGCGCCGGGATCGAGCTGGCCCACCCCAAGCAGGACGTCCGCGCCCACCGGCCGCAGCCGCGCACGCGGGTTCCGGGCACGCTGCGCCGCAGCCTGCTGCGCCAGCTGGAGCTGTTCTCCGCCTTCCGCGACGAGGAGATCGAGGAGCTGGCCGAGACCCTGCACCGCCATCAATTGCCGGCCGGAACCATCGCGGTGCACCAGGGCGACCTCGGCACCTCGCTATTCATCGTGGCGGAGGGGGCGCTCGACGTCGGGATGGAGTTCGACGGGCGGACCGTGCTGCTCGACCGCATGCGGCCGGGCGACGTGTTCGGCGAGATGTCGCTGCTGACCGGCCAGCCGCGCAGCGCCTCGGTCATCGCCAACACCGACGCGGTGGTGTACGAGCTGGACAAGACGCACCTCGACCCGGTGCTGCGCCGCCGCCCGGAGCTTGCGAAGCAGCTGGCCGAGCTGATGGCCCAGCGCCAGAACCGCAACACCCTCCAGCGTCAGGCCGAAGGCGCCCCCGGCCTTGAGATGCAGGACACGGCACCGCATGACCTGCTCGCCCGGCTACGGAGCTTTTTCAAGCTGTAAGTGTGAAGCGGCCGACAGGCGGCGGGGCCGGGTTCGGCCATCATGCGGCATCCACTCCACAAACCCCCGGAGCGATGCCATGGCCCCCTCCGTCACCCGCGCCCTGAAAGCCATCAAGCGCTACGACGCCGGGCCCGAGCACATCGACCGCGCTATCCTCGCCGCCATCAACGTCACGCTGTGCTTGGCCTCGGGCGGCGACGACCGGGTGGCGGAAGGCTTCAACAACGACATCGCGTCGAGCGGTACGCGCTTCGCCTGGATCTCCCCGCCCCGCACCGCCCACGTCGCCTACGCGTGATTGGCGCGCCGGTCCGGACGCTGCGCTTGCTCTTGCCGGCCGCTCGTTATAGGATAGAAGTCTTCGTCGAAACCGGTATGCCCGCACACAACCGGGCGAATGAAACACTCACTGAAATCGCGTTTCATAGTGTTTCATAGCGTTGCATCCGACATCGCCGGCCCAACACAAGCCATTGTTTTTCAACAAAACCTCCGAGCCTCCGCCGAAGCGCCAATGAAACGCCTTCGGTCACGAATGAAACACGGCGTTTCATGCCGGACAGGAAGACGCTCCTGGATCGGCAGGCTCGGGGCCACGAAAAAAAGCGGGCCGCCCGTGGCGGCCCGAGGCTCAGGGGAAACGAGGGTGATCGGGCGTCAGCGCCGGATGGCGAAGCCCTTGCCGGCGGCCGGCGGGGTGTCGGCGCCGCGGTGGCCGCCGAGCATGAAGCCCATCATCTGCTGCGGGCCGCCGCCGGGGGCCTCGGTGGCCTTGGCGTCACGGCCCGCCATCCAGGGCGGCAGCTGGCGGTCGCCGGGCGAACCGGCCTGCTGCTGAGCGGGGCCGCCCAGACCGGCCATGCGGCTCGCCAGCATCGCGACGTTCTGGGCGGAGAGCGGCACGCCACCGGATTGCACCTCGAAGGCAAAGCCCGGTGCGGCGGCGAAGAGGGTGGCGGCAAAAGCGGTCACCAGGGCGATGCGGCGCATGATCTCGTCTCCTTGCTGAGGCGTCGTGCAAACACCCTACCGTGGGGCGCCGCGCGCCGCTGTGGGCTGGGCCACACAAGCGGGTACATTCCGAACCGACAAAAAAATGCTCCGGCCGAAGGGGAGCGGCCGGAGCAAGGTGGGAGGAAGGGAACGAGGACGAGGGCGATCAGCGCTGGCGGACGACGACACCCTGGCCGGCGAAGTTGCCGATGCCGGCGGAGAGGTTCTGCACGTTGGCGGCGTTCGCCGGGGCGAACAGGCCGCTGGAGCGCTGCATCACGGTGGCACCCTGCACCGCCGTGTTGCCGATGCCGGCCGCCGTGTTGCCGACCGTCGCGGTCGAGCCGCCCGCGAACAGGCCCTTGCTCTTCTGCATGACCAGCGCGCTCTGGCTGGCCGAGTTGCCGATGCCGGCGGCGGTGTTCGAGACGTTGGCGACGTTCTGCGCCATGGCCGGCGCGGCGAGCAGGGCGAGCGTGGCGAAGCCGGCGAGCAGCGAGGTGCGGATCATGGGGTCGGTTTCCTTATCAAGGGGGCCGGCGCTGTGCGTCCGGCGCGTTGTCGATGACCAGACCCTACCCAAGCCGCCCCCGGCCCGATGTGAGCCGCCCCACACGCGCCGCCACTTTGCCCATCCCTGCGAACGGCGCGTCCCGAAAATGGGGACAGCCGGCGCCGGATGGGCTGGCCGCCGCACGCCGGTTCCGTGCACACTGCTGGCACCCCGCTTGCAGCCCCGGCGGCAGCGCCGCCAGCAGCACCGACGTGAGATACAGTATGCGGTTTTTGAAAAGCGCCTTGGTTCCCGGCGTCCTGGTCCTGGCGAGCATCGCCGCGCTGCACGCCGCGCTGGTGCTGTCGGGCGTGGTCCCGGCCTTCGAGGCGGGGACCGTCAACCTCTTCGACCCGGATTCCTACACGCGCGTGCTGCGGGTGGCGCAGTTGCACGCCACCGGCCGCTGGTACGACGCGACGCTGGCGGCGGTCAACGCACCGCTGGGGCTGGAGCTGCACTGGACACGGCCGCTCGACGTACTGCTGCTGGCCGGGGCGGGGCTGCTCGGCGTCGCCCTGCCCTTCCCGGCGGCGCTGGAGTGGTCGGGCCTCCTGATGGCGCCGGTCCTGCACGGGGTCGCCGCCCTGCTGCTGTGGTTCGGCAGCCGGCCGCTGCTTGGCCTGCCGGAGCGCATCCTGGCGGTGCTGCTGTTCGTGGCGCAGCGCTCGCTGACCGGCGATTTCGTCACCGGCTTCGCCGACCACCACGCGCTGGTGATGGTTCTGGCGCTGGGGCAACTCGTCGCCTTCGTCAATGGCCGGCTGGTGCTGACCGGAATCGCCGCCGGGCTGGGGATCTGGGTCAGCCCCGAGTGCCTGCTGCTGCTGCCGGTGCCGCTGATGACGCTGGCGCTGCTCTGGGTGCGGACGGGCGGCGACGAGCCGCGGGACGGGGTGCGCTTCTGCGTCGGCACCGCGGCCACGCTCGGCGTGGGACTGATGCTGGAGCGCCCGCCGGCGCAATGGCTGACCGCCGACGCCTTTCGGATTTCAGCGCTGCACGCCGCGCTGGGCGTCCTGCTGCTGGCCGCCGTCGCCCTGGTCGCCGCGGCGGCGCGGACCCGGCCGCGCCCGGCCGCGCGGACCGCGACCGCGGTCGCCGCGGGCGTCGGCGTCGCGGCGCTGGCCGTCCTGACCATGCCGGGCCTGTTCGCCAACCCGCAGGACGGGCTCGACCCGGTGGTCCGGCACTATCTGCTCGATCTGGTGAGCATCGAGGACCCGCTGCGGCTGTCGGCGGTGGTCTGGTCGGACCTGCTGCTCGACATCGGGCCGGTGCTGCCGGCGCTGCTGTTCGCCGCCGTCGCTGCGGTGCGCGGCGCGCCGTCGCAGCGGCGCGCCTGGCTGTTCCACGCGCTGGCGCTGCTGCTGATGCTGGCCTACGTGCTGTTCGGCAAGGCGCGCGGTCTGCATTTTCTGGCGCTGTACCAGGTGATCCCCTGGAGCGCCGCGACCCTATGGGTCTGGCGCCACGTCGCCGCGCGTGGCGGAAGGGCGCTCGCGGCGGCGGCGGCCGTGCTCGTCGGCGGAGCCAGTTGGATGGCCGGCGCGGCGTTCTCCATGGCGGCGGTGCCGGCGGATGGACCACAGGAGTGCCGGTATGGCCCGGTGGCGCGGCACCTGCCGCCGGCCAGGGATGGCGAGACCGTGCTGAGCGACCTGTTCGACGGGCCGGAGCTGGCCTACCGCACCGGCTACGGCGCCATCGGCGGGCCATACGATTTGAACGCCGCCGGCATCCGCGACACCCAGGCGCTGCTCCTGGGCGACCCGCGCGCGGCGGAGGTCCGGCGCCTGCTGGGCGAGCGCCGCGTCGCCGTCATCGTCCTGTGCCGCAGCCGCACGCCGGATGTCGAGCGGGACATCCGCGACCGGCCGCGCAGCCTGCTGGCGCTGCTGCACCGGTCGTTCCCGCCGCCGGGCATCGAGCCTGTCGCGCTGCCCGCCGAGGAGGCCCGGCGCTTCCTGGTCTACCGCGTGGCGCGCTGAAACCCGGTCGTCGGGCCTTTGTCCCACATTTGACGCAACCGCTCCTGATATCGGGATGCGCGCCGCGCCCCCGGCCCCGTGATGCGCCATATCCATTTGATTTCTATGGATATCCGGTCCCGGCACGCTTGTTGCTAACTCCAGATCGGCAACAGAATGTTTTCAGGATCAGGGCCATGGACGCGGACAAGGCATTGGCGATCATCTCCTCGCTGGACCATGCGGAGCGCATGCTGAGTGAGATCCGGATCTACCGCCACAACGGCCGCCAGCGCGAGGACATCGCCTGCCACCGCGCCACGCTGAACGAGGTTCGCCGGCAGCTCGACGCGGCGCACGCGCCGTTCTGAACGTTGCTGCGGCTCGATGCCGCGGAGGGACCGGTCATGTCCACCTTCCATCCCATCGCCTGGACCAGCGACCTTGCCGTCGGCGTTCCCGAGATCGACGACGAGCACGCCCTGCTGGTGACGCTGTACAACGACGTGGTCCGCGCCGCCAACCAGGGCGTGTCGCGCCAGATGCGCGAGAGCATCCTGCGCTCGCTGCGGGCGTACGCGGTCTTCCATATGGACCACGAAGACCTGTGGATGCGGCGGCACGGCTATCCCGACGCCGAGCAGCACCGCCAGCGGCACGCCGAGTTCAAGGCCGCCATCGACACCCTGTGCGCGGCCTCGGACGAGCAGGGAACCGGCGAGCATGGGTCCATGCAGATCATGGCCGGCTTCCTGCGCGGCTGGATTCTCGGCCACATCCGCGTCGAGGACCGGGCGCTGTTCGATTGGATGACCGGAGAACGCTCCGATCTCCTGGCGTACGCGGCGGAGTGATGCGGGGCGCGGTACGCGCCTTTGTCACAGACCGCTGTAACCCTCGCCGCAAAATCATCTTGCCCGCGCGGGTGATCCCGACAATCATCGGCGCATCTTCGCCGGGGCAATCGCGACCCAAGCAGTCAACCGAGGGGCAGATGGGCGTGGCGCGAGGCGGTCTTCAACGAGGCGGGCTGCAACACTGGCGGGCGGCCGTCGGCGCCCTGCTCCTCGCCCTGCCGGGCCTGCCCGCGAACGCCAGGTCCCTGGAATGCGCGGGCAACGACTACATCTTCGGGCGCAACGTGGTGTCGCGCACCCTCACCCTGCGCATGGACGACAAGACGCTCGTGCAGGAGCTGGACGGCCGGCCCTGCGACCGCGGGGCCGCGGGGCCGGCCGCCGCCACCTGCTTAGCCGAATACACGATCGCCGGAACGCTGACGCTCGCCCGCGTGTCCTACGACCGCGCGGCGGGACGCGCCGTGCTCTACGCCTACCCGAAGACGGCGGCGCCGACCGCCGGCCGTCCAGCGGTGCCGGCCATCGCCATGTTCAAAGGGCTTTGCCACGAGGCCTGAACATCCGGTCGCCCGGCCCGCAACTTTACCGGCGATGGAATGTGTGCTAGGGTCTGTTAGCGCTTGAGGTCTGTGCCCATCTGATTGGGATGGCAGTTGAGTACGGAAGCGAGGTTCTGACGGACGCAGAGTGGGAGATTCTGCATCCGCTGATCGAAACGTGCCGCCCGCGCGGCAAGCCCCCACCCCAGCACCTGCGTCGCACGGTTACGGCGATCCTGTGGCGGCACACGAACGGAGCCAAGTGGCGTGCCATCCCGCCCGACTTGGGACCTTGGTGGATGGCGGCCCAGACGTTCATTCGCTGGGCTCGGCTGGGCGTGTGGGAGCGCTTGCTCGATCTGGCCCAGCAGCGCGGCGTCGCGCTCGGCATGACGTTCCTGGATGGCACCACGATCCGGGCGCACCCAAAGGCCGCGGGTGCGTCCAAAAAGGGGGATCTGGAGCACAACGAGACCTGCGTGAGGGCCTTGGGCGCTCTCGTGGCGGTATGGCACGAAAGCCTGCGTGATCGCGGATGGCGGCGGGCGGGCGCTCGGCTTTGCCCTGGCACCGGGCCAAGCCCACGAACTGCCGCTCGCCCCGGATCTGCTGGACATCCTCCCCGACGTTCCCACCTGGATCGTGGCCGACCGCGGCTACGCATCGGATGCGTTTCGCCAACACGTGTGGGACCTCGGCGCCCGCCCGGCCGTCCCAGCCAAGAGCAACGAGGCGCCGGTCGCCTGTCCGGCTTGGATCTACAACAACCGCAATCTCGTCGAGCGCCTGTGGGCGCGATTGAAGGAGTGGCGCGCCATCGCTACCCGCTATGAGAAAACGGCCGACTCCTTCATGGGCATCCTGTGCTTGGCCGCCGCTCCCGACTGGCTCAAGAGCTAACAGACCCTAGGCTCAGGTTGACTGGGCGCATTTCCGGCGCGTCATCATCGGCGACGTCGCACGCGAGTTGGTGGCGTTGAACATGGTGCTGTCGTTCAGCCGCAAGGCGGCCGTGGTGTGGGCGAGAGCAAGGCCATGCTGTCCCGTCCAGAACCTCCCCTTGGATGCTGGCGTGGCTATCCGGCTTCCTCGGTCGAAAGAACCCCATCTCCTTGAGCCAGAGGCCGCCCATGAGGCGGCCCGGCATCTCACGAGCACAACTCCACCAAGTTGAGGGCGATCCTAAGCTCATTTAGAAGAGCAATGTTTTCTTCCCGGTAATTCGGGTTCATGAGCACTGCGTTGGCAATCCCAAGGTGAGGAAGACTCTCGGGAGCGACGATAGGATGGCCGGTGCCGGGAATGTAATTGCCCTGTTTGGCCGGATTCAGGTCCACGACGCAGTCGATGATAGCGCCGTCTGGGTCAACCATATTGGCGAAGGTTGCTCCCTTAGCACCGGCGCCCCACAGGGCCACCTTCCCCAATGACTTGAGATCCAGAAGCTTTTGCCTCCAAATGTTCCGCAGCTCCCTTTCGTCCGCTCCATAAGCACGCGCCAATGCAGCCGTGTGCGGAGGCTGATGTTCAAAGGTTTGGAGGTCATCCGACACACGTGCCTCCAGCCATAGATATTGCCCACCAAAAATATGATCGACGCGTTCCACCGCAAAGCCAGCATTCCTGAACGCCAAACTCAGGGAATTCGCGGTGAACAGCGAGCAATGCTCGTAGAAGAAATCCCATACTACCCGATTTTGCAGGATCCAATCCACGCAGGGGGTCTCGAAGTAGACCTTAGCCTTTCGTGAATGCACGAGCGCCGCCCGCACCGAACGCAGCAATACGGACGGGTCCGGAATATGCTCGATCACGTGGCGACACACCACGACGTCGGCAGGCACATCGGCGCAGGAATGGTCATAGTAGCAGCGACGGAACGCCAAGGCGCCGTTGAGGTCATTGTCCGGGCCGACGTAACTCGGATCGAACCCGACGCCTGTATTGCCGGAGTCGGGATAGCTCACGAGCTTGCGCAGAAAATGCCCCTTCCCACACCCCACCTCGACGATAGCGCTGTTGCGCACGCCCTTGTTGTTCACAAGATCCTGGACCAATCCGTCAACGTAAGACGCGAAGTAGCTGGAGCAGGTCTGCGTGTTGTCGTAGTCCTCACCATAGGCCATGCGATTAAGATTAAAAGCTTTGTTGAAGACAAAGCCGCAATCCTCGCATACCATCATTTGAAGCTCGCCGCGTGTCACAGAGCGCGCCGCATTCTGGTCGACGACTACGAGGTTCTGATGGACCGGCACTTGATTTCGTTGCAGGAAGAACGCCAGCCCGTAGCTTCCGCAAACTGGGCATTGGATAATCGCCAAGGTGGTGCCTCACTGATTGCGCCGGTACTGGGAGCCTCCGGACCAAAGACGACGGTATGGCCGGAAGATTAGGCAGAGGCTAACCCGCTAGATGGTGCATCGATGGCTGCTGGCCAGATGACGGGCGAGCGTGATCGGGAGGCGCCCCCTTACTTCTTGCCTGGGCGAGGCATCAGCGGCCTCTGGATAGCCATGACCGTTTTCACCGCGTCGGCAATCGTCTGAAGTCCAAGGTCGTCGCCGTTAATGGCAAGAGTCATGACCTGTCCATCGCCGCCCCACGACGGCCCATGCCCGCCGACCATCTCTACCTCCGTCTCCATCTTCGGTGGAATCTGGATCGCACCGAGATCAATGCCGTGACGCTCCGCCAGCTGCCGCATTTCCTGTAGTGTGGTGTCGTAGCTGCCCGGGTCCCGGTTGATGTTTCGAGCCATCGCGGTGATGACCTGCCCGATGTCGACATTGAAGCGCTGTTCGTTGGGGAACAACGTTTCCTTTGCCATCAATGCGGCGTTGGCAATGGTGATGTTGATGTTGTCCGATGGAAACAGCAAAGGATGGTGAATTTTTTTCTGTGCCCCCTGGTTTTCGGAGGAAAAGCCGCCGCTCTGCTTGGTGCTTTTGCTTCTGAAAACATGCGATGTGCCGATGCTATGCCCGGATATTCCACGAACCGACAGGGCCCGCTTGCACTGCACGAAGTTTTCGGTTAGCCAAAGGTTGACGATCCCGGAATGCACGTCCGGGATCAAGCCGAAATAATTGCCGTAGCGTTTCTTAGCTTCCTCGATTACCGACCGATGCACAAACGCCTGGTAGATCATCGGGGCGTGGCCGTAGGCACCGGTGTCCTTGTATATTGCCTCAAGAACGGAATGAGATGGTATCCGAGCGAAATGTTGCTCGTCTTTATAAAGGTTAATATATAGTCGATTGCGATTCCATGGGGTAATGGCGTTTGGCCACCAATAGTTGTGTGGATTCCAGCTCGCCACCTTCGCGCCGAAATGGTTCAGGACGCGCTCTGCAATCCCGCAGGCGTCTGGCAGCATTGCGTCGTCGTCACCGACGTAGGTGATGTATTCGCCGCTGCACGCCTCTAGCGCAAGCTCCCAATTATCGGACATCGGCAACAGTTCGGATGTCCGCCGATAAACGATGCGGGAATCGGCGATGCTCTCCACGACACGGCGTGTGTTCTCGTCGCTGAAATTGTCATGCACGACGACTTCGAGATCGGCATAGTCCGTCATCAAGCAGGACCTGAGCGACCACTCCAACGTATCATGCCGCTGCCGCGTGGGGATGACAATCGAGAACTTAGGCATTTGCTGCACCGTTGCCTTGTAGCCGTTTGGTTCATGACGTTGGCGACGCGCCTGGGGCCCCTGTCGGCCGCCCCGGCGAGAACAGCCGTCTTATACGACCTGCCGTCCGTTCTGCATAGCGGCGGTTCTCTAAACACGGGCGGCGGGACAAGTCCTCAGAAGCGGTAGCCGGGTGATCTTGCCGGTTCCATGATTCTCTCCAAGGTCGGGGCGCGCACCTCATCACACGGCCAGTTCCCTGCTGGACGCGGGGAACTGGCGAACAGGGGTCAGGCAACGCGCTTGATCCACGCGCTTGGCCAGCCGGTGATCACTTTATCGAGCTCGCTCTCGTTGAACAGCCAAGCCGGCTGCTCCAGTCGGAACTCCGGGTGCTGGGCGGCGAACTCTTCGGCCGCCGCCGCCGGGTTGTTGGTCTGCCACGACGGATCGCCGCGCGGTACGTCCCAGAGGTCCCGCATCAGCCCGTCGGTCGCCACAATGTACGAGCCGGGGCTGACGAAGGGGTGGTAGGCCTCCAGCTCGGCGAGCACGTGCTCCTTGGTGTGGTTGGAGTCCAGGATGATCAGCACGGTGTCGCCAGGGCGGATAACATTCGTCGCCGCCCGCACCACATCGTCGGCGACCGAGTTGCCCTCGATGAGCGTGATGCTTGACGCCAGTTCGTGCGCCTCGATGGCTGCGCGGTTGTGTGGACGGATTTCGATGTCCACCCCGACCACGTGTCCCTTGCCGATCATCTTCAACAGGCTAGCCGAGTAGATCAGCGAACCGCCGTGCGCCACTCCCGTCTCGATGATCACGTCCGGCTTCAGGGTGTAGATCACCTCCTGGGTGCGGATCATGTCCTCGGGGTGCTGGATGATCGGGCGGCCAAGCCACGTGAAGGTGTAAGGGTACTTCTGGTTCCAACTGGTCTTCAGCCAGACGTCCGACACGATCTCGAAGGCTTCCTTGCCATAGAGGTCCAGCTCGAGTCGCCCATCAGGACGTTCGAGTGCAAGGGTGCGGCGGTCGGTGTCGATGGTTAGGCGCATGGGACTGGTTTCCGGTGCGAGGAGGTTGGATTAGGCAGAGCGCGCGGACCGCAGGGCAGCGATGGTGCGGCGTATGCCGGTGGTGAGATTGGTGGTCGGTCGCCACGCCAAGGCCGTATAGGTCCTTTCCATGCCGGCGACCAGCACGGGTGGTTCGCCGGGTTGCAGCGGACGGGCACCATACTGGACCAGATCGGCTCCGCCAAGCTCTGCGACAACGGCGGCGATCACGTCGCGCAGCGTTATAGGGGCGCCGGAGGCGATGTTGTAGGCGCCCGTCGCGGGCGCATCAACGAGCGCCGCGAGCGCGTCCGCTGCATCCTCAATGAAGACGAAGTCACGCACCTGTCGGCCGTGAGAACAGGGCACCGGCTTGCCGTCCAGCAGCGCGGCGATGACCGACGGGATCAGCTTCCCTGCAGGCTCCCCCGGACCGTACGGGAAAAACAGCCGCCCCCAGGCCGCGTCGAAGCTGTGCACTGCGGCGGCCGTGTTGAGCGCGTGCATCATCGCCAGCTTGGCCCGGCCATATGCCGTGGACGGGCGTAGGGGCGTCGTGTCCTCGCGGCACAGGCCGAATCCCCAATCGTACTCGGCGCACGTGCCGACGCCGACGAAGCGGCGACCTCCTGCGCGGCCGAACGCGTCGGCCAGCGCGCACCCCGCGGCCAGCCACGCCAAATTCTCCGCGCTGTTCCAGAATACGCCGGGAATGGCGATCCAGGCGAGGTGGAGCGCGTGCGTGGGGCGCACCGTATCGATAATCGCCGCCTCCGCGCCCGGCGCCAGCAGGTCCTGGGAATGCCACGTGACCGTCTGGCCATCCTCCGGCGTCGGCGTGCGGGCGACGGCATGCACGTCGAAGCCGCGCGCCGCGAGACGCTGCAGGCAGGCCTTGCCGACGAAGCCGCTGGCCCCGGTGACGAGCACCCGTTTCATCATTGTGTGGACGCGGCGTTGTAGGCGGAGATCTGTTGCAGCGTCACCGCGCGCATGTCTTCCCCCGCCTGCCAAGCGTGATACCACGCTACGGTTTCGGCGAGCGACTGTTGGAGGCTCCATTGCGGAGTCCAGCCGAGAAACGCGCGGGCCTGAGTGACATCAAGGCGCAGCAGCCCGGCCTCGTGCGGATGATGGCCCGCCTGCGCGCAATTCACGCGCACGCCGCCGCCCCAAAGTCGTGCAACCTCGTTTGCGACCTGCCCCACGGTGGCGTCCCCGCGTGCGTCCGGGCCAAAATTCCAGGCGCCGTTGGACAGGGTGTGGACGGGGCTTATGTCGTCCAGCAAGGCTTCGGCCAGACTCAGGTAGCCGGACAGGGGCTCGAGCACGTGCTGCCACGGGCGGACGGCGCCCGGATAGCGCAGGGACAAAGGGGTGCCGGCGATGAAGGCGCCGATACAGTCGGGCACCAGCCGGTCCGTGGCCCAATCGCCGCCGCCAATGACATTGCCGGCGCGCGCAGTGGCGATGCGAGCCGGATGCCCGCCGGGGCCACCGAAAAAGCTCGCGCGGTACGATGCGGTGACAATTTCCGCCGCCGCCTTACTGGCGCTGTAAGGGTCGCGGCCGCCGAGCGGATCAGCCTCTCGGTAAGGGTAGACCCATTCGCGGTTTTCGTAGACCTTGTCCGTCGTGACGACCACGACAGCCTGCACGCTGTCGACCTGCCGAATAGCTTCTAGCAGGTGGGCGGTGCCCATCACGTTGGTGGCAAAGGTCTCGACGGGTTGTGCGTAGCTCGCCCGCACCAGAGGCTGGGCCGCCATATGGAAGACGACGCGTGGCTGGCTCCTGCCGAGCGCCGCGGTCAAGGCACTGATGTCTGCGAGATCGGCCCGTGTGTCGCACGCCAGATCCTCGGCCGCGCGCGCGAGGGCGAAGAGGCTAGGTTCCGTCGGAGGATCGAGGGAGTAGCCGTGCACGCGCGCGCCCAGCGCGCCAAGCCAGCACGTCAGCCAGCTGCCCTTAAAGCCGGTGTGCCCGGTGACCAAGACCGGGGTGCCGCGCCAGAGGTCCGCGTTCGGCATCACCAGACCTTCCAGGGCGCGCAACCACTTTCCCACAGCGCTTCGAGCTGGTTCTTCTCGCGCAGCGTGTCCATCGGCTGCCAGAACCCGGTGTGCTCGAAAGCCATAAGCTGCTCCGCTGCGGCGATGCGGCCGAGGGCGTCGCTCTCCCAACTGGACGCGTCGCCGTCAACGGCTTCGATTGCACCGGGGGACAGGACGAAGAACCCGCCGTTGATCCAGCTTCCGTCGCCCTTGGGCTTCTCCTGGAAACCGCGCACCTGCTTTCCAACCAAGTCGAGCGCACCGTAGCGCCCCGGCGGCTGCACTGCAGTGACGGTCGCCAGCTTGCCGTGGGACTTGTGAAAAGCGATGCTGGCGGTAATGTCCACGTTGGCGACGCCATCGCCGTAGGTGAAGCAGAACGCCTCCTCATCCTTCACGTAGCTGGCCACCCGCTGCAGGCGCCCGCCGGTCAGCGTGTCCTCGCCGGTGTCCACCAGCGTCACGCGCCAGGGCTCGGCCTTCTGCTCGTGCACTTCCATGCGGTTGCGGGCCATGTCGAACGTGACGTCGGACATGTGCAGGAAGTAATTGGCAAAATATTCCTTGATCACATAGCCCTTGTACCCACAACAAATGATGAACTCGTTCACTCCGTGGGCGGAGTAGAGCTTCATGATGTGCCACAGGATCGGCTTGCCGCCAACCTCGACCATCGGTTTCGGCTTGATATGGGTCTCTTCACTGATGCGGGTTCCGAGACCCCCGGCGAGAATGACGGCTTTCAAGGTACCTCCTTGTCCTCAATGAGGATCGCTCGATGTGCCGGACAAGGACGTTCGACGACCCGCATGGCCGCGCGTTATACTCCATCCGCGCTTTGATCGATAGGCTTCTCGACAGCATGGCTGGCGTCCGCCCTTGCGGGCGCCGCGTTCGTTGCCGTTGGCGGTGGCGTACTCGGAAAGGTGGCGCCGGAACATTCGGGTATACTTTCCGCCTTGGCTTTTTTATACACCAGGGCTCCGGCGGCCCGGCACGGTGGGCGCCATGACCGAGACTTCGTGCACGCCTGCACCATTTTGTAGGGACGGTTCCATGAAATGCCGCCACTGTGGCGCCAATCTTGCCCTCCAGCTCATCGACCTCGGCAGCGCGCCGCCGTCAAACGCGTACCTCACCGCCCACACCCTGCACGCGCCGGAGAAGTGGTTCCCGCTGCGTGTGCTGGTGTGTCAGTCGTGTTGGCTGGCGCAGACCGAGGACTTCGCCGACGCGGAGGAGCTTTTCTCCGCCGATTATGCCTATTTCAGCTCGTTTTCGACCGCGTGGCTAGCGCACGCCGACCGCTACGTGGGCGATATGGCGGAGCGCTTCGGATTAGACGCTCACAGCCACATGGTGGAGGTGGCGGCCAACGACGGCTACCTGCTCCAGTACGCCCAGTCACGGGGCATCCCCTGCACTGGGATCGAGCCGACCGCCAGCACCGCCGCGATGGCGCGCCAGAAGGGCATCGGCATTTTGGAATGCTTTTTCGGCGAGGCCGTCGCCAACGATCTGGCAGCGCAGGGCCGTGCCGCCGACCTGATGACAGCCAACAACGTGCTTGCGCACGTGCCGGACATCAACGATTTCGTCGCCGGCTTCGCCGCCCTACTGAAGGCGGACGGGGTCGCGACGTTCGAGTTCCCGCACCTGCTCCGGCTCGTCATAGAAAACCAGTTCGACACGATTTACCACGAGCACTTTTCCTACCTGTCGCTGACGGCCGTGGCGCGCATCTTCAGCGCGAACGGGCTGTCCGTGTTCGACGTCGAGCACCTGCCGACGCACGGAGGCAGCCTTCGGGTTTTCGCCCAGCGAACAGACACGGGGGCCAGGCCCGCGTCGCCGCGGGTGTCCGCGCTGCTCAACGAGGAAGCCCGGACCGGCATGACCGCGGCGGATTTCTACGCCGGCTTTCAAGCCCGCGCCGAGAAGGTCAAGGACGACCTCCTCGCCTGGCTCATCGACGCAAAGCGCCAGGGGTTGAAGGTCGCGGCCTATGGTGCTGCCGCGAAGGGGAACACGTTGCTGAACTTCGCGGGCGTGCGCCCCGACATGGTCGCTTATGCGGTGGATCGGAACCCGGCAAAGCAGGGCAAATTCCTGCCCGGCAGCCGTGTACCCATCGTCGATGAGGCGCACCTGCGCGCCCATCGGCCCGACCGAGTGCTGATCTTACCGTGGAACCTTAAGGACGAGATCATGGGGCAACTGGCCTTCATACGGGAATGGGGAGGACAATTCGTCGTGCCGGTCCCCCAGCTCGAGGTCTTCGCATGAAATTCCTGCCCACCGCCATCCCCGGCGCTGTGCTCGTCGAGCCGGAGCCGGCATGTGACGAGCGGGGGTGGTTCGCGCGCTGCTTCTGCGCGGAGGAGTTCGCGGTCAACGGCCTCGCTTCCGTCCTCGTCCAGGCGAGCTTATCCTACAACGCCCGTGCCGGCACGCTGAGAGGGCTGCACTACCAACTCGCCGAAACCAGCGAGCACAAACTGATCCGGGTCGTGCGCGGGCGGCTTTACGACGTCGTTGTCGATCTCCGACCGCAGTCGCCGGCCTTCGGGCAGTGGATCGGCGTGGAACTGGCGGCCGACACGCCCACCTCGCTGTATGTGCCGGCCGGGTGCGCGCACGGTTTCCAGACGCTGGAGGACGGGACAGAGCTGCTCTACCAGATGAGTTCCTGCTACGACCCAGCCGCCCAGCGCGGGGTCCGCTGGGACGATCCCGATCTGGCGGTCGCGTGGCCTGACGTCGACCGACGCGTCATCTCTGACCGCGACCGGACCCTGCCGCTCCTGCGCGAGATCACGAACATAGCTCCCCAGGCACGGGGGAACGGCCCGCGACCGAGGTAGGGCCGTTCAGGCGGACAGGCCGGTCACGTCCGTCAAGCAGGTGTAAATTCGGGTGTGGCTTAAGGTGGCCATCGGTCAGGCGGCCTTGGGTGGAATCTGGACTGGGTCGGCCTCGGCGGCCGGGGTGTAGAGTTCGGCCAT
>NZ_JBPXMR010000014.1:0-132906 GCF_053470425.1 Azospirillum terrae | reverse complement strand
CACCGAAAGCGCCTCGACCGCCTCAACGCTCCCCGTCCAAACCTAGGCGAAGAGCCAAGGCAACTCACCCTGCAATGGACATGATCCTTAACCGGACAGCCGTGGGCTTGACCCGGCCATCCACGCCCCGCACCTCAGCGCCGGCCAACGGTGGATGCCCGTGTCAAGCACGGGCATGACGGCATTTTTTGGGCGGCTACACGAACAGCATCGCCCCGCCGGCCGACGACTCGTTCAAGAACGTCACCACCCCACCCCGCTTCACCGGCACGTCCGGGCGCAACCCGACACCCGTGGGCAAGCCCAACGCCTTCAGCCCCATCTCGCAGGCCATCACCGTGACGCCCAGCGCCACGCAGGCCTCCAGCAACTCTCCGAAGGTGGCGAGGCCGTTCGTCGCGAAAAACGCGTCGCGTTCGGCCGGGCGGCTGCCGTCGTCGGCGGGGTCCAGGGCGTGCCAGCCCGGTTCGGGCGAATCCACCAGCGCGTTGAGCGCCCGCCCGGTGAAGAACAGCGTCACCTTGCGGTTGGTGGCCGCCGCCGCGCTCGCCATGACGAGCGCGTAGTGCACCCGGTCGAAGCCGCCGGCGAACACCACGATGGACAGGCTGTCGGGTCCCTGCATGGCGCCCTCATCGGCCGGAAAGGTCGTGGCCAGAAAGATCAAGAATCGTCGGCTCGGTGCCGCACAGCGGGCAGGCCGGGTCTGGCTTGACCGCGATGCGGTGATAGCCGGCGTTCAGCGTGTCGAGCATGAGCAGGCTGCCCGACAGGCTCTCGCCGATGCCCAGCAGTTCCTTCAGCACCTCGGTCGCCTGCAACGAGCCGACCACGCCGGCCAGCGCGCCGAGCACCCCGCCCTCCGAGCAGGACGGCACCAGCCCGCGCGGCGGCGGCTCGCGGAAGATGCAGCGGTAGCAGGGGTTGGCGTCGCCCAGATGCGCCTTGAAGGTGGACACCTGCCCGTCGAAGCGCAGCATCGCCGCCGAGACCAGCGTCTTTTTCGCGAAGTAACAGGCGTCGTTCAGCAGGAAGCGCGTGGCGAAATTGTCGGACCCATCGGCGACCACGTCGTAGCGGCCGATCAGGTCCAGCGCGTTGTCCTTGGTGATGCGCGTCTTGTGCGCCTCGACCTTCACGTCCGGGTTCAGCGCGGCGATGCGCGCGGCGGCGCTTTCGACCTTCGCCACGCCCAGCGTGGTTTCGTCGTGGATGATCTGGCGCTGGAGGTTGGACAGATCCACCGCGTCGTCATCGACGATGCCGATGGTGCCCACCCCGGCCGCGGCCAAGTACAGCAGCAGCGGCGAGCCCAGGCCGCCGGCGCCCACCACCAGAACCTTGGAGTTGAGAAGCTTCGTCTGCCCAATCCCGCCGACGTCCGGCAGGATGATGTGGCGCGAATAGCGGTGCAGTTGGGTGTCGGTGAAGTCCATGGGGCGCAGCATAGCGCAGGACGGCGCGCAGCCCAACCCTCTCCCCCCTGGGGAGAGGGTGATGCCGAAGGCGTCGGGTGAGGGGGTTGTCGGGGGACCGGGAACGAAAGCGTCGCGGAACCCCCTCACCCTAACCCTCTCCCCAGGGGGGAGAGGGGACTTTTTACTCCAGCCCCTCGAACAGGGCGGTGGACAGGTAGCGCTCGGCGAACGACGGCAGGATGACGACGATCAGCTTGCCCTCGTTCTCCGGCCGCGCACCGACCTCCAGCGCCGCGGCGAGCGCCGCGCCCGAGGAAATGCCGACCGGCAGGCCTTCCAGCCGCGCCACCTTGCGCGCGGTGTCGAAGGCGCGCTGGTTGGAGATGCGCACCACCTCGTCGATCAGCTTGGTGTTCAGGACGTCCGGCACGAAGCCGGCGCCGATGCCCTGGATCTTGTGTGGGCCGGGCATGCCGCCGGACAGCACGGGGCTGTCCTCCGGCTCCACCGCGATGGCCTTGAAGCCGGGCTTCTGCGCCTTCAGCACCTCGGCCACGCCGGTCAGCGTGCCCCCCGTGCCGACGCCGGAAATCAGGATGTCGGCCTTGCCGGCGGTGTCGCGCCAGATCTCCTCGGCCGTCGTCTTCCGGTGGATCTCCGGGTTGGCCGGGTTCTTGAACTGCTGGGGCATGTAGGCGTCGGGGCCTTGGGCCACCAACTCCTCGGCGCGGCGGATGGCGCCCTTCATGCCCTCCGGCGCCGGGGTCAGCACCAGCTCGGCACCCAGCAGCTTCAGCATCTTGCGCCGCTCGATCGACATGCTCTCGGGCATGGTCAGGATCAGCTTGTAGCCCTTGGCGGCGGCGACGAAGGCCAGCGCGATGCCGGTGTTGCCCGAGGTCGGCTCGACCAGCGTGGTCTTGCCCGGCGTGATCTTGCCCTCGCGCTCGGCCGATTCGATCATCGCAAAGCCGATGCGGTCCTTCACGCTGGCCAGCGGGTTGAAGAACTCCAGCTTGCCGACGATGTCGGCCTTGATGCCGGCATCGTCGGCAAGGCGCTTCACACGCACGAGCGGCGTGGCGCCGATGGTGTCGACGATGCTGTCGTAGATCCTGCCGCGGAACTCGCCCATAGTTTCACCCCTTGAACGCGTGAATTTTCGGATACCCCACACTTTACATGTGAGTTTAGGCGCGTTGTCGCCCGAATCAAATGGTAAAATCGATCCGGTCTTCGGTCTCGCTTTCCACGCCCGCGGCGCGGGCGCGCAGGCAGAGGTCTTCGATGGTGATCGCTTCGAGCTTGTGGATGAACTCGTCCTGAAGCTCGGCCCACATGGGCCGGACCACCTTGTGGCCAAGGATGGAGCCGGCCGGATCCTCGATGGGGTCGCCCGCGGTCTCCATGGAGCGCACGACGCGGACGATCTCACCCAATGTGATGCGCCGCCGCTCGCGCGCCAAGCGGTAGCCGCCGCGCGGGCCGCGCACGCCGGCCAGGATGCCGTCGCGCACCAGCTGCTGAAGCACCTGCTCCAGATAGCGCTTGGGGATGCCCTGGCGGCGGGTGATCTCGCCGGACTGCACCGGCTCGGTGCCGGCGTTGTAGGCGATGTCCAGCACCGCCTCGATGGCGAACATCAGCTTCTTGGAGATGCGGAGCATCAGGAATTCCTCTGGCTAGTCTGGCCGGTGGAGCCGAAGCCGCCCGCCCCGCGCGCCGTATCCGGCAGGCGGTCGGTGGGAGCCCAGGCAATCCGCTCGTAACGCGCCAGCACGAGTTGGGCGACGCGCAGGCCGCGCTCGACGGTGAACGGCTCGGCACCGTGGTTGATGAGGATGACGCCGATCTCGCCGCGGTAGTCCGCGTCGATGGTGCCCGGCGTGTTCAGCACCGTCACCCCGTGCTTCAGCGCCAGACCGGAACGCGGGCGCACCTGCGCCTCGTACCCGGCGGGCAGGGCGATGGACAGGCCGGTGGGGATCAGCGCCCGCGCGCCCGGCAGCAGCACCACGGACGCCGCCACCGCGGCAACGAGGTCCAGCCCGGCGGCACCATCGGTGGCGTAGGCCGGCAGCTCCAGCCCCTCGGCGTGTGGCAGACGGACGACAGGTACGGTGACGGGCGTCAAGGCGTGCTCTCCTTCAGGTGTGCAGCGATGGCGGCGGCGAGCTTTGCGGCGACCGCGTCCTTGTCCATGGTGGGCCACGCCTCGACCGTGTCGTCGGCGCGGATCAGATGGACGGTGTTGTCGCTGCCGCCGAAGGTCTGGGTGCCCAGCGACACGTCGTTGGCGACGATCCAGTCGCAGCCCTTGCGGGCGCGCTTGGCCCGCGCGTACTCGACGACGTTGCCGGTCTCGGCGGCGAAACCCACCACCAGCGCCGGGCGCCGGGCGGACTTGGACAGGGTGGCGAGGATGTCCGGGTTCTCGCACAGCTCCAGCGCCGGCGGGCCGCCGCCGTCCTTCTTCAGCTTGCGCTCCGCGGCGTCCTTGACGCGCCAGTCGGCGACGGCGGCGGCGAACACCGCGACGTCCACCGGCAGGGCGGCTTCGCACGCGGCCAGCATGTCGCGCGCACTCTCGATGGGACGGACCGTGCAGCCCGGCGGGTCGGGCAGGCGGGTCGGACCGCTGACCAGCGTCACCTCGGCGCCCAGCCGGTGCAGCGCCGCGGCGATGGCGTGCCCCTGCTTGCCGGACGAGCGGTTGGCGATGTAGCGCACCGGGTCGATGGGCTCGTGCGTCGGGCCGCTGGTGACCAGCGCGCGCTTGCCGGCCAGGGGCTTGGGAGCGTTGCGCCCGGCGAAGTGCGCGGCGATGGCGTCGACGATCTCCATGGGTTCGGCCATGCGGCCGGGACCGTGCTCGTTGCAGGCCATGTCGCCGACGTTGGGGCCGATGCGGGTGACGCCGCGCTGCTCCAGCAGCGCCATGTTGGCCTGCGTCGCCGGGTTCAGCCACATGCGCACGTTCATGGCCGGCGCCACCAGGATCGGCTTGTCGGTGGCGAGCAGCGCCGTCGTCGCCAGATCGTCGGCCATGCCGGCGGCCATGCGCGCCAGGATGTTGGCGGTGGCCGGCGCCACCACCATCAGGTCGGCGCTGCGCGAGAGCTGGATGTGCCCCATCTCCGACTCGTCGGTCAGCGACCACAGATCCTGGTAGACCTTGTCCTCGGTCAGCGCCTGAACGGACAGCGGCGTCACGAACTCCGCCCCGGCGCGCGTCAGGATGGCCCGGACGGAGCAGCCACGCTCGCGCAGGCGGCGGATCAGGTCGAGGCACTTGTAGGCGGCGATGCCGCCCGCGATGACGAGCAGGACCCGTTTGCCGGCCAGGATGGCGTGGTCGTTCAACGTCGCCTCACGGAGTACGCTGTTGGAGGTGTAGAATTTAGATATTCCATCGCAGCGCTTTGGACAAGCGTTCTGATCCTCGCAGCCGCGTTGGCGAAACCGTGTGAAACCGCGCCGTACAAGGATGTTCGTTTGGCGCTTGGCGCCTCCCGGTTAAAGGCGGTAGTTTAGAGAAGCCACATTTCCCGAACGCCCCCCGCCCATGATCCCCGGCACCGCCACGGTCCTGCTTGTCGAAGACACGCCCTCGCTGGCGCGGGTGTACGCGGAGTATCTGAAGAAAGAAGCGTACACCGTCGTTCCGGTGGAAACCGGTGCGGCGGCGCTGGACGCGGTGGCCGACGGGGCGCCGCGCATCGTGCTGCTCGACCTGCAATTGCCGGACATGCACGGGATGGAGGTGCTGCGCCGCATCGAGGCGCAGGGGCTGCCCTGCGCCGTGGTGGTGATCACCGCGCACGGTTCGGTCAACGTGGCGGTCGAGGCGATGCGCCACGGCGCCTATGATTTCCTGGTGAAGCCCTTCACGGCCGAGCGGCTGGTCATCACCGTGCGCAACGCGGTGGAGCGGCTGCGGCTGGCGCAGCTGGTGGACACCTACCAGAAGGATCTGGCGCGCACCCGCTATCACGGCTTCATCGGCTCGTCGCTGACCATGCAGGCGGTGTACCGGATCATCGACAGCGCCGCCGCGTCGCGCGCCACGGTGTTCATCACCGGCGAGTCCGGCACCGGCAAGGAGGTCTGCGCCGAGGCGATCCACCGCCAGAGCCCGCGCGGCGACAAGCCCTTCGTCGCCATCAACTGCGGCGCCATCCCCAAGGATCTGCTGGAGTCCGAGATCTTCGGCCACATGAAGGGCTCGTTCACCGGGGCGGTGGCCGACCGCGAGGGCGCGGCGGCGCGCGCCAGCGGCGGCACGCTGTTCCTCGACGAGATCTGCGAGTTGGAGCCGAACCTCCAGACCAAGCTGCTGCGCTTCATCCAGACCGGCACCTACATGCCGGTGGGCGGCACGCGGCTGGAGAAGGTGGACCTGCGCATCGTCTGCGCCACCAACCGCGACCCGCTGCGCGAGGTGGAGGAGGGCCGCTTCCGCGAGGATCTCTACTACCGCCTGCACGTCATCCCCGTGCATCTGCCGGCGTTGCGCGAGCGCGAGGACGACGTGATCGAGGTCGCCCGCCACTACCTCACCGAATACGCCCGCGAGGAGGGCAAGGGGTTCCAGAGATTCTCACCGGATACGGAGCAGGTGCTGCGCCTCTACCACTGGCCGGGCAACGTGCGGCAGTTGCAGAACGTGGTGCGCAACATCGTCGTGCTGCACGACGGCGAGGTAGTGTCGCCCGCCATGCTGCCGCCGCCGCTGACGCCGCAGACCGCCGCCGGGCCGGCGGCGCCCATCGTGGCGATGCTGTCGGGGCCGAAGGCGATCCGGCCGCTGTGGCAGGTGGAGAAGGACGCCATCGAGGATGCCATCGCGGCGTGCGACGGCAACATCCCGCGCGCCGCCGCGCTGCTGGACATCAGCGCATCGACGATCTACCGCAAGCGCCTGACCTGGCAGGCGGAGGGGCGGCTGTAGGTTTGGTGGGGGCCACCGCGACCACTCACCCCAACACCCCCCGCGCCCGGTAAGCCTCCATCGCGTCGCGCGCCAGGTCCGGGATGCAGCGGCGCAGCGTGCGGATCTCGGCGACGGCGTTGCTGCGGCAGGCCAGCTCCAGTTGCAGCGCAGCGGCCGACAGGCGCTTCGCGCCGAAGGTGCCGGCCGTGCTCTTGAGCGTGTGCGCCTCCTGCGCCAGAACCTTCACGTCGTCCTCGGCCTCGGCGATGCGCCCGGCGCGCGCCTGCGTCTCGTCCACGAACTGCCGGATCACGTCGGCCAGCAGTTCCTGATCGAGGTCGCGGGCGAGCTGCTCCAGAACCTCGGCGTCCAGCGTGTCCGCCGCCGGCCCGTCCTCCGCTTCCTCGGCAACGCCTCCACCGGGTGCCGCCGGTTCGGCCGGCAGCCAGCGCGCCACCGTGTCCAGCAGCCGCGCGCGGTCCACCGGCTTGCCGACGTGGTCGTTCATGCCGGCGGCAAGGCAGCGCTCGCGGTCGCCCTCCATGGTGTCGGCGGTCATGGCGATGATCGGCCGCGCGCCGGCCGGCAGCGGCAGCGCGCGGATCGCCCGCGTCGCCGCCAGCCCGTCCATCTCCGGCATGGCGATGTCCATCAGCACCAGGTCGTAGGGCACGCTGCGCACCGCCTCCACCCCCTCCAGCCCGTTGGCGGCGACGTCCACCCGATAGCCGGCGGTCTTCAGGAAGGCGGTGGCGACCATCTGGTTGGTCGGGCTGTCCTCGACCAGCAGCAGGCGCCGGCCGTTGGCGCGCGGCACCGGCCGCGCCACGGGCCGCGGCAGCGCCGGTTCGGCCGGTGCCCCGGTGCCGTCGAGCGCCGCCAGCAGCCGCGCCTGCCGGGCCGGCTTGATGAGCATCGCGTCGATCCCCGGATGGGCGCGCGCGTCGGCGTGGCCGACCGGGGCGAGCGCCACGATGCGCCCGACCCTGGCCTGACGCAAAGCCCCCGCCAGCGCCTCCAGCTTCGTCTCGTCGCGGCCGAAAGTGTCCACCAGCGCCGCGTCCGTGCGGGTGTCCCCGGCGGCGTGCACGGCTTCCAGAACGTCGGCGGCCTCCACCACCTCCGCCCCCCAGGACGCGACCTGGAGGCGCAACGCGGCGCGGCTCAGCGGGCATGCGTCGACCAGCAGCACGCGCTTGCCGGCCAGCGCCTGCGGTGCCGGGGCGGCGCCGGGCTGCCGTTCCACCGGCACGGTGAACCAGAAGCGGCTGCCCCGGCCGGGGGCGCTGTCGACACCGATCCGGCCGCCCATCAGCTCGACCAGCCGCTTGCAGATGGCGAGCCCCAGGCCGGTCCCGCCGTAGCGGCGCGACAGCGTGGGCGCCGCCTGGGTGAACTCCTCGAACAGGTAGGGCTGCGCCTCGGCGGGGATGCCGATGCCGCTGTCGGCCACCTCGAAACGCAGGCGCTCGCCGCCAGACTCGTCGGCTCCGTCCGAGGTCACGATGACCGAGACGCCGCCCGTTTCGGTGAACTTCACCGCGTTGCCGGCGAGGTTGAGCAACACCTGCCGCAGCCGCCCGGCGTCGCCACGCAGGCATCTCGGCAGGGTGGCCGGCACCGTCGCCGCCAGCGCGATCCCCTTGGCGGCGGCACGGGTGGCCAGCAGGTCCATGGCGCTTTCCACCAGTTCCACCAGATCGAAGCCGGCACTTTCCAGGTCGAGCTTGCCGGCCTCCATCTTCGACAGGTCGAGGAGGTCGTTGAGAATCGCCAGCAGCGCCTCGCCCGACTCGCGCGCGGTCAGCGCATAGGTGCGCTGCTGCTCGCCCAAGGAGCCGTCCAGCAGCACGCCAATCATACCAAGCACGCCGTTCAGGGGCGTGCGGATCTCGTGGCTGATCATGCGCAGGAACTCGGACTTGGCTTGGCTCGCCAGTTCCGCCTGCTCCTTGGCGAGGCGGAGCTGCGCCTCGGCCTGACGGTAGGCGGTGATGTCGTGCACCGACACGATGGCGACGGTGCGCCCGCGGTAGGCGACGTAGCGCGTCTCGCCGCCCACCACATAGCGCTCGCCGTTCGCGCGCAGGCCGGTGATCTCGAAATGGGTCTGCATCCGGTCGGCCAGACGGCGCAGGCCCTTGGCATGGTCCTCCGGGGCCACGAGGGTGATGATGGGCCGGCCGATCAGCTCGTCGGCGCCGTAGCCGGTCATGGCGAGGGCGGCGCGGTTGATGTCGATGATGGTGCCGTTCTCGTGCACGATGATGCAGTCGGTGGCCGAGTCGGAAAGCTGGCGGAAGCGTTCCTCGCTCTCGCGCAGCGCGGCCTCGGTCTGACGGGGGGCCGTGACGTCGGTGTAGGTCATCAGCACCGCGCCGTCGTCCATGTGCGTGGCGAGGATTTCCAGCACCACGCCGTTCGGGCGCGTGCGCTCGATGCGGCCGCCGCGGTCGAGGATGGCGTGGCGTTGGGCCACCAGTTCGTCCAGGTCGCCGGAACCGAACTCGCCGCGCTCGGCCAGCCGCCGCAGGAAGACATCGGCGTGCATGCCGACCGTGACGAAGCCCGGCGGCAGTTCCATCACCTCCTCGAAACGCCGGTTCCAGGTCAGCAGGCGCCCGGCGGCGCTCCACACCACGAGGCCCTGCGTCATCGCGGCGAAGGTCCCCTCCAGCACCGCCGACTTCTGCGCCAGTTCCTGTTCGCGCTGCTTCAGTTCGGTGATGTCGGTGCGGATGCCGACGTAGCCGCCGTCGCTGGTGCGCCGCTCGGCGACCTTCAGCCAACGGCCATCGGCCAGCCGCTGCTCGATGGTGCCTTGCGGATTGCGGTGCTGCTCCAGCCGGCGGGCGATCCACGGTTCGGGGTCGGCGGGGTCGCAGTCGGCGTACTGGCCGCGCCGCACGCCGTTGCGCAGCGTCTCCTCGAAGGAGGCGCCGGGCCGGATGTCTGTGTTCGGGTAGATCTCGCGGTAGCGCGCGTTGCAGACGACCAGCCGGTCGTCCGAGTCGTACAGCGCGAAGCCCTCGCTGACCGCCTCCACCCCCTCCAGCAGGCGACGGTGGGCGGTGGAGGCGCGCTCCTCGGCGTCCTGGGCGGCGGCGCGGGCGCGGGTGGCGGCGCCGGTCTCGCGCAGAAGCAGCATCAACAACAGCAGGCTGGCGCCCAGCGGCCCGGTCAACTCGAGCAGCACCGACCACGGGCTGTTCCCCAGTTCGTGCTCTCCGGGGTCGAGGAAATGAAGGCTGTCGTGCACGATGTCCGCCGCCAGAAGGGCCAGGGCGACGAGGATCAGCAGGCGCCTGTGGAGGGCAGAGGGCATCGGGGACTCCGGCGGGTCCGCGGCCGCGGGAAGCGACGGCCACCGTTGATCCTAATATCCCTCACTCCCGATGGGAATTCCCGGATTGGGAGAGCATCGCGGCGTGCAGCCGACGCTGTCCGAGCACCCGGCCGAGCATGCCGTGCTGCGGCCCCAACAGCACCGCCAGCGTCAGCAGCCCGCCCGAGGCGACGCAGGTCACGTCCCACAGCACCGGCTTACGGTGATAGACGACGGTCAGGCCGCGGATCAGCAGCGGGCTCGGCCCCATCGGGATGCCTGTGGTAGCGAGAATGCTCGGGCGCTTGCTCTACGCGGCGCCGCGGCCGGTCGCCAGAAGCAGCGCCAGCATTCCTATTACGAAAGCTGAATACCTGTTCATATCCCTGATCATTCAGACGAGGTTCGGCAGAACAAAATAAACGCGCCGCAATCGTCTTTGGCGCTGTCTGCTATATGAAGCGGAATTGCGTCGCGACAAGTCGAAGCGCCCCGTTTCGAATGGGTTCCGGGAAGCCACCGGCCGCGCTATACTGGCCGGCATGATCGTGCTGTTCACCGATTTCGGGCTCACCGGGCCATACACGGGGCAAGTCAAGGCGGCGCTGGCGCGCGAGGCGCCGGGCGTGCCGGTGATCGACCTGTTCGCCGACGCGCCGGCCTTCGACCCGCAACTGTCCGCTTACCTGCTGGCCGCCTACGCGCACGAATTTCCCGCCGGCACGGTGTTCGTCTGCGTCGTCGATCCCGGCGTCGGCACCGCGCGCAAGCCGCTGTGGATTCAGGCGGACGGGCGGACCTTCGTCGGCCCCGACAACGGCCTGTTCGAGCTGGTGCGGCGCCGGGCGGTGGACTTCACGGTCGCCGCCATCGACTGGCAGCCGGCGAAGCTGTCGGCCACCTTTCATGGCCGCGACCTGTTCGCTCCGGTGGCGGCGCGGCTGGCGTTGGGGCGAACGCCGCTGTCCACACCGCTGGCGTCGCCGGCCATCGCCCGGCCGGACTGGCCCGACGATCTGGCGCGCATCGTCTATGTGGACGGGTACGGCAACGCCATGACCGGCCTGCGCGCCGGTGGGGTGCCGGAAACCGCGCTGCTGATCGCCAACGGATACGAGGTGCGGCATGCCCGCACTTTCGCGGATGCCGCCGAGGGTGAGGCGTTCTGGTACGGCAATTCCAACGGGCTGGTGGAGATCGCCGTCAACCGGGGCCGCGCCGACCGTGACCTGGAGCTTGAACTGGGCATGCCGGTGGAAGTGGAAACCTGAAAGGAACCGGACTTACGCCGCCTCGTCCAGGCAGCGGTCCAACCCGCGGGCGTCCGCCGGGAGCGTCAGCACGGCGAAGGCGTCGTCGCCCGACAAGGCATCGGCGGCGCTGGAGGTCATGATGATGCGGGTGCGCGGGTACAGCATGCGGGCCAGCGCCGCCGTCCGGTCGCCGTCGTCCGACGCCGCGTGGCGCCGCAGCAGGGCCAGGTTGGGCTCGCGCTCGCCAATGATCGACAGCGCCTCGTAGCCGTCCTTCGCCTGGGCCACGGTGAATCCCAAATCTTCCAATTGGCGGGTGACCGCGGCGCGTTGCTCCAGATCGTCGTCGGCGACGACGGCCAAGCGGGCGGGGACCGCCATGCGAATCTGGGATTCGATGCTGAACATGGCCGAGGCTCCACGCTCCAGGTCATAGGGCCGGGAACTGAATACCCGACCAATGTCATACACTATTGGGCGCGGAATGTTAAGGCTCGGTTAAGCGATGTGGACCACGACCCGGCGGTCCAGCAGCGCCAGCATGGGCAGGTCGCTCGGGCGGTTGCCGTAGCCCCAGGTCTCGCCGAACGGGCCGTTCGCCGACAGCCACGCGCGCACCCGGTCCGCCTTGTCGGCGCGCACGCAGTTCCCGGTGGCGAGGCGGCCGGTCAGGCGGCCGTCCTGCACCTCCATGCCGGTGGCGAGCAGATCGTCCACCTCCACACCGTGCAGCAGGAACGGCATGTAGACGTCCAACGCCCCGGTGGCGACCACCACGCGACGGCCGGCGCGGCGGTGCTCGTGCAGGGCATGGGTCGTGGGCGGGTGCCAGCGCAGCTTGGGCGCCATCCGCTCGGCCGCCGCGTGCGCCTCGGCCAGTGCCAGCCCGCGCAGGGTGCGCTTCAACAGGATCGACTTGATCGAGCCGCGGAAATCGACGCCCGGCGCGCGGCCGCGCAGGTGGCGGTGGCCGGCGGAGCGGATGGCGTCGGCGAAGGCGAGCTGGGTGCGCCGTTTCCCGATCACCTCGGCGATGAACATGGGCAAGGTGTCGCCACGCACCAGCGTGCCGTCGAAATCAAAGAACGCCACGCCCTGGTGGTGTTGCATGGCCGGCCTTTCCGTCTGCCCCCACCCTGTGTAGCAGGATGGGTTCAGTGGATGAAGTGCCAGACCGTCTCGGAATCATCGTCGTCGTCATCCTCGTCCTCCGCCTCGACGAGTTCGTCGACGGCGCAGTCCAGGCCGGCCTTGATGGAGACGAGCAGGTCGATGATCTCGCCGGCTTCCCGTTCCAGGCCGCGCAGGCGCTGGTCCAGCGCGTCCATGCGGACTTCGACGGCTTCGGTCAGGCGGTCCAGGCGCGCGAGGATCGGCGCCAGAAGGGGGTCGTCGCTGTGATCCATGGGGCGGCCCGAGTCCCGTTCTTGTGCGGTCGATCTTGAACCTAGACCGCAGGGGCCGCCACGCACAGCTCCGCGTGCGGCGCACTCCGCAAGGGTTTCCAAGGCCCCGGCTGCTTTTGTGCGGCGCGACCGGCGAATCCCGCCGGATAGTCCCATTCTATTATCAGTTGTCTTGCTTGGCCGTTTGGCGGCCAATCGGCACGCCGTACAACTCCAGACGGTGGCCGACCAGCTCGTAGCCCAGCTTGCGGGCGATGGTCGCCTTCAGCTGTTCCAGCTCCTCGCTGGTGAACTCCACCACCTCGCCGGTCTGGAGGTTGATGAGGTGGTCGTGGTGCTCGTCCCGCTTTTCCTCATAGCGCGCACGGCCGTCACCGAAGTCCAGGCGGTCGATGACCTGCGCGTCCTCGAACAGGCGCATGGTGCGGTACACCGTGGCGATGGAGATGCGCGGGTCGATGGCGACGGCGCGGCGGTGCACCTCCTCCACATCGGGATGATCGGTCGATTCCGACAGCACGCGCGAGATCACCCGGCGCTGGTCCGTCATCTTGAGGCCCTTGTGGGCGCAGAGGTCTTCAATCCGCGAAGGCATAGAGGTCACAGTTTCCCTTGAGGTCCTGCATTAGGAAATGGTGCGAGCCGACGCGATTCTCAAAGGGGAAGGGCGGAACGACGAAAGGAAATACCGCCCGCGAAAATGCGAATTTTTGCATTTACGCACACCCATAGGTGTGTTTTGCGACGGGGATGCCGTACAAAGGAAGACGGCGGGTGGGATGATCCACCCGCCGCATTCAAGGAGGCAAGAGGCATGAAGAAGATGCCCTTTCTCCTGGTGCTGCTGTGGAGAGGCTGGCTGATCACGATCCGCCGGCTTCCCCGTAAGAAGCACTAGGTGAAAGCTGGTGGGTGTTAGCGCACCCACCAGCCACCTCCGAAACATAGCATCGGCGGCCCCGTTTGGCAAACCGCCGCGTGTGTTACGCCAAACCCTTTTCCATCATCGCCGACAGCCGGCGCGCGAAGGCGACCGGGTCGGGCAGCGCTTCGCCCTCGACGATGCGCGCCTGATCGAGCAGCAGCCACGCCACCTCGGCCAAGTCGCCATCGGACGCACCGCCGGTCCTGGCGCGGTCGGTCAGGCGCTTGATGAGCGGGTGGCCGGGGTTCAGCTCCAGGATGCGCTTGGACTCGCCGGCCCCCAGCTGCTTGTGCTGCTTGAGCAGGCGCTCCAGGTGCAGGTCCATGTCGGTCTCGTCGGCGACGAGGCAGACCGGGCTGTCGGTCAGGCGCTCGGACGGGCGGACGTCCTTCACCGCGTCGGCCAGCGTCAGCTTGAACAGCGCGATCAGGCTGCCGACGTCGCCCTCGGCCGGCTTCTCGGCTTCCGGTTTGTCCTCGCCGCCCTGGATCTTGCCCAGGTCGGCGCCGCCGCGGGTGACCGACTTGAACTTCTTGTCGGCGTACTGGCCGACCGACGGCACCCAGAACTCGTCCACCGGGTCGGTGAGCAGCAGCACCTCCACCCCCTTGGCGCGGAAGCCCTCGATCTGCGGGCTGCGCAGCAGGGTGTCCACGTCGTCGCCGGAGATGGTGTAGATGGCGTCCTGGCCGTCCTTCATGCGGCCGACGTAGTCCTCCAGCGACACCAGACCGTCACCGTGCGTCGAGCGGAAGCGCAGCAGCTTCAGCAGCTCGTCGCGGTGCTCGTAATCCTCGTACAGGCCTTCCTTCAGGACCGCGCCGAAGTTCTCCCAGAAGGTGTTGTATTCGGAGGCGCTCTCCGCGTCCTTGGCCTTCTTGCTCAACTCGCCGAGCACGCGGCGGGTGATGCCGGCGCGGATCTTCGCCAGCATCGGGTTGTGCTGGAGCATCTCGCGGCTGATGTTGAGCGGCAGGTCCTCGGTGTCCACCACGCCCTTGAGGAAGCGCAGGTAGGGCGGCACCAAGCCCTCGGCGCCTTCGGTGATGAACACGCGCTTGACGTACAGCTTCACGCGGTGGGCGCGCTTGGGGTCGAACAGGTCGAACGGGCGGCTGGCCGGGACGTACAGCAGGTTGGTGTACTCGATGGCGCCTTCGGCCCGCCAATGGATGGTCAGCCAGGGGTTGTCGAAGCTGTGGCCGACGTGGTGGTAGAACTCGGTGTACTGCTCGGGCGTGATCTCGTTCTTGGAGCGCATCCACAAAGCGGACGCGCTGTTCAGCGCCTTCGCATCCTCGCCCTCACCGAACAGGATCGGGATGGCGATGTGGTCGGAATACTTGCGCACGATGCCCGACAGGCGGTGCTCGTCCAGATACTCGTCGTCGCCTTCGCGCAGGTGCAGAGTGACGCGGGTGCCGCGCGGCAGGTCGGCTTCCGCCTCGCCGATGGTGAACTCGCCCTTGCCGTCCGACAGCCAGCGCCAGCCCTGCGCCTCGCCGGCCTTGCGGGTCAGCACCTCGACCTTCTCGGCGACCATGAAGGCCGAGTAGAAGCCGACGCCGAACTGGCCGATCAGGCTGACGTCCTTCTTCGAATCGCCGGTGAGCTGGCGCATGAACGCGGCGGTGCCCGAGCGCGCGATGGTGCCCAGGTTCTCCACGAGGTCTTCGCGGTTCATGCCGATGCCGTTGTCGACGATGGTGAGCGTGCGCGCTTCCTTGTCGGCGACCAGCCGGACCTTGAGATTCGGGTCGTCGGCCGACAGCTCGGGCTGCGTCAGCGCGGCGTAGCGCAGCCGGTCGCAGGCGTCGGACGCGTTGGAGACGAGCTCGCGCAGGAAGACTTCCTTCTCGCTGTAGAGCGAGTGCGCGACGATGTCGAGCAGGCGGCTGACCTCGGCCTGAAAATTGAGCCGTTCCTCGGTCATCGGGTACATCCTGTTTCTTATGTTTGCGTGCGTAAGGAATGGACGCGCCAATCCGGCCGGATATGTGTGAAAAATCCGGCCGGTGTGCAAGGGCTGTCGGTTGCGGTTTTGCTCAGTTCTTCTTGCCGCTCATGCCGCCCTTCTTGACCGGCGGCGCCGGCTCGGCCGGCTGGCCGCCCATGCCCATGACGGCGCTCATGTCGGCGCCGTTGAGCAGCGTCTGGCCGCTCTCCGTCAGGTCGATCTTGTAGGTGCGCACGTCCTTGCCGGCCTCGTCCGTGCTCTGCTGGCCCATGGCCTGGAGCATGGCGATGATGCCCAGCGTTTCCTGATCCCCGGCTTCGGGCTTGGCGCCCGGCTTCGGCTGGAGCGCTTTGGCGGCGGCGTCCAGGCCGCGCAGAACGATCTGCGCGCCGCCCACGGCACCCATCGCCGCCGCGGACGCGACCCGCGCCGTACCGGTGACCGCGCCCGAGGTGGCCGGCGTTTCGATCGACAGATGGTCGATGCGCAGCTCGGTCCCGGCCTTGCTGGCGGCCTCCACCAGCGCCATGCCGATGGCGGCGGCCTGCGCGTCGCGGTCGCTCTCGTCCGGCTCGACCGCCTTCTTCTTGGACTTGCCCGACTCGACCTTGCCCGCCATGCCGGCCTTGCCGGCCGCCTTGCCGCTGAGCTTGCCGCCGTCCTTGCCGTTGTCCTTGCCCTTCGCCGGCTCCTCCAGCGCCGCCAGCGCCATGAGCGCCTGCCCGATGGCGGCGTTGGGCAGCTTGCCCAGCGAGATCTGCACGTCGAAGCGCTGGGGCATGAACTGCTTCGGCCCCGGCAGCGGCTCGATCTTCAGCCCCTCGGTCTGGAAGCCCAGCACGGTGCTCGACGTCTCGCGGTCCAGATCGCGCACGCCCATGGTGAAGGTCGCCAGATCGACGCCGACGCGCCCTTCGTCGTTGCCGGCCGTCAGCCCGGTGATGCGCGTGCGCACCACCGCCTCGCCCAGCACGCCGCCCAGCAGCGACAGGAACTGCGTGGCCGGCGGCTCGGTCCCGGCGGCGGCGTGCGTCGCCATCAGCGCCTTGAACTGCGACACCTTGGCGAGGTCGATGCGGCCGTAGTTCGCCTCCACCGCGATGCCGGCCATCTTCATCAGCGTGGCCTTCTGCGCGTCGGTCACCGTCACGTCGCTGAGCGCCCCGGCCACCGGGCCGCTCCAGGTGCCCGGCCCGTCCGGCCGCATGTCCTGCGTCGCGGTGATCGAGCCGATGCGCAGCGCGGCGCTGTCGTTGTCCACCAGCGCCAGGTCGCCGTAGGCCAGATCGGCCGACACGAAATTCTCCACGGCGCCGGACCACACGCCGGTGAAGCGCTGGCGCCCGATGGAGAGCGTGCCGGCGGGCATCTTGCCGTTGCGCATCGTCATGACCGTGGGCAGAACCGCGTCGACGGCGTAGGTGGCGTCCGGCTTGGGAGACACCTTCAGCTGGATCGCGCCGATGTCGAAGCGCATGTCCTCGGTGCTGACGATGGTCAGCGCCGGCAGCATCACGTCGTAGCGGTCGCCGGCCGGGGTCACCTGCGTCTGGCCCGACCAGCGGAACTCGATCCCGTCCTGGACCTCCGGGAAGGTGCGCTTCAGGCCGTCGGCGATGGCGGCGCGCATGGCGGCGGCGCCCTCGGCGCTGACGGCCGGCGCCTGTTGCGCCCAGGCTGGCACGGCTATGGTCAGGGCGATGACGGCGGCCAGTGTGGCGGAACGGAACATGGAACCTCCCGGTGCGGTTGTCTCAGGCTGAAGGCCGGCGTTCCAGTAAAGCGCGTTGCGGGGCTGCGGTCCATGGGCGCGTTGCCGCGCACGGCTTTCCCCTGTTTGAAAGGACGGGCGCTTGCAATGATGGCCCGACACCCCAATGCTTAGAACCATGGTAGAGGCCCGCTATGACCCGTCGGGGGTGGGGGGCCGGGTGGTCGCGGTCCTCGGGCCCACCAACACCGGCAAGACCCATCTCGCCATCGAGCGCATGCTCGGTCACCGCACGGGAATGATTGGTTTCCCGCTGCGGCTGCTGGCGCGCGAGAACTACGACCGGGTGGCCGCCGCCAAGGGCAAGGACAAGGTGGCGCTGGTCACCGGCGAGGAGAAGATCCTCCCGCCCCACCCTGCCTACTGGGTCTGCACGGTCGAGTCGATGCCGCTCGACCGCGCCGTGGACTTCCTGGCGGTGGACGAAATCCAGCTCTGCGCCGACCCGGATCGCGGGCACATCTTCACCGACCGCCTTCTGAACGCCCGCGGCCTTGTCGAGACCATGTTCCTCGGCGCCGAGACCATCCAGCCGCTGATTCGCAAGCTGGTGCCGCGCGCCGAGTTCATCACCCGCCCGCGCTTCTCGCAGCTCACCTACGCCGGCTACAAGAAGCTGACGCGCCTGCCGCCGCGCTCGGCCGTGGTGGCGTTCTCGGCCACCGACGTCTACGCCATGGCCGAGCTGATCCGCCGCCAGCGCGGCGGCACCGCGGTGGTGCTGGGGGCGCTGTCGCCCCGCACCCGCAACGCCCAGGTCGGGCTGTATCAGGCCGGCGAGGTGGACTATCTGGTGGCGACCGACGCCATCGGCATGGGCCTGAACATGGACGTGGACCATGTGGCCTTCGCCCGCATCGTGAAGTTCGACGGCTTCGCGCCGCGCCGCCTGCGCGCCCCCGAGGTCGGGCAGATCGCCGGCCGCGCCGGCCGCCACATGCGCGACGGCACCTTCGGCACCACCGACGAGGTCGGCGAGCTGGAGTCGGAACTGGTGGACCGCGTCGAGAACCACGAGTTCGACACGCTGAAGGCGCTGAGCTGGCGCAACTCCGCCCTGCGGTTCGAGACGCCGGGCTTCCTGCTGCAATCGCTGGAGGCGCGCCCGCCGATCCCCGAGCTGCTGCGGGTGCGCGACGCCGACGACCACCTCGCCCTGCAAGCCCTGGCGCGCGACGCGGAGGTGATGGCCCTCGCCAAGGGCAAGTCGGCGGTGCAGTTGCTGTGGGAGGTCTGTCAGGTCCCCGACTTCCGCAAGGTGCTGTCGGACGCGCACACGCGCCTGCTGGGCCAGATCTACCGTTACCTGCGCGCCCCCGCCGGCCGGCTGGACGAGGATTGGGTCGCCAAGCAGGTTGCCCGCCTGGAGCGCACGGAGGGCGACATCGACACGCTGGTGGCGCGCATCGCGCACATCCGCACCTGGACCTACATCTCCAATCGGCCGGCGTGGCTGAAGGACCCCGTGCACTGGCAGGAGCGCGCCCGCACCATCGAGGACAAGCTGTCCGACGCCCTGCACGAGCGCCTGACTCAGCGCTTCATCGACCGTCGCTCGGCAACCCTGGTCCGCACGCTGGCGGACGGGCGGGCGCTGCTGGGCGGCGTGCGCGCCGATGGCGAGGTGGTGGTCGAGGGGCACGCGGTCGGCCAGTTGGAGGGCTTCCGCTTCGTGCCCGACGCGCCGGACCGTTCCGAGGAGGCGCGGTCGCTGCTGAACGCCGCCCGCCGCGCGCTGCGCGACGAGATCACCAACCGCGTGAAGGCGCTGGAGCAGGAGCCGGACGCGGCGTTCCAGCTCGGCGCCGATGGCGTGCTGTCCTGGTCCGGCACTTTTGGGCAGGGCATCGCCGTGGCGAGGCTGGCGGCCGGTCCTTCGGTGCTGGCCCCGGCGGTGGTGACGAACGCCGAAGCGCTGCTCGATCCGGCGCAGAGCGAGCGCGTGCGCGCCCGGCTGGAGGCGTGGCTGCGCGGGCACGTCGCCGCGACGCTCAAGCCGCTGCTGGCGCTGCGCGACGCGAAGGGCCTGTCGGGTCCGGCGCGCGGCTTGGCGTTCCAGCTCGTCGAGGGGCTGGGCGTGCTGGCGCGCAAGCCGGTGGCGCCGCTGGTCGAGGGGCTGTCGCGCGAGGACCGCAAGGCGCTGCATGCGCTCGGCGTGCGGCTGGGGGTCACGCACCTGTTCCTGCCGGCGCTGGCGAAGCCCGGCGCGGTCGGCCTGCGGGCACTCCTGTGGACCGTGCACCAGGGACGCGAGCTGCCGGCCCCGGCGCCGCCGCCCGGCCGTGTCTCGGTCGCCGCGGGCGGCGCGCCGCCGGCCTTCTGGGAGGCGATCGGATACCCGGCGGTGGGGCCGCGGGCGGTGCGCGTCGACATGCTCGACCGGCTGGAGGTCGAGATGATGAAACAGAGCAAGGGCGAGGCCCCGCCGTCGCCCGAGCCGGCGCTGGCGCAGATCATCGGCGTCGGCGCCGAGGAGCTGCACGGCGTGCTGGCCGTCCTCGGCTACACGCGCTCGGTCGCCGAGGACGGCGCCGTGACGTGGCGCCGCCGCCGCGCCCAGCGCGCGCAGGCGCCGCGTCCGTCGAAGACACCCACCGCCAACGCCGACCACCCCTTCGCCAAGCTTCGCCAACTGCACGGTGCCGGATGAACCAAAACGACGACCGCGACGATTTCGACGACGGCCAACCCGATGCCGGGCCCGATGCGGGACCGGGCCGCCTGCGGGTGGACAAGTGGCTGTGGTTCGCCCGCTTCTTCAAGACGCGCAGCCTCGCCGCCAAGCTGTGCAACGGCAGCGTGGTGCGCTGTTCGGGCACGGTGGTGAGCAAGGCGCATCACGCCGTGAAGCCCGGCGACGTGCTGACCTTTCCGCAGGGCCGCCACATCCGCGTGGTCAAGGTTCTGGCGCTGGGCAGCCGGCGCGGCCCGGCCGACGAGGCGCGCACGCTCTACGAGGATCTGTCGCCGCCGGCCCCCGAGACCGCCATGGACATTCCCGGCCGCCCCCTTGGCCTGGGCCGCCCGACCAAGCGCGACCGCCGCGCGCTGGAGCGCCTGAAGACCGAAGAGTAGGCCCCCGGCTATTGCGCCCCGTCTATTGCGCTGGGGGGCCGGCGACCACATCTAGGCCGGCAACGCGGTGTTCGACCGCACAACGGGATTTTTTGGCCGACCATGTTCGACCTGCTCTCCGATCCCGGCGTCTGGGCCAGCCTTTTGACCCTCACGGCGCTGGAGATCGTCCTCGGCATCGACAACATCATCTTCATCTCGATCATGGCGTCCAAGCTGCCGGTGGCGCAGCAGGACCGGGCGCGCAAGGTCGGTCTGGCGCTGGCGCTGATCACGCGCCTGATGCTGCTGGCGTCCATCGCCTGGGTGGCGACGCTGACGCAGCCTCTGTTCTCCATCGGCTCGTTCGCGGTGTCCGGGCGCGACCTGATCCTGATCGGCGGCGGCCTGTTCCTGCTCGCCAAGGGCACCATGGAGATCCACAGCACCGTCGAGGGCGCGGAGGAGGACGGGCCGGCCAAGGTGGCCGCGACCTTCGCCAGCGTGGTCGTCCAGATCATGTTCCTGGACATCGTCTTCTCGCTGGACAGCGTCATCACCGCGGTCGGCATGTCGGACCATCTGCCGGTGATGGTCGCCGCGGTGGTCATCGCCATGGCGGTGATGCTGTTCGCCTCCGGCCCGGTGGGCGACTTCGTCAACCGGCACACGACGGTGAAGATGCTGGCGCTGTCGTTCCTGCTGCTGGTCGGCGTGGCGCTGGTGGCGGACGGCCTCGGCTTCCACATCCCCAAGGGCTATCTGTACTTCGCCATCGCCTTCTCGGCGCTGGTCGAGGCGCTCAACCTGATGGCCGCCGCGCGCCGCAAGCGGCGGCGCGAAGAGGCGCGGATGGAGGCGGTGGCGGACTAAGCGCGTGCCTGTAGCCCCTACTGCACGGCCACACCCGCCAGCCGGTCGATGAGGCGGCCCTGGAACTTGTCGCAGCCGATGGCGCGGCCGACCGTGACGGCCATCTCGTGGTCGCATCGGCTGAAGATTACCCGCTCGCGACCCAGGCGGCGCAAGGCGCCGATGCTCTCCGGGTCGTTCAGCGAGCCCAGGCGGTCGTGCGCCACGTGCACCTTGAAGAAGTCGGCGTCGAAGCGCTCCGGGCTGATGTAGCCGAGCAGGTCCAGCGTGACGCCGTCCACGGCGATGCGGTAGCCCGCTTCGCGCAGCAGGTCGGTGGCGCGCCGGCTGGCGGCGACGTCTTCCAGAAGCAGCAGCACGTCCAGCTCCACCACCACGGCGCTGCGCGCGATGCGCGCCGTGGCGCGGCTGAGGGTGGAGAGCAGCGGACCGGTCACCGACTTGATGCCCAGGTTGATGCCGATGGAGCCGGCGCTGGCCGCTTCGCTGCTTTTGGCACCGATGCCGCTCAGCATCTTTTCGTCCAGGCACTGACAGAACTCGTGGAACATGCGCCGGCGGCCGAGCAGCTGAACCTTGGGGAAGTTCTCCCGGTGCAGGTCCGCCATGCCGGTGAAGTACTCGCAGTAGAAGGGCTGCCACGAGCCGTCGGCATCCGCCCGGTACACGGTCTGGCTGCGCAGATAACTGCCGATGTCCAGATCCTCCACCGCGTCTTCCAGGCAACCGACCAAGCGGGCGCTCAACGGCCCTTCCAGCTCGGCCAGGAGGACGCTGGCGGATGGCGTAGCGGCGCCGGAAGCCGCGGCGGGGGCGCAGGGCGACGCCGCGGCGCGGGCGAGAGCGACCTCCAGATAATCGTTGGCGCGCTGGCGCAGGTCGCCGTAGCCGCCCGGCACGTTGTAGCTGTGCACGAGCTGCCCCAGGTCCAGATCGTCCTGCACGCGGTCGGGGAAGAAGTTGGCGGTGACGCGGTCGATGAACTCCGGCACCTTGCGGAAGGCGCTCTCCGGGAACACCACGAAGGCGTCCATGCCCAGCACGGGCCAGAACTCGGCGCCGAAATGCTCGGCCAGTTCCTGCGTGCCGTTGAGCTGAATGCGCAACAGCTGGCGGTCCTGCCGGATGAACGGGAAGGCGCTGTAATTGACGTTGACGACGATGTAGAGCGCCGACGACCGCGCCATGCGCCGCACACGAGCGATGAACTGCTCGACCTCGTCCTTAACCGCCATACACCGCTCCCGCCCAACCTGCCAACCGCGCGTTGTGACAGTTTTGCGGTGGGTAATGAATATTCGCTTAAACTGACTATAACATTCGTCAAAGGTCATCCTAGCGACACCGTGCCGGAACAATCGGCAACACCATGCCCCCGGATCGTTCCGGGAGGGGGAAAATCGTTGTGTCGCAAGGTTTGCATGGCACACATGGCGGCCTTGCGCCGGCTTGTGGTGCCAACCTGCGCCAACGTGCCGCAAGGCCAAGCCCTAGGCCGTTCGGCGAGGTTCGCACCGTCGCCAAACCGTGGCGGCGCTTCGTTGCGCTGCGGAATCAACCATTGACTTAGGCCCATGTTGGGGCCACTTGTGTTCCATGCTCAAAACAAATCGACCGGGGCACGTACGCCCCTGCGCCGGCTCCCCCCAATAGACCGGCAGCGGGTCACTTGGCCGCACCGCATCCCCTCCCATGAGGTGCGGTGGGCGGACGCTTTCCCGTAGGCGTCCCGAGGACCAGGACACGCGCGGCGGCATCGGTCGATCCGGGGACGCGGCCTGATGGCTCGCTCCCCGCCCAGGATGAACATCGAAAGGACGATATGAGTATGGATCAGCCGCTCGCAGGTAAGACGATCGCCATCCTCGTTGCCAACGGCTTCGAGGAAGTTGAGATGACCGAGGCCCAGCGGGCCCTCCTCAAGACCGGCGCCACCCTGCGCACGATTTCTCCCGAACAGGGCCTGGTGAACGGCTGGCATGGCCGCGCCTGGGGCCACTACTTCCCGGTCGACAAGCAGGTCGGCGAAGTGCTGGGTTCCGACTACGACATGCTGATCCTGCCGGGTGGCGAGCGCAGCGTGGCGAAGCTCCAGCAGTCCGCCCACACCAAGCGCATCGTCGGCCACTTCCTCGACGCCGGCAAGCCGATCGCCGCCATCGACCAGGGCATCCAGCTGCTCGCCATTCCGGGCAAGCTGAAGGGCCGCACGGTCGTCGGCATCGAAGCGTTCGCCGAGGAGCTGACTGCGGCCGGCGCCAAGCTGAGCGACGAGGCCCTGGTGGTCGACGGCGTGACGGTGACCGCCCGCGGCGCGGACGAGGTTCCGGCCTTCGTCGAGCAGCTGCTGAAGGTCTTCGCCGAGGCTGCCCAGGTGAAGAAGGCCGCCTGACGCGGCCTTTATCCCTTTGCTGCTGCCGCAGGGCGGCGGGTGCCACGCGGCGCCCGGCCGCCCTTTTGGTATCTGGGGCTTTAAGACGAAGCGCAATCCGTTCAGCGCAGCGTTGCTGGCCGCTTGTCCTTTGCCGGCGCGGCGTCCTCCGCCGCCATGGTGACCAGCATGTAACGCAGCCGCTGCGCGTCGGCGTCGCTGACGCCAGGGGCAGGTTTCGCCGCCGCCACCTCGGTCTTCGCGACGGTCGGGCCGGGCCGCGCGCGCGGGTTCGCCTTCGCCTCCATGACGCCGTCCTGGCGGTGGTCGGGACCCTTCGGCGTCCAGGTGCGGAACGGGCCGGTGTCCACGTGCACGTGGCCGGTGTGCGGGTACAGCGCGTAGCCGCCGCGGCGCATGGCCGCCGCCACCTCGGCGACGCGCTCGGACGCCACGCCGGGGATGCGGATGTCGGCCGCCTGACCACGGATGTGGTAGCTGTTCTCGGCGACGTTGCTGTTTTGCCTGGCCAGCGACGCGTTGGTCGCCGCCGAACGGTAGCCCGAGGTCAGGTGGATCGGCGCGCTCTCGGCCAAGCCCAGGCGCTGGCGCAGCTCGACCAGCGTGTCGATCAGGCCGGGGTCGACGGGGGCCGCCTGCCCGTTGTGGCGGTCGCGGAACAGCGAGGACAGCTCGGCCAGCGCCCGCGGGTCGTAGCCGCCCGGCCGCCAGTAGGTGGTGGCGACGGACTCGCCGCTCGCCGGATGCACCAGAACGATGGAACGCGGCGCGTCGGCCGATGGGCCGGAGGTGGCGCAACCCGCAAGCAGGGCGCCGACGAACACCAGAAGCGCGGTGGTGCGCACGAAGAACGGCACGGCAGACCTCCGGTTCCCCTCGAGGTTGCGACCAGCCGTCATACCATAATTGTCACAATCGTTTACAGGCCGAACTTACGGCTTTACGCGAGATCCGTCGCCGCTGTGGGATTTGTGCGTCAGTGCCCCGGCCCGGTTCGCCTCAAACGCGCGGCGGGACCGGGTCCAGCACCAGTTCCATGCCCTCGCGGGCCACCAGCGTGCCGGGGCGCTGGCGCTCGGCCGCCGCGGCGATGACGTCCAGCTCGTCGTCGGTGCGGGCGGGGTCGTGATGGAAGATCACCGCCTGTCCCACCCCGGCCGCCTCGGCGACGCGCACGCACTCCTCCCAGGTCGAATGGCCCCAGCCGGCGTGCGCCGGGTACTCGGCGTCGGTGTAGGTGCTGTCGTAGATCATCACGTCGGCGCCGCGCACCAGATCGAGCACCGCCGGATCGCGCACACCGGGCGTGTGCTCGGTGTCGGTGATGAAGCACAGGCTGCGGCCGGCGTACTCGACCCGGTAGCCGACGGCGCCGTTGGGGTGGTTCAGCGCGCCGGTGCGCACGCGCACGCCCGGCGCTGGCTCCAGATCGGTGCCGCAGGCGAACTCGCGGAACGACACGTCGGCGCGGAACGTCTCGATGGGGATGGGGTAGAGCGGCGGGCGCATCATCGAGCACACCACCTCGCGGATGGTCTGCCCCGGCGGCAGGTGACCGGCCCAGACACGCAGGCGGCTGGCCGGATCGAAGGCGGGCGCGAAGAACGGCAGGCCGCAGATGTGGTCCAGGTGGCTGTGCGTCAGGAACAGGTCGAGATCGGCCGGCCCGCGTTTGCGCAACGCCTCGCCCAGCGCCCGCAGCCCGGTGCCGGCGTCGAAGATCAGCAGGGCGTCGCCGCAGCGCACCTCCAGGCACGCCGTGTTGCCGCCGGTGCGGACGGTGTCCGGGCCGGGGGAGGCGATGCTGCCGCGCACACCCCAGAAGCGCGCGCGCAGTGACGGAAGCAAATCGCGCGACGGGTCGCGGGTGGGGCGGGACGTCATGGCGGGTCATGGTGCGCGAGGCGGGATGTGCGAGTCGAGTGAAAACCACCCCCTTTGCACAGGCGCGGGCGCAACCGTCCAACCCCTATATCTTGGGTGCCCAAGCCCATAAGATGTGGTAGGTTCGCCCCACACCCCTTTTTGCCGCTGCATGCCGGCGCCGGGATCGTCGACGGATGGACCCTGACAAGCTCGCCAAAGTCCTCGCCATGGCCGAGTCGGAGCACCAGGGCGAGGCGATGTCCGCGTTGCGCGCCGCCCGCATCATGCTGTCGCGCGCCGGGATGAGCTTCCGCGACCTGGCCGACGGCGCCCGTCCGCGCCCGGCGCCCAGCGAGCCCCCGGCCACCGCCCCCGCCCCGCCCGCCAAGGCCCCGCCGCCCGACGAGGTGGCGCTTGCGCTGCGCCGTCAGGTCGCCGACCTGGAGCGCGAGGTGGCGGCGCTGAAGCGCCAGCTCGACAAGACCGGCGGCGAGCTGGACAAGCAGCGCGAAGAGACCGACCGCTGGCGCTCGCTGGCCCGCGAGACGGCGGAAAAGCTGTGGGACGTGGGCAAGGCGCTGGAGCGGCGGCGCGTCCGCCACACCTCGGCCGACAAGCGGCGCGCCATCCTCGACCATTTGCAGGACCCTGGCAGCGCCATGCTGTCCGACCACGAGATCGCGCGGCGCGTCGGCGCCTCGCCGCAGGCGGTGGCGCATTGGCGCCGGCGTCTGGCCATCGTCGGCCGCAAGGTGCGCCTGATCCCGGTGCAGCCGCGCGGGCGCGGGTTGTGGCGCCCGCACGGCGCCCCGCTCGCTCCGCTGGACAGCCCGCGCCGCCGCTGGACCGGCTATGGCCACGGGGTGACCATCGCGGCGCACAAGTCGCCGAAGCGGTAGTCCGACTTCCGACGCCCTTACGGCACCAGCCGGTACCCTCCCGGCTCGGTCACCAGGATCTCCGCGTTCGACGGGTCGCGTTCGATCTTCTGGCGCAGGCGGTAGACGTGCGTTTCCAGCGTGTGGGTGGTGACGCCCGCGTTGTAGCCCCACACCTCGCCCAGCAGCGTGTCGCGACCGACCACCTTGTCGCCGGCCCGGTACAGGTATTTGAGGATCGCCGTTTCCTTCTCGGTCAGGCGGATCTTGCGGTTCTTCTCTTCGATCAGCAGCAGCTTGGCGGCCGGGCGGAACAGGTAGGGGCCGATGGTGAAGACCGCGTCCTCGCTCTGCTCGAACTGGCGGAGCTGCGCGCGCAGCCGGGCCAGCAGCACGCCCAGGCGGAACGGCTTGGTGACGTAGTCGTTGGCACCGGAATCCAGGCCGAGGATGGCGTCGGCGTCGGTGCCCGCCGCCGTCAGCATGATGATCGGGCAGCGCACCCCCTCGCGCCGCATCAGCCGGCACAGGTCGCGCCCGTCCATGTCCGGCAGCCCGACGTCGAGCAGCACGGCGGCGAAGCCGCCCTCGCGCGCCGCCGCCAGCCCGGAGGCGCCGTCGGAGGCCTCGGCCGTCTCGAACTCCTCGTGCAGCTGGAGCTGCTCGGCGAGCGACTGGCGCAACGCGTCGTCGTCGTCGACCAGGAGAATGCGTTTGGCCGAATTCATGCGGTGCGGTTCATGGTCGCCTCAACCTTTGGTGCGGACCTTACCACGCGCGGTACCGCCTTGTCGTCGTCGTCCACGGGGCCGTCCATGGCAATTCCGCACCGTTGCGCGGCACGCAACGGACTGGCGCGCCGACAGCGCTTGCCATGGCCATGCCGACATGGGACGGTCGGGCCAACTTGGAAAGCGCCTGTGCGCGGCCCAGATGGTGCGTGACGGTTTTGCTTTTCTCCGCCTGGGCCGCTAGGGTTGCGGCCCGGTTTTACCGACCCGGTTTTTACGATGTACGCTGACGTCCGCCCCGAACCGACCCTGCCCTTCGACGAAGCCGCCATGCGCGCCGTCGATCGCGTCCTGGCGGCCTTGCGCCGCGGCGAGGCGGTGGCGGTGGCCTGCGCCGATGGCTCGGTGGCACTGGCGCTGGCGGTGGAGACGGTGGGCGCCGACGCGCTGGCCCGTCTCAAGCGGCTGGCCGGCGGCGGCGACCCGGTGCTGGCGGTGACCCGGCGCCGCGCGCTGGTCCTGGGCGCGGTCCCGGCCGGTATCACGCCGGAGGGAGCCAGGCTGGACGATGGCGGCGCGGTGATGCTGTCGGTGCCCGGCGGCCTGACCGCCGAGGACGCCGCGGCGCTGGCCGACCCCGAACAGCGACCGGACGGAGCCCTGCCCGCCGGGATGACCGCCAGCGTAGCCGAGCCCGGCTCGCGCGTCGCGGCGGCGGTGGATCTGACCAAGCTGGCGCGCCTGCTGCCGGCCGCCGTGGTGGCGCCGGCGCGTGTCACCTCCGGCGGCGTGGAGGCCTGGGCCAAGCGCCACGATCTGCTGTTCGTCCACGCCGCCGACGTCGCCGACTACCGCACGCACGTGGTGCGCACGCTGCGCCGGGTGACCGACGCGCGGGTGCCGCTGGTGGGCGGGGCGGAAAACACGCGCGTCGTCGCCTTCCGCCCGGCCGATGGCGGGCCGGAATACCTCGCCATCGTCATCGGCGAGCCCGACCCGGAGCAGCCGGTGCTGGCCCGCCTGCATTCGGAATGCTTCACCGGCGATCTGCTGGGGTCCCTGCGCTGCGACTGCGGCGACCAGCTGCGCGGCGCCATCGCCGAGATCGCCCGGCGCGGCAGTGGCGTGCTGCTGTATCTGGCGCAGGAGGGACGCGGCATCGGGCTGGTCAACAAGCTGCGCGCCTACCGCATCCAGGACCGCGGCTTCGACACCGTGGACGCCAACGAGATCCTCGGCTTCGAGTCGGACGAGCGCGTCTACCTGCCGGCGGCGGAGATGCTGCGGCAGCTGGGCTTCCGCTCGGTGCGGCTGATGACCAACAACCCCGACAAGATGCGCCAGCTCGCCCGCTGGGGGATCGAGGTGGTCGAGCGGGTGCCGCACATCTTCCCCTCGAACAACCACAACGAAGCCTACCTGCGCACCAAGGCCGAACGCAGCGGGCATATGTTCTGAGGACAAACCTTCCGGGCAGGAATCACCCGCCACCCGGCAGGAGTTGCCGGGACCCCGTGACGGAAAGCAGACAACACCGGCTCCACCGCGCGAAATCAGCCGAAAATGGCTGGCACGCCGGTTGCAACATCCCTGGTGAACCAATCCGCCGGGAGTGCCCAGACCATGACCATCGCCGCAGTGCCGCTCGACAGCGCCGCCGTGCGTCCGGCCAGCGCACCTCTCAGCGCCATCGTCCGCAGCCCGACCGAGGAGCCGTACAACGAGAAGGCCGACATGTCCTTCGGCGACTTCCTGGACATGATCAACCCGCTGCAACACATCCCGGTCGTCGGCACGATCTACCGCGCGGTGACCGGCGACACCATCAAGCCGGCCGCGCAGGTCATCGGCGACATCGCCTACGGCGGCCCCATCGGCGGCATCACCTCGATCTTCAGCGCCATCATCGCCCAGGCCAACGGCCGCAGCATGGAGGATGCCATGCTTGCCGGCATGGGGCTCGGCGGCGAGCAGCCGACCGTCGCCGTCGCCGAGGCCAAGCCCACCGCTGCCGCCCCGTCGCCGCAGCCCGCCCCGGTGGCGCCCGCCCCCACCGTCACCCAGGTCGCCGCACTGGCCGCCGCGCCGGCACCGGCCCCCTTGGCCGGCCCCACGGCCGCCCCCACTCCGGCCTCGGCATCCGGGTCGGCCGCCGCACCGCAGCCGGCAGCCGGCTCGCGTCTGACCGACAAGCCCGTCTCGTCCATCAGCGAGCACAAGCCCAGCAAGATGCCGGCGCGCGACACGGTGCTGGCCAACACCATGCAGTCGAAGCAGGTCGCGGCGCTGACCACGCGGGCCACGCCGATGCCGCCCAAAGGCCCGGCGGTGGCCCCGAGCGTGGCCGCGAACGCCAACACGAACGCCGCCAACACCAATGCCCCCAACACCAATACCAACGGCCCGGTGCCGCAGGAGATGATTTCCGACGTGATGATGCGTAACCTGGCGAAGTACGAGGCCGCCAAGAAGGCGCTCAACCCGACCACGCCGAACATCCGCGTGGCCGGCTGACGCGGACGGGGACTCCATGGACATCACGGTGTTCGCCGATGGCCGGCTGACGTGGCCGGGCGGCGTCTTCCGCTGTGCGCTCGGCCGCGGCGGGGTGAAGGCCGACAAGCGCGAGGGCGACGGCGGCACCCCCGTGGGCGTGTTCCCGCTGCGCCGCGTGCTGTGGCGCGCCGACCGGCTGGAGCGGCCGGAAACCGCGCTGCCCACCGCCCCCATCGCCCGCGACGACGGCTGGTGCGACGACCCGGCCGACCCGGCCTACAACCGCCCGGTCACCGTTCCGCACCCCACCAGCCACGAGTCGCTGTGGCGCGAGGACGGCGTCTACGACGTGATCGTGGTGCTGGGGCACAACGACGATCCCGTCGTGCCGGGGCAGGGCAGTGCGGTGTTCCTGCACGTCGCCCGCCCGGATTGGGAGCCCACCGCCGGCTGCGTGGCGCTGCCGCTGCCCGACCTGTTGCGCCTGCTGGAGGACTGCGGCCCGGACACGGTGTTGCGGGTGGTGGAGCCTATTCCGGTTCCGTGAAGCTTGGCCGGGCGCCGAAAATGGCGGTGCCGACGCGCACATGGGTGGCGCCGAAACGGATCGCCACCGGATAGTCGCCGCTCATCCCCATGCTGACCTCGGCGAGGCCGTTGCGCCGGGCCATCTCGGACAGCAGGGCGAAGTGCATGGCCGACTCCTCATCCACCGGCGGAATGCACATCAGCCCAGTCACCGGCAGATCGTAGGTGTCGCGGCAGGTCGTCACGAAGGCATCGACGTCGGCGGGCAGGATGCCGGCCTTCTGCGCCTCCTCGCCGGTGTTCACCTCGATTAGGCAGCGCGGCCGGCGGCCGGTCTTCGCCATTTCGGCGGCCAGCGCCTCGGCCAGCTTGGGACGGTCCACCGTCTCGATCACGTCGAACAGTGACACCGCGTCCTTCACCTTGTTGGTCTGCAAAGGGCCGATGAGGTGCAGTTCCAGGTCGGGGTGGGCGGCCTTGAGGGCGGGGAACTTGGCCTTGGCCTCCTGCACGCGGTTCTCGCCGAACACACGCTGGCCGGCGGCGATCGCTTCGGCGACCGCCTCGGCGCCGTGCGTCTTGGACACCGCGACCAGCGTCACCGCGGCCGAGTCGCGGCCGCAATCCCTGGCGGAGGCGGCGACGGTGCGGCGCACCTCGTCCAGGCGGGCGACAACGGTTTCGGCGGTCATGGCGGGGCTCCCTGCTGGTCCGGCGAAGGTATACACCGGCCGGCGCGGCGTGGTAACGGACCGATCAATGAAACGCAAGCCTTCGAGGAGACACCGGATGCGTGGATGGATTTTCTCCGCACTGCTGGCCGTGGCCGTCGCGTCACCGGCCCTGGCCCAGCAACAACAGAGCCAGCAGCAGCCAAGCCAGCAGCCGGGCCGGCAACTGGTCCGCATGGCGAAGGGCTCCCCCCTGGCAAAGATCTTCTTCAGCGAGCCAGCGTTGATTCTGGACGATGACGGCACCTACGCCGGTGCGATGGAGCGGGTCGGCAAGGAGGTCGGGCGCGACTGCGGCACCGTCGAAAGCTATGGCTGGGATTTCAAGGGCAAGGACCGCGAGCAGCAGCAGCAGCGCGCCTCCGCCATCTACGAGAGCACCATGGACGCCTTGAAAAGGGCCGGCTACGCGCTGGCCGAGAAGAAGACGCGTGCCGTCCCGGACCCGGACACCGTGGTCTACACCGCCGAAGGCAAGGAGAACCGCCTGCTGCTGATGTGGTCGCCGGTGCAGGACGCGACCATCCTGCTGATCTGCGACGCCGGCAAGCCCGGCCCCGCCAAGCCGCCCGCGGGGGCCGCCCCGTCAGGCAAGGCGCCGCCCGCCAAGCGGTAAAACGAAAACGGCGGCGGGTTGCCCCGCCGCCGTTTGGTACCGTGTTCGCGTCGCGATTAGAAAGCGAGGCGGGTGTCGATCATGATGATGCTGCCACGATCGCTGATCGGCGCAGTCACGTCCTTTTCCTTGGCGCGGAAGTAGCTGTATTCCAGGCCGGCGGTCAGGCCGGGCGCCACGGTGTAGGTCACGCCGGCCTGATACAGGTCCAGCTGGGCGTTGCCGGCCACCGACGGGTTGCTGCCGGCGTCGTCATAGCGCTGGTAGTTGGCGGCCAGGATGACCGGACCCAGCGTGTAGTTGGCACCGACGATCCAGGTCTCCTGGTCGTGGCCGCCGCAGAAGGTCTTGCAGTAGCCGCTCTTGCCGGCGTTGCGGTACATGGCGCCGATCTTGGCACCGGCGAAGCCAATGTTGGCAGCGACGTTGTAGGACGACAGGTTCTTGAAGTTGTTGAAGGCCGTGCCAGTGGTTTCCTTGGTGGCCGTACCGAACTCGTAGAAGCCCGACGCCTCGAACGACACCGCACCGATCTCACGGGTATAGATACCGCCGACTTCGCCGACGTCCTGGAAGCTCGGGGCATAGGCGCCGAAGCCGCCGACCGGAACCGTGCTGTACTTGCGGCGGTTCACCGAGTTGTTCGCATCGTCGCTGCGCGGGGCGTAGCTGATGCCGCCCTGGAAGCCGGCGAAGGTCGGGGTCAGGTAGATCAGGCGGGTGGCGGCGTTGCCGCTGACCAGATTGCGGAAGTTGGTCGCACGGCCGGCGATGCCGGAGTCATAGATCGGCGAACCGGCCAGGAAATCCAGCGTGCTGTTGTCGGCGCTGCCGGCAATGCCTTCGACGTTCGGGCCGATGAAGCCGTACTCATCCGACAGGCCGTTGATCGTGCCGGCCTGGACCGTACCGAAGGCGCCCTTGGCGAAGATGTAGGCGCGGTCGTTGTCCAAGCCGCGGTTGACGGCGCCGGGGCCGTTGTTGGCGCGGATGCGGATGCGGGCGCCGTACTCCAGGCCGTTGTCGGCCTTGGCGGACGGGGTGATGACGACGCGGAAGCGGTTGCGCAGCTCGGTCGAGCGCAGGCCGGCGTCCTGCTTCTGATCCACATAAGCGCCCTGGAAGTACGCGTCGCCGCCGATGGTGACGTCGAACTTGGTCTGGGCGAGGGCGGCGCTGCTGCCGGCGCAAAGCGCCAGGGCGGCGCAGCCGAGGACGAGGGAACGCTTCATTGTGGGTCGATCCTTATGCGAATGGCCGGGGGTGCCGGCTGTATCGTTGCTGTCGAAAGAGTTACCCCCCGCCTTGCCCGCTCGCAAGCCACAAACACACCCTCGCATTGCGCAAAGGAAACACCGTGACCTCTTCGACACACATGTAATAGTTTGATTTTGAACGATAAATCACGATTGCAACAAATTTAGCACATCCTCTGGCGCGAAAATGGGCATGGCGCCCGGATTTTGGGCACAAAAAAAGGCGGCAGCCGAAGCTGCCGCCTTCTCTTTCACACTGACGGTCTGAATTAGAACGCCAAGGTGGTGCGCAGGATGACGATCGAACCCTTGTCGTCGCGGCTGCCGGTGGCAGTCGTGGCCGGGAGGTCGGTGTCCGCCTTGAAGTAGTCGTACTGAGCCTGGACCGCGAAGCCCGGAGCCACGGTGTAGCTGGCGCCGATTTCGTAGACGTCCACGCGACGCTTGCCAGCAACGAGCACGCTGCCAGCATCCTGGCCGCGGGTGAAGCCGGCGCCGACGACGATCGGGCCGACGGTGTACTGGCCACCAACGGTCCAGACGTTGGCCGAGTCCTGGAACGGAGCAATAACGCCCGACTTGTTCAGGCCGGACTTGCCCCAGTCGGTGTAGCTGCCGCCGAGGGTGAAGCCGGCGAAGCCGACCTGAGCACCAGCCTGCCAAGCGCGCAGGTCCTTGAAGGAACCGGCGCCCGTGGCGGGATCCGAAGCCTTACCGCCGTAGTAGCCAGCGCCGGCCTTGACGGCCACGCCGCCGAAGGTGGCGTCGTAGTTGGCACCGAGTTCCCACAGATCCTGCTGGCTCGGCTGGAAGGCCGCGGTCGAGGCGACGGAGCCGACCTTCAGACGGTTGACGCTGTTCTGCGAGTCGTCGTTGCGCGGCGTGTAGCTGGCGCCGAGCTGGAAGCCGGCGAGGCGCGGCGAGAAGTACACGATGCGGGTCGCGACGTCGCCGAAGGTCGGCCACGCGAAGGTGCCGCCGGTCATGGCGCTGTTCAGCTGGCCGCCAGCAACGTCCGCACCCGAGGTCAGGCCGGCGCCGCCGAGAGCCTGCGCACCACCGATGTACGACAGGGCCTGGTCAAACAGACCGAACGGCAGGTAGTCGATCGGGCGCGAGACGATGGTCTCGTCGTTGTAGGTGTTGGACGTGCCGATACGGACCTGACCGAAGCCACCCTGCGCGAAGATGTACGCGCGATCCTGGGTCAGCGTGCGGCCGGCGGCGTTGTTGTTGTCGGCGCGGATGCGGATGCGGGCGCCGTACTCGAGGCCGTTGTCGGCCTTGGCCGACGGGATGATGTTCACGCGGAAGCGGTTGCGCATCTCGGTCGAGCGCAGGCCGGCATCGCGGTCCTGCTCAACGTAGCCCCACTCGGCGAACACGTCGCCACCGACCTTGACTTCGAACTTGGCCTGGGCATTGGCAGCGCCGCTTCCCAAAGCCAGAGCAACGACGGCGCAGCCCGCCAACAGATACCGATTCATAGTGTTGCCTCCATCCTGGCAGTAAATTTTTAGCCGGGGTTCAACTTCCTGGCTGCCCATGTGGTACGCACACCGGACGATGGCAGCAAGCCGAAACGTGCCCTCCATGCTGCTTTGATGGAACAGTGTGACCCACGAACCACACCGCTCTCCATCGCCAGACAGCCTGCGGAACGGCGCGGCCGCGCATCGGCTGTTGCGTGCGTTGGCGGTTTTATGGTCTTTTCAGCGGCGTCCGTCGCGCGACCGCGCGGGGGCTCCCATTGCATTGACGATAAAGTCCAGCCATGCGCCGCATCCGCACCGCCTTCGTCGCCCCCGCGATTCTCGCTTCGCTCCTGCTGGCCGGCTGCGGCCTGGGCGGCAAAACCGACACCCAGGAGGACGCGCTCAAGCGCGACGAATACAAGTTCGGCAGCCTGCTCGGCACCGACGGGGGCATCAGCCTCTTCGGCCCCAACAAGAAGAAGACCGATCAGGGCGACCCGAACGGCCTGGGCGTCAACAGCTTCCTGTGGCGGGCGTCGCTCGACACGCTGGCGTTCATGCCCATCGTCTCGGCCGACCCGTTCGGCGGCGTCATCCTGACCGACTGGTACACCCCGCCGGAGTCGGCCAACGAGCGCTTCAAGGTCAACCTGTACATCCTCGACCGCCAGCTGCGCGCCGACGGCGTGCGGGTGTCGGTGTTCAAGCAGCAGCGCACCGGCAACGACTGGCGCGACACCCCCGTCGCCCAGGAGACCTCCGGCCAGATCGAGGACGCCGTCCTGACCCGCGCCCGCCAGCTCCGCATCGCCCAGGCGTCGGCCAAGTAATATCGGGCTAACACAGCCACCAGCATCAGAACCGAACGGGACCGCTTACTGTCATGTCGCGCTACAATGTAAAAGAGACCGAGGCGAAGTGGCAGGCGGAATGGGAGCGGCGGTCCTGCTTCACAGCGATCGAGGACCCCGCCCGGCCCAAGTACTATGTGCTGGAGATGTTCCCCTATCCCTCGGGGCGCATCCACATGGGCCACGTGCGCAACTACACCATTGGCGACGTGATCGCGCGGTTCAAGCGGGCCAAGGGCTTCAACGTCCTGCACCCGATGGGCTGGGATGCCTTCGGCCTGCCGGCGGAGAACGCCGCGCTGGAGAAGAAGGTCCACCCCGCCAAGTGGACGCGCGAGAACATCGCCACCATGCGCGACCAGCTCAAGACGATGGGCCTGTCCATCGACTGGAGTCGTGAGGTTGCGACCTGCGACGTGGAATACTATCGCCACGAGCAGAAAATGTTCATCGACTTCATGAAGGCGGGCCTCGCCTACCGCAAGGAGTCGTGGGTCAACTGGGACCCGGTGGACAACACCGTGCTCGCCAACGAGCAGGTGATCGACGGCCGCGGCTGGCGCACCGGCGCCCTGGTCGAGAAGCGCAAGCTGTCCCAGTGGTTCCTGAAGATCACCGCCTATGCCGAGGATCTGCTGAAGGGCATCGAGTCGCTGGACCGCTGGCCCGAGCGCGTGCGCCTGATGCAGGAGAACTGGATCGGCAAGTCCACCGGCGTGCGCTTCCGGTTCGACATCCAGGGGCGTTCGGAGAAGCTGGAGGTGTTCACCACCCGGCCCGACACGCTGTTCGGCGCCTCCTTCGCCGCCATTTCCGCCAATCACCCGCTGGCCACCGAGATCGCCGCCAACAACCCGGCTCTGGCCGAGTTCGTCGCCGAGTGCAACCGCCTGGGCACCAGCGAGGAGGCGATCGAGACCGCGGAGAAGAAGGGCTTCGACACCGGCCTGCGCGTCGTCCACCCGTTCGACCCGAACTGGACGCTGCCGGTCTATGTGGCCAACTTCGTGCTGATGGAATACGGCACCGGCGCCATCTTCGGCTGCCCGGCGCACGACCAGCGCGACCTGGACTTCGCCCGCAAATACGCCCTGCCGGTCAAGCCGGTGGTCATCCCGGCCGACGCCGACTCGGCGACCTTCGAGGTCGGCACCGAGGCCTACACCGGTCCCGGCGTGCTGCGCAATTCGCGCTTCCTCGACGGCCTCGACGTCGAGTCGGCCAAGGACGAGGCCGGCCGGCGCCTGGAGGAGATGGGGCAGGGCGAGCGCACCACCCAGTACCGCCTGCGCGACTGGGGCGTGTCGCGCCAGCGCTATTGGGGCTGCCCGATCCCGGTCATCCACTGCCCCGAGCACGGCACCGTCGCCGTGCCGGAGGACCAGTTGCCCGTCGTGCTGCCGGAGGACGTGACCTTCGACACGCCCGGCAACCCGCTGGCCCATCACCCGACGTGGAAGCACACGACCTGCCCGACCTGCGGCAAGCCGGCGCTGCGCGAGACCGACACCTTCGACACCTTCATCGAGTCGAGCTGGTATTTCGCCCGCTTCTGCTCGCCGCACAGCGCCGACAAGGCGTTCGAGCGCGCGGCGGTGGACTATTGGCTGCCGGTCGATCAGTACATCGGCGGCATCGAGCACGCCGTGCTGCACCTGCTCTACTCGCGCTTCTGGACGCGGGCGCTGACGCAGTGCGGTTACCTGGAGGTGGCCGAGCCGTTCGCCGGCCTGTTTACCCAGGGCATGGTCAACCACGAGACCTACAAGGATGCCGGCACCGGCGCGTGGCTGGCGCCGACCGAAATCGTCAAGAACGACGCGGGCGAACTGGTCCGCGAGGACGACGGCGCCCCGGTGGTCGTCGGCCGCGTCGAGAAGATGTCCAAGTCGAAGAAGAACGTCGTGGACCCGGCGAACATCATCGGCACCTACGGCGCCGACGCCGCCCGCCTGTTCATGCTGTCCGACAGCCCGCCCGAGCGCGACCTGGAGTGGACCGAAGCCGGCATCGACGGTGCGTGGCGCTACATCAACCGCCTGTGGCGGATGATCACCGAGGCTCCGGTCGAACTGCCGCCGGTGGGCGCGCCGCAGCCGGCCGAGCTGGGCGAGAAGGCGCAGGCCGCGCGCCGCACGGTTCACAAGGCCATCGCCGGCGTCGGCGAGGACCTCGACAAGTTCCGCTTCAACAAGGCGGTCGCCCGCGTGCGCGAGCTGTCCAACGCGCTGGCCGAGCTGGACGGCAAGGGGGCCGGCGAGGGCTGGGTGCTGCGCGAGGGCTACGAGGCGCTGGTGCGCATGGTCGCCCCGATGATGCCGCACCTGGCGGAGGAGCTGTGGACGGAACTCGGCCACGCCACGCCGCTGGTCGAGCAGCCCTGGCCGGAGGCCGACGCCGCGCTGGCCACCGACGACGTGGTGACCATGGCCGTGCAGGTGAACGGTAAGCTGCGCGCCACGCTGGAGCTGCCGCGCGACGTCGCCAAGGACGAGGCCGAGCGGCTGGCCCTGGCCGACGCCAACGTCCAGAAGGCCTTGGAGGGCAAGCCGGTGCGCAAGGTCATCGTGGTGCCGAATCGGGTGATCAATGTCGTCGTCTAACCAAAGGCAGCTTGGGCGGACTTTGCTGCGAGTCGGTGCCGTCGCAACGCTGCTGGCGCTGTTGCCCGGCTGCGGCTTCCGCCCGCTGTACGGCGACAGCGGCGTTGCCGGCGGCGGCGCGTCGGAAAAGCTGGAGCAGGTCGCGATCTCCAACATGCCCGATCGGCAGGGGCAGATCCTGCGCAACCTGCTGATCGACCGCTTCCATCAGACCGACCGCGGTTCCAAGACCCCCTACCGCCTGGACGCGCAGATCATCGCGTCGGAGCAGAAGCTGGCGTTGCGCCAGGATGCCTCGGCCGAGCGCGCGCAGCTGGTGCTGAACGTGCCGTTCCGGCTGATCGACAACGCCACCGGCCGCACGCTGTTCGAGGGGCGCAGCCGCTCCTTCGTGCCGTACAACGTGCTGGAGGAGCGCTTCGCCGGTCTGGCGACGCTGGACAACGCCTACGGCCGCGGCCTGACCGAGATCTCCGACGACATCACCGCCCGCGTCGCCATGTTCCTCGCCAAGGGGTCGTGACGGGGAGAGCAAGACTCCACACGGATTTTGGGGATTTGAACACGGATTGCACGGATTTTCTTATTCGTGAACAGCAGCGACCTTCGGGATGACCCGACGCCCCGCAAGCATCAAAAGATCCGTGAAATCCGTGCCTCAATCCGTGAAATCCGTGTAGATGTTGCCCCGGTTGCGGCCGTTGGCATTCTTTCAGGCGCCCCGCCATGAAGCTCCAAGGCAGAGCCATCGACGCGTTCCTGCGGCACCCCGACCCGAAGGTCCGGGCGGTGCTGCTGTACGGCCCCGATGCCGGGCTGGTGCGCGATCGTGCCGATGGCCTCGGCAAGTCCGTCTGTCCCGACCTCAACGACCCGTTTCGCGTCGCCGATTTCCTCGGCAAGGCGCTGGTCGAGGACCCCGCCCGCCTCGCCGATGAGGCCGCCGCGCTGTCGCTGACCGGCGGTCGCCGGCTGATCCGCGTGCGCGACGCCGAGGACGTGACCACCGCCGCCTTCACCGCTTTCCTCAAGGATCTGCCGCCGGGCGACAGCCTCGTGGTGGTGGAATCCGGCGACCTGTCCAACCGCTCGCGCCTGCGCGCGCTGTTCGAGGGTGCCGAGGGTGCCGCCGCCATCCCCTGCTACGTCGAGGACGAAGCGTCGCTCGGCCGGGTGATCGCCGAGCTGCTGTCGGCGCAAGGCCTGTCGGCCGACGCGGACGCGCTGAACTTCCTCGCCGGCAACCTCGTGGGCGACCGTCTGGTCGCGCGCGGCGAGATGGAGAAGCTGGCGGTCTACATGGGCGCGGAGAAGCGCGTCACGCTGGAGCACGCCGTGGCGTGCATCGGCGACTCGGCGTCGCTCGACATGGACGAGCCGGTGTGGGCCGCTGCGGACGGCGATTTTGCCACGCTCGACCGCGCTCTGGCCCGCCTGTTCGCCGAGGGCATGAGCCCGGTGCCGATCCTGCGGACCGCGCAGCGCCACTTCCAGCGCCTGCACCTGATCGGCGCGCAGGTGGCTGCCGGCAAGTCGGCGGAGGCCGCCATCGACGCGGCGCGTCCGCCGGTGTTCTTCAAGCTGCGCCCGCGGCTGGTGGGGCAGGCCAAGCGCTGGACGCCCAATCTGGTGCGCTCGGCACTGGAACGGCTGGTCGACGCCGAGGCCGAGTGCAAGCGCACCAACATGCCCGACCAGACCATCTGCGCCCGCGTGCTGTTCCAGCTCGCCTCGCTGGCCCGGCGCTGACACGGCCGGAACGCCACTCCCATCTCGGCTGTTTTCCTCCACGACCACCAGGAGGAGAGCGTTATGAAGTCTCTGTTGACGACGGCCGCGGCAGCGGCGATTGCGCTCGGCGCCATGGCGCCGACGCACACGGCGGAAGCGAAGGGCTGTGCCAAGGGCGCTGCGGTCGGCGGCATCGCCGGTCACGAGGTCGGGTCCGAGCACGGCGTCGCCGGCGCCGCCGTCGGCTGCGCGGTCGGCCACCACGAAGCCAACAAGAAGGACAAGGAGGCCGCCAAGCAGCAGGCCGAAGCCCCGAACAGCCAGACAAACAACCAGACGAACAACCAGCCGGCGGATCAGCAGAACGGGAAGGCGAAGAAGTAGGGGACCTGAAGGGGGGCGCCGGTCACCGGCACCCCCCTTCGGCTCCCTCCGCCGTAGGCCGGCCTGGAACCTCCACGCAAATCCACGTCCGCATCACCTGAGCCTTGGCACAGAGCCCGACATGGACGATGGTCATCGCGGGAAGCGGATCACGAAGGGGAGGCGCATGCTGGCACGCTCACGCGCGGCACGGACGGCCGCGGCGATGGTTTTTGTCCTGCTCTCGGGGGCCGGCACGGCGCGCGCCGAGACCTGGGAAATGAGCTTCGAAGCGTACGGCGGCGGCCTGCCGCTGGCGACCGGGGTTCTGCACCTGACGGTGGACGGCGGCCGGCATTACGACGCGCGGCTCGAGTCGGCCAGCGCCTCGTGGTTCAACCTCCTCACCAGCTTCCGCTATGAGGCGCAAGCCATTGGCACGGTGTCCAACCCCGCCGTGGCGCCCGAGCGCTTCCGTGGCGAGCGCAACACGCGCAGCAAGCGCGACCTGACCACGCTGACCTACAGCGGCGGCACCGTCGCCGTGCATGCCGAGCCGCCGATGAACCCGGAGAAGGCCTCGCTGGTCCCCGAACCCGTGCGGCGCGGCAGCGTCGATCCGCTGAGCGCCGGCATCGGCGTGATCGTCACGGCGGGCGGTCCGGTGGCCTGCACCGGGACCTACCCGGTCTACGATGGCCGCCGCCGCTACGACATCGTCATGAAGCCGGCGGGACCGGCGGTGCTGGAAGCCTCCAAGCGCCGCATGGCGGCCGGGCCGGCACAGCGTTGCGTGGTGGCGTTGCACCCGGTGGCCGGCTTCCAGGTCGACCGCGACAAGCCCAACGCCTTCTTCGTCGAGGGCAAGGAGCGCACCGCGACCATCTGGTTCCTGCCCGTGAATGGCCGCACTATCCCCATGCAGGTCGAGGTGGAGACCGATTTCGGCAGCTTCTACGTCCACACGACCGGGTTCAAGGTGCTGCCGTAGCTCACACGACCGCACGGAACAGCGCCGCGCAGCCGACCAGTTCCACCTCGTGCCGCGCGAAGCGGGCGGCCAGCGCAGCGTCCAGCGCCTCGACGGTGTCGTCACGGTTCGAGAAGACGCCGCGGCGGTTGTAGACCTCCATCAGCCGGCGCGCCGCCGCCGAGCGCGGGGCGGACCCCTGCACCAGCGTGGCACCGAACAGCACGGCGCCGTCGTTCATCAGCGGCCGGACATGGTCGAAGGCGACCGCCTTGTCCGCCATCGGCCCCGGCACGCAGTGCAGCAGGTAAGTCATCCCCACCGAGTCGAAGCGCCGCCCGTCGAACGGGATCTCCGCCAGCACGTTGCGCTGGTGGGTCTCCGGCGCGTAGCGGGCGACGCGGGCCGAGGCCCGCTCCAGGCAGTTCGGGTTGAGGTCCATCAGCGCCAGCCGCGGGGCCGGGCAGGGGAAGCGGCAATGGTCGAGGAACCACCCCGTACCGACACCGACGTCCAGATGGTTGCCCGACACATTGGCGTCGTAATGCGCCAGCAACCGCGCCGTCGGGCACTTCCAGATCAGCGGGTTGGAAACGCCGAGGACCACCACATCGTACAGCAGCCGCAGCACCAGGCCGCTGTAGACCGCCTGTCCGGCGTGGACCGCCTCGGCGCTCACCGTTACTCGCCTTGGCCCAACCGGCGCAGCACGTCGTCGAGCTGGTCCAGCGTCTGGTAATGGATGGTGACCGAGCCGCGCTTGCCCTGCGGGGTGATGGCGACCTTCAGCCCGATCCGGGCTGAGATCTCCTCTTCGAGGTTGTGCAGGTCGACGTCCTTGGCCGGTGCCTCGCCCTTGGCCGGGCGCTTCGGCTGGGCCTCGTCGCGGCGCGCCAGCTCTTCGGTCTGACGGACGTTGAGGCCGCGCTTGATGACCTCGTGCGCCAGCAGTTCCGGGTTCTCGACGGTCAGCAGCGCACGGGCGTGCCCGGCGGTGAGCTGGCCGTTGTTGACCATGGCCTTGACCGGGTCGGGCAGGGCGAGCAGGCGCATCATGTTGGCGACGTGGCTGCGGCTCTTGCCGATCACCTTCGCCAGATCTTCCTGCGTGTGCTCGAACTCGTCCATCAGGCGGCGGTAGCCGTCCGCCTCTTCCAAGGGCGTCAGGTCGGCGCGCTGGATGTTCTCGATCAGCGCGATTTCCAGCGCCTCGCGGTCGTCCATCTCGCGCACGACCACCGGCACTTCCGGCACGCCAGCCAACTGCGCGGCGCGCCAGCGGCGCTCGCCGGCGATGATCTCGAACTGGTTGACCGCGCCGTTCGGCACGCGGCGGACCAGCAGCGGCTGCAACACGCCCTTTTCGCGCACCGACTCGACGAGGCCCTTGATGGCCTCCTCGTCGAAGCGGCGGCGCGGCTGGTAGCGGCCGGGCTGCAGGTACTCGATGGGGACCATCTTGGACAGCCGCACCTTGTCGAGCGCGGTGTAGTCCTCGGTGTCCTCACCGAACAGGGCGGAGAGGCCGCGGCCCAGGCTGCTGCGCTTGCCTTCGGAACGCTTGGGCTCGTCGTTCATCACGCCGCCAACCTCTTTTCACGGCGCAGCACTTCGCCCGCCAGATTGATGTAAGCCTGGGAACCGGGGCAGCGCAGGTCGTAGATCAGCACCGGCTTGCCGTGCGACGGCGCCTCGGAGACCTTGACGTTGCGCGGGATCACCGTGTCGAAGACCTTCTCGCCGAAGAAGCCGCGCACGTCCGCGGCGACCATGTCGGAGAGGTTGTTGCGCTTATCGAACATGGTCAGCACGACGCCGTGGATGTCCAGGTCCGGGTTGAAGGTGCGCTTCACCCGCTCGATGGTCCGCACGAGGTGGCTGAGGCCCTCCAGCGCGTAGAACTCGCACTGCAACGGCACCAGCACGGCGTTGGACGCCACCAGCGCGTTCAGCGTCAGCAGACCGAGGGCCGGCGGGCAGTCGATCAGCACGTAATCGTAGTCGAGCGCGCTGCGCGCCACCGCCTCGCGCAGGCGGAACTCGCGCTGGTCGGCGCCGACCAGTTCGATCTCCGCGCCGGACAGCTCCACCGACGAGGTGACGATCCACAGGTTCGGCACGTTCGAGGCGACGGCAGCCCGGTCGAGCGCCACGCCGTCGAACAGCACGTCGTAGATGCCGACGCTGCGCTTGGCGCGGGCGATGCCCAAGCCGGTCGAGGCGTTGCCCTGGGGGTCGAGGTCGATCACCAGAACGCGCTTGCCGATGGAGGCGAGGGCAGTGGCCAGATTGATGGCGGTGGTGGTCTTGCCGACGCCGCCCTTCTGGTTGGCGATGGCGATGACACGCGCGCCAAAATCTCTGGGGGTCATGCTGGCCTCGTGATCCTGTGATCGGGGGAAGGGATGGATCGTGGACTTAGGCACGGACGATGCCACTCAGGCGCAAAATGGAACCGCTGGGGTCGGTGACGCTGTCGAAGCGTTCGCTGCGCATCTTCCAATATTTGGTGGTACTGGTCAATTCGTCTTCCACATTTTGTCCCTTGAGGAACAAGGCGACGCCCGATTCGTCAAGGAACGGCGTGGCCCAGCCCAGCAGATCGGTGAGCGGCGCCAGGGCGCGAGCGGTCACCACGTCGGCCTGGAGGCCCTGCACCGCCTCAATCCGCTTGTTGTGCACGGTGACCGGGGCGCCGGTGGCGCGCGCCGCCTCGCGCAGGAAGGCGCACTTGCGCACGTCGCTCTCGATCAGGTGCACCGCGGGCACGCCCATGATGGCCAGCACCAGCCCCGGAAAGCCGGCGCCGCTGCCGAGATCGACGAGCACCTTGGCCGACTCGGGCAGCAGCGGGTAGAGCTGTGCCGAATCGAGGAAGTGCCGGCCCCAGGCATCGTCCAGCGTCTTCGGCCCGACCAGATTGATGGTCTTCTGCCACTTCTTCAGCAGCGCCTCGTAGACGGCCAGACGCTCCAATGTTTCACGTGAAACACCGGTGGCTTTCTGGAACCCTTCGGCATCGATCCCGCTCATCAGGCCACCTTCGCTTCGCGTCGCTTCACATGGCGGAGCAGGGCGACCAGCGCCGCCGGGGTCATGCCGGGAATCCGCGCCGCCGCACCCAGCGTCGCCGGGCGGACCTGCCGCAGCTTGGTGCGAATCTCGGTGGACAGGCTGCCGATGGCGTCCACGTCCAGATCGTCGGGCAGGTCCAGCGCCTCGTCCTTGCGGAAAGCGCGGATGTCCGCCTCCTGCCGGTCGAGGTAGCCGGCGTACTTGCCGTCGATCTCCAGCTGCTCGCCGACGTCGGAGGGGATCTCGCCGAGATCCGGCCAGACGCGGGCGAGCACCGACAGGTCGATGTCCGGGTAGCGCAGCAGGTCGGCGGCCGAGCGGCGCACCCCGTCCTGGTTCACCGCTATGCCCAGCCGCACCAGCTCGGCCGGGGTCGCCTGGAGCGCACGGATCAGCGCCCGCCCGGCGGTCAGCGCCGTCTCCTTGGCGCCGAACAGGTCGCGCCGCCGCGACCCGACGCAGCCGACGGCAAGTCCCTTCGGCGTCAGTCGTTGGTCGGCGTTGTCGGCGCGCAGCAGCAGCCGGTACTCGGCCCGCGAGGTGAACATGCGGTACGGCTCGTTGGTGCCGCGGGTGATCAGGTCGTCGATCAGCACGCCGATGTAGGCGTCGGCGCGGTCGAGCACGAAGGTCTCATCGGACCCGCTCGCGGCCAGCGCCGCGTTGATGCCGGCCATCAGCCCCTGCGCCGCCGCTTCCTCATAGCCGGTCGTGCCGTTGATCTGGCCGGCGAAGAACAGGCGCGGGGCGCGCCGGGTCTCCAGCGTCGGCTTCAGCTCGCGCGGGTCTACGTAGTCGTACTCGATGGCGTAGCCGGGGCGCAGCATGACCGCGCGCTCCAAGCCGGGCATGCTCGCCAGGATGCCGAGCTGCACGTCGCGGGGCAGGGAGGTGGAGATGCCGTTCGGGTAGACCGTGTCGTCGTCCAATCCTTCCGGTTCCAGAAAGATCTGGTGCCGATCCTTGTCGGCGAAGCGGACCACCTTGTCCTCGATGGACGGGCAGTAGCGCGGCCCGGTGCCCTGGATCTGCCCGGAGTACATCGGCGCCCGGTGCAGGTTGGTGCGGATCAGCGCGTGCGCTTCCGGTGTCGTCCAGGTGATGGCGCAGTCGACCTGCGGCGTGTCGATGCGGTCGGTCAGGTAGGAGAAGGGCGGGGGCGGGGTGTCGCCGGGCTGCTTCTCCAGCGCCGCCCAGTCGATGGTCTTGCCGTCGAGCCGCGGCGGCGTTCCGGTCTTCAGCCGGCCGAGGGTGAAGCCGAGCCGCTCCAGCGTGTCGGACAGGCCGAGCGCCGGAGCCTCGCCGACGCGGCCGGCGGGGATGGTGTCCTCGCCGATGTGGATCAGGCCGCGCAGGAAGGTGCCGGTGGTCAGCACCACGGCACCGGCACGGATCGTCTCGCCGGAGCCGGTAACCACGCCGGTGACGCGCTGGTCGGCGTCGATGATCAGGTCCTCGGCACCACCGGCCGCGATGGTCAGGTTGTCCTGCGCGGCGAGGATCGCCTGCATGGCGCGACGGTACAGCTTGCGGTCGGCCTGGGCGCGCGGGCCGCGGACAGCCGGACCCTTGGACCGATTGAGGATGCGGAACTGGATGCCGCCCGCGTCGATGGCGCGCGCCATGACACCGTCGAGCGCGTCGATCTCGCGCACGAGATGGCCCTTCGCCAACCCACCGATGGCTGGGTTGCACGACATCTCGCCGATGGTTTCGATCTTGTGGGTGAGCAGCAAGGTGCGCGCATCCATGCGCGCCGCCGCTGCCGCGGCTTCGCAGCCCGCATGGCCGCCGCCGACTACTATGACATCGAATGTCCGCATGGGCGGGAACATAGGGGAGAAGGGGGGTCGAAGGGAAGAGGAAGAAGCCCTCCCTAACCTTGTTCCAACGTCATGACCGGGCCCAGACCTGGCCATCCACGGCGAGGCGGGAGCGGGAGCGCTGCGGTGTGGATGACCGGGTCAAGCCCGGTCTTGACGGCTTGATCGCAAAGTCAGTGTTTCACGTGAAACATCACTTGCCGATGCAGAAGTCCCGGAAGATCACGTCCAGCAGATCCTCCACATCCACCCGACCGGTGATCCGCCCCAGCGCCCGGCTCGCCAGCCGCACGTCCTCCGCGGCGAGTTCCGGCAGCGGTGCGGTCAGCGCGCGGGAGAGGGCTTCACGGCACTCCTCCAGCGCGGCGCGGTGGCGGGCGCGGGTCAGCGCAGGGGCGCCGGTGCCGGCCATGCGCTCGGCACTAAACGCCGCCAAACGCTCCTCCAACTCACGCAGCCCGGCGCCGGTGCGCGCCGATACGGGGAGGGCGGGGACGCCGTCCACCTCCACGTCGCCGGCCGGTGTTACATCGGTCTTGTTCAGCACCACCACCGTGTCGGCGTCGATCAGCCCGCGGGTGGTCGCGTCGAGCGGCGCTGTCGCGTCGAACACCGCGATCTTCACGTCCGCGCGGGCGGCGCGGTCGAGGGCGCGGCGGATGCCTTCCTCCTCGATCTCATCACCCGCCGCTTCGCGCAGGCCGGCGGTGTCGGCGAGAACCACGGGGAAGCCGCCGAGGTCCAGATGCACCTCGATCACGTCGCGGGTGGTGCCGGCACGGGCCGAGACGATGGCCGCCTCGCGGCGGGCCAGGACGTTCAGCAGGCTCGACTTGCCGGCGTTCGGCGCACCGACAATGGCGATGTGCAGGCCCTCGCGCAGGCGCTCGCCGCGGCGGCCGTCCTCCAGGTGAGCCCGGATCTCGGCGGCCAGGGAGTCCAGCACCGGGCGCACGGCGTCGGCGACGCCGGTCGGCAGATCCTCGTCGGGGAAGTCGATGTCCGCCTCGATGTGCGCCAGCGCGCGGGTCAGGCGCTCGCGCCAGCCTTCATAGATGTGGCCGAGCGCGCCCTCCATCTGGCGGAGCGCCTGGCGGCGCTGGGCGCTGGTTTCGGCGTCCACCAGATCGGCAAGCCCCTCGGCGGCGGTGAGGTCGAGCTTGCCGTTCTCGAAGGCGCGGCGGGTGAACTCGCCGGGCTCGGCGACGCGTAGGCCGGGCAGGGCGCCCAGCGCCTCCACCACCCCGGCGACCACGGCTCGGCCACCATGCAGATGAAGCTCGGCCACGTCCTCGCCGGTAAAGCTACGGGGGCCGGGGAACCACAGCACCAGGGCATCGTCCAGCGCCTCCGCGGTGCGGGGGTCGCGCAGCGTGCGCAGGCTGGCAACGCGCGGACGGAACGTATCGTTTCCGGTGAACGCCTTGAGCACACTGGCTGTTTCCGGACCCGAAACGCGAACCACCGCCACACCGGCGCGGCCGGGGGCGGTGGCGAGGGCAAAAATCGTTTCGGTCACGTTACGCGCGCTGCTCGGGGCGCAGCTCCCTCTGGTCGGGCTGGAGCATCAGGCGCTCGACCCGGCCGCCCTCGACGATATGGGTTTGCAGGATCTCGTCCACGTCGGCCGGGGAGTGGTAGGTGTACCAGACCCCCTCGGGGTAGATGACCATGGTCGGCCCGAACTCGCAGCGGTCGAGGCAGCCGGCTGAATTGATGCGGATGCGCGGCTCAAGGCCCAGCTCCTTGGAGCGGGCTTTCATGTACTCGCGCAGCTTCTCGGAACCCTTCTCGGCGCAGCTGCCGCGCTTGTGCCCGTCGGGGCGGCGGTTGGTGCAGGCGAAAACATGCGCTTCAAAGTACGGCTTAGGATCGCTCACTTCTTTCCGTCCCCTCCACCGGCACCCATGGCCGAGGCCATCTGGGTCCAAAACATCTTCTGGATCTGTTCAAAGCCCTGGATGCCGGCCGGCAGCCACGTCTTCAGCGCGGTTTCCGGGTCCATGGCGTGCAGGCCGGCGATGGTGCGGTCCTGCACCTCGCGCATCAGAACTTCCTGCATGGGCTTGACGTCCGGCAGGCCGAGGAAGGTTCGGGCCTCCTCCGGCGTGCAGTCCACATCTATGGTGATTTTCATCGAGCCTGTCCTCTGGTTGGCCCACAGTTCACTATACAGATAGGAAGCCCTGGCGCAACGCCACGCCCGCGCCATCCTTAGTGGCAGACGCACTGCCGGAAAGCCGCCGATGTCCGCCAACCTTCTCGACCGGGAAACCAGCCCGTACCTGCTCCAGCACAAGGACAATCCCGTCCACTGGATGGCTTGGGGGCCGGACGCCTTCGCCCGCGCCAGGGCGGAGGGAAAGCCGATCCTGCTGTCGGTCGGCTACGCCGCCTGCCACTGGTGCCATGTGATGGCGCACGAGAGTTTTGAAAACCCCGCCATCGCCGCGGTGATGAACGAGCTGTTCGTCTGCATCAAGGTGGATCGCGAGGAGCGGCCGGACGTCGACCACATCTACCAGAACGCGCTGGCGCTGCTGGGGCAACAGGGCGGCTGGCCGCTGACCATGTTCCTGACGCCGGACGGCGAGCCGTTCTGGGGCGGCACCTACTTCCCGCCGACCGCGCGCTATGGCCGGCCGGGGTTCGAGGAGGCGCTGCGCGGGGTGGACGCGGTGTATCGGCGCGAGCCGGAGAAGATCCGCGGCAACGTCACGTCGCTGAAGATCGCGCTGGCCCAGCTCGGCCAGAACCGGCCGGGGCAGGGCGTCGAGCCGGCGATGCTCGATCAGGTGGCCGAGCGCCTGGTCCGAGAGATGGACCCCGCGCACGGCGGCATCGGCCACGCGCCGAAGTTCCCGCAGGTTTCCATCTTCGAGCTGCTGTGGCGGGCCTGGAAGCGCAGCGGCAACACGCCCTGCCGCGAGGCGGTGATGACCACGCTGACCCACATGAGCCAGGGCGGCATCTACGACCATCTCGGCGGCGGCTTCGCCCGCTACTCGGTGGACGAGGCGTGGCTGGTGCCGCACTTCGAGAAGATGCTGTACGACAACGCGCAGCTCATCGACCTGCTGACCCTGGTCTGGCAGGAAACGCGTGAGCCGCTGTTCGCCGCCCGTGTGCGCGAGACCGCCGCCTGGGTGCTGCGCGAGATGGTCGCCGAGGGCGGCGGCTTCGCGGCCACGCTGGACGCCGACAGCGAGGGCGAGGAAGGCAAGTTCTACGTCTGGCACGCGGCGGAGATCGACGATCTGCTGGGAACGGATTCGGCGCTGTTCAAGCGCTGGTACGGGGTGACGGCGCAGGGCAACTTCGAGGGAGCGACGATCCTCAACCGGCTGCACCCGCTGGAGATGGCCGACCTGGAGACGGAGATCAAACTGGCCGAACTGAGGCGCGTGCTGTTCGAGGCGCGCAAGGCGCGGGTCCGGCCGGGCTGGGACGACAAGGTCCTGGCGGACTGGAACGGGCTGATGATCGCGGCGCTGGCCAACGCCGGCATGGTGTTCGAGGAGCCGGCGTGGATCGCCGCCGCCCATCGTGCCTTCACCTTCGTGCGCGACCGCATGACCAAAGACGGGCGGTTGGGGCACAGCTTCCGGGCCGGGCAGCTCAAGCACGCCGCCACGCTGGACGACTATGCCAACATGGCGCGCGCCGCGCTGGCGCTGCACGAGGCGACCGGCGACACGGCGGCGATGGAGCAGGCGCGGGCGTGGGTCGCGGTGGTCGACAAGCATTATTGGGACCGGGGGGCGGGGGGCTATTTCTTCACCGCCGACGACGCCAGCGACCTGATCCTCCGCACCAAGAGCGCCTACGACGCCGCCACGCCGAGCGGCAACGGCACCATGGCCGGCGTGCTGGCGCGCCTGCACCTGCTGACCGGGGAGGATGCCTACCGGCAGCGCGCCGAGGCCATCGTCACCGCCTTCTCCGGTGAGCTGTCGCGCAACTTCTTCCCGCTGGCGACCTTGCTGAACATGGTCGAGCTGGTGCACGATCCGGTGCAGGTGGTGCTGGTCGGCGACGCGGCCGAGACGCACGCCATGCGCCGGGTGGTGCTCGACCGCTCGCTGCCGAACCGGGTGCTGACGTTCGTGCCGCCGGGCGCGGACCTGCCGCCCAGCCATCCGGCGCACGGCAAGGGCGCCATCGGCGACGCCGCCACCGCCTACGTCTGCGCCGGTATGACCTGCTCGCCGCCGGTCACCGATCCGCACGCTCTCGCTCAGCTCCTCGACCGGTGACCGCCATGCCCAGCCTGACCATTCCAAGCCCGCTCGGCCCTCTGACCCTCAGCAGCACCGGCGGGGCGCTGACCGCGCTGGACTGGCGCGACGGGCCAACCGAGGGGGCGGACGCGGTGCTGGACGAGGCGGCCCGGCAGCTCGGCGACTATTTCGCCGGACGGCGGAGCGTGTTCGATTTGCCCATGCGGCCGGCCGGGACGGCGTTCCAGCAGCGGGTGTGGGAGCTGATGACGCGCATCCCCTATGGCGAGACGCTGACCTATGGCGCCATGGCGCAACAGCTGGGCTCGGCGGCGCGGGCGGTCGGCGGGGCCTGTGGGCGCAACCCGCTGCCGATCCTCATCCCGTGCCACCGGGTGGTCGGCGGCGGCGGGACGTCCGGCGGCTATTCGGGCCTGGGCGGGGTCGAGACGAAGGCGTGGCTGCTCGGCCACGAGCGGCGCATGGCGCTGGTGCTTTCGTAAGAAACGGACATCGAGGGAAGGGAGTCACATGGTTCACGCGATCCGCATCCACGAGTACGGCGGCCCCGAGGTCATGCGCTGGGAGGAGGTCCAGGTCGGCGACCCCGGCCCCGGCGAGGTCCGGCTGAAGCAGACGGCGGTCGGCCTGAACTACATCGACACCTACCACCGGACCGGCGCCTACAAGCTGCCGCAGCTCCCGGCCATCATCGGCGCGGCGGCGGCCGGCGTGGTCGAGGCGGTCGGGCCGAACGTCACCGAGCTGAAGGCCGGCGACCGCGTCGCCTACGCGCCGGGCGTCGGCGCCTACACCCAGGCCCGCGTCATGCCGGCCGAGCGGCTGGTGCCGCTGCCGAGCTGGATCACCGAGGAGCAGGCCGCCGGCATGATGCTGCAAGGCATGACGGCGCAGTATCTGCTGCGCTCCACCTACCGGGTGCAGCCGGGCGAGACCATCCTGGTGCACGCGGCGGCCGGGGCGGTCGGGCTGATCCTCTGCCAGTGGGCCAAGCATCTGGGCGCCACGGTGATCGGCACGGTCAGCAGCGACGAGAAGGCGGACCTTGCCAGGGCGCACGGCTGCGACCATCCGATCATCTACACCCGCGAGGATTTCGTGGCGCGGGTCAAGGAGATCACCGGCGGGCAGGGGGTTCCGGTGGTCTATGACGGCGTCGGCAAGACAACGTTCATGCAGAGCCTGGATTGCCTGCGGCCACGCGGCTTCATGGTGCTGTTCGGCGCGGCGTCGGGGCCGGTGCCGCCGCTGGACCTGGGCGTCCTGGCGACCAAGGGGTCGCTGTACGTGACGCGCCCGACGCTGTTCACGTACGTCGCCAAGCGCGACGATCTGATGTCGAGCGCGGCGGACCTGTTCGAGGTGGTGCACGCGGGCGGGGTGACGATCGAGGTGCGGCAGAGTTATCCGCTGCGGGACGCGGAGCAGGCGCACCGGGCGCTGGAGTCGCGGCAGACGACGGGGTCTACGGTGTTGATTCCCTGAAGCCCTGAAGCCCTCCCCCAGCCCCGCTGGGGGAGGGCTTTTGTATCCTACTCCTCCGCCCACACCGCGTTCTTGATCTTCCCGACCATCTCTGCATGCGCGGCCAGTTCCGCCTCGCTGGGCAGGTGCACACGGGCCTCGCGATAGGGCCGCTCGATGGCGATGTGCGTTCCGCCGCTCTTGCCTGTCGGGCCGCCGGCCAGCGCAAGGCCGGCCTGCCGGCCGCCCATCAGCTCCAGATAGACCTCGCCCAGCAACTGGGCGTCGAGCAGCGCGCCGTGGAAAGTGCGGCTGGAGTTGTCGATGCCGAAGCGTTTGCAAAGCGCGTCGAGGGTCGCCGGTGAGCCGGGGAAGCGCTGGCGCACCATCATCAGCGTGTCGAGCGCCGTGTTCTTCAGCGCCGGGAATCCGGCCCACTTCAACTCGGCGTTCAGGAAGGCCATGTCGAACGCGGCGTTGTGGATGACCAGCGGCGAATCGCCGATGAACTCCAGGAACTCAGCCACGACCTCGGTGAACAGCGGCTTGTCGGCGAGGAACTCGTCGGTCAGGCCGTGCACCGCGCTGGCCTCCGGCGGCACCGGGCGCATGGGGTTGATGTAGACGTGGAACTTGCCGCCCGTCGCCACGTGGTTGATCAGCTCGACACAGCCGATTTCCACCAGCCGGTGGCCCTCGTCGGGCTTGAAGCCGGTGGTCTCGGTGTCGAGGACGATCTCGCGCACGGTCTCAGCCATGAATGCTGTCTCCGGGATAGAACCCGCGCGGCGGCCAGTGCCGCGCCGGAATCCGTTTCGCTTTGGTAATTATTTCTCGCAGAGCCCTTCGCGTTGCTCGACGGCCGTCGCCGGTGTTGACGACGAAATCGGCACGCCGGCGCTTCTCCGCGTCGGGCATCTGGCGCAGCAGGATACCCGCGAACTTCTCCGGCGTCATGCCCGGCCGCGCCAGCACGCGGGCTTTCTGCACGGCGAAGGGGGCGGTCACGACGATGGTATGGTCCACCCGGCGCTGGCCGCCGGTCTCGAACAGCAGGGGAATGTCCAGGCAGGCCACCCGCACGCCGCGTCGGGCGGCTTGGTGCAGGAAGGCGCGTTGCGCGGCCTGAACGCGCGGGTGCAGGATGGCCTCCAGAATCTTGAGGGCGGCCGGGTTGCCGAACACGGCGGCGCCCAGCGCCCGGCGGTCCACCGCTCCGTTCACCACCACGCCGGGGAAAGCCGCGTCGATAGCCGTGACCGCAGCGCCGCCCTTGGCAAGCAGCCGGTGGACGACGGCGTCGGAGTCGCAGACGGGGACGCCCATGCGCTTCAGCATCCGCGCCGCGGTGCTCTTGCCCATGCCGATGGAGCCGGTGAGGCCGAGGATCACCATGTCAGATGCCCAACACGAACCGCCGCAGTTCCTCGGTCACCTCCGGCTCGACGCCGAACCATGCGGCGAAGCCGGGGCGCGCCTGGTGCAGCAGCATGCCGATGCCGTCCACCACCCGGTTGCCGCGCGCCTGCGCGGCCTCCAACAAGGGAGTCATCAGCGGCGTGTAGACGATGTCGGTCACCACGGCGTCGGCGGCAAGGTGCGTGAGGTCGAGGTCCAGCGGAGGCTGGCCGTGCATGCCCTGCGTCGTGGTGTTCACCACCAGGGCGGCGTCGGCCAACAGTGTTTCACGTGAAACCCAATCGGCGACACGCACGCCGGTACCGAGGTCGGACGCCAGCCGCTCGGCCCGCTCGCGGGTGCGGTTGACCAGCCGGACCTCCGGCGCGCCGTCGTCGATCAACGCGGCGACGATGGCGCGCGCCGCGCCGCCGGCCCCGAGCACCACCGCTGGCCCGGCGCTCGCGGTCCAGCCCGGCGCGCCGGCCTTGAGGTTCTCCAGGAAACCGAAGCCGTCGGTGTTGCGGCCTTCCAGCGTGCCGTCGTCCAGCACGACGATGGTGTTCACCGCACCGGCGCGGCGGGCGCTGTCGTCCAGCCGGTCCACCGTCGCGGCGGCGACCTCCTTGTGCGGGACGGTGACGTTGCAGCCGCGGAAGCCCAGAGCGGGCAGGGCACGGATCGCCTCGGCCGCGCGCTCGGGCGGCACCGCCAGCGGTACGTAGGCGCCGTCCACCCCGTACTGCTCCAGCCAGAAGCCGTGCAGGCGCGGCGAGCGCGAATGCCCGACCGGCCAGCCCATGACGCCGGCCAGCTTGGCCTTGCCGCTGATGATCATGCCGTAAGAACCCCGTGGTCGCGCAGGAAGCCGAGGACGGGCAGCAACGGCAGCCCGAGGATGGTGAAAAAGTCGCCCTCGACCCGTTCGAACAGCTGCGCGCCCAAACCTTCCAGATGGTAGACGCCGACCGAGCGCAGCACGTCGTCGCCGGCCCGGTCGAGATAGGTTTCCAGGAAGGCGTCACTGAGCGGCCGCATGGTCAGGGCGGCGGCGTCCACCGTCTCCCACAGCCGGGTGCCGTCGCGCACCACCACGGCGGCGCTGACCAGCCGGTGGGTGCGGCCCCGCAGGATGGCGAGGTGAGCCGCGGCGCGCGCCCGGTCCTCGGGCTTGTCGAACCACGCCCCGTCGCACTCCAGCATCTGGTCGGCGCCAAGCACCAGCGCGCCGGGGTGGCGCAGCGAGACGGCGTGCGCCTTGCGCTCGGCCAGAATATCGGCGGTCGCCTCGACGCTGGCGCCGGCCGCGCGGCATTCGTGCTTGATCGCCTCCTCGTCGATACCCGCCGGGTCACAGGTCACCGACACCCCGGCGCGCTCCAGCATCGCCGCGCGGGCGCGCGAGGCCGAGGCGAGGATCAGCGCGCTCACGAGCCGCCGCCCGCTTGGCGCCGGGCCAGCAGCATCATGATCTCGGCCGCGGTCTCCTCGATGGAGCGGCGCGACACGTCAATCACCGGCCAGCCGTTGCGGCTGAACATGCGGCGCGCCTCGGTGACCTCTTGCCGGACGATCTCGGGATCGACGTAGGTCGAGGTCTCGCCCTGGTTCAGCAGCTTCAGCCGGTTGCGGCGGATCTGGATCAGGCGGTCGGGGTCCTTGGTCAGACCGACCATCAGCGGACGGGTCAGTTTCGCCAGCTCCGGCGGCAGGGGGCAGCCGGGCACGATGGGGATGTTGGCCGCCTTGACGCCGCGGTTCGCCAGATAGATGCAGGTCGGCGTCTTCGACGTGCGCGAGACGCCCATCAGCACCACGTCCGCCTCGTGCAGATCCCAGCCGGACTGGCCGTCGTCGTGCGACAGGGCGAATTCCATGGCGTCCATGCGGCCGAAATACTCGGCGTCCAGCGCGTGCTGGCGTCCGGGCTGGCGCTGCGACTCCAGGCCGAGGTAGGCGGCCAGCGCGTTGATCAGGGGATCGAGCACGGGGATGCAGGGCACCTGCAACTCGCGGCAGAAATCCTGCAACTTGCGGCGCAGCCCCTCGTCCACCAGCGTGAACATGACGAGGCCGGGGTTGGCGCGGACCGCCTCCAGCACCAGTTCGAGCTGGCGCTCGGTGCGCACGAGGTTCCAGAAGTGCTCGATGGGCCGCACCTGGTCGAACTGGATCACGCAGGCGCGCGCGACGCTGTTGATCGTCTCACCGGTCGCGTCGGAAACCAGGTGTAGGTGAAATTCTTTCATCATCCCCAACATTCTGTGGAGAACTGGGCGCAAACCTGTGGACATCGGTCCACGGTCCATTCCATCCCCGTCCGCGGACTCCCCGCCCCCTGTTCGGCACCCACCGGGACAACTCGGCCGACCGGTTCGGAAGATGGGAACAGCCGGTCCCGGAGCGACACTTTATCCCCAGGACTCCCAGTGTTCCAGTGCCAGCGTTTCCCGGCGGTCGCGCGGAGTCGTACCTTAGTCCTCCACACCATGGCCCCCAGGGTGTTTTTCGCTCCGCCGGGCCTGTGGATGAATCCGGGGTCAGCCGGGATCACCGTTATCCACAGGCATCCACACCCTCTACCTTCTCTTTCAATAAGAATCATAGTTAGATAGAGGTGATGAGTGACGACCCGCTTTGCGAAGGGATAGCTATCGGTGCCGGACGTTCGTAAGCCCATGCTTGCCACGCTCAAGGGCGAGGCCTGCCAATCACCGCCGTTCTGGCTGATGCGCCAAGCCGGCCGTTATCTGCCGGAGTACCGGGAGCTGCGCGCCAAGGCGGGGTCGTTCCTCGACCTGTGCTACAACCCGGAATTCGCCACCGAGGTGACGCTCCAGCCGATCCGCCGCTATGGCATGGACGCGGCGATCCTGTTCTCGGACATCCTGGTGGTGCCGCACGCGCTGGGCCAGCCACTGGACTATCTGGAAGGCGAGGGGCCGAAGCTCGGTCCCGTCCGCAGCGCCGAGGCGATGAAGCGGCTGTCGCGCGAGAAATTCCACGAGCGGCTGGCGCCGGTCTACGAGACGGTCCGCCGCCTGTCGAAGGCGCTGCCGCCGGAGGTGACGCTGATCGGCTTTGCGGGTTCGCCGTGGACGGTCGCCACCTACATGGTGGAGGGCGGCGGCAGCAAGGAATTCGCCCACATCAAGACCTGGGCCTACAGCGACCCGGTCGGGTTCGGCGCGCTGATCGACCTGCTGGTCGAGGTGACCGCCGATTACCTGATCGCGCAGATCGATGCGGGAGCCGAGGTGGTGCAGCTGTTCGACAGTTGGGCCGGCGTGCTGCCGGTGGGCGCCTTCCGCCGCTACGTCATCGAGCCGACGCGGCGCATTGTCGCGCTCATCAAGGCCAAGCACCCGAACACGCCGGTGATCGGCTTCCCGCGCGGCGCCGGGCTGCTGTACGAGGATTACGTCGGCGAGAGCGGCGTCGACGCCGTCGGGCTCGACACCACGGTGCCGCCGGTGTGGGCGGCGCGGACGTTGCAGCCGCGGCTGCCGGTGCAGGGTAACCTCGACCCGATCATGCTGGTGGCGGGCGGCGACGCCCAACGCAAGGCGGTGGACGAGATCCTCGAGGCGCTGGCCGGCCGGCCGTTCGTCTTCAACCTCGGCCACGGCATCACCCAGCAGACCCCGCCGGAGCACGTGGCCCAGCTGTCCAGGCAGATCAAGGCGTGGCCGGGGCGGGGGTAGGATGCCCACACCCGAACGCTCCGCCCCAAAACGGACCGCCGTGGTTCTGTTCAACCTCGGCGGTCCGGACGCGCCCGACGCCATCCGGCCGTTCCTGTTCAACCTGTTCTACGACCCGGCGATCATCGGGTTGCCGACGCCGTTCCGCTTCCTGCTGGCGAATTTCATCGCCCGGCGGCGTGAGAAGCCGGCGCGGGAGATCTACGGGCTGATCGGCGGCAAGTCGCCGCTGCTGGAGAACACCCAGGCGCAGGCGGCGGCGTTGCAGGAGGCGCTTGCCGGCGACGGTGAGGTGCGCAGCTTCGTCGCCATGCGCTACTGGCACCCGATGAGCACCGAGACCGCCGCGGCGGTGAAGGAGTTCGCGCCGGATCTGGTGATCCTGCTGCCCCTCTACCCGCAATGGTCGACGACGACGACCGCGTCCAGCCTGCGCGTCTGGCGCGAGGCGGCGGAGACGGTGGGGCTGAAGGCCGAGACGCGGGTGGTGTGCTGCTACCCGACCGAGCCCGGCTTCATCGCCGGCATCGCCGACAACGTCCGCGCCGCTTACGACGAGGCGGCCAAGCACGGGACGCCGCGCGTGCTGTTCTCGGCGCACGGGCTGCCCAAGCGGGTGATCGCCGGTGGCGACCCGTACCAGTGGCAGTGCGAGCGCACCGCGGCGGCCGTCGCCGACGCGCTGGACATCCCGAATCTCGACTGGCTGAACTGCTACCAGAGCCGCGTCGGCCCGCTGGAATGGATCGGCCCGTCCACCGACGCCGAGATCCGCCGGGCCGGCCAGGACAAGGTGCCGATCCTCGTCGTGCCGATCGCCTTCGTGTCGGAGCATTCCGAGACGCTGGTCGAGATCGAGATCGAATACCGCCACATGGCCGAGCGCGAGGGCGTGCCGCACTTCGCCCGCGTGCCGACGGTGGGCACCTCGCCGGCGTTCATCGGCGGGCTGGTGCGGCTGGTGCGGCAGACCATGGGCTGCGACCGCTTCATGTGCTCGCAGACCGAAGGGCGGCTGTGTCCATCGGGCTTTCCCGGCTGCCCGCAACGCGCTAGTTAAGCCAGAGCTTCGCGAGACAAAGGGGGAGGGGGCCGGTGACGTATCTTTGGGTCAAGGCGCTGCACGTCATCAGCATCATCGCCTGGATGGCGGGTCTGCTGTACCTGCCGCGGCTCTACGTCTACCACACCGCCGCGACGCCGGGGTCGGAGGCGTCGGAGACCTTCAAAGTCATGGAGCGGCGCCTGCTGCGCGCCATCATGAATCCGGCGATGATCGCGGCCTGGGTGTTCGGGATCAGCATGATCGCCATCGATCCGTCGCTGTTCCGGCAAGGCGGCTGGCTGCACGCCAAGCTGCTTTTCGTCGTTGGGCTGACGGTGTCGCACATGCTGATGGCGCGTTGGCGCAAGGATTTCGAGGCGGACCGCAACACCCGGCCACAGAAGTTCTTCCGAATCTGGAACGAGGTGCCGACGCTGCTGATGATCGGCATCGTCATCTTCGTGATCGTGAAGCCGTTTTAATACCCTCTCCCGCCCCGGGAGAGGGTGGCCGCGTAGCGGCCGGGCGAGGATAGAGCAAGGATCCTTGGATTTGCCCTCACCCTCCCGCTCTGCGAGCGGGCCCCTCCCTCTCCCGGGACGGGAGAGGGAAGACACGCCGCCTTGTCCAGGCCTTCTCCGCCTCGACGACCAGGAAAATCCCCACACCCGCGCCGGCCATCGCCGCCCATTCCGGCCAGCCCACCGCCGCGGTGCCGAACAGCGCCTGCATCGGCGGGGCGTAGGTGAACGCCAGTTGCAGCAGCGCCATCAACGCGATGGACACCCACACCGGGCGGCTGCCGAACAGGGCGCGCAGGCTCAGCACCGGCGCCAGGATGGCGCGGGCGTTCAGCAGGAAGAAGATCTCGCCGACCACCAGCGCGTTGACCGCCACGGTGCGCGCCACCTCCACGCGGTCGCCGTGGATCAGGTGGGCGTGGAAGAAGCCGAAGCTCGCCGCCACCAGCAGCGCCATCACCAGCAGCATGCGCATCACCAGGAAGCGCGCCAGGATCGGTTCGGCGGGCGGGCGGGGCGGGCGCGCCATGACGCCGGGCTCGGGCGGCTCGAAGGCCAGTGCCAGACCCAGCGTCACCGCCGTCACCATGTTGACCCACAGGATCTGCACCGCGGTGATCGGCAGAGTCGAGCCGCTGAGCACCGCCGCCAGGATCACCAGCGCCTGCGCGCCGTTGGTCGGCAGCAGGAACAGGATCGTCTTGCGCAGATTGTCGTAGACCGTGCGCCCCTCCTCGATCGCGTGGACGATGGAGGCGAAGTTGTCGTCGGCCAGCACCATGCTCGCCGCTTCCTTGGCGGCCTCGGTGCCGTTGCGGCCCATGGCGACACCGACGTCGGCGCGCTTGAGGGCCGGCGCGTCGTTGACGCCGTCGCCGGTCATCGCCACGGAACGCCCGGCGGCCTGCAAGGCTTTGACGAGGCGCAGCTTGTGCTCGGGCGTGGTGCGGGCGAAGACGCCGCTGGCCTCCGCCGCCGCCGCGAAGGCGGTCTCGTCCATACGGTCCAGCTCGGGGCCGGTGACCACGCCGCCTTGCAGCCCGAACGTCCGGCCAATGGCCTCCGCGGTGGCCGCGTGGTCGCCGGTGATCATCTTCACCGTGATGCCGGCGGCTTGGCAGGCCTTCACGGCGTGCAACGCTTCCTCCCGCGGCGGGTCGATCAGCCCGCACAGGCCGAGCAGCGTCAGCCCTTCCTCCAGATCCTCCAGGTTCAACTCACCCAGGCTGAGCGGCGAGCACCGGACCGCAAGAGCAAGCACCCGCTGGCCCCCGCCCCCCAGTTCGGCGGCGCGGACGATCCAACGCTCACGGTCGATGGGGGCAGGGCCATCGGCGCGGCGCTCGCTGTCGCAACGGGCGATCACCCGCTCCGGCGCGCCCTTCAGCAGGATCATGGCGTGGCCGTGGTGGTCGTGGTGCAGCGTCGCCATGAACTGCTGCTCGGACTCGAAGGGCACGGCGTCGGTGCGCGGGCAGCGGCCGAGTTCGGCCGCTGGGTCCAGGCCCGCCTTCATCGCCAGCGTCAGCAGCGCCCCGTCCGTGGGGTCGCCGGTCAGGCGCCAGTCCCCTTCGGGGTCGCGGTGCAGCGCCGCGTCGTTGCACAGCAGCGCCGCGCGGGCCAGTTCCGCCAGCACCGGCTCCTGCGCCGGGTCGATGGCGGTGCCGTCACGGCAAACTCCGCCCTCCGGCCGGTAGCCGCTGCCGTCCACCCCATAGGTCGCGTCGGCGGTGACCACCGTCTGCACGGTCAACTCGTTGCGGGTCAGCGTGCCGGTCTTGTCGGAACAGATGACGCCCACCGAGCCCAGGGTTTCCACCGCCGGCAGATGACGGATGATGGCGTTGCGCCGGGCCATGCGGGTGACGCCGACCGCCAGCGTAATGGTCATCACCGCCGGCAGTCCCTCGGGGATGGCGGCGACGGCGAGGCTGACGGCGGCCAGCACCATGTCCTGCCACGGCTCGCCCTGCACCAGGATGCCCCAGGCGAAGGTGGCGGCGGCCAGCACCAGGATCAGCACGGTCAGCCAGCGCCCGAACACCGCCATCTGCGCCAGCAAGGGCGTGGTCAGCGTCTCCATCGAGGCGAGCAGATGGCCGATGCGGCCGATCTCCGTGGCGTCGCCGGTCGCCACTACGACGCCCTGGCCCTGGCCCTGCGCCACCAGCGTGCCGGCGTAGGCCATACCGGCGCGGTCGCCCAGCGCCGCGTCGGCGGCGACCGGGGCAGGGTGCTTGGTGGAGGGTACGGACTCGCCGGTCAGCGCCGCTTCCTGCACGCGCAGCCCCTTGGCGCGCTCCAGGCGCAGGTCGGCGGGCACGCGGTCGCCCGGGGCCAGCAGCACGCGGTCGCCGGGCACGAGGTCCTCGGCGGGCAGGGTGACGGCCTCGCCGCCGCGCAGCACGACAGCCTGCGGCGACAACATGCCGCGGATGGCGGCCAGCGCCTGCTCCGCCTTGCCCTCCTGCACGAAGCCGATCAGGGCGTTGATCACCACCACACCGGCGATCACCCCGGCGTCCGTCCAATGCCCGAGCAGCACCGCCATCGCACACGACGCCAGCAGCACGTAGATCAGGATATCGTCGAACTGCTTGAGGAAGCGCAGCCAGGCCGGCCGGCTTTTCGGCGGCGTCAGGCGGTTGGGGCCGTAGCGGGCGCGCCGCGCCGCGGCCTCGTCGTCGCTCAGGCCGTCCGGTGGGCTGGCGAGCAGGGCGGCGGCGTCCTCGGCGCTGCGGGCGTGCCAGGGGGTGTCGGTCGGGGTTCTATCGATGGTCGAAGCGGGCAGGGGCATGGAAACCTCTCCCAATCACTTCGTGCCACAGGGCGGCCGGTGCCAGACGGTGCGACAATTCTCCTGCCTTCAGCCGCAGCACCGCCTCGCTTTCGTTTGACTTGCGGAATCAAATCCGTTACCCATGTGTGGACCGCGGGGCTCAGCTCCGCGGGAAGCATCTCCGTACCTGATCCGTACCAGACTGACGCCCCGGCCCCCGCCTTATTGCCGGGCGCGGCGAGCGGAACTCCCCTCCGCCCCCGCCGTGTCGCCCAGCCGACGCCTCGCCGTCGGCGCGGGACTCTCAGCCGCACTCTCCCCACGCCCGACCTGCCCATAGGCCTCCGATGAATCTCCAAGAGTTGAAGTGCAAGAGCCCCGCCGAGTTGCTGGCGTTCGCGGAGGAGCTCCAGATCGAGAACGCGTCGACCCTGCGCAAGCAGGACATGATGTTCGCCATCCTCAAGCAATTGGCGGAGAACGACATCGCGATCTACGGCGACGGCGTGCTGGAGGTGCTGCAGGACGGCTTCGGCTTCCTGCGCTCGCCGGAGGCCAACTATCTGCCGGGTCCCGACGATATCTACGTCAGCCCCAGCCAGGTGCGGCGCTTCGGCCTGCGCACCGGCGACACGGTGGAAGGGCAGATCCGCTCGCCCAAGGACGGTGAACGTTACTTCGCGCTGCTCAAGGTCAACACGATCAACTTCGACGCGCCGGAGAAGGTCCGTCACCGCATCAACTTCGACAACCTGACGCCGCTCTACCCGGATGAGCGCCTGCGCATGGAGGTCGAGGACCCGACCAAGAAGAACTACACCGGCCGGATCATCGATCTGGTGGCGCCGCTCGGCAAGGGCCAGCGCGGGCTGATCGTGGCGCCGCCGCGCACCGGCAAGACGGTGATGCTGCAGAACATCGCCCATTCCATCGCCACCAACCACCCCGAAGCCTACCTGATCGTGCTGCTCATCGACGAGCGGCCGGAAGAGGTGACGGACATGGCGCGCAGCGTGCGCGGCGAGGTCATCAGCTCCACCTTCGACGAGCCGGCGACCCGCCACGTGCAGGTGGCGGAGATGGTCATCGAGAAGGCCAAGCGGCTGGTCGAGCACAAGCGCGACGTGGTGATCCTGCTGGACTCCATCACCCGTCTGGCGCGCGCCTACAACACGGTGGTGCCCAGCTCCGGCAAGGTGCTGACCGGCGGTGTGGACGCCAACGCGCTGCAACGGCCGAAGCGCTTCTTCGGCGCGGCCCGCAACATCGAGGAAGGCGGCTCGCTGACCATCATCGCGACGGCGCTGATCGACACCGGCAGCCGCATGGACGAGGTGATCTTCGAAGAGTTCAAGGGCACCGGCAACTCGGAAATCGTGCTGGACCGCAAGCTCTCCGACAAGCGCACCTTCCCGGCCATCGACGTGTCGAAGTCCGGCACCCGCAAGGAAGAGCTGTTGGTCGACAAGGGCACCATGTCGAAGATGTGGATCCTGCGCCGCATCCTCATGCCCATGGGCATCACCGACGCGGTCGATTTCCTCGTCGATAAGCTGAAATACACCAAGAGCAACAACGACTTCTTCGATTCGATGAACCAGTAGGTTTTCGTTTTGAGGGCGCAATAAAAAACGCGAGGGCCGAAACCCTCGCGTTTTTTATTCGTACCGGTACCGGTTCGATCAGGCCGTCGCCTCGCCACCCTGCTCGGCGCCCATCTGGCGGCGGTAGAGGTCGGCGAAGTCGATGGGGTTCAGCATCAGCGGCGGATAGCCACCCTCGCGCGTCGCGTCGGCGACGATGGCGCGGGCGAACGGGAACAGCAGGCGCGGGCCTTCGATCATCAGCACCGGACGCAGGTGCTCCTGCGCCAGACCTGGCAGCTGGAACAGGCCGCCGTAGGACAGCTCGACCAGGAAGGCGACCGTCTCACCCTGCTTGGCCTCGGCGCGGAGCTGGAGCGACACCTCGTAGATGTCGTCGGAGGCCGGGCGGACCTGAACGTCCACGCCGATGTTCACCTGCGGCTGCGGCTGGCCGGGCAGCAGGGTCTGCGGCGCGTTCGGGTTCTCGAAGGAGAGATCCTTGATGTACTGGGCAAGAACGTGAACCGGCAGCGCGCCGGGGGCCTGATCCTGGCCGTTGGACTGATCCGACATGAATGAACTCCTGGCCGGAAACCGGCCGCTGGCGGTTGACACCTGTATCGCTGGCTAGCACGGATCGCGTGCACGGACAACCCGAGCTATTTTTCTCTCCCTCAAACGGCGGGCGGGGCCATCCGGCCCCTTGCCTTCGCGGCCATGAGGCCGCGGGGCTCTCGGCGGATCCAAAGGATCCGCCTGCCGCCAGCGCAAACCAAAGGTTTGCGTGAGAGGCCTCAACGGCCCAGTCGCGCTGCGCGCTCCGTCAGGGGCGCCCGTCGGGCTTCCGCCGGTCGTCCGAACCCCAGCGTGATTCCTCCAGACGCGGTGCGTCGGGCTCCACTTCACGGTAATCGACGTCGATGACTTCACCGGTGGTGCGGGCCGTGCCGGATGGTCCGGCCTCGGTCCGGTTCGTCCACACGCGCATCGACCCGCTGGCACGCATCCTGTCCAACAGCCAGCGGCCCAACGCGTCGCGCAGGAACGGCACCAGCAGCAGGATGCCGACGATGTCCGTCAAAAATCCGGGGATGATCAGCAGAATGGCGCCGACCACCACGCAGAACCCCTCGAACACGGCGCCGACCGGCGGCTCGCCGCGGTCGAGCGATTCCTGCGCCCGGCGCAGCGTGGCGAGGCCCTGGTGGCGCAGCAGCAGCGACCCCACGATGCCCGACAGCACGATCAGCAGCAGCGTCGGCCCGGCGCCGATCCAGCCGCCGACCTCGATCATCACGGCGATCTCCAGGATCGGCAGAAGAAGAAGCAGTACGAGGGGATTCATGCCCGTCCTTGCTCTTTCATGGCCAAGGGCCTATCTAGTCCAGGATACGTCGCCCGAATCTCCGATCGGGCGACCTCATCCGGCGCTCGTTTTACCATGAGCAAGACTTAATGCTTGCCGGCCGGACGGTCCAGGCCAATCCCTGAAGGACAGGCGCAATGGGTGAAGGGTTCGTGTTCATCGAGATCGTCATCTTCGCGATGATTGCCGCGTTTCTAGTGTACCGCCTGCGCAGCGTGCTCGGCCGCCGCACCGGCGAGGAGCGCCCGCGTCCCAACCCCTTCACGCCGCCGAACGCCCGTCCCGACAACGTCGTCCCCATGCCGTCACGCGCCCAGGCGGAGGCTTCCTTCGCCCCCGACGAGCCGGTGTCGCTGGCCGCCGCCCTGGCGCAGATCCACACCGCCGACCCGAATTTCGACGAGAAGAACTTCTTGCAGGGTGCGCGCGGCGCTTTCCAGATGATCGTCGAGGCGTTCGCCCGGGGTGACACCGCGGCGTTGCGCCCGCTGCTGTCCGACGATGTGTACGACAGCTTCGTCCAGGCGATCCGCCACCGCCAGTCGGTCGGCGAGACGCTGGAAACCCGCATCGACCGCATCCGCGACGCCGACGTCATCGAAGCGCGGCTGAGCGGCAACGACGCGGTGATCACCGTCAAATTCGTTTCCGACCAGATCAATCTGGTGCGCAACGCCCAGGGCGAGATCATCGACGGCGACCCCAAGCAGCCCATCGAGGGGGTGGACATCTGGACGTTCCGCCGCAACATCCGCGCGCGCGACCCGAACTGGTCGCTGGTCGAGACCCGCACGCCGAATTGATCCGCATGAGCGGATTCCGCTGGGCCGCCGGGCTGGCGTTGCTGGCCTTGGCGGCCTGCGCGCGTCAGGAGGCGGTGCCGGATCGGCTGACGCTCACCCCCGCGGCCTTCGCGGACCTGCCGGGCTGGACCGGCGACCGTGTCGCCGAGGCGGTGCCGGCGTTTGCGCGGTCCTGCGCCAAGCTCCGCACATTGCCGCCGGACCGCACGCTGGGCATCGCCGGTACGGCGGGCGCCTGGGCGGAGCCCTGCGCGGCGCTGAGGGCGCTGCCGCCCGGTGACGATGCGGCAGCCCGCGCGTTCTTCGAGCGCTGGTTCACCCCCTTCGCCGCCGCCAACAACGATGTCCGGCGCGGGCTGTTCACCGGGTACTACGAGGTGGAGCTGAAGGGCTCGCGCACACCGTCGGCGGCCTATCCGGCGCCGCTCTACAAGCGGCCGGCCGATCTGGTGATGGTGGATCTGGGCGAGTTCTCCGACACCTGGAAGGGCCAGCGCATCGCCGGCCGGGTGCTCGACGGACGGCTCAAGCCCTTCGAGGACCGCGCGGCCATCGAGGCCGGCGCGTTGCGCGGCAAGGGGCTGGAGTTGCTGTGGGTGGACGATCCGGTCGGGGCGTTCTTCCTGCACATCCAGGGCTCGGGACGGGTGACGCTGCCGGACGGCGGGCAGGTGCGCGTCGGCTACGCCGGGCAGAACGGCCGCAAGTACGTCGCCATCGGCAAGGAGCTGATCGAGCGCGGCGAACTGAAGCGCGAGGAGGTCTCGTTGCAGACCATCCGCGCGTGGCTCCAGACCCACCCGGAGCAGGCCGCCGACCTGATGAACAAGAACCCCTCCTACGTCTTCTTCCAGGAACTGACGGGGGAGGGGCCGCTGGGTGCCGACAATCTGGCGCTGACGCCCGGCCGCAGTCTGGCGGTGGACCGGAGTTTTCTTCCCCTCGGCCTGCCGGTCTGGCTGGACTCCGAGGACCCGCTGGATGCGGGCGCGCGGTTGCGCCGGCTGCTGGTGGCGCAGGACACCGGCGGGGCGATCCGCGGCCCGGTGCGCGGCGACGTGTTCTGGGGACATGGACCGGACGCGGAACTGCGCGCGGGGAAGATGAAGAGCGCCGGGGAGTACTGGCTGCTGATCCCGAAGGGCGTGACGCCCGCGGGCTGAGACGGTTGTTTCCCGTGAAACATCACCGGAGGCATGCCATGAAGCAGTCGCATACTGAAGAGACGGTCAAGCACACCGACGACCAGCAGAACACCGGCAATCACAAGAAGCCCGACGCCCCCGACGCCAAGGATGCGGATCGGTTTGGCGGCACGCGCGCTGGGGCCGAGAACGTGGAGCCGAAGAAGAAGTAATCCCTCCTTCGCCGGAGGCGGGGAGGGACTGGGTATCGGAACCTTGCACAAACCTCGCTCGTTCCCCTCCCACGGCAGAGTGGGAGGGCGGCGATGGCGGCGCCTCGCGTGGACCATCAGATCGAAGGGCTGGCGCGGCTGGGTTACGCGGCGCGTGGCGTGGTGTATCTGGTGATCGGCTGGTTCGCCATCACCGCGGCGCAGGGGCACAACCGCCCCACCGACACCAAGGGTGCGCTCGCCGAGCTGTTCGACAAACCGTACGGCGCCGTGCTGCTGGGCGTGGTGGCGCTCGGGCTGGCGGGCTACGCGCTGTGGCGGGTCGTCGGCGCCGTCGCCGACGTGGACAATCGCGGCCATGCGGCGAGAGGGCTGGCGGTGCGCGCCGGGCACCTGATCGCCGGCGGTATCCATGTGGCGTTGGCGTTCTACTGCCTGAAACTGCTGGCCGGCCGCGGCGGGCGGGAGACCAGCGAAACCACGGCGCACGACTGGACCGCCCGACTGCTCGACATGCCGCTGGGGCCGTGGCTGGTCGCTGCGCTGGGGATCGGCATCGCCGGGTTCGGGGTCAGCCAGATGGTGCGGGCCTACAAGGCCGACTTCATGCCCCTGCTGTCCTGCGACGCCGACACGGCGCGGGTGGTCAAGCCGCTGGGCCAAGCCGGGTTCGCGGCGCGCGGCATGGTGTTCGTGCTGGTCGGCATGTTCTTCGTGCTGGCGGCATGGGATGCCGACGCCATGGAATCCGGCGGCATGATCAAAGCCTTCCGCTGGCTGCAAACGCAGCCCTACGGCCCATGGCTGCTGGGCGCGGTGGCGCTGGGGTTGCTGGCGTTCGGGGTGTTCAGCGTCGTCCAGGCGGTCTACCGCCGCATCGACGGCAAACGCGCCGTGCGGCGGATCGACGCCATGGCGTGAATTCCCCCTCCCGTTCCGGGAGAGGGTGGCCGCCGCAGGCGGCCGGGTGAGGGTAAATCCAAGGATCCTTGCGGGTACCCTCACCCTCCCGCTCGTGCCGAGCGGGCCCCTCCCTCTCCCGGGGCGGGAGAGGGGTATTTTTACTTCGCCTTGCCGATCATGCCGCCCAGGTCGCGGCCGGCGAAGATGTGGATGTGCAGGTGCGGGACTTCCTGATGCGCGTCGGCGCCGCAGTTCGACAGGATGCGGTAGCCGCTCTCCACCACGCCGGCTTGGCGCGCCACATCGCCCACCGCCTTGAACAGGCCGGCGATCTCGGCGTCGGAGGCGGCGGCGGTGAAGTGGTCCATGTCCGCGTACGGACCCTTGGGGATCACCAGGATGTGCGTCGGCGTCTTCGGATCGATGTCATGGAAGGCCAGGGCGTGGTCGCTCTCGTAGACCTTCTTGCACGGGATCTCGCCGCGCAGGATGCGGGCGAACACGTTGTTCGGGTCGTACGTCGTGGCCATGCCGTCCTCTCCTCAACCGGTTTTTCTGGATTTCTTCTCGGCGATGCCGCTGGTGCCCTCGCGCGCCGCCAGCAGCGCGTAGACCTCGGCGGGCTCGACCCCCTCGTTGGCCCACAGCACCAGCAGATGGTAGAGCAGGTCCGCCGATTCCGCCGCGATCTTCGCCTTGTCGCCGCGCACCGCCTCGATGACGGTCTCGACCGCCTCCTCGCCGACCTTCTGGGCGATCTTCGGGGTGCCGCGGGAGAACAGCTTGGCGGTGTAGGAGGTTTCCGGGTCGGCGCCCTTGCGCGACGCCACCGTGCGGTACAGGCGGTCGAGCACCTCGGCGGTGATCTTGTCCTCAGCCATGGGCAGCCACCATGCCGCGGGCCGGGCGCACGGGGATGCTGGCGTTGGCCAGCGCCGCCTTGGCTTCGCCCACGGTGTAAGTGCCGAAGTGGAAGATCGACGCCGCCAGCACCGCCGTGGCATGGCCCTCGCGGATGCCCTCCACCAAGTGATCGAGCGTGCCGACGCCGCCGGACGCGATCACCGGAATGCGCACCGCGTCGGCCACCGCGCGGGTCAGCGCCAGGTCGAAGCCGCTCTTGGTGCCGTCGCGATCCATGGAGGTCAGCAGGATCTCGCCTGCACCATATTCGGCCATGCGCTTGGCCCACTCGATGGCGTCCAGGCCGGTTTCGCGGCGGCCGCCGTGGGTGAAGACCTCCCACGTGTTGTCGCCGGTGCGCTTGGCGTCGATGGCGACGACGATGCACTGGCTGCCGAACTTCTCGGCGCCCTCGCGCACGAACTCGGGGCGCGACACGGCGGCGGTGTTGATCGACACCTTGTCGGCGCCGGCCAGCAGCAGCTTGCGGATGTCCTCCACCACGCGCACGCCGCCGCCGACGGTCAGCGGCATGAACACCTGCTCGGCGGTGCGGCGCACCACGTCGAAGATGGTGTCGCGGTTCTCGTGGCTGGCGGTGATGTCGAGGAAGGTCAGCTCGTCGGCCCCCTCGCGGTCGTAGACGCGCGCCTGCTCCACGGGGTCGCCGGCGTCCACCAGATCGACGAAGTTGACCCCCTTGACCACCCGGCCGTCCTTGACGTCCAGGCAGGGGATGACGCGCATTTTCAGCACTTACTCGACCTCCTCGGCCGGCGTGGACAGCAGCTCCAGCGCCGCCTGCGGGTCGATGCGGCCGTCGTACAGCGCGCGGCCGCAGATGACGCCGCTGATCCCGCTGCCCTCTTCCTTCTTCAGCGCGATCAGGTCCTCGATGGAGGACACGCCGCCCGACGCGATCACCGGCGTCGTCAGGTGGAAGGCGAGGTCGGCCGTCGCCTCGACGTTGACGCCGCCCATGGCGCCGTCGCGGTTGATGTCGGTGTAGATGATGGCGGCAACGCCGCTGTCCTCGAACTTCAGCGCGAGGTCCAGCGCCTTGACGTTGGAGGTCTCGGCCCAGCCGGCGACGGCGACGTAGCCTTCGCGGGCGTCGATGCCCACGGCGACCTTGCCGGGGAATTCGCGGCAGGCTTCCTTGACCAGTTCGGGCTCGCGCAGGGCCACGGTGCCGAGGATGACGCGGGAGATGCCCTTGCTCAGCCACATCTCGACCGTCTTCAGGTCGCGGATGCCGCCGCCGAGCTGCGCCGGCATGTCGCCGATGGCGCCGAGGATGCGCTCGACGGCCTCACCGTTCACCGGCTTGCCGGCGAAGGCGCCGTTCAGGTCGACGAGGTGCAGCCACTCGAAGCCCTGCCCCTTGAAGGCGCGCGCCTGTTCGGCGGGGTCGGTGTTGAACACGGTGGCGTGGCTCATCTCGCCGCGCACCAGGCGGACGCAGGCACCGTCCTTGAGGTCGATGGCGGGGTAGAGGATCATCGCGGCGTCTCGTCCTGCTGCTGTTCGGTTTCGGAGAGGTCTTTGTAGTAGTAATGGCCGGCGACCGCTTGGCCATCCACATACGCATAGTAGGGGTGAGTCCCCCAGCGGCGGAACCCCAGACTTTCGTACATGGCCAGCGCCGCCTGCTGGGTCGCCCGCACATCCAGGTTCAGGATGCGGAAGCCCAGGCTGCGCGCCTCGCGCTGCACGGCCAGCGTCAGGTTGCGCGCCAGCTTGTGCCCGCGCGCCCACGGCGCCACGAAGGCGGTGGTGAGCTGGCAGGCGTGCGCCTGCGCCTCGTTGTTGCGCGGCGGGCGGATCAGCTGGGCCGAGCCGGCGATGACGCCGTCCAGCCGCGCGATGAACAGGATGCGGTCCGGCACGATCAGCACGCCGCGCCAGAAGCGCTCCATCACGTCGCGCGGCGGCGGCACGACCCAGCCGAAGCCGCCGCCGTCGCGGATGGCGGCATCGGCGGCGTCGCACAGGTCGTGCAGGTCGGCGGGGCGGAACTTCTCGTCGATGCGCTCGATGCTGACGGACGCGGGGCCAGGGGAGGGCGCTTCGCTCATGGCCGCCACTGGAGGAAGTTGGCGATCAGGGTCAGGCCGGCTTCCTGGCTCTTCTCCGGGTGGAACTGCGTGCCGACCAGATTGTCGCGGCCGATCACCGCGGTCACCGGGCCGCCGTAGGCGACGCGGGCCAGCTCGTTCGCCGGGTCGGCGCAGCGGAAGTGGTAGGAGTGCACGAAGTAGGCGTGCGCGCCGGAAGGCAGCCCGGCCAGCACCGGGTGCGGCCGGACGATCTCCAGCTCGTTCCATCCCATGTGCGGGATCTTGAGCATGGGGTCGCTGGGCTCCAGCGCCACCACCTCGCCCTTGATCCATCCCAGGCCCTGGTGCACGCCGTGCTCGACGCCGCGCTCGGCCATCAGCTGCATGCCGACGCAGATGCCGAGGAACGGCCGGCCGCCCTTGATGACGGCCTCCTCCAGCGCGTCGAGCATGCCGGGCACCTCCGACAGGCCGCGCTTGCAGTCGCCATAGGCGCCGACGCCGGGCAGGATGATGCGGTCGGCCCGGCGCACCGCGTCGGCGTCGGCGGTGACCAGCACCTCGGTGGGCAGGCCGGCGTCCGCGGCGGCACGCTCGACCGCCTTGGCGGCGGAGCGCAGGTTGCCGGAGCCGTAGTCGATCAGGGCAACGGTGGACAAGAGAGGAAGTCCTTGCTGAAACTGAAAAAGTCGGCCTTACAGCGATCCGCCGAGCGTGCCCTTGGTGGAGGGAACGGCATCGGCCTTGCGCGGGTCGATCTCGACGGCGGAGCGCAGCGCGCGGGCGAGCGCCTTGAAGCAGCTCTCGATGATGTGGTGGTTGTTCTCGCCGTACAGCGTCTCGACGTGCAGCGTCAGCCCGGCCGAACCGGCGAACGCCTGGAACCACTCGCGGAACAGCTCGGTGTCCATGTCGCCGATCTTGTCGCGCGAGAAGGCGACCTTCCACACCAGATAGGGCCGGTTCGAGAAGTCCAGCGCCACGCGGGTCAGCGTCTCGTCCATCGGCACATAGGCGTGGCCGTAGCGAAGGATGCCCTTGCGGTCGCCCAGCGCCTTGGCGACGGCCTGCCCGATGGCGATGCCGCTGTCCTCGGTGGTGTGGTGGAAGTCGATGTGCAGGTCGCCCTCGGCATGGACCGAAAGGTCCATGAGGCTGTGGCGGGAGAGCTGCTCCAGCATGTGGTCGAGGAAGCCGATTCCGGTCTTCACGTCGTACACACCGGTGCCGTCCAAATCCACCGCGACCCGGATGCGGGTCTCGTTGGTGTTGCGTTCGATGCTGGCGCGTCGCGCGCCGCTGGCCTGCGCTTTGTCCATGCCTGGGTTTTAGCAGGAAGAGAGGGCGTATGCCAGAAGATGGGTGCAACCGCGGCAAAAGCGATTGACACGCCCAGGCACCCGGCGAAGGCTGGCCATTCGGACGTTCGGACCTTGCTTGCGGAAGTGCCCGGCGATGAGCCTGACCGGTCGTAGCCTGTATCGGCTGTACTGGGGTGCGTGCGGTCTTCTTCTGGTGATAGGGATCGCCGGCACGGTTGGTGTCGTCGCTTTCCCGCCCGAGCGCTTCGACGACGAGGGCTATCTCATCGGTGAAATGCCGCCGGAATTCGGCGCCGCCCTGGCCGCTGCCGCGCTGGGTGCGCTTGGCTTGCTTGCGGGTCTGGCGGTGTTTGGGCTGGCACGCCTGTGCCGCTGGACGCGCGGCAGGCGCATGCGATAGGGTCTCACACATCCATCGCGTGCATATGCCCTTATGCGTTTCGCCGTCCTCGCCCTTCTTCTGCTTGCCGCCTGCACCGGGGCCGATCCGCCGCTGGGGCCGGTGGTGCGGCCGGTGCCGCGGGGAACGACGGAGACCGTCCGCTTCAACACGCTGAACATGGGTCAGATGCGGCGCGGCATGGAGATCGGCCGCTACCTCTGGAGCATCGAGTGCGGCTCGCCCTATGGGCGGGTGTTCTGGAAATCCGGTATGGGGTTCCGCCGTGAGAACACCTTCCGCGAGCGCTTCGCCGAGGTGTTCAGCGACGCCGGCTTCGACGTTGCCGGGGCGGTGTACGCCGATGGCGCCGACCGTCAGCGCGCCCGCTACATGATCACCGGCGAACTGCGCGAGGTGCGGCTCGAATTGTGCCGCCGGTCGCACTGGCTCACCGGCGCCGACCGCGGCATCAGCGGCGTTGCCTCGGTGAAGATCGACTGGACCGTTTACGACACCGCGGATCAGCAAGTTGTCCATCGCACCGGCACCACCGGCCATGCCGTGCTGAACGATGGGGTGCCGGAAGGCGATGTGCTGCTCATAGAAGACGGCTTCAGCAACGCCGTCGAGATCCTGGCCGCCGACCCCGGCTTCCGCAAGGCGGTGGTGCGCGGTGGCGGTGCGCCTGATGGCAAGCGCTGGCGCATGGTCCCGGAGCACCAGCGCGACCCGACGCCGATCTCCGCCGAGCCGGTGCGCATGGTGTCGACGCATGGCGGGGCGGGCGATGGGCTGGTGCGCGTCGGCACCGGCGCGGGAGTCGTCGTCGGAGAGGTGGAGGGCACGGCCCTGGTGCTTGCCCCGCTGGCGGCGGGCGCGGTCGTGCCGGTGCGTGTTGGCGCGACCGTCGCCGAAGGCACCGTGATCGCGCGTGATTCCGTGCGCGGGCTGATGCTGGCGCGGGTTCCGGCGCGGCTGACGGCCATGCGCCTGCGCGACACGGCGGCGGAGGTCAGCGAACCGGTCATCGCCGCGAGCGTCGGGGATGACTTCGCCACGGGCATGGTGGCCGGACTGAACGGCGGCATCCTGGCCGATTTGGAGGGGGCACCGCCGCAGCCGGGCGATCCGCTGCTGGACGCGTCCGGCCAACTGCTGGGGGTGGCGTCGGGCGGGCGGCTGGAGGCCGGGCTGACGCCCTTCGTGCCGATCGCCGAGGCGCTGGCGGCGTTGGGCGTGACGGTGCCGCCGAAGCACGTCAATCTTGACGGGCGGGGCCGTCCCCCCACATAGACCCTCATCCTTTCGCGGTCTGCCATTCGGCCGAGTGAGAGGCTCCTTTCTTCCGTTCGGGGTTTCATGACCACTCACGATCCCATCCAGTGGCACGGCACGACCATCCTCTCGGTCCGCAAGGGCGGGCAGGTGGTGGTGGCCGGCGACGGCCAGGTCTCCTTCGGGCAGACGGTGATGAAGGCCAACGCGCGTAAGGTCCGGCGGCTGGCCGGCGGCGACGTGATGGCCGGCTTCGCCGGCGCCACCGCCGACGCCTTCACCTTGTTCGAGCGCCTGGAAGCCAAGCTGGAGCAGCACCCCGGCCAGCTCACCCGCGCCTGCGTCGAGCTGGCGAAGGACTGGCGCACCGACCGTTACCTGCGCCGGCTGGAGGCGATGATGGCGGTGGCCGACGCCTCGGTCAGCCTGGTGCTGACCGGCAACGGCGACGTGCTGGAGCCGGAGGACGGGCTGATCGGCATCGGCTCCGGCGGGTCCTACGCGCTGGCCGCGGCGCGGGCGCTGATCGACGTGGACGGCCTGGACGCCGAGGCCATCGCCCGCAAGGCGATGAAGATCGCCGGCGACATCTGCGTCTACACCAACCAGAACGTCACCCTGGAAAAGATCCTTCTATGACCTCCTTCAGCCCCCGCGAGATCGTCTCGGAACTCGACCGCTACATCGTCGGCCAGCACGAGGCCAAGCGCGCGGTCGCCATCGCGCTGCGCAACCGCTGGCGCCGCCAGCAGCTGCCGGAGGGCCTACGCGAGGAGGTCCTGCCCAAGAACATCCTGATGATCGGTCCGACCGGCGTCGGCAAGACCGAGATCGCCCGGCGCCTCGCCAAGCTCGCCCAGGCGCCGTTCCTCAAGGTCGAGGCCACCAAGTTCACCGAGGTCGGCTACGTCGGCCGCGACGTCGAGCAGATCGTCCGCGATCTGGTGGAGATCGCCATCACGCTGACCAAGGAGCGCCTGCGCAAGGAGGTCGCCGCCAAGGCCGAGCTGCGCGCCGAGGAACGTGTGCTGGACGCGCTGTGCGGCGAGAACGCCAGCACCGAGACGCGGCAGAAGTTCCGCAAGATGCTGCGCGAAGGCACGCTGAACGACAAGGAGATCGAGGTGCAGGTCGCCGACAGCGGCGCCGCCGGCATGCCGACCTTCGACATCCCCGGCATGCCCGGCGCGCAGATGGGCATGCTCAACCTCGGCGACATGTTCGGCAAGGCGTTCGGCGGTCGCACCAAGACCCGCCGCCTGACCGTGGCCGAGAGCCACGGCGTGCTGATGGCCGAGGAATCGGACAAGCTGCTGGATCAGGAAAAGGTCGTTTCGGAAGCGATCCAATCGGTCGAGCAGAACGGTATCGTCTTCCTGGACGAGATCGACAAGATCTCGGCGCGCTCGGAGAACCGCGGCGGCGCCGACGTCAGCCGCGAGGGCGTGCAGCGCGACCTGCTGCCGCTGATCGAGGGGACGAGCGTCAATACCAAGCACGGCGCGGTGAAGACCGACCACATCCTGTTCATCGCGTCGGGCGCCTTCCACGTCGCCAAGCCCTCCGACCTGCTGCCCGAGCTGCAAGGCCGCCTGCCGATCCGGGTCGAGCTGAAGGCGCTGACCCAGGATGACTTCCGCCGCATCCTGACCGAGCCGGAAGCCAGCCTGATCAAGCAGTACAAGGCGCTGTTGCAGACCGAGGAGGTGACGCTCGACTTCACCGACGATTCCATCGACGAGCTGGCGCGGCTGGCCGCCGAGATCAACGGCTCGGTCGAGAACATCGGTGCCCGGCGCCTGCACACGGTGATGGAACGCCTGCTGGAGGAGATCAGCTTCACGGCGTCCGACAAGCCCGGCCAGACGGTCACCATCGACGCCGCGATGGTGCGCGAGCGGGTCGGCGCCTTGGCGAAGAACGCGGATCTGTCGAAGTTCATCCTGTAGGATGGAACCATGCGCCTGACCCCGGACGAGATCGCCGCCATCAAACAGACCGCCGCCGAGGTCTTCGGCCCGGCGGCGGAGGTGCGGCTGTTCGGGTCGCGCGTGGACGACGCCAAGCGCGGCGGCGACATCGATCTGTATCTGGAGGTCGAACCGGGGCAGGCGACGTTCAAGAACGAGTGCGCCTTCACCCATCGCTTGGAGGACCGCATCGGCGAGCGGAAGATCGACGTGGTTCTGCACGAACGCGGCCAGCCGTTGCGGCCCATTGCGGATATCGCGGTGCACACCGGGGTCATCCTATGACGGAAGAAGAGGTGCAATGCCTGTTCATCAGCCACTTCAAATCGGCCCGTGCCATTGGGCTTCGGATGCTTGCGTCGAAGACCATTCTGGCTCCTATGATGCCCGTTGATCCTGCTTGGCTCGACGAGGCGGGCGTTCTGGAATACCTGCCGTTCGACGCCTTCATTCAGCAATTCGGCAGCATGCAGGACACACTTCACGGATCGGTCTTCCGTGGTGTTCTCGAATTGGAGCAATACACCGATAAACCCAAGACGCCGCGAGACCTCGCCGATCTGATGGAGAAGCTGGGCATCATCGACGATGCCGCGGCGTGGCATGAACTGCGGAAGATACGGAATGCGCTTGCGCACGAGTATACGGATCATCGTGTCACGCAGGCCCGTCGTCTCAATGAGGCTTACGCGGCCATCGACGACTTGATCACCGTCCTCAACCGTGTCCACGCGTATGTGACGGCGAAGGGCCTCGCCGACCTCTCGGCCTACCCGCCGCTCTGAGACTCCGCGGCGCAAGGCACGTTTGCCAAGTCGGCATGGCTCGGAGCCGCGGCGCAGCCCATATGGCAAGCATGCGCCATCACTCCACGCTCGAACCGTTCGACGCCTCCTCCCCCCCGGACCCGACACCCCCCGCACCCCCTGCCGCCAGCGCCGGTCCGCCCGTCCCGGACGGGTTGCCGGTGCCGCAGCGCTATTGGGCCATGCTCACCATGGCGGTGGCGCTGACCATGGCGGTGCTCGACGGGGTGATCGCCAACATCGCCCTGCCGACCATCGAGAAGGATCTGGGCATCACCGCCAGCGGGGCGATCTGGGTGGTCAACGCCTACCAGCTGGCGGTCACCGTCTCGCTGTTTCCCTTCGCCTCGCTGGGCGACATCTTCGGCTACCGGCGGGTCTACTGGGGCGGGCTGGCGGTGTTCACCGCCGCGTCGCTGGCCTGCGCGCTGTCGGACTCGCTGCTCACGCTGACGCTGGCGCGCGTGGCGCAGGGGTTCGGCGCCGCCGGCATCATGAGCGTCAACATCGCTCTGGTGCGCTACATCTATCCGCAGAGCCAGCTCGGCCGCGGCGTTGGCTACAACGCGCTGATCGTCGCCGTCTCCTCGGCCGCCGGGCCGACCATCGCGGCGGCGATGCTGACGCTGGGCTCCTGGCAGTGGCTGTTCGCCATCAACGTGCCGCTCGGGCTGCTGGCGCTGGTCATCGCGGCGCGCTCGCTGCCCCATTCGCCGCGCGCCGCGCACCGCTTCGACTGGACCAGCGCGGGGCTGAACGCATTGACCTTCGGGCTGTTGATCACCGGGTTCAAGGGCCTCGACCACAGCCAGCCGTACGGGCTGGTGGCGATGGAGCTGGTGGGCGCCGTGGTGTTCGGTGTCGCGCTGGTGCGCCGGCAGGCGGCGCAGACGGCGCCGCTGCTGCCGGTGGACCTGCTGCGGCTGCCGATCTTCGCGCTGTCGGTGGTCACCTCCGTGTGTTCCTTCGCCGCTCAGAGCATGGCCTATGTGGCGCTGCCCTTTTTCTTCGAGGACGTGATCGGCCGTTCGCAGGTGGAATCCGGGCTGCTGATGACGCCGTGGCCGCTGGCGGTGGCGGTCATCGCCCCCATCGCCGGGCGGCTGGCCGACCGTTACGAGCCCGGCCTGCTGAGCGCGGCCGGACTGGCGGTGCTGGCGGTCGGGCTGACGTTCCTCGCGCTGCTGCCGGCGAACCCCACGGCGGTGCAGATCGTCTGGCCGATGCTGGTGTGCGGCCTGGGCTTCGGGCTGTTCCAGACGCCGAACAACAAGGTCCTGGTGTCCTCGGCCCCCCGGGAGCGCAGCGGCGGCGCCAGCGGCATTCAGTCCACGGCACGCCTGTTCGGGCAGACCATCGGCGCCGCCGCCGTCGCCCTGATCTTCGGCGTTGCCGCCAAGGGGGAGGGCACGATGGTCGTGGTGGCCATCGCGGCGGCGCTGTCCGCCATTGCCTGCGTCGCCAGCAGCCGGCGCCGGCTGCGGAGCGGCTGAGGCCGGTTCGGTCAGGCGTCGGGGAAGTCCGCGCCCGCCGTCGTCGCCTCCCAGGCGTCGATCTCCTTCGCCATGGAATCCAGCTTGCCCCGCACGTTTTCCAGGGCTTGGCGGCCCAGCAGCAGGCGCAGCGGCGGGTTCGCGGACGTCACCGCCGTGACGATCGCCTCCGCCGCGCGCACCGGATCGCCGGGCTGCTTGCCGCTGTAGCCGGAGATCGACTTGCGGCGGTTGCCCGCCGTCTCCGCGTAATCCTCGATGAAGGTCGCCGACTGCTTGAGCGAGCGGCCGGCCCAGTCCGTGCGGAACGGGCCGGGCTCGACCAGCAGCACGCGGATGCCCAGCGGGGCGGCCTCCTTGGACAGCGCTTCCGACAGGCCCTCCACCGCGAACTTGGTGGCGGCGTAGTAGCCGGAGCCGGGGAAACCCACCAGTCCGCCCTGCGAGGAGATGTTGACGATGTGCCCGCTGCGGCGCGCCCGCATGCCGGGCAGAACCGCGCGTGTCATGGCGGCGAGGCCGAACACGTTGGTTTCGAACATGGCGCGGATCTCCGCGTCCTCGCCTTCCTCGATGGCCGACAGGTAACCGTAGCCGGCGTTGTTCACCAGCACGTCGATGCGGCCGAACGCCCGCTCGGCCTCGGCGACGGCGCGGGCGATCTGGGCCGGGTCGTTGACGTCCAGCGCCACCGCCAGCGCCCGGCCGGGGTGCGCTGCCGCCAGGTCCTCGACTTTCGCGGCATCGCGGGCGGTCGCCACCACGCGCCATCCGCGCTCCAGCACGAGGCGGGCGAGTTCGCGGCCGAAGCCGGTGGAACAGCCGGTGATGAACCAGACGGGGGTGTCGTTTGCCATGGCGCAGCCTCTCCCGGACAGAGGGTTTACTTACAGGTTCAGGTCGCTCGGGTTGGCGAACACCGTGCGGCCCCAGTGCCAGACGTTGAAGGCGTATTCGCAGTAGACGATATGGTCCACCTGCTCCCCGGTCCCACAGGGCAGCAGGATGCGGATGATCTCCCCGAAGTTCACGATGCGCTCGTTCGGGTACAGGGTTTCGTAGACCGGCCGGCGCTCGCGCACGCTCGTGTAATAGCCGTCCAGCAGGAAGCAGAGACGTTCGGAGCCGTACACGGAATCCAGGTACTTGCCCGTCAGGTCGACGCCGGCCGTGGTGACGATCTCCGTGCCGTCCAGCGTCACCTTGAAGCGCAGCGGGGCGTGCTCGACGGCGATGATGCGGATGTGGCCGAGCCAGGGATTGAAGTCTTCGAAGGAAAAGTCCCGCCGCCGGGGAAGCGTCCGCTCGCCGCGGCGCTCGTGCCAGAGCTGTTCGAGGGCCCCCAGCGACCGCAGTCCATCATCCCGATCCATGCCGTCCCTGTTCCCTGCCAGCGGTCTCGCCATTCAAGGTAACACGGAACTTCTGCGGGAAAAGGCTGAGGTGGGTGGCTTACCAATCGGCCAGGAAGCGTTCCTTGGGAAGGTGGATCAGCACGGTGGTGCCGATGCCTTCCATCGAGCGGATCTCCAGCTTGCCGCCGTGCTGCTCGACCAGCGATTTGGCGATGGACAGGCCGAGCCCGATCCCCTCGTAGCGGCGGGCCAGCGCCGCCTCGCCCTGGACGAAGGGCTGGAACACCGTCTCCAGACGGTCGGTGGGGATGCCGATGCCGCTGTCGAACACCTCCGCCACCAGGGCGCCGTCGGTGTCGACGCGGGCCGACACGCCGATGCGTCCGCCCTCCGGCGTGAACTTGACGGCGTTGGACAGCAGGTGCAGCAGCACCTGCTTGAGCGCCTGCGGGTCGGCCAGCAGCGGCGGCAGCTCCACCTCGATGTCGGCCTGGACGTTCAGCTTGGCGCGCTCCGCCCGCTTGCCGATCAGGCGCAGGCAGGCGACCACCACGTCGCGGAAGTCCACCAGCGTCTCGTTGAGGTCCACCGCGCCGGCCTCGATGGTCGCCATCTCCAGCAGGTCGTTGATGTTGGCCAACAGCAGCTCGCCCGAGCGCTTGATCTCCGCCACGTAGGTCAGATAGCCGGGGTTCTCCAGGGACCCCAGCATCTGCTGCTGGATCACCTCGGCGAAGCCCAGGATGCCGTTCAGCGGCGTGCGCAGCTCATGGCTCATGTTGGACAGGAAGGCGGTCTTAGCGCGGTTCGCCAGCTCGGCCGCTTCCTTGGCCTCGACCAGCGCCAGCTCGGCTTGCTTCAAGCCGGTGATGTCGCGGATCATGGCGACGAAGACGTGGAAGCCGGGCCGGTCGATCTCGTTCAGCGACAGCCACGCCGCGAAGGTGCTGCCGTCGCGCCGCTGTGCCGTCACCTCGCGGCCCAGGCCGATGACGCGCTTCTCGCGGGTGGTCAGGTAGCGGTACATATAGGCGGCGTGCCGATCCGCCTCGTTCCTGGGCATCAGCACGTGGATGTGCTTGCCGATCAGCTCGTCTTGGGTGAAGCCGAACATCGGCTCGGACGCCGGGTTGGCGCCGATGATGGTGCCGCGCGTGTCGACGGTGAGAATCGCCTCCACCGCCGTCTCGACGATGGCGCGGTTGCGCGCCTCCGACAGGGCCAGCGCCTCTTCGCTGCGCTTCAAGCCGTCCTCGGCGGCGCGGCGGGCGGTGACGTCCTCGACCAGCGCCATGATCGCGTTGACCCGGCCATCGGCATCGCGCACCAGCGACGGGCGCACCAGCGCCTGGACCACCGTGCCGTCCTTGTGCAGCAGGCCGCGCTCAAAGGGCGTCGGCTCGGTCGCTTCGGCCGCCAGCGCGGTCAGCGCCTCCACGTCCCCGGCCGGCAGCAGGCCGGCCAGCGGCTGGCCGGCCAAGTCGTCCGGCGCGTGGCCGAGCATGGAGGCGAACGCCAGATTGACGGAGCGCAGCAGGCCCGAGGAGGGGTCGACCACCGCCATGCCCATGGACGACTGCTCGAACAGGGCGCGAAACAGCGAGCAGGGGAGCTTGTCCACCCAGCAATGGGGCGGCTCGAACCGGGGGGCTGCGGCGATCTGCGGGCTGGGACTGGGCACGAGGCGGTGTGCTGCGTTGGACGGACTGCGGCTCAGATTATAGCCGTTCCGGCTAAATCGGACGCTATACATTCGTCCAATAAAGCTGCGGCAACCCGGCGCAGGCCCGGTTCGTCAGCGCTTCGTTTATCAGCGCCGCCGGGCCGCCCGCTTGCGCCGCGCCACCGAGGCGGGGGAGCACGGCGTGGCTTCGAGGATCGCCAGCATGCCGTCGATGGTGCCGTCGTTCAGGTCGTGGATGCGCTCGGCCAGGCGGTTGGCGAACTCCGTGGCCTTGGGGCTCAAGCCCGCGGTGTCCACGGTGACGCGCGGGTGCGACAGCGCCGCCAGACGCTCCAGCTCCTCCGCCTCGTCCCAGATGATGCCGAAATAGGCACAGATCTGCCGCACCAGCTGGGCCGATGGCTGGCCGCGCTTGCCGTGCTCCAGCGCCGAGAGGTAGGCCGAGGATATGTGCAGGTCCGCCGCCATCTGCTTGAGCGTCACGCTCTTGGCATCCCGCAGCGCGCGGACCCGTTCGCCGAACGGTGTCATCGTGCCGGGTCTTTACGATCCCGGCGCCGTTTGATCAAGACGTACAAGGCCCCATCGCCGCCGTCCCTGGGTTGGGCGGACTGCACCGCCAGCACCATGGAGCGCAGCGGTGCGTCGCCCAGCCAGCGCGGCACGGAACGCCGCAGCACGCCGCCCTCGGCGCTGAAGCTGCCCTTGCCGGTGATCACCAGCACGCAACGCCGCCCCTCGTGCCACGCCCGGTGGACGAAGGAGGCCAGCGCCGTGTGCGCCTGCGCCTGGGTCATGCCGTGCAGGTCGATGCGCCCGTCGATCTCCAGCTTGCCGCGGCGCAGCCGGTCGGCGGTGCGGCCGTCCACGTTGGGGTGGTGGCCGGGCTGCAGCGGCGGCGGGGTGACGTGCACGTAGGTGCGCTTTGGGTTGAGTGCCGGGGGTAGGGGAGCCGGCGGCGCTTCGGGCGGGGCGGAGGTCATCGCCTCGGCCAGCGAACGGCCGGGCAGGGGCACGGCGTCGCGCATGACGACGGCCCACAGCGCGCGCTCTTCCGGTGTGACGATGCGGCGACGGCGCGGTGTCATTCCTCCACCAGCAGGATGTGCAGGCGGCGTGGGCCGTGGGCGCCGAGCTGGATGGTCTGCTCGATGTCGCCGGTGCGCGACGGGCCGGTGACCATGTTCACTGTGCGGGGCATTCCGGTTTCGAAACGATCCGCTTGCGCGCGCAGCCGATCCCAGGCGTCTTCATAGCCGCCGACCACTTGGGCCCTCTTCAGCACGACGATGTGCGTGTCGGGCAGGAAGTTCAGCGTCGTCGGTCGTTCCGCTCCCGAAACGAGCATCAGCGTGCCCGTCTCGGCGATCCCCGCGAAGCATGCGGTCAGCGACACCGCGTCGGCGTCGCGGGCCACGCCCTTGCTGATGGTCAGGGTCGGCCGCCGGTCCCAGGGGATGGCGTCGAGGTCCGGGTCGGGGGCGAGGCGCAGCTCGGCCGGCAGATTGTGGCCGGTGAGGTACTCGGCGACCGCCTCGGGCACCGCCTCCAGGTTCGGCAAGCGGGCGACGGTGGCGGAGACCTCCAGCGCCATCTGCTCGAACAGCCGCACTTGGTCGTCATGCTCGATCTGCGCGCGCTCCGGGACGAGGTTGCGGGCGTGACGGGCGATGCGGTCGCGGGCGGCGGCGCGCTGCGCCTCGCCGGGCGTGCGGCCGAGGGACTTGCCGATGCCGGCGAAGATTTGATTGCGGGCGTCGCTCATCTCATTTGCCCTTCTGGCGTTCGGCCCACAGTTCCTGGAAGGTGCGGCCTTCCGGGGCGGGCAGGTCGCGGTGCTCGGTCCAGCCCTGGAGCATCGGGAACGGCAGCGAGCCCAACCGGCCGTCCGACCCGGCGAAGCGCCGCAACGTCCGCGCCGCCATCTTCGCCGCCGCGTGATAGAAGCCCGGCCGCTTGGCGAACCAGCCCCACACGCCGATGCCCCGGCGCATGGTGGCGGGTTGCAATCCCTGCTCGAACTCCTTCTCGCGCCAGTGGCGCATCATCTTGGGCAGGGGAATGCGCATTGGGCACACCGCTTCGCACCGCCCGCAGAAGGTCGAGGCGTTGGGCAAATGCCCGGCCTCCTCGATGCCGATCAGCGCCGGGTCGAGCACCGCGCCGATCGGCCCCGGATAGACCCAGCCATAGGCGTGCCCGCCCACCGCACCATAGACCGGGCAGTGGTTCATGCAGGCGCCGCAACGGATGCAGCGCAGCACGTCCTGGAACTCGGTGCCCAGCAGCGCCGAGCGCCCGTTGTCGAGCAGCACGACGTGGAACTCCTCCGGCCCGTCCAGATCGCCCGGCCGGCGCGGCCCGGTGGAGAAGGTGGTGTAGGCCGAGAACTCCTGCCCCGTGGCCGAGCGCGCCAGCAGGCGCAGCAGCGTCGACACGTCCTCCAGCGTCGGGATCACCTTGTCGATGGAGCCGATCACCACGTGCACCTTGGGCAGAGTCTGCGTCAGGTCGCCGTTGCCCTCGTTGGTGACGATGATGGTGGAGCCGGTCTCGGCCACCAGGAAGTTGGCGCCGGTGATGCCGACGTCGGCCTCCTGGAACTTGCGGCGCAGCATCAGGCGCGCCTCGGTCACCAGCTCGCGCGGCTCGACCAGCGAGCGGTCGGGCGGCAGTTCGGTGTGGGCGGCGCGGAAAGCGTCGGCGACCTGCTCCTTCGAGACGTGGAAGGCCGGGGCGATGATATGGCTGGGCGGCTCCTTGCGCAGCTGGATAATGTACTCGCCAAGATCCGTCTCGATGGGGATCAGGCCGTGCTCTTCCAGATAGTCGTTGACCGCGACTTCCTCGGCGATCATCGACTTGCCTTTGGTGACGGTCTTGGCGCCGGCTTGTTTGCAGATGCCGAGGATGGCGTCGCGCGCCTCCTGCGCCGTGCGGCACCAGTGCACGCGACCGCCGCGCTCCAGCACCTTGGCCTCGAACATCTCCAGATAGACGTCGAGGTGCTCCAGCACGTGGTTCTTCAGGTCGCGGCCCTGGTCGCGGAGATCCTCGAACTCCGGCAAGCGCTGGGCGGCGGCGGCGCGCTTCTCCTGAAAGCCCTTGCCCGACTTGCGCAGCATGTATTGCAGCGTTTCGTCGGCCAGCGCGCGCTTGGTGTTCTCGGGGAAGGAATGGGCGGTGGAGTGCATGGGCAAGGGCTCCTCAGCGCGCGGTGTCGCCGATGGGCGGGGTCTCGTCGGCCAGCCCGGACAGCACCTCGGCCACGTGGCGGACCTTCACCGCCGAGCCCTGGCGCTTCAGCTTGCCGGCCATGTTGAGCAGGCAGCCGACGTCGCCGGCCAGCAGCGTGCCGGCGCCGGTGCTCTGGATGGCGGCGGTCTTGTCCTCGACCATCTGGTTCGACACGTCCGGGTACTTGACGCAGAAGGTGCCGCCGAAGCCGCAGCACACCTCGGAGCCCGGCAATTCCTTGATCTCCAGCCCCTGGACGGAGGCGAGCAGTTGGCGCGGCTGCGCCTTGACGCCCAGCTCGCGCAGGCCGGAACAGCTGTCGTGGTAGGTGATGCTGCCGTCGTAGCGCGCGTTCACCGACGTGATGTTCAGCACATCCACCAGGAAGGACACCAGTTCGTAGGTGCGCGCCGACAGGTGCTGCGCCCGCGGCGCCCAGGCCGGATCGTCGGCGAGCAGCAGGGGGTAGTGCTTCTTGATCGTGCCGCCGCACGAGCCGGAGGGCACGACCACGTAGTCGAACCCCTCGAAGGCGGCGATGACCTGGCGGGCGAGGTCCTGCGCGGTCTTGCGGTCACCGGAGTTGTAGGCGGGCTGGCCGCAGCAGGTCTGGCCGCGCGGCACGTCCACGGTGCAGCCGGCATCCTCCAGCAGCTTCACCGCGGCGAAACCGACGGTCGGCCGGAACAAATCGACCAGACAGGTGACGAACAGCCCCACGCGAGGCCCGGTGCGTGTCTCGACCATTTCGGTATGGATCCCTTCCCTGATCAAGCCCAAGATACGGTGTGGTATCCGTGGCGGCAAGGCGGGGGCTTGGGATACAGGGCTGCGAACGCCAGATATACGCCTGATGTGGGGCAGCGGAGGCGGCCATGGCGCGTCAGACCCGCCGGGAATGGATCTTGGAGCGTGGCTGGGACCCGAGGGACCCAGACGCCATTGTTGAATTTGTTTTGGCGAAGGCTGAAACCGAAGAGGACAAGAAGGCCGTCGAAGTGGAAGCGCGCATCGTTGCGGCGCTGCTCGGAGCTGAACCGTGGCCCAAGTGAGAGCGAGAGATGGGCGCCGGCTGGAAGCGACCACGCTCTCCTAACCGTTATCCCCGCGCAGGCGGGGATCCAGGCCATCTCAGCCGCTTCATTGCGAAGTCCTGGATCCACGCCTGCGCGGGGATGACGGAAAAGAAATATCTTCAAAGGTTTAATCAATTATTCCGTCTAACCCCGCCGCAACGGCACGAGGTTGCTCGCCAGGAACAGAACGAACGCCGCCACCACGACGCTGGGTCCGCCCGGCAGGTCCCAGCGCAGCGAGGCCAGGATGCCGCCGGTCACCGCCGCCATGCCGAACGCCGCCGCCAGGATCGCCATCTGCTCGGGCGTGCGGGCGAAGCGGCGGGCCGCCGCGGCGGGGATGATCAGCAGCGAGGTGATCAGCAACACGCCGACGATCTTCATCGCCACCGCGATCACCAGCGCGATCAGCAGCATGAACGCCAGCCGCAACGCCATCACCGGCATGCCCTCGACCCTCGCCAGATCCTCGTCCACCGTCACCGCCAGCAGCCTCCGCCACAGCAGCACCAGCAGCGCCAGCGCCACGGCGCCGCCGCTGTAGATGCGCAGCAGGTCGTCGGTGCTGACCGACAGCAGGTCGCCGAACAGATAGCCGATCAGGTCCACCCGCAGCGTCTCCAGGAACGACACCGCCACGAGGCCTAGCGACAGCGCCGAATGCGACAGGATGCCGAGCACCGTGTCGGAGGCCAGCGCGCGGCGGTGCTGCAAGGCGACGAGCACCAGCGCCAGCACCACGCACACGGCCATCACCCCCAGCGTTGGATCGACGCCCAGCAGGAACCCCAGCGTGACGCCGAGCAGCGCCGAGTGCGCCAGCGTGTCGCCGAAATACGCCATGCGCCGCCACACGACGAACGATCCCAGCGGCCCGGCCAGCGCGGCGATGCCGCAGCCGGCGACCAGCGCGCGGACGATGAAGTCATCCATGTTTAATGCTCATGGTCGCAGCAGTCCCCTCCGGCGCCGGGCACGACGTGCCCGTCGGTGGCGTGGGTATGGTCGTGGCGATGCACATAGACCGCCAGCTGGTCGGCGTGGCGGCCGAACAGCGCGTGGTATTCCGGGTGGCGGCTGACGTCCTCGGGGTGGCCGGAGCAGCAGACGTGCCCGTTCAGGCACACCACCTTGTCGGTGCGCGCCATCACCGTGTGCAGATCGTGGCTGACCAGCAGCACGCCACAGCCGTGCGAGCGGCGCAGATCCTCGATGCGGTCGAACAGCTCGGCCTGGCCGTGCACGTCGACGCCCTGGTCGGGCTCGTCGAGCACCAGCAGGTGCGGCTCGCTCAACAGCGCGCGGGCCAGCAGCACCCGTTGCAGTTCGCCGCCGGAGATCGCCTGCACCGGCGACTCCGCCAAGTGCGTAACGCCGGCCTCGGCCAATGCCCGGTCCATGCGCGCCCGCGGCACCGGCCGCCACAGGCCGAGGAAACGGCGCACCGTCAGCGGCAGCGTGGCGTCGATGTTCAGGCGCTGCGGCATGTAGCCGATGCGCAAGCCCGGCATCCGCCGCACCTCGCCGGTCGTCGGACTCACCAGCCCGAGCACGGCGCGCACCAGCGTCGTCTTGCCGGCGCCGTTGGGGCCGATCAGTGTGACGACCTCGCCGGGATGGACGGTCAGATCGACGCGGTTCAGCACCGTCCGGCCGCCCAGGGCGACCGTCAGCCCGTGTGCTTCGATCAGTGGTGGCCTGTGGATCGGAAGGGTTGACATGTTATGTTATAACGTCACATTGGCGGCTCGATGTACATGCCCCCAAACGATCCGTCTGTCCACTGGGAAAGGTCTGCCATGCGCCGCGCGCTCGCATCTCTCACGCTTCTCCTCGGCCTGTCGGCCGCGCCGGCCTGGGCCGAGGCGCCCAAGGTCGTCGTCTCCATCAAGCCGCTGCACTCGCTGGTCGCGGCGGTGATGCAGGGGGTGGGGGAACCGACGCTGCTGGTGCGCGGCGGCGCCTCGCCGCACGACTACGCGCTCAAGCCCTCGGACGCCAAGGCGATCAAGGACGCCGACATCGTCGTCTGGGTCGGTGAGGCGCTGGAGTCGTTCATGGCGCGTCCGGTGGCGAACCTGCCCAAGAAGACGCAGGAGATCGAACTGATGTTCGCCGCCGGCCTGACCATGCTGGAGCCGCGTGAGGGCGGCGCCTGGGAAGCGCACAATCACGGCCATAAGCACGACCATTCCCAGCACCACGGCGACCATGGCGAGCTGAACCTGCACATCTGGCTCGACCCCATGAACGCCAAGGAGATCGGCGAGACCGTCGCGGTGGCGTTGGCCGCCCGCGACAAGGCCAACGCTGCCGTCTACAAGGCCAACGCCGCGGCGTTGGGCCAGCGTTTGGACGCGTTGGACGCCGAGCTGAAGGCGGCGCTGGCGCCGGTGGTGGACAAGCGCTTCGTGGTGTTCCACGACGCCTACCAGTATTTCGAGAACCGCTATGGGCTGAACGCCGCCGGTTCGATCACCGTGAGCCCGGATCGCCCGCCGTCGGCCAAGCGCCTGTCGGTGATCCGCGACCGGGTCAAGGCGCTGGGCGCCACCTGCGTCTTTGCCGAGCCGGAATTCGAGCCGAAGCTGGTGAAGACCGTGGTGGACGGCACCCAGGCCCGCACCGGCGTGCTCGACCCCGAGGGCGCCGCCATCCCGGAAGGGCCGGACCTGTACTTCACGCTGATGCGCGGGCTGGCCAAAGGTTTGACGGAGTGCCTTGGCGGCTGAATTCCCTCTCCCGTCCCGGGAGAGGGTGGCGCCGCAAGGCGCCGGGTGAGGGTACTCCGAGGATCCTTGCGCGACCCTCACCCGGCCGCTGTCGCGGCCACCCTCTCCCGGGGCGGGAGAGGGTTTAGCGGCGGCTTCGCGTGTGATACTGCTTCGCCAAGAGACTACGGGAGGCCGCTATGAAGATTGGTGTTGTTGGGTGCGCGGGGCGGATGGGGCAGATGCTGGTGCGCGAGATCGCCGCGACGCCGGGCTGCACGGTGGCCGGCGGCACCGAGCGCCCTGGTGGGCCGGCAACGGGCAAGGACATCGGCACGCTGGCCGGGCTGGCGCCGCTGGGCGTGATGGTGGTGGACGACCCGGCGGTGCTGTTCGCCGAGGCCGATGCCGTTATCGACTTCAGTTCCCCTGAGGCCGCCGAGCGGCACGCCGCGCTCGCCGCCCAGGGCGAGACGGCGTACATCCTCGGCACAACGGGGCTAAACGCCGCCCAACAGGCGGCGGTGGCGGCGGCGGCGACGCACACGCCCATCGTCCAGGCGCCGAACATGTCGGTCGGTGTCAACCTGCTGTTCGCACTGGTCGAGCAGGTGGCGCGCACGCTGGGCGAAGACTTCGACATCGACGTGCTGGAGATGCATCACCGCAACAAGGTGGACGCGCCCAGCGGCACCGCGCTTGGCCTCGGCCGCGCCGCGGCGGCCGGGCGCGGGGTGGCGTTGCCGGACGTTTGGCAGAAGGTCCGCGACGGCATCACCGGCGTGCGCCCGCGCGGCGAGATCGGCTTCGCCACGCTGCGCGGCGGCGACGTGATTGGTGACCACACGGTGATGTTCGCCGGCGATGGCGAGCGCATCGAACTGACCCACAAGGCCTCTGGCCGGCAGATCTACGCCAAGGGCGCGGTCCGCGCCGCGCTGTGGGCCGCCGACAAGCAGCCGGGGCTGTATTCCATGCGGGACGTGCTGGGGCTGTAGGTCTCTCCCTCTCCCCGCTGGGGAGAGGGTTGGGGTGAGGGGGTCCCGCAATGCGGATGTTTCCGGTCCCCCGAAAACCCCCTCACCCGGCGCTCCGCGCCACCCTCTCCCCAGGGGGAGAGGGTTTCTACGCAGCCTCGTCCCCCGTCACCTTCGCCTGTTCCCAGGCCAGCAGCGCGCGTTTGCGGGGCACGCCGTAGCGGTAATTGTGGATGATGCCGGACTTCTGGATCACCCGGTGGCAGGGGATGAGGATGCACACCGGGTTGCGGCCCACCGCCGCCCCCACCGCGCGCAAGGCGGTCGGCTGGCCGATGGCGCGGGCCACGTCCTCATAGCTCACCACCGCGCCGGTGGGGATGCGCAGCAGCGCCTCCCACACCTTGATCTGGAAGTTCGTCCCGCGCATCAGCAGCCGCAACGGCTCCGCTCCTCCGCCGTCCCAGTCGAAGGCGCGCGCCGCGGTCGGGCGCGTGGCGTCCGGGTCCTCGACCAGCCGGGCGGCCGGCCATTCGGCGGTGAACTCCGTCATCGCATCGCTGCCGTCCGGTTCGTCGGCGAAGCTCAGCCAGCACACCCCGCGCTCGGTGGTGGCGACCAGCGCCCGGCCGAAGGGGCAGTCGTGCAGGCCCCAGCGGATCGTCAGGCCGCCGCCCAGCGCCTTGTACTCGCCGGGCGTCATCGCCTCGCAGGCGACGAACAGGTCGTGCAGCCGCGATGGGCCGGACAGCCCGACGTCCAGCGCGGTGTCCAGCACGCTGTGGTTCTCGGTCAGCAGGCGCTTGGCGTGGCCGAGCGTCAGGAACTGCACGAAGCGCTTCGGGCTGATGCCGACCCAGCGGGTGAACAGGCGCTGGAAATGGAAGGGGCTCATCCCCGCGACGCCGGCCAGTTCCTCCAGCGAGGGCTGGTCCTGCCAGTGCTCCACCAAGTGGCGGATGGCGGACGTCAGCGCGCGGTGGTGCAGGGCGTCGAGGTCAACGGTCATGGCGGTCATGGCAACAAACTCCGTGTTCCGCCCACGAGAGTGGCGTGGCCGGACGGCCGGACCAACCCGATTCTTGCGAGATTCACCCCACGGGCTCCGGCGCGCAGGGGGCACACGGCGCGCGGCGCCACACCCGCAACGCCCCGCGCAGCGCGTTGGCGAACTCCAGCCGCTCGTCGGGGGTGAGGAACGAGCCGACGGTCAGCGTCCGCCCGTGCGAGCTGAGCGTCACCTGGCTCTCGTGCTCCGGCGGGTCGTCCATGCTGACGCGCAGCCAGTAGGGCTGGAAGCTCCAGCGCCGGTCGGGCTGCTTCCAGGCGACGCGCTGCACGGTCAGCTCGTCCTCGGTCAGCCGCACCCGTTCATAGAGCCGGGCGGCGCGGTAATTGGCGCGGAACGCCCACCACAGCAGCAGCACGTCCAGCCCGAAGAACCCCACCACCGGCCATGCGCCCAGCAGGTAGAAGGCAAGGCTGATCGCCGTGCTCGCTCCGGCAAAGACCGTCATCAGAATGAAGAAACCCCGCCGCCCCAGGCTGCGGTGCGGGTGCAGGACGGCGTCGAAGAAGACGCGCGCGGCGGAGGCCGGTTCGGCGATGCCCTGTTTGGCGATGCTCGTCATGGGCATGGTGTATGCCCCATCCGTTGTCGTCAGGTTTGCGCACCGCCGCCCTCCGGCGGTACAGTCGCGGCCATGAAACCCGCCGCCATAGAAGACATGTTTCGCCGGCTCCAGGCCGCCAACCCCGAGCCGAAAAGCGAGTTGGAGTACGTCAACCCGTACACGCTGCTGGTGGCCGTGGTGCTGTCGGCGCAGGCCACCGACGTGGGCGTCAACAAGGCCACCGGCCCGCTGTTCCAGCGCGTCACCACGCCCGAGCAGATGCTGGATCTGGGCGAGGAGGGGCTGCGCGAGTACGTGAAGTCCATCGGCCTGTTCAACACCAAGGCGAAGAACGTCATCAAGCTGTCGGAGATCCTCGTGCGCGAGCACGGCGGCCACGTGCCGCGCGACCGCGAGGCGCTGGAACGGCTGCCGGGTGTCGGGCGCAAGACGGCGAACGTGGTGCTGAACGTGGCGTTCGGCGAGGAAACGATGGCGGTCGACACGCACATCTTCCGCGTCGCCAACCGCTTAGGCCTAGCGCCGGGCAAGACGCCGGAACAGGTGGAGCAGGGACTGCTGAAGGCGATACCGAAGCCGTACCTGCGGCATGCCCACCACTGGCTGATCCTGCACGGCCGCTACATCTGCAAGGCCCGCAAGCCGGATTGCCTGCGCTGCCCCATCGCCGACCTGTGCGACGCGCCGGACAAGGGCGTTTAAGGGGGGGCGTTTAACGGCGTTTAGAACCCAGACGCAAAAAAGGCGGGAAGCACCGGCTCCCCGCCTTTTTTGTGTAAACCGAAACGGCTTATTCGGCGTCGGCGCTGGCGAACGACGGGACCGACAGCGGCATCGGCGCCGCAACCGGGGTCGCGACCAGGACGGGCTTGGACGCCGCGGCGCTGTGCACCTGGATGTCGCCGACCAGCTGGCCGCCGGCTTCCACCGACAGCTCGCCGTACTTGATCGAGCCGGTGATCTTGCCGGTCGAGCGCACCATCAGGCGGCCGCGCACGATGAGGTCGCCCTCGAAGCGCCCGCCGATGTCGGCTTCGTCGATCTCCACCGAACCCTTGAACAGGCCGTTCTCGGTGATCTCGATGGAGCGGCCGTCGCGCAGCTTGGCCTCGACCGTGCCTTCGACCACCAGCACGTCGCACGAGCCGATCTCACCCGACAGCGAGATGTCGCGGCCGACGATCAGGCGGCGCTGCTCGACGATCGGCGCCGGGGCGGGGGGCGGGGCGGGGGCCGCGACCGGGGCCGGGATCGGCGCGGGCGTGGCGCCCGGAATGGCGTAGCCGTCCGGCTTGCGCGGGGTCATGCCGGGCACGTCGACGGTGCGGCGCGGAATGTCGCTCGGCTTGAAAGAGGCGGGCGACGGACCGGCGGGCGGCTTCGGCGGGGTGGTGTTCATCTCGGGTCCCTTGTCGGAAAACGGCGGGCGCAGCGGCACCGCGGAAGAGGTGGCGCCGAAGGGCGCGGGCTGGGCACCGGTCGGCGGCGACGTCAGCGGCGACGCGGGCACCGCCGGCTCACCGGCAGCAGCCTCCGGCGCGGCCGGCGGCGCGTCCTGGACGGCGGGTGCGTCCTCGGGCTTCGGGGTCGCGGTCGGCAGAGTCTTTCGTCCGAACAGCATGACGTTTTGGTCCCCAGGTCTGTCAGGTCAAGAACGCGTGTCGTGGTGACGGTGCCATGGTCCGCGCGACGAACCATATCCAGCGGGGTATCATGGTCTTCCAGCCGCCCGCAAGGGGCCATTCATGGACTGGAAGACGTGCACCATGAACGCGCTGGCGATCACCGGCGCCAGAAGGTTCAACAACGGCACGGTCGAAAGGAAGGCAATGGTGACGCCGGCCAAAAAAGGTTTCAGCGGACGGGTCTTCCGCATCAGTGCGGCATCGCGTCGCCCCAGCCGGCGGTTGGCGACCAGCTCGAAATATTCGCGGCCCAACAGGTAGCCGTTGACCGTGTAATAGACCACCAGATTGATGCCCGGCAGCAGCAGATACAGCGGCAGCGCCAGCAGATTGACCAGCACCACCACGGCCAGGAAGCGCAGCGCCGTCGTTACCTCCTCGGCGGTGCTGGCGCGCAGCGGTTCGGGCAGGTGCGGGTAATGCCGGCGCTCCACCGCGCGCACCACCTCCTCCAGGAGGAAGCTGGCCAGCGTGGCGACCACCGCCGGGAACAGCAGCCACGACAGCCCGACGATCAGCACGCCGCCCGCCGTCCGGATGATCCAGTCCACCCATGACCAGCTGGTCAGCGCGGTGCTGGTCAGCGCCCATTCGACGCCGAGGAACAGCGCGATGAAGGCGAGCACCGCCCCGGCCACGCTGATCCACACCACGCGGCGCGATCCGGGGTCCGACAACTGGGAGAAACCGAGAAGCAGCGCGCGGAGCATGGGGGCCTCGTCAAAGGAGCGCTGATTTTCTAAAGCCCGCGGCGGGATCGGGCAAGCCCAGGGGTAAGGCGGGGGGTTGTGGGTGGGCGTACCGTCGCTATACTCGCGCCGCTTTCCTCCGCTTTTGACCTGATAGGAGCCCCCATGGCCTCGGCCGAATTCGACGTCACCGGCATCGGCAACGCGATCGTCGACGTGATCGCCCATGCCGACGACGCCTTCCTCGCCGCCAACGCCATCGAGAAGGGGGCGATGACCCTGATCGACACCGCCCGCGCCGAGGAGCTGTACGGCCGCATGGGGCCGGGCGTCGAGGTTTCCGGCGGCTCGGCCGGCAACACCATGGCCGGCATCGCGGCGCTGGGCGGCAAGGGCGCCTACATCGGCAAGGTGGCCTCCGACCAGCTCGGCACCGTGTTCGCGCACGACATCCGTGCGGCCGGCGTGCACTTCGCCACGGCGGCGCTGACGAATGGGGCGCCGACCGCGCGCTGCCTGATCCTGGTGACGCCGGACGCCCAGCGCTCGATGAACACCTTCCTCGGCGCCTGCGTCGAGCTGGGGCCGGAGGACATCGACGAGGCGCTGATCCGCAACTCGCAGGTGACCTATATGGAAGGCTATCTGTGGGACCCGGCGCGCGCCAAGGAGGCGTTCCGCAAGGCCGCGAGCATCGCGCACGCCGCCGGCCGCAAGGTCTCGCTGTCGCTGTCCGACAGCTTCTGCGTGCACCGCCATCATGCGGAGTTCCTCGACCTCGTCGAGACGCACGTGGACGTCCTGTTCGCCAACGAGCACGAGATCGGCGCGCTGTATGGCACCGACAACTTCGACGACGCGCTCGCGGCGGTGAAGCGCCTGGGCAAGGTGGCGGCGCTGACCCGCTCGGAGAAGGGCGCGGTCATCGTGTCCGGCGGCGAGGTGGTCGAGGTGAAGGCCGAGCCGGTCGCCAAGGTGGTGGACACCACGGGGGCGGGCGATCTGTACGCCGCGGGCTTCCTGTACGGCTACACGCGCGGGCTCGCCCCGGCGGTGTGCGGCCGGCTGGGCGCCGTCGCGGCGGCCGAGGTCATCAGCCATGTGGGCGCGCGGCCGGAAGCGTCGCTGAGCGAGTTGGTGAAGGGCGTGGTGTAAATTCATGCCCTCTCCCACTCAATGTGGGAGAGGGAGGGGACCCACGAAGTGGGGAGGGTGAGGGCTACGGTTTCTCGGAACAGCCGTTGCCCCCACCCTAACCCTCCCCCAGCGGGGCTGGGGGAGGGGACTTGGACTTTTTTAGTTTTGCCGCATGGGTTAGGATTCCCCATGCAAGTCTATCTGCCCATCGCCGAAATGTCGGTCGACGCCCTGGTGATCCTCCTGCTGGGGGCGGTCGTCGGGTTCCTGTCGGGGCTGTTCGGCGTCGGCGGCGGGTTCCTGCTGACGCCGCTGCTGATCTTCCTCGGCGTGCCGCCCTCCATCGCCGTCGGCACCCAGGCCAACCAGCTCATCGCCGCCAGCGTGTCGGGCGTGCTCGCCCACTGGCGGCGCGGCAACGTCGACGTCAAGATGGGCATCGTCATGCTGATGGGCGGCCTCGTCGGCACGACCATCGGCGTGTGGATCTTCGGCCGCTTGCAGCGGCTGGGCCAGATCGACCTGACCATCTCGCTCACCTATGTCCTGCTGCTGGGCGTCATCGGCTCGCTGATGCTGGTGGAGAGCGTGCGGGCGCTGATCCGCCGGCGCAGCCCGCAATTGACGCGCGGCAAGCTGCACCACCACATCTGGCTGCACGGCCTGCCGCTGAAGATGCGCTTCCAGAAATCGAAGCTGTACATCTCGGCGCTGCTGCCGGCGGGCATCGGCGCGGTGGGCGGCGTGCTGGTGGCGATCATGGGCATCGGCGGCGGCTTCCTGCTGGTGCCGGCCATGATCTACCTGCTGAACATGCCGGTGGCGCTGGTGGCCGGCACCTCGCTGTTCCAGATCATCTTCACCACGGCGGTGACGACGCTGCTGCAAGCCGCCAACAACCAGACGGTGGACGTCATGCTGGCGTTCCTGCTGCTGGTCGGCGGCGTGGTGGGCGCGCAGTTTGGCACCCGCGCCGGCACCAGGATCCGCGGCGAGTACGCGCGCACCCTGCTGGCGGTCATCGTCGTGTCGGTGGCCGGCAAGCTGGCCTTCGATCTGGTGGCGCCGCCCGAGGACTTCTTCTCCGTCATCACCGGGCTGCCGGGATGACGCGACGGACCAGTACAATCCTGGCCGCGGCGCTGGCCGGTGCGGTGCTGGCAGTCGTGCTGGCGACGACCGCGCGCGCACAGCAGCTCGTGGCCGACCTGTCCAGCCACCTCATCGCCATCACCACCGGCTTCACCGGGACCGAGGTGGTGCTGTTCGGCTCCACCGACGGGCCGGGCGACGTGGCCGTGGTGGTGACCGGGCCGCGGACCGTCGCCACGGTGCGCCGCAAGGCGCGCGTCGCCGGCATCTGGGTGAACCGCGACAAGGTCGTCTTCGATCAGGTGCCCAGCTATTACGTGGTGGCGACCAACCGGCCGCTGGAGCAGTTCGTCCGCGCTCCCGTCCTGGAGCGCCACCAGATCGGCCTGGCGCACCTGCGCATGGAGCCCAAGGAACCGCCGACCGCCGGCACGCTGGCCGAGTACCGTGCGGCGCTGATCCGCACCAAACAGCGCGGCGGGCTGTACGGCGTCACGCTGGGGCAGGTGGCGTTCCTTGGCGAGCGGCTGTTCCGCACCAACATTTACTTCCCGGCCAATGTGCCGACCGGCCTTTACAACGTCGAAGTGTTCCTGATCCGCGACGGCGACGTGATCAGCGCCCAGACCACGCCGCTGGTGGTGTCCAAGGTGGGCTTCAGCGCCGAAGTCTTCGAATTCGCCCGCAGCCAGCCGTTCAGCTACGGGCTGGCGGCGGTGCTGGGCGCACTCGCCGCCGGCTGGTTCGCCGGCTCGATCTTCCGGAGGGTGTAGATGACCGAACCGACCGCTTCCGCTCCGGCCCCGGAGACTCAGCGCATCTTCCTCGTCGTGGTGGACGACAGCCCCGAGCTGAAGGTGGCGCTGCGCTACGCCTGCCTGCGCGCCAGGAAGTCCGGCGGCCGGGTGGCGCTGCTGTACGTGCTGGAGCCGGCCGAGGCGCAGTCCTGGCTGGCCGTCGAGAACCTGATGCGCGAGGAACAGCGCAGCGAGGCGGAGCAGAAGCTGCAAAAGCTGGCGCGCGAGGTCAACGCGATGACCGGCGGCACCATGCCGATCCTCTACATCCGCGAGGGCGACGAGCGCGACGAGCTGATGGCGCTGATCCAGGAGGAGCCGCGCATCTCCATCCTGGTCCTGGCCGCCGGCACCGGGCCGGAGGGTCCGGGCCCGCTGATCACCTACTTCACCGGGCGCGGCGTGCTGAAGCTGCAGATCCCCGTCACCGTCGTGCCCGGCGGGCTGTCGAACGAGCAACTGGACGCGATCACGTAATCACCGCCCGTACAGCGCCACCAGACTGCGCAGGTCGATGTCGGTCTTGTCGTCGGTCAGCACGGGATGACCGGCGGTGTCCGCTGCAACCAGCGACTCGGCGATGCGCCGCGCCGCGGACTGCGCGGCGGGCGGCGCCCGGTCCAGGCGCGCGCGGATGTCCGCGAGCGTGCGTTCCGACTTGGTGGCGATCAGGAAGTAGTTGCCGCTGCCGACGCTGCTGACGAACACCGAGGGGAACACCGCCTTCAGCGTGGCGCCCAGCGGGCCGATCAGCACGTTGCGGTCGCCGGGCGAGGCGACGTTCATCATCACCGCCCCGCCGGGCGCCAGCCGGCGCTCCAGCGCCGCGAAGAACTCGCGCGTCGCGGTGAAGAACGGGATGCTGGCGCCCTGGTACAGGTCGACGATGATCACGTCGTGTTGTTCGGTGGAGGTCTCGGCGAAGCGGCGGGCGTCGGCGACGGCCACGCGCACGCCGGTCAGCCCGAACTTCTCGTGCGCCACCTCGACCACCGCGGGGTCCAGCTCGACGCCGAGGATGTCGGCGTCCGGCCACGCGCGCCGGATGTTCATGGCGCCGACCCCGCCCGCCAGCCCGAGGATCAGCGTGCGCGTGCCCCCGGCCAGCAAAGGCGCGGCGGCGAACGCGTCGTAGTACAGGCCGGTCGGGCTGCCGTCCTTGCGCAGCCGCGACTGCGTCGCCGCCAGCAGGTTCAGGTGCAGGCGGATCTCCTGGTCGTTCTCGCGCACGAAGATGGTGTTGTGCGGCGTCTCGCGGTACAGCGCGAAGCCGCGCCCCTCCTCGTGGATGGCGCCCAAGGCACCCAGCGCCAGCACCGCGGCACCGGCGGCGTACACCCGCCCGCCGGGTACCAGCGCGCAGGCGGCCGCCAGCACCGCCGCCGCGACGGCGTAGCCGGCCGAGACGCCGATGGTCGGGATGGCGAAGAAGGCGGCGAAGAAGGTGCCGCCGATGCTGCCCAGCGTGCCGATGGCGTAGACCCGCCCGGCGGCCGAGGCCCGCCCTTCGGCGGCGATGGTTCCGGCGCAGATCGGCGACACCATGGCCAGCGCGAACGACGGCACGCCGAGCAGCAGCGCCGCCCCGATCAGCGACCCCATTTGCGGCCCCGACGCCACCACTCCGGCCAGCGCCGCCGGCCCCAGCCATGGCGTGACGGCCGACCACGCAGCCCCGGCCAGCAGCGCGCCGCGCAGCGCCGGGATGGCGTCCGGCCCGTCGCCGACCTGCCCGCCCTTCCAATAGCCGGCGGCCATGAACCCAAGCACGACGCCGATCACCGCGCCCCACTGGTAGACCGAGTAGCCGTACTGCGGCGCCATCAGCCGCCCGCCGAGGATCTCCAGCATCATCAGCGCCCACCCCCCGGCGAACGCGGCGAGGGGCAGGGCGTATGCTTTTAGGTCTTTCCGAATAACCACACCGACACCATGGTTGATCTAACGGGCGATTCTGCCCAAGTTTCCTACACGCCGCCAGCCTCCACCTCCAACCATCATCCAGCGCGGCCTGTGCACAAGGACGAGACGACGATGTTCATCCAGACCGAGCAGACTCCCAATCCGGCCACCCTCAAGTTCCTGCCGGGGCGCGACGTGCTCGGCCGTGGCACCGCCGACTTCACCAGCCGCGAGGATTCGGCGCGCTCGCCGCTGGCGCAGCGCCTGTTCGAGATCGACGGGGTGGAGGGCGTGTTCCTCGGCGCCGACTTCATCACCATCACCAAGTCCGGCCCCAAGGACTGGTTCCTGCTGAAGCCGTCGATCCTCGGCGTCATCATGGAGCACTTCACCGCCGGCCGCCCGGTGCTGCTCAGCGAAGCCGCCGACGACAACGCCATCGGCGAGGACGACGACGAGATCGTCCAGCAGATCAAGGAACTGCTCGACACCCGCGTGCGCCCGGCGGTGGCCCAGGACGGCGGCGACATCACCTTCCACGGCTTCGACAAGGGCGTCGTCTACCTGCACATGAAGGGCGCGTGCTCGGGCTGCCCCAGCTCGACCGCCACACTGAAGGCCGGCATCGAGAACATGCTGCGCCACTACATCCCGGAAGTGCAGGAAGTCCGCGCGCTGCGCTGAGGCGCCTTTCTTCGGAACGAACGGCAAAGGCCCGGCGCACCGCGCCGGGCCTTTTTCGCGTCGTGCTCTCAGTCGTCGTCGTCGGGGATGACGAACTGCACGCCGAACCAGCGCCAGCGGCCCTCGGGGGTGGGCAGCGTGCAGTTCACGCGGGCGCGGCCGGGCGGGAAGGGGTCGGAGATGCGCACCTCGATGCGATCCTCGGCGATGCGCTCCAGCCGCGTGCGGCCCTGGCCGGAGGCGAAGCAGGCCAGACGCGACAGGTCGCCCACCTCGCCCGACACCGTGAAGCCCAGGGGCGGCGGGTTGACGGTCAGCAGCGGGTCGTCCGGCGTCAGGTCCGACACCGGCAGCGGCAGCGCGTTGGCGGCCAGCCGGAAGCGCTCGACGCTGCCGTAGGCCTCGTTCATCACGAAGCGCGGCAGGGCGCGCAGATCGGCGCGCGGGTAGAGCACGCCCGACTGCTGGCCGAACGCGGCGGTGAAGCCCTGCTCGCCCGCCAGTTCCTGAAGAGCGCGGGACGACTCGCCCTCGGGATAGGCGAACAGCGTCGGCGCGCGGCCCAGCTCGGCCTTCAAGCGGTCGGACATGCGGCGCAGCTCGGCCCGCGCTTCCTCCGGCGTGCTCTCGACCAGCGAACCGGTGGTGGCGCCGAGACCTCCGATGGTCACCCCGGCGGCCTGGAGCTGGCGCAGCTCGGCCCAGGTCATGTGGGTGTCGGCGCCGCGGTCGATGGGGTCGGTGGCGACGAAGAGCGTGAACGGCAGCCCGGCCGCCTTCAGCCGCGGCCACCCCTCGGTGAAGAACGAGCGCGTCGCGTCGTCGACGGTGATGGCGACCGCGCGGTCGGGCAGCGGCTTGCCGGCCTTCAGCGCGTCGAGGATGGCGGGCAGCGGCAGCACGGCGTAGCCGCCGGTGGTCAGCTCTTCCAGATGCGCGACGAACTGGTCGATGCGGATGCTGCTGCCGGGAGACTGATCCTCGCCGAAGCGGTTGTAGGCGAACACCACCGCGCTAGGGGCGGCGCTGCTGCTCTCCGCGGCCACGGCAGGGCCGGCCGGCGGGGCGAACAGGGCCCAGACGGCGAGGGCTGCGGTGATGGCGGCGCGGCGGAGCGTCATAGTGTGGCTGGTGTGGCACATCCGGGCCGTCGCGAACAAGCCTGCACCCGGTCGCACGCGCGCTGCGTGTCCAGCCGATGCATGGATGCAACAGTGTTGCGCCGCGCCGCCGCCGCGGGCATCGTAGGGCCTGTGGCCGCAAGGCTTGGACGGTCGGGCGTAAAGGTCGGGGCATGAGGGTTCTGGGGTTGGACACCGCCACGTCGGGCTGTTCGGCGGCGCTGTGGGACGACGGGCGGGTCACCGCGCGCCGCGCCGAACCGATGGCGCGCGGGCAGGCGGAGGCGCTGGTGCCCATGGTCGAGGCGGTGCTGGCGGATGCCGGCCTGGGCTTCGCCGATCTCGACCGCATCGCGGTGACGGTGGGGCCGGGCGCCTTCACCGGGCTGCGCATCGCGTTGGCGGCGGCGCGCGGCTTCGCGCTGGCAGCGGGGGTGCCGGTGATCGGCCTCACCACCTTCGAGGCGCTGGCGCACGCCCTGCCCGAGGCGGAGCGGCAGGGCCGCACGGTGCTGGTGGCGGTGGACTCCCGCCGTGCCGAGCCGTTCCTGCAATTATTCGATGCCAATCTGGCGCCGCTCGGCGAACCGGTGCTGCTGGCACCGGCCGATGTGCCGGCGTGGCTGCCGCCAGCGCTGATCGGGGGGCCGCTGCTGGTCGCCGGCGATGGCGCGGCGTTGCTCAAGCCGGTGCTGGAGGGGCGGCCGGAGGTGGCGTACGCCGCCGGGTCGGGCCTGCCCGACGCCGCTGTGGTGGCGGCGCTGGGCGCGCAACGCGCCGAAGGGCTGCCGCCGCAGCCGCTCTACCTGCGCCCGCCGGACATCACCCTGCCAAAGGCCAAGACATGAGCACCGTGTCGATCCAGCCGGCCGGCGTGCTGGAAGGTCGGGTGCTGGCGGCCGTCCAGCAGGCGTGTTTCCCCGACGACCCGTGGACGGCGGACTTCATCGAGACGCTGCTGGGCCAGCCCGGCACCTTCGGCCTGCTGGCGGTGGACCGGGACGGCGAACCCGTTGGCTTCGCGCTGGCCCGCGTCGTTGCCGAGGATTCCGAAATACTCGCCATCGGTGTGCTGCATGCTGCGCGGCGCGGCGGGCTTGGCCGTCGGCTGGTAGACGCCGTATGCGCGGAAGTGCAACAGCGCGGCGCCACCGCGCTGTTCCTCGAAGTTGCCGAAGACAACGGTGCTGCCCGCGCGCTCTACGCGCATAGCGGCTTTGCACAAGTCGGGATACGACCGGGGTATTACATTCGCCCACAAGGCCGGTTGGCCGCGCTTGTTTTACGTCATTCGTTTCCGAATTGACGTTAACCTTTCCGCACCCAAAGGCGGTGTGGACCGGCCAGATCTTCTCTGTTTTCGGGTTCCACCGAGAGGATGGCGTGACCGAGTTCGGTCAGAGAACGCGGCACGTTCTCCAAGGGTTCGCCGGCATTCAAGCGGACTTCAAGGGTCTCGCCGGCCGCCATGCGCTCGACCATCAACTTCGTACGCACGAAGGTTAACGGACATACCTCGGTCGTGACGTCCAGGAAGTAATTTGCGGTCTTTGGTTCGTGCACGGTTTCCTCTTTGCGGAAAACATCGGATATTGCACGGCGCAGCGAACCTCTTTATATGATAGGAGAACGCCAAGCCGTGGAGCAAGCTTACATGAGCAATGGGTCCCCTTCCAATGCGCTGTTGTCTCTGACAACGGAGATCGTTGCGGCGCACGTCTCTAACAATTCGGTGGCCCTCAGCGATCTTCCGGTGCTGATCGAACAGGTCTACAAGTCCCTTTCGAACGTAGGGTCGGAGCCGGTGGCCGTCGAGGAGCGTCCGCAGCCCGCCGTGCCGCTGAAGAAGTCGGTGACGCCCGACTACATCGTGTGCCTGGAAGATGGCAAGAAGCTCAAGATGCTCAAGCGGCACCTGAAAACGGCGTACAACATGTCGCCCGAGGAATACCGCGAGCGCTGGAGCCTGCCGGCCGACTATCCGATGGTGGCGCCGAACTACGCGCGTCAGCGCAGCTCGCTGGCCAAGCAGATCGGCCTGGGCACCCGCGCCCGCCGCGGCGTCGCCTGAGCGGTCTTTCGTCTCCCGGGCGGCGCGGTGGCGATGCCCGGGACGGGTTGGGCGGTTGGCGGCCGTGCGGGCGGCCCGCACGTGCAGAGACGAAGTGGCAGAGACGAAGCGGTTGACCGCTGGGCTCCGCTTCGTGGTATCCCTACCGGTGGACGCATCCGGCTGCCGGGCCGGGGCGCTCCGCCCCTTTGGCGACCAGCGCGATCCGAACGATGTCTGACACCAGCACGGACCAGAGCACGGAGCAGGGCGGCTCGAGCGAGCTGCGCATGGGCTCCCTCGAGGTTCGGTTGGCCGAGTCGGCGGCCGAGATCGAGGCGGCGCAGGCCCTGCGCTATCGCGTCTTCTACAACGAGATGGCGGCGGTTCCCTCGCCCGAGATGGCGGCGCGCGGCCGTGACTTCGACGATTTCGACGCGCTGTGCGACCATCTGCTGGTCATCGACCATGCCCGCGGCTCCGGGCCGGAGAAGGTGGTCGGCACCTACCGGCTGATCCGCCGCCCCGCCGCCGAAAAGGCCGGCCGCTTCTATTCCAGCGCCGAATACGACATCACCCCCTTCATCGATTATCCGGGTCAGGTGCTGGAGCTGGGCCGCTCCTGCGTCGATGCGGCGTACCGCACGCGCGGTTCCATGCAGTTGCTGTGGCGCGGCATCGCCGCCTACGTCTTCCATCACGACATCGAGATCATGTTCGGCTGCGCCAGCCTGCCGGGCACCGACGTGGAGGCGCTGGCCGAGCCGCTGTCCTACCTGCACTACCACCATCTGGCCCCGCCGGAGCTGCGCCCGGTGGCGCTGCCCGGCCTGCGCGTCGACATGGCGCTGATGCCCAGGGAGCAGATCAACGTGAAGCGCGCGCTGGTCGAGCTGCCGCCGCTGATCAAGGGCTATCTGCGCCTGGGCGGCTTCATCGGCGACGGCGCGGTGATCGACCGGCAGTTCAACACCACCGACGTCAGCATCGTGGTGAAGACCGACCTGATCACCGACAAGTATTCCAAGCACTACGAGCGGCGCACCCGCGACGCGCAGATCGCCTGACGGCGGGCGGGGCGGACGCCATGACATCACCGGTGCTCGGCATTGCCCGCCTCATCGCCTATCTGAGCTGGACCGCGCTGCTGGTGCCGGCGCAGGTGCTGGTCCTGGCGCTGAAGTCGCCGCTGCGTTTCCGCCTGCCAAGGCTCTACCACGCCGTTTGCGCCCGCATCGTCGGCCTCGACATCGTGGTGCGCGGCGCGCTCGCGCAGACGGGGCCGGTGCTGGTGGTTTCCAACCATTCCTCGTATCTGGACATCACGGTGCTGGGGGCGCTGATCCACGGCTCCTTCGTCGCCAAGAGCGAGGTGGCGGGCTGGCCGATGTTCGGTTTCCTCGCCAAGCTCCAGCAGACCGTGTTCATCGAGCGCAAGGCGCGCAGCACCACCGCCCGCCAGCGCGACGACCTGAAAGGGCGGCTGGAGACCGGCGACACGCTGATCCTGTTCCCCGAGGGCACGTCCAGCGACGGCAACCGCACGCTGCCGTTCAAGACCGCGCTGTTCGCCGTGGCCGGCACCCGCATCGACGGCCGGCCGCTGACCGTGCAGCCGGTCAGCATCACCGCGACGCGGCTGGACGGGTTGCCGATGGGGATGGCGTTCCGGCCGTTCTACGCGTGGTACGGCGACATGGACCTGGCGCCGCACCTCTGGCAGGCCTTCGCCGCCGGCCGCATCACGGTCGAGGTCGAGTTCCACGCGCCGGTCACCATGGACGGTTTCTCCAGCCGCAAGGCCCTGGCCGAGCACTGCCACCGCGCCGTCTCGCACGGCGTGGACCGCGCGGTGACAGGGCGGGAGCCGATCCCTCTCGCCGCTGGGGAGAGGGTGGTGCCGAAGGCGCCATCCGCGCAGGCTTCGCCGGCGCTGACGGCGTCGGGAGAGTCGTAGATCCGCGCAGACGGGTGGTGAAGACGCCGCCCTGGCCAGAGGGGACGATCTTTCAGCTTAACACCTGCTCCTTCGAACAAGCGCGCTGCCCACACGCGTGTGCCACGATCAAACCTGAGCGGGTCTATTCTGCCCAGGTCTGCACGGGGCCGGCAAACGCCGGCCCGGCGGCATCCGCGACAGCATTGGGAGGTGGGCATGACTATGGTCCGGCGCACGTCAGCCGAATTCCTTGGAACGTTCTGGCTGGTCTTCGGCGGCTGCGGCAGCGCGGTGTTCGCAGCGGCCTTCCCGCAGGTCGGCATCGGATTGCTCGGTGTCTCCCTGGCGTTCGGTCTCACCGTCCTGACGATGGCCTATTCCATCGGGCACATTTCCGGTTGTCACCTCAACCCGGCCGTGACGGTCGGCCTGTGGGCGGGTGGGCGGTTCCCGGCCAAGGACATCCTGCCCTACGTCGTCTCCCAAGTGGTGGGCGCCTTTGCCGCTGCGCTCGCGCTCTACGTCGTCGCCATCGGCAAGGCGGACTACAGTCTGGCGGTGAACGGCCTTGCGGCGAACGGCTACGGGTCGCATTCGCCGGGCGGGTACGCCATGGCCTCGGGCTTGCTGATCGAAGTCCTGCTGACCTTCTTCTTCGTCCTCGTCATTCTCGGCTCGACCGACCGTCGTGCCCCGGCGGGCTTTGCCCCCCTCGCCATCGGGCTGGCCCTGACATTGATCCACCTGATCAGCATCCCGATCACCAACACCTCGGTGAACCCGGCGCGCAGCACCGGTCCGGCGCTGGTGGTCGGCGGCTGGGCGGTGCAGCAGCTCTGGATGTTCTGGGTCGCGCCGCTGCTCGGCGGGGTGGCGGGCGGGTTGGCATACAAGGGGCTGGCCGAGGAGATGCCGGCGAAGCCCGCCATCACCGGCGAAGCGAAGCCGTCCACCTGACCGGATCGCCGCCACTCGCTCCAGGTCCATCCCAGGGCCGCAGCCGGCCAGCTGCGGCCCTGGGCGCGTCACAAAGGTTGCACCCCGAAGGTCACGCCGTTGTCGTGACGTTTTCAGCCTGTCAAATGTTATTCAGGACGGAAAACGACTCGAAAGGCGTACCGCATGCGGCAGTTCGACCCCGACTCCAATCCGATGACCGAAGAGGATTACGGCATTGTCCTTGGCCTGTTCGTCGGCATCTACCTTGGCCTGCTTGTCGTCTCCATCCTGCCCTAGATCCAGGCCCAGGGCGTGGCCATGCAGGCCGGCGCCCGGTACGGTGGGGGAGTCCACGGTCGTTGACTCGTTTCCTCTGGCTTGCGATACCATATGACCTTGAGCTCGCGCGCCGCGGTGTTCCCGGCGCGCTTTTCGCTATTTCCGCGGCAGGGGCGCGTTGAGTAAGAAGCTCTTCATCAAGACCTGGGGCTGCCAGATGAACGTGTACGATTCCGCCCGTATGGCGGACGTGCTGGCTCCCCTCGGCTACACGCCGTCCGACGAACCGGACGGCGCCGACATGGTGATCCTCAACACCTGCCACATCCGCGAAAAGGCCGCCGAAAAGGTGTTCTCGGAGCTGGGACGGCTGCGCCAGCTCAAGGACCGCAAGGCCGCGGGCGGGGAGCGCATGGTGCTGGCGGTGGCCGGCTGCGTCGCCCAGGCCGAGGGCGAGGAGATCGTCGCCCGCGCGCCCTTCGTCGACATCGTCTTCGGCCCACAGACCTACCACACCCTGCCGGAGATGGTGGCGAGGGCCCACCGCGCCGCCGGTGCGGTGCTCAACACCGACTTCCCGGCGGAATCCAAGTTCGACCATCTGCCGGACGATGGCGGCAAGCAGGGGCTGTCCGCCTTCCTGGCGGTGCAGGAGGGCTGCGACAAGTTCTGCACCTTCTGCGTCGTGCCGTACACCCGCGGCGCCGAGTTCTCGCGCCCGGTCGCCCCGGTGCTGGCGGAAGCGCGGCGCATGGTCGCCAACGGCGCCGTCGAGATCAACCTGCTGGGCCAGAACGTCAACGCCTACCATGGCGAAGGCCCCGATGGCTCCACGTGGTCGCTGGCGCGGGTGATCCGCGAGCTGGCGGAGATCGACGGGCTGGCGCGCATCCGCTACACCACCTCGCACCCCCGCGACCTGGAAGACGACCTGATCCGGGCGCACGCCGAGGTGCCGCAGCTCATGCCCTACCTGCACTTGCCGGTGCAGTCCGGGTCGGACCGCATCCTGGCGGCGATGAACCGCAAGCACACCGCCGACCACTACCGCCGGGTCGTGGAAAAGCTGCGCGCCGCCAACCCCGCTCTGGCGCTGTCCGGCGACTTCATCGTCGGCTTTCCCGGCGAGAGCGACGCGGACTTTGCCGAGACGCTGCGTCTGGTGAGCGACGTCCAGTACGCCCAGGCGTACTCCTTCAAGTACAGCGCGCGCCCCGGCACGCCGGCGGCATCCGAGGGCGCCCAGGTGCCCGAGGACGTGAAGGAAAGCCGCCTCGCGGCGCTCCAGCAGCTCATCGACGCCCAGTCGCACGCGTTCAACGCGGGATTCGCCGGGCGGACGGTGCCGGTGCTGTTCGACCGCCAAGGCAAGCGGCCGGGCCAGATCATGGGGCGCAGCCCGCACATGCAGTCGGTGTACGTCCAGGCGCCCGAGCGCCTGATCGGCACCATCGCCGACGTGCGCATCGAAGGGGCGTACGCCAACAGCCTCACCGGTACGGTGGAGACGGGCGTGTACGTCTCGCGTACGGACCAACCCGCGGGGATTTCCGCTTGAACGGCACGCAGGACCAGCGCCCAGATCAGCGTATCGACCTTCGTTTCGAGGACAACCGGCTTCTGCCGCTGCTGTACGGCCAGCACGACGAGCATCTGGCGCGGGTCGAACGCCAGCTCGGCGTGTCGCTGATCTCGCGCGGCAATGTGCTGACCATCGCCGGCCCGCCGGACGCCGCGGACTCCGCGCAGTCGGCGCTGAAGGCGCTGTACGAACGGCTTCAGCGCGGCATGGAGGTGGGTTCCGGCGAAGTGGACGCCGCCATCCGCATGGCGACCGTGCCCGAGGACGGTTCGGCGCGCGGGCAGGCGCTGGCTTCCATCGTGCGGCCGGACGTGCAGGTGCGCACGCGCCGCCGCGGCGCCATCACGCCGCGCTCGCCCATGCAGGCGACCTATCTCCAGGCGCTGGCCGAGAGCGAGATGGTGTTCGGCCTGGGGCCGGCGGGCACCGGCAAAACCTATCTGGCGGTGGCGCAGGCGGTGGCGCTGCTGACCTCCGGTCAGGTGGACCGCATCGTGCTGTCGCGCCCGGCGGTCGAGGCCGGCGAGCGGCTGGGTTTCCTGCCCGGCGACCTGAAGGAGAAGGTGGACCCGTACCTCCGCCCGCTCTACGACGCGCTGCACGACATGCTGCCGGCCGAGCAGGTGAAGAAGCGCCTGGAGTCGGGCGAGATCGAGATCGCGCCGCTGGCCTTCATGCGCGGCCGCACTCTGGGCAACGCCTTCGTCATCCTGGACGAGGCGCAGAACACCACGCCCATGCAGATGAAGATGTTCCTCACCCGGCTGGGCGAGGGCGGGCGCATGGTCATCACCGGCGACGTCACGCAGATCGACCTGCCGACCGGCACCAAGTCCGGCCTGCGCGAGGCGCTGGAGATCCTGAACGGCGTCGAGGGCGTGCGCTTCGTCACCTTCAGCCACCTCGACGTGGTGCGCCACCCGCTGGTCAGCCGCATCATCCAGGCCTACGACCGCGCCGAGTCGGCCAGGGCCGCCAAGCCGGCGAACGGGGAGGGGCGGCCATGAGCGCCAAGGGGAGCGGGGGCATGATCGAAGTGGACATCGCCGTGTCCCGCGAGGCCGGTGAATGGCCCGAGGACTCCGAATGGCTGGCCGAGCGCGCCGCCATGGCGGCGCTGTCGGCGGTCTGGGACCCGGCGGACGGCCCGGCCGAGCTGTCGGTGGTGCTGGGCGACGACGCGCTGGTGCAGACGCTCAACCGCGACTACCGCGGCAAGGACAAGCCGACCAACGTGCTCTCCTTCGCGCTGACCGAGGCGGACGAACCGGAGGTCGAGGGCGCGCCGACGCTGCTGGGCGACGTGGTGCTGGCGTGGGAAACGCTGGTCCGCGAGTCCGCCGAGCAGGGCAAAACTCTATCGAATCATCTATGCCACCTTGTGGTGCATGGTGTTCTCCATCTGCTTGGGTATGATCACGAGGTGGACGCCGAGGCCGAAGAGATGGAACAGTTGGAAGTCGAGGTGCTGGGCACGCTCGGCGTGCCCGACCCCTATGCGACATCCCAGCCGGCCGTGACGCCGCCAAACCACCAAGATCTTCAATCGCCAACGCCAGGACGATGACCGAAACCTCCGACAGTCGAACGCCCCGTGACGACGGGGCCGAAGACCAACATTCGCTGGGCCATCTGTTTCGCGGGTGGCTGCGCTCCGCCATCCGGGGCCGCGGCGACACCACGCTCCGCGACACCATCGAGGAGCTGATCGAGGACGACGACGAGAGCGAAGGCTCCATGGACGCCGGCGAGCGCACGCTGCTCGCCAACATCCTGAAGCTGCGCGACCGCACCGTGGTCGATGTGATGGTGCCGCGCGCCGACATCGTCGCCATCGACGTGGACACCACGTTGCCCGCCCTCATCCAGCGCATGTCCGAGGAGGCGCACTCGCGCCTGCCCGTGTACCGCGAGACGCTCGACGACGTCATCGGCATGGTGCACATCAAGGACGTGCTGGCCTGCGTCGCCAGCCAGAAGGTGCAGGAACTCAAGGACATCGTGCGCGACGTGTCCATCGTGGCGCCGTCCATGCCGGTGCTCGACCTGCTTTTGCAGATGCGCCAGACCCGCCAGCACATGGCGCTGGTGGTCGACGAGTTCGGCGGCATCGACGGCCTCGTCACCATCGAGGACCTCGTCGAGGAGATCGTCGGCGAGATTGAGGACGAACACGACGAGGCGGCGCAGCCGCGTCTGGTCGAGCGCCCGGACGGCTCGCTGATCGCCGACGCCCGCATCTCCATCGAGGACTTCGAAGCCCGCGTCGGCACGGTGCTGACCGAGGAGCAGCGCGAGGACATCGACACGCTGGGCGGGCTGGTGGTGTCGCTGGCCGGCCGGGTGCCGGGCCGCGGCGAGCTGCTGAAGCACCCCTCCGGCCTGGAGTTCGAGATCGTCGAGGCGGACCCCCGGCGGATCAAGCGCCTGCGCGTGCGCAACATGCCGGCCAACATTTCGGAACTGGCGGCGACGGGGTAAGTTGAAATCCTGAAATCCCTCCCCCGCCCCCGGCGGGGGAGGGAAGGGGCCCACGAAGTGGGAAGGGTGGGGGCAGCGGCCTCTCCGAGAATCCTGACTTTGCGGACCGTTGATCCTTGAGAAAACCGCTGCCCCCATCCTCCCGCTGTGCGGGTCCCTCCCTCCCCCAGCGGGGCTGGGGGAGGGCAAAGAAGGACCGCTCGTGCACGTTGCCGACACCCTCCCGCAAGACCGCTTGACCGCGCGCACCGCCGACCGGCTGGCGGCCCTCACCGGCTGGCGCCGCTACGCCGCCGCCGCCGCGCTCGGCGGGCTCGCCACGTTCGCGCTGCCGCCGGCCTACGCGGTGCCGCTGCTGCTCATCGCGTTCCCCGGCCTGCTGTGGCTGCTCGACGGTGCCGCCACCAAAAAGGCGGCGTTCGCCATCGGCTGGTGGTTCGGCTTCGGCCATCACCTCTGCGGCCTGTACTGGGTGACCTTCGCGCTGTTCACCGACATCGCGCAGTTCTGGTGGGCGGTGCCGTTCGCCGCCGTCGGGCTGCCGATGCTGTTGGCCATGTTCACCGGGCTGACGACGCTGGCGGTCTGGGCGCTGCCGGTACGCGGCTTGGCGCGGGCCATCGCCTTCGCGGTCGCCTGGGCGGCGTTCGAGTGGCTGCGCGGCCACATCTTCACCGGCTTCCCGTGGAACCTCATCGGCTATTCCTGGGTCGGCTGGCTGCCGGTGCTGCAAAGCGTCTCGGTCGTCGGCGTCTACGGGCTGAGCCTGCTGACCGTGCTGGTCGCGGCACTGCCCGCCGCCTTCGGCGACGCGGCCGAGCCGCGGCGGCGGGTGACGGTGGCGCTCGCGGCCGGGCTGGCGCTGTTCGCCGCGATCGGCGGCTGGGGCGCCGTGCGGCTGGCCGGCGCTTCCACCGACACGGTGCCCGGCGTGCGGCTGCGCCTCGTCCAGTCCGGCGTCGAGCAGCGCTACAAATGGGAACCGGGCGAGCGCCTGCGCGTCTTCGAGACGCACCTGGAACTGTCCGCCACCCCGGCGCGCGAGCCGGTGACGCACCTGATCTGGCCGGAGACGGCCATCCCCTTCTTCATCGAGACGGACGCCGCCAACCGCATGGCGGTGGCCTCGGTGACGCCGCCCGGCGGGCTGACGCTGACCGGCGCGCCGCGCGCCGTGCGGCAGCCGGACGGAAGTGTGCGTTATTACAACAGCCTGCTGGTCATCGACGGCGACGGCACGGTGCGCGACAGCTTCGACAAGGCGCACCTCGTGCCCTTCGGTGAGTACATGCCGCTGCGCCAGTACCTGCCCGTGGGCGCCATCGCCGGCAACGGGGCGGAGTTCTCCGCCGGGCCGGGGCCGCGCACGCTGCACCTGCCGGGCCTGCCGCCGGTCAGCCCGCTGATCTGCTACGAGGTGATCTTCCCCGGCGCGGTGGTGGACCGGGCAGACCGCCCGCAGTGGCTGCTCAACCTCACCAACGACGCGTGGTACGGCGAGACCTCCGGCCCGCACCAGCACTTCGCCATCTCCCAGGTGCGCGCGGTGGAGGAGGGCATGCCGCTGGTGCGCAGCGCGCAGACCGGCATCTCCGGTGTTGCCGACTCTTATGGCCGGGTGACGGCCGAACTCGGCCTCGGCGTGCGTGGCGTGCTGGATGCGGCCTTGCCGAAAGCGATTCCCGGAACAACCATTTATGGTTGGGCCGGCGACTGGATCTTCGTGGTACTGCTTCTGGGCGCCGCCACGCTCGCGCTTGCGGCTCGACAAAAGCGCTAGCGTAACCAACTATCGCTACAACCCACGCGCATGTCCGGTGTTCCGGGGACACACTTGACTGCATACGTGGATATGTCATACAACGGTACGAACAGGTTTTCGGGGAATCAGGGTATGCAGACAGCAGCGCGGGGCCGCCGGGGAATCACCGGCCGCCCCAAGACCGGGAAGCCGAATCCGATCGACGTACATGTCGGCTCCCGCGTGCGGTTGCGCCGGACTCTCCTGGGCATGAGCCAGGAGAAGCTGGGCGAAGCCATCGGCCTAACCTTCCAGCAGGTGCAGAAGTACGAGCGCGGTGCGAACCGCATCGGTGCGTCGCGCCTTTTCGACTTGAGCCGGGTGCTCGACGTCCCGGTCTCGTTCTTCTTCGACGACATGCCGGCCGACGTCGAAGTGCCGGCGGACGAGCCGATGTCCCTCGGCAGTGAAAAGCCGGGCGGCTACGAGCCGGACCCCATGGCCAAGCGCGAGACGTTGGAGTTGGTGCGCGCCTACTACCGCATCAACGACTCGTCGGTGCGCAAGCGGCTGTTCGAGCTGACCAAGGCCGTGGCCAACGCCGGCACGTTCGAAGCGGCGGAATAGACCAAGTCTTCCAGGGCAGGGGGCGCGTCTTTACCGCGCCTCCGCCCTTTGCTTTGCTGCGACATGCGGTGTTTCCCGGTGAAGGTCGCTCGACCGTGCCGGAAAATGTTGCCAAACACCGCGTCCAATCGGCTATACGTTGATCTTGGATCGGCGAAAGCCCGATCTTCAAGCCACTCTTGTGAAATAGCCGAGGTTGCCGTGGCCAAGCAGAACTACGTCTTCACCAGCGAATCCGTGTCCGAGGGCCATCCGGACAAGGTCAGCGACCGGATTTCCGACGCCATCGTCGACCTGTTCCTGTCGCACGACCCGTACGCGCGTGTCGCGGTCGAGACGCTGTGCACCACCAATCAGGTCGTCCTGGCCGGCGAAGTGCGCGGACCGGAGACGATCACCCCGGACATGCTGGTCCAGGTTGCCCGCCACGCGGTGAAGGACATCGGCTACGAGCAGGACGGCTTCCATTGGGAGAAGATGGACGTCAAGTGCTTCGTCCACTCCCAGTCGGCCGACATCGCCATGGGCGTCGACGCCGCCGGCAACAAGGACGAGGGTGCCGGCGACCAGGGCATCATGTTCGGCTACGCCTGCAACGAGACCCCGGCGCTGATGCCGGCGCCGATCTACTACGCGCACGCCATTTTGAAGTCGATGGCCGAGGCCCGCCACTCCGGCGCCGCCATCGAGTTCGGCCCGGACGCCAAGAGCCAGGTCACGCTGCAATACGTCGACGGCAAGCCGGTGCGCGCCACCTCGGTCGTCGTCTCCACCCAGCACGGCGAGGCGTTCGACCAGGACGCCATCCGTGAAATCGTCCGCCCGCACGTCCTCAACTGCCTGCCGCAGGGCTGGATGTGCGAGGAGCCGGCGTTCTACGTGAACCCGACCGGCCGCTTCGTCATCGGCGGCCCGGACGGCGACGCCGGCCTGACCGGCCGCAAGATCATCGTCGACACCTACGGCGGTGCGGCTCCGCACGGCGGCGGCGCCTTCTCGGGCAAGGACCCGACGAAGGTCGACCGCTCGGCCGCCTACGCGGCGCGCTATCTGGCGAAGAACGTCGTCGCCGCCGGTCTGGCCGACAAGTGCACGATCCAGCTCGCCTACGCCATCGGCGTGTCGAAGCCGCTGTCGGTCTACATCGACACCGCCGGCACCGGCCGGGTGGACGAGGATCGCCTGTCGGACGTGCTCCAGCAGCTGGTGAACCTCAGCCCGCGCGGCATCCGCACGCACCTCGGCCTCAACAAGCCGATCTACGCGCGCACCGCCGCCTACGGCCACTTCGGCCGCGAGCCGGACGCCGACGGCGGCTTCTCGTGGGAGAAGACCGACCTCGTCAACGACCTGCGCAACGCGTTCTCCTGATCGACGCATTGCCGTGTATCGAGCGCAGGGGCCTTCGGGTCCCTGCGTCTTTTTTTGAGCATCCGACCATGACCGACGACACCTCGGCCGACACCTCGCAAGACCCCGCGCACCGGCTCTACGGGCGGCGCAAAGGCCGTCCGCTGCGCAAGCGCAAGTCCAGCCTGATCGACACGCTGCTGCCGACGCTCGCCATCCCCGTGCCGCAGCCGGGCGACCGGGTCGATCCGTACGCGCTGTTCGGCCGGCCGGTGGACGATGTCTGGCTGGAGGTCGGCTTCGGCAGCGGCCACCACCTCGCGTGGCAGGCCGAGCACAACCCGAGCGTCGGCCTCATCGGCGCCGAGCCCTTCGTCAACGGCGTGGCCGGGCTGATGGCGCTGGTCGATCAGGCGAAGCTGGACAACGTCCGCGTCCTACCCGACGACGCCCGCCCGCTGCTCGAAGCGCTGCCGGACGCCTCCGTCGGCCGCGCCTTCGTGCTGTTCGCCGATCCCTGGCCGAAGAAGCGCCACTGGGACCGCCGTTTCATCGGCCCGGACAATCTGCTGCGTCTGGCGCGCGTGCTGAAGGACGGGGCGGAGCTGCGGCTGGCCAGCGACGACATGGGGCTGGTGCGCTGGATGCTGGAGCACACCGTCAAGCACCCGGACTTCGAGTGGACCGCCCGGACCCCGCGCGACTGGCGCGAGCGCCCCGCGGACTGGCCGCCCACCCGCTACGAGCAGAAGGCCATCGAGGCCGGCCGCAAGCCGGTCTTCCTGCGCTTCGTCAGGAAGCCTCGGGCCTCCTGACTTCCGCTTCCACCGTACCCGGCGTACAGGATGCCGCGGCGGTCGGGAAAAGGCTTGCAGCGCAGCGAAAGACGGTTATATTCAGACCCGAAATCCCATACGGCTTGGCGGCCCGTGCGAACGGGCCGGCGAGACGCTTTGAGGGTGCGCCTTGGCGCACCAATTTTTTTATCAGCGTGTGGAATGCCCGGAGCCCAGCGCTTCGGAGCAGGTTTGGTGGAATGGAAGCAACCGGTCGGATCGAGCAGATCATCGCACCTTCGGTCGAAGCCCTGGGCTATGAGATCGTGAGGGTGCTGCTGTTGGGCGGGCAACGCCCGACCCTGCAGATCATGGCCGAGCGCTCCGACGGCGCTCCCATGACGGTCGAGGATTGCGCCGACATCAGCCGCTCCGTGTCGGCGCTGCTCGACGTCGAGGATCCCATCGCTGGGGCCTACACGCTGGAGGTCAGCTCGCCCGGTCTCGACCGGCCGCTGACCCGGCTCAAGGACTTCGAGCGTTTCGCCGGCTTCACGGCGAAACTCGAGACGCGCCTCGCGATCGACGGTCGCAAGCGCTTCAAGGGCACGCTGACGGGGATCGAGGGCGACGACGTTCTCCTCGACTCCGAAATCGGCCCGACGCGCGTGCCGTTCGACAACGTTCTGCGCGCCAAGCTGGTGATCACGGACGAATTGCTCCGTGCCGCCAGCGGCCAGGAACAGGGGTGACCCGGACCTTTCTCGGTTCGGGATAGAACAACGGTCAGTCCAGGAAGTGTGACGGATGGAACTGCTGCAAGTCGCTGACGCGGTTGCCCGCGAAAAGAACATCGACCGGGACGAAGTCCTGGAGGCGATGGAACAGGCGATTCAGAAGGCCGGGCGGTCGAAATACGGCCACGAGCACGACATCCGCGCCCGCATCGACCGCAAGACCGGCGACATCCACCTCGCCCGCTACCTTGAGGTCGTCGAGACCGTCGAGAACGAAGCGACGCAGGTCAGCCTCGCGTCCCAGATCCGCCGCAAGCCGGAGACCAAGATCGGCGACTGGATCATCGATCCGCTGCCGCCCATCGATTTCGGCCGCATCGCCGCGCAGACCGCCAAGCAGGTCATCGTCCAGAAGGTCCGCGACGCCGAGCGCAAGCGCCAGTTCAACGAGTACAAAGACCGCATCGGCGAGGTCGTCAACGGCTTGGTCAAGCGCGTCGAGTACGGCAACGTCACCGTCGACCTGGGCCGCGCCGAAGCGATCCTGCGCCGCGACGAGCTGCTGCCGCGCGAGCACTTCAAGAACGGCGACCGCGTCCGCGCCTACATCTACGACGTGCGCGAGGAAGCCCGCGGCCCGCAGATCTTCCTGTCGCGCACGCACCCGATGTTCATGGCCAACCTGTTCAAGCAGGAAGTGCCGGAAATCTACGACGGCATCATCGAGATCCGCGCCGTGGCGCGCGATCCGGGCAGCCGCGCCAAGATCGCCGTGGTCAGCCACGACAGCTCCATCGACCCCGTGGGTGCCTGCGTCGGCATGCGCGGCAGCCGCGTCCAGGCGGTGGTCGGCGAGTTGCAGGGCGAGAAGATCGACATCATCCCGTTCAACAACGACGCCGCGACGTTCGTCGTCAACGCGCTGGCCCCGGCCGAGGTGGCCAAGGTCGTGCTCGACGAGGAAGGCCGCCGCATCGAGGTGGTGGTGCCCGACGATCAGCTGTCGCTGGCCATCGGCCGCCGCGGCCAGAACGTCCGCCTCGCCACCATGCTGACCGGCTGGGACATCGACATCCTCACCGAAGCCGAGGAGTCGGAGCGCCGCACCGAGGAATTCCGCAGCCGCTCGCAGCTGTTCATCGACGGCCTCGACGTGGACGACGTGATTGCCCATCTCCTTGTGGCCGAAGGCTTCGGGACGATCGAGGAGATCGCCTACATCGAGACCGAGGAACTGGCCGAGATCGAAGGCTTCGACGAGGACGTGGCGAACGAGCTGAAGCAGCGCGCGCTGAGCTTCCTGGAAGAGCAGGCGGTCCGCGCCGACGAGCGCCGCCGCGAGCTGGGCGTCGACGATGCCCTGGCCGGTCTGGAAGCCCTGACCCCGTCCATGCTGGTCAAGCTCGGCGAGGCCGGCGTCAAGACGCTGGACGATCTGGGCGATCTGGCCGGCGACGAGCTGCGCGAGATCCTCGGCAAGGACGGCCCGTCCGAGGACGAGGCGAACGAGATCATCATGGCGGCCCGTGCCCATTGGTTCGATGGCGAGGGCGGCGTTCCGCAACAACCGGCGGCTGGCGGCGACGCGCAGCCGGCGGCTGAATGACCGCGTAATGTAGAGAACGGTAGCGCATCGGATGGCAGGTCTGAACGACGCGATCCACAGCGACCCCGGTGCGATGCCGGCGCATGAGGCGGACGAGGAAAAGGGTCCGCTGCGCCGCTGCATCGCCACCGGCATGGTCCAGCCCAAGGACGGCATGATCCGCTTCGTGATCGCGCCGGACGGGGAAGTCGTGCCGGACCTCGAGGAGCGTCTGCCGGGCCGCGGCCTGTGGCTGACCGCCGAGCGCGCCGCGCTCGACAAGGCCATCGCCAAGACCCTGTTTTCCAAGGCCGCCCGCCGCGCCGTACGCGCCCCGGCCGACCTGAGGGAGCGTCTGGAGCTTCTGCTCCAGCGCCGCTGTCTCAACCAGATCGGGCTGGCGCGCCGCGCCGGCCAGGTGCTGGCCGGTTATGAAAAGGTTCGCGAGGCGCTGAAGGGCGGCCACGTGGGCCGCGCCGGCCCGGCCCCCGGACTCCTGCTGGAGGCGGCCGACGGCTCGCCCGACCAGCGCGGCAAGCTGACGGCGCTGGCGCCGGGGCTGCCGATCATAGATCTCTTCGAGTCGGCGGATCTCGCCGCCGCACTCGGGCGCGACCACGCCGTGCACGCCGTTCTGGCGCACGGCCGGTTGGCCGATGGGCTTACCCGCGATGCGGCGCGGCTCAAGGGTATCAAGGGCTCGATGGCCGGCACGGTGCCGGCGGGCCATGACAAGCAACGTTTCTAACTGACCGGATCCGATGACCGACAGCAACGACCAGGACCACAAGAAAGTCTTGCACCTCAACGCCGGCGGCTCGGGGAAGGGCAAGCTGGAGTTGAAGAAGCCGGTCGAGGGTACGGTCCGGCAGAGCTTCTCCCATGGCCGAACCAAGACCGTGACCGTCGAGGTGAAGCGCAAGCGCGCCGTCGAGAAGGGTGCCGTTCCCGGCATCGCCGACGGTGGTGCGGCCGCTCGCCAGGCGGCGCAGGGCATTCCCATGCGCGGCGGACCGGGCGGTGGCAACCGTCCGCGCGGCGGCGTCATGGGCGGTGCGGTGCGCCAGCTCACCAAGGAAGAGCGCGAGGCGCGCGAGCGCGCGTTGCGCGGCGCCATCATCGAGGCCGAGCAGCGCCGCTTCGAGCCCGACGAGGTCTATGAGGAGGAGCTGCTCCCCGAGGCCGCGCCGGAGCCCGTTCCGGAAGAGCCGCAAATTCTCGACGCCGAGACGCTGCGCGAGCGCGAACTGGCCGAGCTGCGCGGCATCCAGGAGGCCGAGCGTCAGGTCGCCGAGGAGGCCGAGCGCCGCCGCAAGGAGGAAGAGGCCAAGCGTCAGGCCGCCGAGGAGGCCCGTCGGCCCGCCGAAGGCCCGACCGCCCGCCGGTCCGACGACCGCGGCGTGCAGGGCACCCGCATGGCGCCCGCCGCCCGACCGCCGGTCGCCGCCGGTGCCGGCACCGATACCCCGTCCGCCCGTCCGCCGATCGGCGGCGCGCCGTCGGCGCGCGTCGAGGAGGAGGAGGAGGACAGCGGCCGCGGTCGCGGCCGTCCCGGCAGCAAGGGCCCGGCCAAGGCGCCGGCCGCCCCCGCCCGCAAGCCGGGCGGTGCCGCTCCGGGTGCCGACCGCCGTCGCGGCGGTGGCAAGATGACCGTGTCGCAGGCGCTCAGCGACGACGGCAGCGATCGCACCCGCTCGCTGGCCGCCGTCCGCCGTGCCCGCGAGAAGGAGCGTCTGCGTCAGCTGTCCCGTCAGGAGACCCAGAAGGTGACCCGCGACGTCGTGCTGCCGGAAGTCATCACCGTCCAGGAGCTGGCCAACCGCATGGCCGAGCGTGGCGCCGACGTCATCAAGGCGTTGATGCGCATGGGCGTGATGGCGACCATCAACCAGACCATCGATGCCGACACCGCCGAGCTGCTGATCTCCGAGTTCGGCCACCGCGTGCGCCGCGTCTCGGAGGCCGACGTCGAACTCGGCCTGCGCGGCAACGAGGACATCGACGAGGCGCTGCAGGCGCGGCCCCCGGTGGTCACCATCATGGGCCACGTCGACCACGGCAAGACCTCGCTGCTGGACGCGCTGCGCCAGACCGACGTGGTCAGCCGCGAGGCCGGCGGCATCACCCAGCACATCGGCGCCTATCAGGTGAATCTGGAGTCGGGTGCGAAGATCACCTTCATCGACACGCCGGGCCACGCCGCCTTCACCGAGATGCGCGCGCGCGGTGCCAACGTCACCGACGTGGTCGTGCTGGTGGTGGCCGCCAACGACGGCGTCATGCCGCAGACCATCGAGGCGATCCATCACGCGAAGGCGGCCAAGGTGCCGATCATCGTGGCGATCAACAAGATCGACCTGCCCGACGCCAAGCCGGACCGGGTCCGCCAGGAGCTGCTCCAGCACGACCTCGTGGTCGAGGAGATGGGCGGCGACATCCAGACGGTCGAGGTGTCCGCCAAGGCCAAGCTCAACCTGGACAAGCTGGAGGAGGCCATCCTCCTGCAGGCGGAAATCCTCGAGCTGAAGGCCAACCCGGAGCGCACCGCCGAGGGCGTCGTCGTCGAGGCGAAACTAGAGCGCGGCCGTGGTTCGGTCGCCACCGTGCTGGTCCAGCGCGGCACGCTGAAGGTCGGCGACGTGTTCGTCACCGGGTCGGAGTGGGGACGCGTCCGTGCCCTCATCAACGACCGCGGCCAGAACGTCGAGGAAGCCGGTCCGGCCAGCCCGGTCGAGGTGCTCGGCCTCAACGGCACGCCGCTCGCCGGCGACGACTTCACCGTCGTCGAGTCGGAAGCGCGCTCCCGCGAGATCGCCGAGTTCCGTCAGCGCAAGAAGCGCGAGGTCGCCAACGCGGCGTCCGCCCGCGGTTCGCTGCAGGACATGTTCAGCCGCATCCAGGCGGGCGAGGCCAAGGAACTGCCGGTCGTCATCAAGGGCGACGTGCAGGGCTCGATCGAGGCGATCTCCGGTGCGCTGGAGAAGCTCACGGCCGAGAACACCGAGGTCAAGGTCCGCGTGCTGCACGCGTCGGTGGGTGCGATCAACGAGTCGGACATCACGCTGGCGAACGCGTCCAACGCGATGGTCATCGGCTTCAACGTCCGCGCCAACCCGCAGGCCCGCGACATGGCCAAGCGCGACAGCGTCGAGATCCGCTACTACTCGATCATCTACAACGTGATCGACGACGTGAAGGCGGCCCTCACCGGCATGCTGTCGCCGACGCTGCGCGAGCGCTTCATCGGCTACGCGACGATCCGCGAGGTCTTCAACATCACCAAGGTCGGCAAGGTCGCCGGCTGTATGGTGACGCAGGGCACGGTCAAGCGCGGTGCGGGTGTCCGCCTGCTGCGCGACAACGTCGTGATCCACGAAGGCACGCTCAAGACCCTCAAGCGCTTCAAGGACGAGGTCAAGGAAGTGCGCGAGGGCTACGAGTGCGGCATGGCCTTCGAGAACTACGACAACATCGAAGCCGGCGACATCATCGAAGCCTTCGAGATCGAAGAAGTCGCACGGGCACTTTGACCGGATGGGGCCATGGTTCGCCATGGCCCCCCATCGTTCAACTCCCTACCTCCCCGTCATCCCCGCGAAGGCGGGGATCCAGGGGTTTCCGATGGCGTGCCCGAACCGGGCTGGATTCTCGCCCAAACAAAGTTTGGGCTGACGGCGTCAGGCGGATCGGAGATCCGCTGGAAGCCTTTGCGGGAATGACGGATAAAGAAACAGGTTGAAACGTGGCGGTGGTCTGCACCGCCGGTTTCCCGTGGCGGCTGCTTGGCCGCAAGATGAAAGACAACGCCATGGCGAAGAAGAATCACGCCACCATCCGTGCCGGCAAGGCGCCGTCCCAGCGCATGCTCCGCGTCGGCGAGGAACTGCGCCACGCCCTGGCGGGCGTTCTCCAGCGCGGCGACTTCCACGACCCGGACCTCCAGGGGCACCTCATCACCGTCAGTGAGGTGCGCATCAGCCCGGACCTCAAGAACGCCACCGCCTTCGTCTCGCCGCTGGGCGGCGGCGACATGGACGGGATGCTGGCGGCGCTGCGCCGCGCCGGCCCGTTCCTGCGCGGCCAGATCGTCCGCGCCGTCAATCTGCGCCACGCCCCGACGCTGAGCTTCGAGCCGGACGTCTCGTTCGAGTACGCCGGCCGCATCGACGCCATCCTGCACAGCCCCGACGTCGCCCGCGACCTCGAACCCCGCCGCGGTCCCCGCGACACGGATGAGGAAGACGACTCCTGGGACGAGAAGGACGAGGAAGGCGCCGACGACCTCGGTTACGAGGAAGCCGACGACATCGACGACGCCTTCGAAGAGGGCGAGCCGAGGGACGACGTGCACGACGAACCCTCCACGCCCTCCAACGGCAGCGGACGGGGCGGTCGTGGCGCGTAAGCGGAAGGGCGAGCCGATCCATGGCTGGCTGGTGCTCGACAAGCCGGAGGGACTGACCTCCACCCAGGCGCTGAGCAAGGTGCGCCGCATCCTGAACGCCGAGAAGGCCGGGCATGGCGGCACGCTCGACCCGCTGGCCACCGGCATCCTGCCCATAGCGCTGGGCGAGGCGACGAAGACCGTCTCCTACGCCATGGACGGGGCGAAGACCTATCGCTTCTCCGTGCGCTGGGGCGAGCGCTCCGCCACCGACGACCGCGAGGGCGCGATCATCGACCGCTCGGACGTGCGCCCCGACGCCGACGCCATCCGCGCGGCGCTGCCGGCCTTCCTCGGCGAGATCGATCAGGTGCCGCCGCAGTACTGCGCGCTGAAGGTGGACGGCGCGCGCGCCTACGACATCGCCCGCGAGGGAGACGTGGTGGATCTGGCCGCGCGGCGCGTGCGCATCGACCGCCTGGAGCTGGTCGAGACGCCCGACGCCGACCATGCCGTGTTCGAGGTGGATTGCGGCAAGGGCACCTACGTGCGCTCGCTGGCGCGCGACATCGCCGAACGGCTGGGCACGGTCGGCCATGTGGCGACGCTGCGCCGGCTGCGGGTCGGCCGGTTCACGCTGGAAACGGCAATTTCCCTGGACGAATTGGCCGCGATGGAGCATGGTGCGGCCGTCGAACGACTTCTGCTTCCCATCGAGACCGCGCTGGACGACATCCCGGCGCTGGCCCTGACGGAAAGCGAAGCGCACCGACTGAGACACGGCCAAGCGGTGGCGCTCCTCACCCGGCAGGACCTCGAACGCCTTAAGGCGATCCAGGGTTCGGTCGGCGGGGACGGTACCGCTGTTGCGCTTTTTGCCGGGAAACCGGTGGCGCTGGTCCGGGTCGAGGGGGCGGAGGTCCGTCCGGTGCGCGTGATCAACCTTTAAGACCATAGGAGCCACGATGTCGATTACGCCCGATCGCAAGCAGGAAGTCATCAAGGAATACAGCCGCGGCGCCGCCGATACCGGCTCGCCCGAGGTGCAGGTCGCCATCCTGTCGGAGCGCATCCGCAACCTGACGGAGCACCTGCAGGGCCACAAGAAGGACTTCCACTCGCGCCGTGGTCTGCTGGTCATGGTCGGCCAGCGCCGCCGCCTGCTGGACTACTTGAAGAAGAAGGACCAGGGCCGTTACGCCACGCTCATCGAGCGTCTGGGCCTGCGTCGCTAAGCAGGTTCGACAGGCAACGAGGTCCGTGAAAACCCGCCCCGCTTCTCATCCCGCCGCAGCGTCCGCATCACCGGGCGCCATGGGGCAGGATGTGCGCGGGGCGGGTTTTCCGTTTGTGTTGGTTTGCTCTCGTCAGGCGGCCGGCTCGGGTTCACCGGGTTCGGCCGCCAGTCGTTTCTAAACACGGCCGTTTCTAAACACGGCTTTTCTAAACGGGGTCTGAGACGACTGGTGGCCCCGGCTCCGGGCAGGCAATCCGGCCTGACGGGGTGTCGGATGGAAGGAAAGAACAGCATGTTCAACGTTTACCGCAAAGAAATCGATTGGGGCGGACGCACGCTCACCCTCGAGACCGGCAAGGTCGCCCGTCAGGCTGACGGCGCCGTCATCGCCACCTATGGCGAGACCACCGTGCTCTGCACCGCCGTGGGCGCCAAGGCGCCGAAGCCCGGCGTCGATTTCTTCCCGCTGACGGTCAACTACCAGGAAAAGACCTTCGCGGCCGGCAAGATCCCCGGCGGCTTCTTCAAGCGCGAGGGGCGTCCGACCGAGAAGGAGACGCTCGTCAGCCGCCTGATCGACCGTCCGATCCGTCCGCTGTTCGCCGGCGGCTACCGCAACGAGACGCAGGTCGTCTGCACGGTGCTGAGCCACGACCTGGAGAACGACCCGGACATCGTCGCGATGATCGGCGCCTCCGCCGCGCTGACGATCTCGGGCATCCCGTTCCTGGGCCCGATCGGCGCCGCCCGCGTCGCCTACATCGACGGCCAGTACGTGCTGAACCCGACGCAGGACCAGGTGCCGGCCTCGGCGCTCGACCTCGTGGTCGCCGGCACCACCGAAGGCGTGCTGATGGTCGAGTCGGAAGCCAAGGAGCTGTCCGAAGAGGTCATGCTCGGCGCCGTCATGTTCGGCCACAAGAGCTTCCAGCCGGTCATCCAGGCCATCATCGAGCTGGCCGAGCAGTGCGCCAAGGAGCCGTGGGAAATCCCGGCCCCGGCCTATGACCGCGCCGCGCTGTACACCCGTCTGAGCGACCTCGTTCGCGCCGACGTGGAAGCCGCCTACACCGAGACGGTGAAGCAGACCCGCTACGAGAAGATCGGCGCCGCCAAGGCCAAGGCCGTCGAAGCCCTGACCGCCGAGGGCAGCGAGGCGTCGCACGTCGGTGCCGAGTTCAAGAAGCTGGAAGCCGACATCCTGCGCGGCTCGGTCATCAAGACCGGCAAGCGCATCGACGGCCGCGACACCAAGACCGTCCGCCCGATCGTGGCGGAAGTCGGCGTGCTGCCGCGCGCCCACGGGTCGTCGCTGTTCACCCGCGGCGAGACGCAGGCGCTGGTCGTCACCACGCTGGGCACCAGCCAGGACGAGCAGATCATCGACGCGCTCGAGGGCGAGTACCGCGAGAGCTTCATGCTGCACTACAACTTCCCGCCGTACTCGGTGGGCGAGGCCGGCCGCATGGGCTCGCCGGGCCGTCGCGAGATCGGCCACGGCAAGCTGGCGTGGCGCGCCATCCGTCCGCTGCTGCCGAGCAAGGAGAAGTTCCCGTACACCATCCGCGTGGTGTCGGAGATCACCGAGTCGAACGGCTCGTCGTCGATGGCGACGGTGTGCGGCACCTCGCTGTCGCTGATGGACTCGGGCGCTCCGCTCGACCGTCCGGTGGCCGGCATCGCTATGGGCCTGATCAAGGAGGACGCCGGCGTCGCCGTGCTGTCCGACATTCTCGGCGACGAGGATCACCTGGGCGACATGGACTTCAAGGTGGCCGGCACCGAGCGCGGCGTCACCGCCTTGCAGATGGACATCAAGATCACCTCGATCACCGAGGACATCATGAAGGTCGCCCTGGCCCAGGCCAAGGACGGCCGCATCCACATCCTCGGCGAGATGGCGAAGGCCATTGGCGGGGCGCGCGAGGCGGTCAACCAGAACGCGCCGCGCATCACCGTCATCAACATCCCGAAGGAAAAGATCCGCGACGTGATCGGTTCCGGCGGCAAGGTGATCCGCGAGATCGTCGAGCAGACCGGCGCCAAGATCGACATCGAGGACGACGGCACGGTCAAGGTGGCCGCGGTCGATTCGAAGGCGGCGCAGGCCGCCATCGACTGGATCAAGGGCATCGTCGCCGAGCCGGAGATGAACGTGATCTACACCGGCAAGGTCGTGAAGGTCGTCGATTTCGGCGCCTTCGTGAACTTCCTGGGCTCGCGTGACGGTCTGGTGCACATCTCCGAGCTGGCGCCGACCCGCGTCGCCAAGGTCTCGGACGTGGTGAACCAGGGCGACGAGGTGAAGGTCAAGGTCATCGGCTTCGACGACCGCGGCAAGGTCAAGCTGTCGATGAAGCAGGTCGATCAGGCCACCGGCGAGGACATCTCGAAGAAGGACAAGCCGGAAGGCGGCGAGACCGCCGACGCCGGCGAGCCCCGCGAGGACCGTCCGCGCCGCGAGCGCCGTCCGCGCACCGACGCGTGATGAGGTGAGATAGGGTAAGGGGCAGGGGAGGCTTCGGCCTCCCCAGCGCTCCGACCGGGAATGGGCGCCGCGAGGCGCCTTTTTTCTTTCTTCTGAGCTAGGCCATTGAACCAGCCCAATGGCCCACTATACTGACTCGACGGACGTTGAATTCGAATGGGACGAGGCGAAGAGCGCCCAATGCCTGCCCGAGCGGGGCTTCGATTTCGTCTACGCCGTCCGCTACCGGGTGATCCGCATCATTTCGGCCCGCAAGGCCAACGCCAGGGAGATCGGCAAGCATGGCAACCGTAAGGACCCGCCTGAAGCCTGACGGCAGTGTGGTCCAGATCATGCCGGATGGCGAAGAACGTCCCGTAACTCCGCAGGTGGACACGGCCAAACTCGACGCCACCACCGAAGCCGACATCGCTCGCCACGCCGCCGAGGACGACGCGGACGCCCGGCGCGACGCCGCCGCCTACGCGCGCAAGGTCCGCAGGAAGCTCGGGATGTCCCAGGCGCAGTTCGCGCAACGAATCGGCGTGCCGGTCGACACCGTGCGGAATTGGGAGCAGGGCAAGCGTGCCCCGCAAGGCCCCGCCCGCGCGCTGCTGCGCATCATCGACCGCTCCCCCGAACTCGCCCTGAGTGCCCTCAACGGCTGACGCGCCTACAGCCGCTCCGCCGAGAACGTATCGCAGGCGTCCAGCCGTCCGCTGTCCAAGCCGCGCTTGAACCAGCCCACACGCTGCGCCGAGCTGCCGTGGGTGAAGCTGTCCGGCGCCACCCGGCCGCGGGCCTGCTGTTGCAGGCGGTCGTCGCCGATGGCGCTCGCCGCGTTCAGCGCTTCGTCCACGTCGCCGGGCTCCAGAACGCCGCGGCGTTGCGCGGCGTTGCCCCACAGGCCGGCGAAGCAGTCCGCTTGCAGTTCCAGACGCACTGACAGCGCGTTGGCCTCGGTCTTCGAGGCTCGGCTCTGCGCCGCGCTGACCTTGTCGGAAATGCCCAGCAGCTTCTGCACATGGTGGCCGACTTCGTGCGCCACCACATAGGCCTGGGCGAAGTCGCCCGGTGCGTGGAAGCGGTCGCGCAGGTCGCGGTAGAAGCTCAAGTCGATGTAGACCTTGCGGTCCAGCGGGCAATAGAACGGCCCGACCGCCGACTGCGCCATGCCGCAGGCCGAGTCCACCGCGCCGGAGAACAGCACGAGGTGCGGATCCTGGTAGGTGCGGCCCATCTGCTGGAAGACGCCGTTCCAAGTGTCCTCGGTGTCGGCCAGCACGTGGCTGACGAAGCTCTTCAGCTCATCATCGGCGTTGGAGCGCGGGGCGTTGCGGGTCACGCTGGCCGTCGGTCCGGAGCCCACGGTCGGATCGCCGCCGCCCAGCAGCGCCAGCGGGTCGATGCCCAGGACCCACGAAATGAGCAGCACCGCCACCAAGCCGCCGATGCCCAGACCGCCGCGCCCGATGGGGATCGGGATGCCCATGCGGCCACCGCCGAACCCGCCACCGAGGCCGCCTCCGACGCCTTCGTCGCGCCGGTCTTCGACGTTCTCGCTCTCGCGCCCGTCCTGCCACCGCATGCCGCCCTCCTGTGCCGATGCACGGAGAACAACCGGAAACGGAGCCGCGTTCCGTCCGCGAGCACCGATCCGCGCGGCGTCCGGCCGCGTATACCGTCCGTTGCAGCGAGGACATCCCATGGCCGAAACCGCTCACAGTTCCAACCGCGCCGGGGTCCATGGGCCGGTGCGCTGGTGGCACGCCGTGCTGTTCTGGGTGCTGGTGAACGCCCCCGGCTTTGTGGCGCGCCACGCCAGCGTGCCGTTCGAGGGCTACGTCGTGGTGCCGTTGCAGCCGCCGCCCTGGGTGTTTCCGGTGGTGTGGTTCGCCCTCAACGTCCTTCAGCTCTGGGGCGACGTGCGGCTGCTGAACCGGCGGGCGGAGATCCGCCATTGGGCGGCGCTGGTGGTTTTGCAGGGCGTGCTGTGGGCGATCTTCGCCACGTTTACCACCGTTTACTTCACGTTGGGCAGCCCGGTCCTGGCGGCGGTGTGGACCATCGCGTTCTTCGTGCTGGCGGCGCTGAGCATCGCCTTGGTGTGGCGCGACGACCGGGCCGTCGCCCTGAGCTGGGTGCCGTTGATCCTGTGGACCGGCTTCGCCTCGGTGGTCGCCGTGCAGCAGGCGCTGCTCAACCCGGACCGGGTGTTTGGCGGCGTTTAGATCGGATTGCGATCCGATCTGGACCGCGACTGCGGTCCCGGGCGCGCGTGCGCCCGAAGCCTGGCCGGCGTGTGAGGCCATATGAATCTAAAGCGGATCACAATCCGCTTTAGGGCTCGTAGCGGTGCCTGGCCCCGGTGAAGTCCTCCACCAGACCGTCCGCGTCGATCCATGACGGCGCGGCCGGCGCCTTGCCGTGGCCGCCGGGGATGTCCAGCACGTAGGTCGGTTGGCAGATGCCGGACACCCGGCCGCGCAACGCCTTCACCAAGGCTTGCCCCTGCGCGATGTCCGGCCGGAAATGGCTGGTGCCGGGGGCGAGGTCGGGGTGGTGCAGGTAGTAGGGCTTGACCCGGTGCCGGACCAGCGCGCGGAACAGCGCCTCCAGCGTCGCCGAATCGTCATTGATCCCCTTCAGCAGCACCGTCTGGCCGAGCAGCGGGATGCCGGCATCGGCCAGCCGCCCCAGCGCCGCGCCAGCCTCCGCGGTCAGTTCGGCGGCATGGTTGGCGTGCACGGCGACCCAACTGGTCACTCCCTCGGCCCGCAGCGCCGCCACCAGTTCCGGCGTCACCCGCGCCGGATCGGCGACCGGCACGCGGGTGTGGAAGCGCACCACGCCGACGTGCGGAATCTCCGCCAACGCCTGTACGATGCCGGACAGGCGGCGCGGGGACAGCAGGAACGGGTCGCCGCCGGTGACCACCACCTCCCACACTTCCGGGTGCTCGCGCACGTACGCCAGGGCGGCGTCCAACTCCGCAGGCGACAGCGCGTCGCCGCCCGGCCCGACCATTTCGCGGCGGAAGCAGAAGCGGCAGTACACCGCGCAGGCGTGCAGCGGCTTCAGCAAAACCCTGTCGGGGTAACGGTGAACGATGCCCCTGACCGGTGAATGGGTGTCGTCGCCGATGGGGTCGGCGCGCTCGGACGGGGCGGTGTACGCCTCCTCCGGCGTGGGGATGTACTGCGCGTACAGCGCGTCGCCGGGCGCGGCGCCGGCCAGCTGCTCCAGCACGTACGGCGTCAGCGCCACGGCGTAGCGCCCGGCCACCGTCGCGACGGCCTGTCCGGCCTCCGGCGTCATCAGCCCGGCGGCCACCAGATCGGAGACGCTGTTCGCTGCCTTCATGTCCCGTTCCCACGCGCAGGCGTTTGCGCAATATAGAGGGCCCCGCTCTTACTCCCGCAGGCCCCATGCTGTCGAATCTTCCGCGCCTGATCGGCCACCGCGGCGCCAAGGAGACCGCGCCGGAAAACACGCTCGCCTCGATCCGCGCGGCGGCGCGGCAGGGGGCGTCCTGGGTCGAGGTGGACGTGGCGCTGACCCGCGACGGCGTGCCGGTGGTGCTGCACGACGAAACGCTGGAGCGCACCACCTCGGGCACCGGCGCCCTGGCGGACATCGACTGGGCCGACCTGCAACGGCTCGACGCCGGGTCCTGGTTCGACGCGCGCTTCACCGGCGAGCGGGTGCCGGGCTTCGACGCGCTGATCGACCTCGTGCTAGAGCTTGGGTTGGGCCTCAACGCCGAGATCAAGCCGACGCCGGGCCGCGGCGTGGAGACGGCCGAAACGGCGCTCAACGCCCTTAAACGCCGCCTGCCGTCCCAGCACCCCCTGCTGGTCTCCAGCTTCGAGCCGGAGTGCCTGGACGTGGCCAAGGCGCTGGCGCCGGAGATCCCGCGCGGCTACCTGCTGTGGGACCCGCCGGCCGACTGGGCCACCATCGCCGACCGCGTCGGCGCCGCCACGCTCAACGTCGAGCACGGGCGCCAGAGCGCCGGGAGCATCGCCGCCTACCGTGCCACCGGCCGGCCGGTGCTGGCCTACACGGTCAACGACGCGGCGCGCGCCCGGACCCTGTTCGGCTGGGGCGTGAGCGCGGTTTTCACCGACGCGCCCGGCCGTCTGGCCGAGTCGCTGGGGGTTGACTGACGCTTTCGTGTGGTGGCCTATGCAAATCCGCTCGTCCTTGGCAATTTTTCCTCTTATAAATGCCGCGGGAACGGGCAGGGGGTGCCGCCGGAGATCGCAAGCTTCCGGTGGGGCGCTCGGTTGACCATGTTCTCCGTTTCGTTTCGTGCTCGATGGGTTTGGAGGTTTCGTTGAAGGCGCTGAAGCCACTGGTCATGTCCGGCCGGGAAGTGCTGCCCCTCGTGGAAGGCGGCAAGGGTGTTGCGGTTTCCAACGGCGAAAGCTCCGGCGCCTGGGCGGCGGCGGGGGGCATCGGCACGTTCTCCGGCGTGAACGCCGACAGCTACGACGCGAACGGGAACCTCATCCCGCAGATCTACCACGGCAAGACCCGGCGCGAGCGGCACGACGAGCTGATCGCCTACGGCATCCAGGGCGCCATCGCCCAGGCCAGGATCGCGCACGAGCGCTCGAACGGCCAGGGCCGCATCCACATGAACGTGCTGTGGGAGATGGGCGGCGCCGAGGAGATCCTGCACGGCGCGCTGGAAGGCGCCAAGGGCCTGATCCACGGCGTCACCTGCGGCGCCGGCATGCCCTACCGCATCGCCGAGATCACCGCGCACTACGGCTGCTACTACTACCCGATCGTGTCGTCGGCGCGCGCCTTCCGCGCGCTGTGGCTGCGCGCCTACCAGAAGTTCCGCGACAACCTCGGCGGCATCGTCTACGAGGACCCGTGGCTGGCCGGCGGCCACAACGGCCTGTCCAATTCCGAGGACCCCCGGGTCCCCGAGGATCCGTTCCCCCGCGTCCTGGCGCTGCGCCAGATGATGAACAGCTTCGGCCTGGAGAACGTGCCGGTCATCATGGCCGGCGGCGTCTGGTGGCTGAGCGAGTGGGAGGACTGGATCGACAATCCCGACCTCGGCCCGGTGGCCTTCCAGTTCGGTACCCGCCCGCTGCTGACCCAGGAAAGCCCGATTTCCGGGGCGTGGAAGAACAAGCTGCTCGGTCTCCAGGACGGCGACGTGCTGCTGAACCGCTTCTCGCCGACCGGCTTCTACTCGTCGGGCGTCAAGAATTCCTTCATGCAGGAGCTGATGGCGCGCTCCGACCGGCAGGTGGCCTACATGCCGAAGCCGGTGGGCGAGCACGCCGCCGAGTTCCCCATCGGCCCGCGCGGCCGCCCGATCTTCCTGACCGAAACCGACCGGCAGCGCGCCCAGTCCTGGGTGGACCAGGGCTTCACGGTGGGCTTGAAGACGCCGGACAGCACCATCGTCTTCGTGGCGCCGGACCGGGCCGAGAACATTCTGAAGGACCAGATCGACTGCATGGGCTGCCTGTCGGCCTGCCTGTTCTCGAACTGGTCGCAGGGCGAGCAGGGGACGACCGGCAAGAAGGCCGACCCGCGCTCCTACTGCATCCAGAAGACGCTCCAGGCGGTCAGCCACTCGGACGACTGCGAGAACCAGCTGATGTTCGCCGGGCACAACGCCTACCGCTTCGCCAGCGATCCTTACTACAAGGACGGCTTCATCCCGACCGTGCAGCAGCTCGTCGAGCGCATCGCTACGGGGTATTGACCGCCACTCCGGGCCGTGGCGCTTGTCGCCACGGCCCGTCGATGGCAAGCTTACCGAATGGCCGCCAAACTTGCCTCCCATTCCCGTACGGAAAGCTGGGAGACGCTGACCAAGACATTGACCGGCAAGCGGCTTGATCTGTTGCGCTACCTGCACCGGCGTCCGGCAACCGGCGTTGCCGATCTGGCCCGTGCTCTCGGGCGTGACTACGAGCGCGTCAGCGAGGATGTCGAGGCGTTGGCGGAGGTCGGGTTGATTGACCGGACCGAAGACGGGGTGCATGCCGATTACGATGAAATCCGCACCACTATCGCGCTTTGAAGCGCTTTGACGGGCATCGCGCTTCGACGGGCGGTCCAGACGCTTCGCACACCGATTGCTTGCCTGGGACATAAAATCGTTCTAATCTTAACTTTGGCTGCGGCGGTGTGTCGCGGCCCGGTGGGCAACGCCGTGGAGCCACCACACCGATGACGGGACGCATGACCGGAACCCGCCCCTACAAGCGCGCGCTCGACCGCCTGCACGCCGTCGGTCTGCGCCCCACGCGCCAGCGCCTCGGGCTGGCCCGCCTGCTGTTCGACACCGGCGACCGCCACGTCACCGCCGAGCAACTGCACGTCGAAGCGATGAGCGCCAACCTGCGCGTCTCGCTCGCCACCGTCTACAACACGCTGAACCAGTTCACGACCGCCGGCCTCCTGCGCGAGGTTGTCGTCCAGGCCGGCAAATCCTATTTCGACACCAACACGTCCGAGCATCACCACTTCTTCCTGGAAGGCTCCGGCCGGCTGGAGGATATCCCCGGCGACCATGTCGTCGTGGCGAACCTGCCCGCCCCGCCCGAGGGGACCAAGGTGGCCCGCGTGGACGTCATCGTGCGTCTGGCTCCGGCGCAGGCAGCGGTCGCAACGCGGCCCTGAACGCGAACGCAATGCGTTTCGCGGGCAGACTTTTGCCGCTTAATTTGGACCAATTCTAAAACGTTGACGTCCGCTCGCGGCGGTGGCAGCCTAGGCCACGGCCGGCACGTTTCCGACGCGCTCGCGCGTCGTCGTGCTGGCCGGCAACCTCAGGAGGGAACTAACCATGCCGTCGCTCAAGGGCACCAAGACCGAGGAAAACCTCAAGGCCGCCTTCGCCGGTGAGAGCCAGGCCAACCGCCGCTACCTGTATTTCGCCCAAAAGGCCGATGTCGAGGGCTACAACGACGTGGCTTCCGTGTTCCGCTCGACCGCCGAGGGCGAGACCGGGCACGCGCACGGCCACCTGGAATTCCTGGAAGAGGTCGGCGACCCCGCCACCGGTCTGCCGATCGGTGAGACCGGCAACAACCTGAAGGCCGCCATCGCCGGCGAGACGCACGAGTACACCGACATGTATCCGGGCATGGCGCGCAGCGCCCGCGAGGAAGGCTTCGACGAGATCGCCGACTGGTTCGAGACGCTCGCCAAGGCCGAGAAGTCGCACGCCGGCCGCTTCCAGAAGGCTCTGGATCAGCTGGCCTGATCCAAGCACGGCATGTGGGGACCGGGGTTTGCCCCCGGTCCCTGCCGCTTCCAGAATACCGCGTAGACCGGGAACAACCCGGCCGCAGGAGGAATCATGCGCGAAGGCAGCCTCGGGGCGCCGGTCCGCCACCCGCTCGACTGGCAGAATCCCGACTTCTACGACGAAGCCAAGCTGGACGCGGAGATGCGCCGCGTCTTCGACATCTGCCACGGCTGCCGCCGCTGCTTCAACCTCTGCGACAGCTTTCCGCGGCTGTTCGATCTCGTCGACAACGCCGGCCCCGGCGAGATGCACGACGTGAAGTCCGAGGATTTCCGTCAGGTCGTCGATGCCTGCACGCTGTGCGACATGTGTTTCATGACCAAGTGCCCCTACGTGCCGCCGCACGAGTGGAACCTGGACTTCCCGCACCTGATGCTGCGCTACCGCGCGGTGGACGCCAAAAAGCGCGGCGTGCCCTTCGCGGTGCGCCAGCTGGTCGAGACCGACCGCAACGGCAAGCTCGCCAGTCTGGTGGCGCCGGTGGTCAACTGGGCGTCGGACACCGGCAACAGCCTGACCCGTCCGGTCATGGAGAAGGTGGTCGGCGTCCACCAGGAGGCCCACCTCCCCAAGTTCCACGGCCACACCCTGGTGCGCCGCGCCAGCGACGCGCCGGTCGAGGTCAACACCGCCGCCCCCGCCTATGGCCAGCGCAAGGCGGTGCTCTACGCCACCTGCTTTGCCAACTACAACAACCCCTCCATCGGCATGGCGGCGCGCGCGGTGCTCGCCAAGATGGGCGTCGAGGTCGAGGTCGCCTATCCCGGCTGCTGCGGCATGCCGCAGCTGGAGCAGGGCGAGCTGGAACGGGTCAACCGCAACGCCGCCAACGTGGCCGGTGCGCTCGAGTCGTGGATCGACAAGGGCTACGACGTGGTGGCGCTGATCCCCAGCTGCGCCTTGATGCTGAAGATGGAATGGCCGCTGCTGGTGCCGCAGGACGCCGCCCACCGCGCCCAGGTCGAAAAGCTGGCGCAGGCCACCTTCGACCTCAGCGAGTTCGTGGTGGACGTCGCCAAGCGCCAGGGCTTGCCCGAGGGCATGCAGCCGGTGCCCGGCGGGGTGGCGATGCATCTGGCCTGCCACGCGCGGGCGCAGAACATGGGCGCCAAGTCGGCAGAGATGCTGCGCCTGATCCCCGAGGCCGACGTGAAGGTGATCGAGCGCTGCTCGGGCCATGGCGGCTCGTGGGGGGTGCTGAAAGAGAACTTCCCGACCGCGCTGAAGATCGGCCGCCCGGTGGCGAATCAGGCGGCCAAGGCCGGCAAGACCTACGTCTCGTCCGAGTGTCCGCTGGCCGGCATGCACATCATGCAGGGCATCGAACGCCTGGACGGCGAGGCCGCCCCGCCGGAGAACCTGCACCCCATCGAAATCTTCGCCCGCGCCTACGGCCTCACCGTTTAAAAAGGCCCCTCTCCCTAGACGGGAGAGGGGTTGGGGAGAGGGTGGTTACGGCTCAGAGAGCCGGAAAAAGCCTTTCGCCCGCCCCCTCTCCCCAAACCCCTCCCCCGCGAGGGGGGAGGGGCTTCAAACGGGAACCGCGAACCGTTGCACATCAGGAGACTGGCGTTATGGCTAACAAGACCGAGATCACCCGCGCCGACCTCATGCCGCTGGCCGAGTACGGCGCGCAACGCGCGGCGCGGCGCAAGGCGCTGGTCGAGGTGAAGAAGCACCGCCGCGTCCCGGTCGGCCCCTACGCCACCTTCTATTTCGAGAACTACGAGACGATGTGGCAGCAGATCCACGAGATGCTCTACATCGAAAAGGGCGGCGAGGCGCAGATCGAGGACGAACTGCGCGCCTACAACCCCCTCATCCCCAAGGGGCGCGAGCTGGTCGCCACCATGATGTTCGAGATCGACAACCCCGCGCAGCGGCAGACCTTCCTGTCGCAGATGGGCGGCGTCGAGGACACCATGCAGCTCCAGTTCGCCGGCCACACCGTGACCGCGCGCCCGGAGGGCGACGTCGAGCGCACCAACGAGGCGGGCAAGGCATCGTCCGTGCACTTCGTGCACTTCGACTTCACGCCGGAGCAGGTCACGGCGTTCCGCGCGCCGGGCACCCAGGTGGTGATCGCCTTCGCCCACCCCAACTACGGCCACATGGCGGTGATGCCGGAGCGCGTGCGCGAGGAGTTGGCGAAGGACTTCGCCTGACCGGGCCGCCTGACCGGGTTGGGCCGCTTGACACCGTCGGCTTCCGCATTGGAAATAAGTGCGCTGGGTTTGTGAAGCCGGCGGTTGTTGAGGTGTGCCTGCGGATGCCGTGGTTTTCGACCTTTCTCAAGCCCGTCAGGTTCCGCGGGGCGGACGCGGCGGCCTACCGGGAAAAGGCGGAAAGTCGCGACAAGATCGTGCTGCGTTTCTTCACGATCTTCCTTCTCCTCGCCATATCCAGCCGCAATCTCATCGAATGGAACCTGTACCCGGACACCGTCAGCGCCGGCGCTCCGTATCGAATCGGCACGCTTGCCTGTGCACTCGCGCTGTTCGCTCTGTCCTTCCATCGGCGCAGCGGCCGCTTCTTTCATGGTGCGGTCGGCGTAGGGGCTTTTTTTCTGTCCATCCTGGCGCCGTTGATCAACGCCCAGGCACCGATCGTGTCGCCGTTTGCGATGACGGGCGTATGGATGCTCATTTTCCTTCTCGGGACCTTTTCCTTTGGAACCCGCCAAGTGATTCTGGTGGTTCAGACGGGGGTGGTTGCGCCGATCACGACCTTATACGTGTCGAACGTGACGTTTGATTTCCTGCCTACCCTGGCGCCGTTGGTTGTCGCGCCCATCGCCATGGCGTTGACGATGAGTTACGCTGCACGCCGCCAATTACGATGACCGCCTGACGACGATTGGAGGTTCTTCCGCACTTCTGGTGCAAACAGGGGTGCCGGCGCGTAGCGGCATCCACACATAGAAGGAAGTCGCACTCTCCAGCCGCCATGTAGCCATTGCCCTTCGATCTTCACGCCGTTGTT
>NZ_JBPXMR010000013.1:0-145301 GCF_053470425.1 Azospirillum terrae | reverse complement strand
CGCCAGCTCACCAAGGGGCTGCCATGGCAGGTCATGCTCGACGACGAGCACATTCCGGAACTCCGGGCGTTGGTTCGACGGACCAGCCCGTCAAAGAGGAAGGCATCATGAAACTGTCGGGCCTCAGGCCGATGCCGATGTTGTAGAAGACGATCGCATTGCGGGCGTGCTTCAGCCTGGCGCGCTCCCAATGTTCGGCAAGCAAGGCAATGCGACTGTGTTGAAAGTCGATGTCAGGCGAATTCCGGAAGTTGCTGCATTGCGACTTCACGCACTCCGTCATGGACATGAGCAGGAACGCGCCGCACATTAGGGCGGTGGCCATGGCCCAAACGCGTCCTTGGAACGGAACGGTCCAGCCGCCGAATGGGCGAAACATCTGCGTCATGCAGTTATCCAACGCCGTCGTTTCATTGAGCGCGGCGGCGACCATGATCGCCCCCATGAAGCCCATGATGACCGTGCAGAGAACCGGGATCGTGGTCTCGATGGCTTGCTGCTTGTTTGGTTGGTCCGTGTACCCGCTGCCTTCACCCATGGCGGTGTCGTTCTTCTAGAGATTGTGACCACAGTTCGGGCACTTGATCATCTTATGCTTCTTGCAGTACCAGTTGCTGCATCCGGGGCATTGTACGGCATGGCGCTGCGGCACGGCTTCGCCGTTGTGCGCAAGATTGCAAATCTCCAAGATGTTCGACCCGGGAAGGAAAACCGTTCCCGCTTGATGGTTGAACGCTACGCCTTGGGGTTTGAAATTGCTGCGAACCGCCTTGGCGGTGTCCTTGATCAATTTGTCCACGAATTGGACAGCATCCTCTTTGCTTTGCATCGGTAGCTCGACGACCTCCGGCATGTCCTCGAGCGCGTCGGCGATGAGATGCAGGACGTTGCTCTTCGTCAGCGTGATCGACATGGGGACCTCATGCGGCTGTTCGACGGAGGAATGCTCAGCGACGGCCCTGCCGCGAAGGATCGGCGAGATAGCGCGCGAGCGCGGCCTTCGTTCCTGAGGCGTAGCCGTCCTGCCATCGATCGGTCGTCTGGAGAAAGCCGGCCCGCACCGTCTTTCCTTCCGCAGCCAGTTCCATGGCGTAGGCGCGGAAGCGATAGTGTTCGAACACGTCGAGCACGTGGACCATGTAGGCTTCGGCAAGGGCGCGGTGCCCTTCCACGATGACCATGTTCTCGTCGTTGGCGTAGGACGCCTTGTACCCCAGATTGTGGCTGCCGAGCACCACGGCGCAGTCGTCCGACAGCGGGTCGACGACCAGGATCTTGTCGTGGATGATGGCGTGCCCCGGCGGGGGCTTTTCCAGCTTGAAGTCGCCGGCGATGCCGCTGTCCTCGATGCGTGAGGCCCGGACGATCGAGAGGTTGTCTTGGACGAAGGTCGGTGGATTGCCCGATCCGCCGTTCCGCTGCGGATCGTAGTTCGGCATCGCCTTCGGGTCGGATACCGCGCCGATGACCAGCAGTTCGCTGTCCTTCAATCCGATGTCCAACGCCTCCCCGACGATGCAGTCCTTGCCGCTCTGCCCCGGGTAGAAGGCAAGGAAGAAGATCGCCTTCCGGGCGCGCCGGATGAGCCGGTAGACGTGGCTCAGGTCCGGCGGAACAGCTTCGCCCTTCCTGCGCTGCGGCATGTTCGGCGAGAACCACAGCGTGAACTTTCCGCTCGTCCCGATCCCCTTCGCAAAGGGCGTTCGGTTGCGGCCCCGAAGTTCGGCGCCCTGGACGTTGCCGGGCATCTCGGTCGATAGGGGGTTCGGGACGGGCAGCGCATCGGCATGGAGGCGTTGCCAGTAATCGTCGAATGCCTCCGCGACGTCCGCATCCTCGATCACCAGGGCGTTGTTGGTCTGCGCGGCGAGGCCGCCCCAGGTCCAGTTCGTGCTGCCGGTCAGCACGGCCCGCGGCTTGCCCTCGGCGTCGAGATTCACCACGAACTTGTTGTGGCCGATGCACGCGCTGTTGTTGAACATCCGGTCCTGCATCCTCACGCCGGCGGCCCGGAGTGCCTTGCGGGCCGGATCATTGCGGACGTCCCAGAAGTCATCCTTGTCCTTTCCCGTGTTCGAGAGGATGAGTTCCAGCTGGTCCTTGTGGTCCAGGAGCAGCGAGAGGAGCTCCCTATCCTCCAATTCATAGAGAGCGAGGCGGAAGCGTCCGGGGCGCTCCAGGAAAGCGCGCAGGAGCGGTAGGACGGAGCCGGCGAGGTATTCCCGGTGAGGGTCCCCGGGTTCGCGCAGCATGTGTTCGAGCTCGCCCTTCTCGATGCGGCCGTCCTTCAGGAGGACGTTGCTCAGCCATTGCGCCGATAGGATGCCGTTGGTGAAGGCGGCGCTGAACGGTTCCAGGCGGTCGGTGACGTGGATGACGTTGCTGGTCGCCGGCTCGTCCAAATAGGCGAGCGGCCGCGGTCGCCCCTCGTAGGCCGCCTGCCCGCCGGCGTCCGCCGGCGTGGCTTGCGGCACCAGGGCCAGTCCGGGCCCGGCATCGCCGACCGGCCGGATCTCGTAGCGGACGTGGACCCCAGCCGAACGCAACGCCAACGCATTTCGGCGCCTGCGGAGCGTCAGGTCCCGCCACGTCAGCTTCTGGACCGGCCAGACGCCGCTGTCCTGCGGCAACCAGCGTGGATTGCGCTGTCCTTTGAAGGGCACGAAGGACGCCGTCCTGATCCGGTCCGGCGAGCCATCCGCGCGGACGGCGTCCCGGCCGTTCTCGTCCACGTAGACGCGGGTGATCTCGAAGCCGAGGCACCCGTCGATCCTGGCGTCCACCAGCCACGCGATCAGCGCGACCTCGTCGTTGCAGTAAGCCTTGGCCGCGGTCACCCGGCCCATGGTCGCCTCCATCGGTGGGTTGGCCGGTCCGCGCCGCGGCGGTCCGCGCGGGCGTCGCCGCCGCGGCCAGTTCCGGCTTCAGAGAGAGTAGCCCCGCGAGACCCCGGCCTGCGACGATGCCGGGTCGATCTGCCCACCGTCGAAGAAGCCAGCGATCTGCTCGCCGACGTCGCCATCGGCCATGAATCGCCCGGGGTCCCGGCTGGCCTCGCGACGGCGCTGGTTCAGCAGCCGAAAGATCAGCCATTCGTCGTGCGAGCCAAGGCTGTAGTTCACGCTCGCCCGAACGCTGTAGTAGCGCAGGAATTCGATGCGCCGGCGCTCCCATTCGTCGCGCGCTTCGCCCGTTCCCGCCGCCGCGCCGCCCCACGTAATCCCAGGCACGCTGAAATCGTCGCGGACATCGGGATCGTTGGCGTCTTTCCGTGCGAAATACGCTTGGATGCCCGCCGTCAGCGTCTTCCCTTCGCCCAGGAAGAACGATTGCACGTCCCGCGGCCCGATGAAGTAGAAGGCGTCGAAATACTGGCCGCTGTTCAGGAGTCCGGGGTTCGCGATGCGCCGGTTGCCGACCCGTTCGCCATTCCCCACGAGGACGCTCGTCCACATCCGCATGTAGTCCCCGCCATGCGGCCGCGACGTGGCCAGCAGCTCGGCGAGATCGATGCCGAGTTCCTTCGCGTGCCGATTGATGAGGCCGGTGCCCGCCTTCGATTCGAGCTGGTACTGGGCGGGGTTCAGGATCCAGAACGCCTCTCCCCAGCGATCGAGCAGCGCGCGTTCCACATGCTTGGCGACGTCCACGTTCGTGCCCGCGTGGCCGCCGCCGCGTGGGCTGATCGGGCAGCTGAGATAGACGATCAGCTTGTCCTCAGCTTTCGCGCGCCGCATGTCGCTCCGGATGAGGTCGATCTGCTTGTCGAAGATCGCTTCCCACGGCCCGGTCTGCCACGTGTAGCGCATCGGGAATCCCGGCACTGGCTCTCCGGTCCGCGCGCCCTCGTCCTGCGCCGTCGCCGTTGCGCCCGAACCTGCGGCCGGCGCCGGATGAGCGGCCGGCGCGCCGTCGATCGGCGCGTCGTTGGCGATCACCACCTTGAACAGCCAGGAGCCATCCTCGGCGCGCTTGTACACGTGGATCCCGTTGAGCCGCATGCGGACGCTGCCGTTCCTGGACTGCGGGCCGTTCGGCTTCGGCGTGAGCGTGAGTTCGGTGGAGAACCGACGGTACGCGAGGTCGCCCAGGACCTCGATCTCGTGCTTGTGGTAGGTCTCCGCCGCGGTCCACGCCGCGAAGAAGCCCTCATAGGCCGCCCGGATCTGCTGTTTGCCGATGGCCGGCGGCACGGCCGGCCAGAGGTAGACCCCGTCCTCATGCCAATGGCCGAGCACGCCGTCGAGATCCCCAGCCTGGAAGCTCTTGAGGGCTCCGGCATACATGTCGTCGATGACGCGCACCTGCTGGCTGGCTTCGGCGTCGTTCATGGCTTCCTCCCGCTCCATGGACCAACGATGCGTATGCGGCGGGTCCGCCGCGGCCGGTTCAGAACTCCCCGGTCCGCGCCGCCTCTTCCCCTGATACCGGCTCCGGCGCGGCCTCGCTTTGAAGCTTCTTCAGCAGAGCCGGGTTCAGCCGCAGCTCGTTCGCGGTCCGCGCCTTCGCCGTGACGCCGACGTAGTCGTACGTTTGGAACAGGCTGGGCCGTTTGGTCATGTAGCCGCCGGTTGTCGACTTCTCGTCGGTCGTCGACGTCTCCTCCTCGGATTCGAGGCGCAGCATCGTCATGGCGCGGCCCAGGCCGTCCATGTGTCCGGCGAGCATGGCGAGTTCGGCGATCTGGTGGTCGAGGAGCCGCGCGTAGGCGGCGGCCTCGCCGATCCCGGGTTCGAGGTCAAGGCGGCGCACGCCGGCTCGCACCTCCTGCCGGTTCTCGGCATCGAGCTCGGCGCGCAGAGGGCCTTCGGCCCCTTGCGCGCTGCGTGGACGGACGATCAGGCGTTCGACCCAGTCGATGAGGGCCTTGTCGAGGTCGGAGAACGTCCCCGCGGGGGCCCGGTCGGGATCCTGCACGTAGAGCACGACGTTCTCGGCGTGCCGCAGCGCCTTCTCCAGCGCCGCCTTCTTCGCGTCCTCGTCCATCGGCGGGTTCGGCGGACGGCCGACGCCGTATTCGTCCTTGTAGGCGTTGAAGAGGAACATCGTGTGGTGCTCGAGGCCGTAGCGGGCCCGCGTGGTCACGTAGATCCGGAGATACGCCAACTCCTTCAGCCGTCGGCCGACGAAGCCGCCAGTCTGCGTCCCGTTGCGCCATTCGTCCTCGTTGAACAGCAGGGGCAGCGAGTAGGGCGGTTCGAAGCGGGCGAGTTCCGGATGGTGCATCAGGAGGTAGACGAGGCCGCCCGGGTAATACTGGCCGAAGGACCATCCCCACACGCCGGTCTGGACGCCGCCGACGGCCACGCCCTTGTCGCGCGTCGCCTGGTCCTTATCCTTCTCGTAGGAGACGAGCGGCACCCGCGCCCCCTTCAGCGGGGCCGGCGCGACGACGAACGCGCCGGTCTCGATCCGATCCAGGGGAAGGACGACCTCGGGTGGCGTGAACGCGGCGTCGCTGCCGCCCGCATCAGCCGCGATCTGCTCCAGGCGCTCGATCAGATCGGGGGCCAGGACCGAGTCCATCACGCCGGGGAAGAAGTCCTCGTCCGGAATGGCCAAGCCGGAAAAGACGTCGGTGAGTGCCACGAACTGCAGGCACAGGAACGCGAGCTCGACGAGCTGGGCGTTCACCATCCGCTCGTTGGCCGCGTCGGACAGCTCGCAGCTCGCCGCGGCGGCGGCGGCGGCGGCCGCTCGCTCCGGGCTGCCGGAGCCGGCGCCGACGGCGCCGCGCCAGGCGGCGCGCGCCGCCTCGAGGCGCGCCATCCACGCCCCTTCCCCGGCATGGCGACGCCTGTTGTCCTCCCGCAGCGCCGCTTTGAGTTCGTCGCACTCCGCGTCGGACCAGGACTTGGGGTCGGTGGCGAAGGTGTCGGTGAAGCGCAGGACTCCCCGCTCGACGGGGCTGAAGCGGTCCGGGTGGCGGACGTGTTCGGTCAGGAGCATGAGCTTGGCGGCGAAGTCCCGATCGGCGAAGCCGTGCCGGCGCGCCGTCAGCGTCCCGAGCACCGCGTGATGTGTCATCGTGTACCGCGCGCGGCGCCGTTGCCCGATCAGGTTGATGGCCAGCTCGCGGACCGGCCGCTCGATGAAGCCGGAGACCTGGACGCCGTTGCGGAAGGAGGGCTCGTCGAAGATGAGGGTCGTCGAGAAGGCGAGCTGCTGCTCGAAGATCGCGGGGATCTGCAGGAGGTAGCGGCCGAGATTGTTCGGGAAGGCCGTCGGGGTGAGGTTGGCGCTCCAGATCCAATCGGACATGGCCTGCAGGCCCTTCGTCCAATTGACGTTGCCGAGTCCGAAGTCGGCGTCCTTCAGCGGGATGGAGCAGTCGCGGGCCTCCTGCCCGCCGGACGGTCTCGCGGGTGCAAGCATGGTCGGTCCTCCTTCCTCAGCCGCGCTCGATCCGGGTCTGCGCGCCGTACCGGTCGACCCAGAACGCCTCCAGGTCGGGCAATCCGAGTTCCCGGCGGCCGTCGCGCACGAGCGCCATGAGATCCCGGGCCCGCGCCGCCGCCCCATCGATCTCGCGCAGGCCCTCCGGCAGGTTGAGCACCCCGCCGTGTTCCGGGGGCGCCAGCCCGCGCACCAGGGTGCGCCTGATGACGCGATGCTGGCGCGTGTCGGCGTAGGTGCGATGGTTCGACGGATCGTGGTCGACGGCGGACGCGGCGCCGCGGGTCGAAGCCTGGTCGAGTTCCGGAACGAGGACCCAGAGCTGCTGCGCTTGGTAGCTCTCGATGGAACCCGCGACGTTCGCGGCCACGCCGCGGTAGTGGCAGTAGTCGACGAAGAAGCGCAGGTCCTCCAGGCTCAGGATGCCCCGCTGGCCGAGCCCGTCGCGCTCCAGCAGGCCGTTGATGTCGACCATGCCCTCGCCCGCCGTGTCGACGAGACAGACGTTCGACACCTTGGACAGGATGGACGTGTCGATCATGATGGCGTTCGCCCCGCTCTCCGCGGTGACGTCCACCATCGCCTTGATGACGGAGCGAGTCGTGCGGTTCGCGCCCGCAGCCACGCGCGGGAAGTAGCGGCGATGCTCGAACAGCTCGTTGACCCGGATGTGCGTGCTGTCGGAGCCGGGCGGCAGCGCGCCCCTATGGATGAGGCTCGCGAGCGAGACCTGCCCCGGATCAGTGAAGAGCGGCTCGCCCGTGCGCTGGTCGCGCAGCGTGCCGATAGCGTAGGGCGAGATATCGAACGAATCCGGGTCGTCCGGGGAGCTCGGATTGAACTCGCGCAACTCCACCAGCACGCGGCGGACAGCATCGCTCCGCTTGCGTTCGTTCCACAGGTCGAGGTCCTGCGCGAACAACACCGACATTACTTGGGTATGGCTGAGCGGTTCCGTCCGGCGCAACGTCAGGACCACCTCCTGCAGCACCTCGGCGACCTTTTCGACCTCCATCCCGTCGACCCCGACCTTAACGAGGTTCACGGGATGGACCCTCGTTCCCATCGACAGCGCGACGCCGATAGCCGCCTGCGCCGCCTTGCCCGCGATCTCGTAGCGCGATTTCTCGATCGCCTGTCCCGTCTGGGAACGGCGGAACAGGAGTTGGTCCTCGCCGATGTTCGTGCTCAGCTGCACGTCGAGCCCGCGTTTGAAGTCGAGCACGGCGTCGCTGATGTCCATGATGTTGCGCGGGCTGATGTTGCCAAGCGCGCTCTTGGGATCCTCGCTGTCGATGATGCGGCCGCCGCCCAGAACCGCCTCCCGGGCCTCCTGCGCGTTGAACACGCTCACCAAGAGCTTCCGGTTGTGGGCGACGCGGACAAGGGAACTCATCTCTGCCTCCGCCATGATCGGAAAGTGGTGGGCGCGCTGGGCATCGCGCCTCAACGGTGCGCGCCGCTGGACGCGCGCCTGGCACTGCAGGTACGGTAAACAGGTCAGATCAAAGAATGGATTCGCTGCGAAACGAGGCAAAGGCCGTTTTATTTCGTTTGCGTAATCCCCTTCACCCCCATATCACCATCAATTCTGCCTGATTAGTATCAGGCATGGGGCATGCACCTAGTTCATTTTGCGTATGGACCGCGAATACGTTCGCCACCATTGCCAGAACGTAACAAGGTTACTCGTGATAACAATCACACAGCAAGGTAGCTTTGGTGGAATTCAAATAGCCACGAAAGCATTTTTGCTATTCTTAATTGGAAGGATTACATACTATAGTATGTTTGCGCTGTATTATATATGGGCGCTCGGGCGAGGGCACATCACGCACCGTGCGGCGATCAGCCCGCGTCGGGCTTTTTGTGGCGGAACAGGCGCTCGGTGGGGTTGTCGCGCCAGCGGTCGGCGTGACGGATGTAGCGCAGCGCGACGTCGGTGCTGCGATGGCCGGTCTGCTCCATGATCTTCTTCAAACTCGCCGCGTCCTCAGCGGCGGCGGTGGCGAAGCCGCAGCGCAACGAGTGGGCGGAGAACCGGCTGCTTAGGTGCCGCGCCGTCTCCGGTCCCTGGCTCCAGCGGATCAGGGCCTCGTCGGTCTCGCCGATGGCCTCGGCGGTGGCCTGGATCACCCGCGCCACGGTGCGGTCGGAGAGCCGGCCGCCGAACGCCCCGCCCTTGTTGATCGCCACGAACAGCGGTGCGTCGGCGTCGCTGGTGACGTAGACGGCGCGCCAGCGGCGCAGCGCCTCTACCGGGCAGACCGCCGGGTCGTCGGCGGCCCAGATCGCCGCGGTGCGGCCGCGCTTGGTCTTACCGCCGCGGATCGTCACCTCGAGCCCCCGGCCCGGCACGACGACGACGTCCCCCATATCTAGCCCGACCAGTTCGCTCCGCCGGGTCGCGGCGCCGAAGCCGAGCAGCAGCAGCAGGGCGTTGCGCCGGCCGGCGGCGCTGTCCGGTTGGGCGGTCACGAGACGGCGCAGCAGGTCGGGCAGAATCGGCGCCGCCTGCTTGACCTTGCGCCGCGCCTGCAGGGCGGCGACACCGGCGAGCTGGTCGGCGATGAAGGGGTGCTTGGCGTCGAGCGAGCGGCCGGCGAGGCGGTGGGCGAGCAGGATGGCGGACAGATGGACCTTGAGAGTGGGCAGCGCGCGGGTTTCCGAGGCCTTGGCGAGGTACATGCCGACGACCCGCGGGTCGGCGTCGAGCGGCGGGAAACCGAGGCTGTCCGCCCAGTCCCGGTAGCCGGCCCAGGCGGCGCGGTAGGCGCGGGCGGTGTTGGCGCTGTAGCGGGCGGCGACGGTGCGCGCGGCGGCCTTGGCGAGGCGCTCGATCTCGACGATCTGCGCGGGCGTGTGCACGCCGGGCAGCACGAGGTCGTCGAGGAGGTTGGAGCGGATGACCGCGCCGTCGCCGTCGGAAGCCGTGGTCACGGCGACGGAGCGGACGAGGTCGGCGGCGCGGTCGGCGGCAGCGGGCGGAGGGGGCATCGGGGCGACTTCTCCTTTTAGGAGATGATACCGTGATGTCCTCGCTTTTTTCAAGTCCGACAACCGCGCTTGTCGGACGGAATCGCGAGTCCGGTCGATGGGGCAATCGGCAACCTCCCCATGGGCATGCCACGCCGCGACCGCTCGCGTTGCGGCAGCCCGAAGCCCCAGCACTTCAGAAAAGAATTCGACAAAAAGTGAGAGAATGCCAACGCGGCCGCATCCGCCAGGAGGGATTGACTCCCTGGCCAGCAAGACTAATTTTCCAGCAAACGGAGGAAGATCCTAGGAACGAAGAGGCGCCGAATCCTATTTAGATTCAGCGCCACATTGCCCCGGGGGACCCAGAACACCGTTTATGCCGGATTTTTACTCTTTATGCCGGACTCAACATTCGGGATGCCCGCCGCCCTTACCAGCGGCGCAGCGGACCGACGTCGACGTGGACGAAGTTGCTGCTGGGATAATAGCCGACGCCGCCGGCCCGCAGGCTCAACGCGGCGCGGTGCAGGGTGCGCAACGGCAGGCCGGGGATGCGGATGTCCACCGCCTTGCCTTCCATGTGATAGCTGTGCGTCGCCACGCCGTCCGGGTCGGCCTCTTGCAGCATCGCGTTGGTCTGCGGCGAGCGGTAGGCGGACACGATCTGGATCGGCCCACGGGTGCCGACGCGGTTCTGCAAATGGAACAGCACGTCCAGCAGGCGCGGGTCCATGGCGTGGACGGCGCCGTTGTGGTGGTCGCGCATCAGCCGGTTGATCTCGCGCATGCCCTCGCGCAGGTAGCGGCCCTGCGCCCAGTACGCGGCCTTGACCTGTTCGCCCGTGTGCATGTTGACGAAGGCCAGCCGTCGCGGCGGCGCCTTCACCAGAGCCAGGGATTCAGCGGGTTGCAGAACCGTCGCGGCCGCCGTCGCGGCGAACCCCAGTCGCAGGAACTCCCGTCGTCCGACGCTCAATGCCGGTTTGGAGAGGTCGCCCTCGTCCGCCATTTGGCCTCCTTCAACTACCAAAGCCCATACGCCTCAGCGGGGCATTTACTCCGAAGGTTCGGCCTCTTTAGGCGGTCGCTACCTCTTTTTGTCAAGCGACCAAAGGTTAACGGCTCCGTTAACGCTCGCTTTCCCGCGACCTTTCGTGTTTCGTTCCTGCAACACAAAAGACGCCAAGACGCGGCTCCGCGCCGGGAAACGGCGCGAATCGGGAGCGAATCGGGAGTCGTAACGAGCGGCGGTTTGCCGCACCGGCCCTTCAGCGCGCCTCGGCGATGCGTTGCGGGCCGCCGCTGCGGCGGGCGAAAGCCTCCAGCATCTCGGTGTCGCGACCGTAGATATCCTCGCGGAACTGCACGACGCCCGAGGCGTCCACCCAGGCGGTCTGGTAGAGCAGGTGCACGGCGACCGGCTGCTTCAGCACCACCGTCTTGGTCTCGCCCGTGGCGAGCTGCTGCTGGCGGCGCTCCACCGGCCATTCCGGGTTGCCGGCCAGCACGAAGTCGGCCAGTTCCAGCGGCTTGCCGACGCGCACGCAGCCCGACGAGAAGGACCGCGCATTCTTGTCGAACTTCTCGCGATTGGGCGTGTCGTGCAGGTAAACGTCGTAACCGTTGGGAATGTTGAACTTCACCTGCCCCAGCGCGTTCTGCGGGCCGGGGTCCTGGCGCAGGCGCAGCTTGGCGATGTTGCTTCCCATCCGCTGCCAGTCGATCTGCCGGCTGTCCAGCCGCTCGGCGTTCGGCGACCAGCCGGCGAAGACCGAGATGTTGTGGCTCTCCAGATAGCCGGGGTCCTTCAGCACCTTCGGCAGATAGTCCTCGCGGGCCAGCTTGACCGGCATGGTCCAGGTCGGGTTGAGGATGATCGAGCCGATGACGCTGGAGAAGACCGGCGTGCGGCGCACCTTGGTGCCGACGATGACGCGCATCTCCTGCACCACGGCGCCGTGGTCCACCGCCTTCAGCGTGTAGTCCGGCACGTTGACCACCACATGGCGCGGCCCGAAATCGTCGGGCATCCAGCGCAGACGCTCCAGGCTGGCGAGGATCTGACCGACGCGAGCGCCGGCGGTGACGTTGAGCGCGGCGACCGTCGAGGCGCCGATCACCCCGTCCACGGTCAAGCCATGGCGGGCCTGGAAGCGTTCCACCGCCGCGCGCAACGCCGGGTCGTAGACATCCGCCTGCCCCGCTTTCGGCTCCGGCAGCGTCGCGTCGAACTCACCGGTCACGGCGAGGCGCTTGCGCAACGCCTTCACCACCGGGTCGCGCCGGCCCGGCTCCAGCTTCGTCACCTGAAGCGCCGGCACCGCCGGCCAGCCGCCGGCCGCCTCCAGCGCGCGGTAACGCGTCAACGCCTCTTTCAGCGCGGCGTACTCAGCCCGGACCGGCGCCAGCGCCGCCAGCACGGTGCGCGGCTCGGCGGACTCACCGACGCGTTGGACGAGATCCGCCGTATCGAGCGCCTTCGGCTTGACCTCGGCGAAGTCTGGGCTGATCGCCTTGGGCGCCATACGGCCGCCGTGCAGGTGCGTGCCGTACTTCATCACCGCGTCGGTCAGCAGAAGGTCGAGCGCCGCGCGATCCTCTGGTGCCCCGGCCGGCGCACCGGGGTCCAGGGCCGCCGCGATGGCGTCGGGGTGGTAGTCGGCAACCGTCAATCCCTCGGCATCCGCCGCGCGCAGCACGGCGAGCACGCCGCCGACCGACGCTTTCGGCGCGCCGGCCTCGTCCAGCCACACGGGCTGAAACCCGCGCTGGGCGTACAGGCGGCGAATCGGGGTGAGGTCCACCGGGCGACCGGCGACGATGCGGCTGTCCTGCGCCAGACGCTTGGCGATGGCGGCGTCGAACCCGGCGCTCTCGGTACTCTCCTGCGCCGCAGCGCTCGCGACACCAGCCGGCACCAGGAAGAGGACGAGCAGCAGTCGCGCGAAACGTGTCATCGGTGCCTCTGGGTTGGCGGATCGATAATCCATGAAACTTGGCCTTGTCCAGAAGGTGTTTCTCAAATGCCGCAGGCCGTGATATTAACGCAACATTCTGGTTTCGATCTCACGTATACGAATGACTGTTCCGTTTAGGCTTCGGTAAGAACTGTGCATGCACAATGTCGGCAGCGAAACCATGCGTTGCGGCGTGCCTAAGTGTCGACGCAGACCGTAGTACTCCCCCCTCCCGGTTCTCCCCTCAGGCCCGACCGCCTCGCTGAGGTGTTGGAGCGGCACGTCCGCTGGGTCACGGGACAACCCGGCGGCGTGCGCGCCAATCTGGCGCTGGCCGACCTGGAAGGGGTCGACCTGACGAACCGCGACCTGCGCGCGGCGCGGCTGATCGGCGCGCGCCTCGCCAAGTGCCGGCTGCACGCCACCAACCTCGCCGGTGCCGACCTTTTCTGTGTCGACCTGTACGAGGCCGACATCACCCGCGCCAACCTGTCGCAGACCGACCTGCGCGGCGCCCGGCTGCGGGGCACCGACTTCACCGAGGCGAACCTGCGCGGCGCCGACCTGTCGGCCGGCTCGACCCATGCCAGCAAATCCTCGCGGTCCGAGCGCGACGCCGCGCAGGCGGAACTGCGCATGGCCGTGCTGGAGCGCGCCGCCCCGGCCACCGCCCGCAGCGCGCAGGGCGTGTGCACCGACATGACCGGCGCCGTCCTGCGCAAGGCGGTGCTGACCGAGGCCGACCTCACTGACAGCATCCTGCAAAACGCCGACCTCAGCTGTGCCATTCTGGTGAACACCAACCTGACCAACGCGCGCCTCAACGGCGCCAACCTGACGGGGGCGACGCTGACTGGCGCTGTGTTCCGCAACGCCGATCTGGTGGGCACCCGTCTGGTCGACGTGGATTTCAGCCAGGCGGAGTTGGCCGGCGCGCAGATGGCGCGGCCGATCGACTCCATGGGCTCGGAGATCCAGCGCGCCATCTTCGACCACGAGCGCTGGATCGACACCGGCGGCCTGCGCGGCGAGCGGGCGGAACTGGACGGCGCCGACCTCAGCCGCGCCGACCTGCGCGGCGTCAATCTCAGCGCCGCCAGCCTGCGCGGCGCCAACCTGCTGGGCGCTTCGCTGGCCGGGGCGCGTTTGATGATGACCGACCTCTCGGGCGCCAACCTGGAGGGCGCCAACCTGATCGGCGCCGATCTGGCGGGCGCCAACCTCAGCTACGCGCGGCTGGAGGGCTGCGACCTCACCGCCGTGCACCTCGGCCCGGCCGAGATCAAGGACCCCAGCGGCCGTCCCACCGGCCGCTCATGGGCGGCCAACCTGATGGGCGCCAATCTGGCGCGCGCTTTCCTGACCGGCACCTGTCTGGTCCAGGCGAACCTGAGCGACGCCAACCTGGAGGGCGCCGATCTGGAGGGCGCCGACCTCGCCGGCGCCAAGCTGCTGCGCACTCAACTCGCCGGCACGGGTGTGCGGCGGCGCTAAGCGCCACGTTTCCGGTTGCATTCGTATGCGCTTTGCGTGAAGCGTAGGGGAAATCCACCATTCCCCCACGACCATCGCGTGAACCGTCTTGCCTTGAGCGTGGCGCTCCTGCTCGCGGCCGGCCCGGCGCTCGGCGACGGGCTGGCGCCGTCACTGTCCGGCCCATCATTATCAGATTGGGGCGGCACCGGCCTGCTGCTCACCCCCACCGCGCGCATGATGCCGGAAGGCACCGTCACCGGCGGCGTCTCGCTGATCGGCGACCTGCACCGCCACGTGTTCGCCGGGGCGCAGCTGTTGCCGGGCCTGGAGGTCACGGCGCGCGACACGATGTACCCGAACTGGTGGGGACTCAGCGATCCCGGCCTGGACGTGAAGCTGCGCCTGCTGCGCGAGGGGGAATGGTGGCCGGAGGTCGCCATCGGCGGGCGCGACGTCACCGGGTCGGGCTTCGACCTGCCGGGCAAGGGCCGCTTCGCCGGGGAGTATCTGGTGCTGTCGCGCCGGTTCTGGAACGTCGACGCCAGCCTCGGCCTGGGCTGGGGCCGCTTCGCCGGGGGCGGCGGGTTCGCCAACCCGCTCGGCGGGCGTTTCTCCCGCGACCGCGACCCGAACAACCCGCTCAGCCGCGGGCCGCGCGCGTGGTTCACCGGCCGCACGGTGGCGCCGTTCGGCGGCCTGGAGTGGCACACCCCGATCGAGGGCCTCAGCCTGAAGCTGGAACACTCCGGCGACGGCATGCGCGCCGAGCGGCAGGACGATCCCCTCTTCGTGCGCGGGATGCCAGTGAACGCCGGCCTGTCCTACCGTCCGCTGCCATGGCTGGAACTCGGCGCCGGGGTGGAACAGGGACGCCGCGCCATGCTGCGCGTCGCGGTGGCGCTGGCGCTCAAGGAGGTCCCGACCGAGCCGCCATTGCCGCCGCCCCGCGTCGGCCCGCGCCCCGAAGGCCGGCCGGCCGAGGTGGAAGAGATCGTCGGCGACGCGCGAGCCGCCGGGCTAACGCCCCGCGGCGCCGTGGTTACGCGGGAACGCGTCACCCTCTGGATCGAGCCGGACGACGCCGTCCTCGCCCGCACGGTCGGCCGGGCGGCGCGCGTGCTGGCCGACGGCGCCCCGGCGGAGGTCGAGGCGCTGACCATCGTCACCGGCGCCGAGGGGCTGGACGGCGTGGCCGTAACCCTCCAGCGCCGAGAACTGGAACGCGCGCTGCGCCGCCGCGGCAGCGCCGAGGAGATCCTGCGCACCGCCCGCTTCGACCCCGCCGCGACCGCCGGCCCCGCCCCGCCGGGACGGACCCGCTGGAGCCTCGCCGTCCGCCCGACGCTGGAGCAGAGCCTCTTCGAGCAGGGCGTTCCCTACGTCAGCCGCACCTACACCGACTTCGCGCTGTCCTACCGGCCGGCGCGCGGCGTGGTGCTGGGCGGCGGCGTGCGGGTGAACCTGTCGAGCAGCCTGGACATGCTCGACACCCAGGCGCTGCCGGCGATGGAGCCGGTGCGCAGCGACGTGGCGCTCTACGCGCAACGCCGCGCCGGCATCGAGCATCTGCACGCCTCGTGGCTCGGCAGCCCGGCGCCGGACTGGCACGCGCGACTGTCGGCCGGGCATTTCGAGGAGATGTTCGGCGGGTTCGGGGCCGAGCTGCTGTACCACCCGCTCACCGCGCGCTGGGCGGTCGGAGCGGACCTCAACCGGGTGTGGAAGCGCCCGGCGTGGGAGGCGCTGCGCGTGGACGGGCTGAGCGGCCGGACCACCGGGCACGCCAGCCTCTACCTGGAATCGCCGGGTGCGGCGCGGACGGCGGTGCTGCGTCTGGGCCGCTACCTGGGCGGCGATTGGGGCGGCACGGTGGAACTGGGGCACCGCTTCGACAACGGCGTGCGGCTGGCCGCCCACATGACCTGGACGGAGGGGCCGGACGGCGGCCAGAGCCGCTTCGGCGGGCGGCTCGACCAGGGCTTCACGCTGGTGGTGCCGCTGGGTGCGGCGGGCTGGCTGCCCGATGGCGGGGCGGTGGAAGTGGCGACGCGCACGCTCGGCCGCGACGCCGGGCAACGGCTGCGCACGCCGCTGCCGCTGTACGAGACGCTGGTGCCGGCCGGCTTCGGCCGCCTTGCCGGCACCTGGTCCCACCTGCTGGATTAGCGAACCCCGATCAGCGCACTGGCGTGATCGCGCGGGTGCGCGGGTCGAGTTCGACGGTCGTCCAGTAGCCCTGCGGGTCCTGGACGTTGGCCACGTAGTTCTGGCCGTTCTTGCGGAAGTCGCGCACGGCGGTATAGCCCTGGGCGCTGAACTCGTTGAGCAGCGAGGTCTGCGACAGTTCCAGATCGTTCTGTCCACGCCCGCGCCGCGCGCTGATGTCGTCACGGCTCATGACCGAGCCGCTGGCCGTGCCGGCCGCCGCGTTGCCGGTGCTGCCACTGCCGTAGGTGTCGGTCGTCGTGCGGGTCTGGCTGCGCGGCATCGGCTGGCCGCTCTGCGTCGTCACGCGGCCGCCCTGGCTGCTGGTGGTGTTGTCGATCACCGTGCCCGTGGTGGTGGAACTGCGGGTTCCCGAAGAACTGCCGCTGTAGACGCGGGTGTCGCCACGATTCAGGCTTTCGACCTGCGGGCTTTCGGTCGGCAACCCGGATTCGCTGCTCCGGTGCGGCGTGCCCCAGGATTCGCCGGCGTCGGAGCCGGTGCCCATGGGCATCTGCGCCCGCACCGGCGCCGCCATCAGCGCCACGGTGGCCGCGGCAAGCAAAAGCGTGCGTTTCATCGGTCTCGTCCTCCCCATGCGTCAAGGTCCGGCCGAACCGGAAACGGTGCGGCCTGCGCGGTAAACAACGAGGAGAGCATCGCGTTGCGGACGCGGCGTCGGTAAGCCGAAAGCCGCGTCCGAGGGGCGCTGCGGCAACCCCGGCGCGCGTCGCCGGTGGGTGCCGTCCACCGGACGGGAACCTTAGCCCGTCGCCATTGTTGTTGACATGACACGCCGCCGCCGGGGACCGCCCGGTCGCGGCGAGGTACGGCGCAAGGAGGACGAGATGCTGTACTGGGCTCTGGTGTTCTTCGTCATCGCTCTGGTGGCCGGCGCTTTGGGGTTCGGCGGTGTCGCGTCGGCGTCGTCGGGCATCGCACAGATTCTGTTCTTCCTGTTCATCGTCCTGTTCGCAGCGAGTTTGATTTTGGGTCTGGTCAGGCGCCGCTAGGCCCATCCGGCCGCCCACTTCGGGTGACCGGTTCCCCGCGACGGGCGCCCGCGCCCGGCCTCGGCCGGACGCGCGAGTGAGTACCCCAAAGCCTCTCGATGTTAGCCTCGCAACTCGGCAACGCCCAAAGGGCGTTGCCTTTTTATTTGCCCTCAAACGCCGGGCGGCCGCATCCGCGGCCTTGGCTTCGCGCACACGTGTGCGCGGGGCCGCAGTCGCGGCCCTGTTCGTCTTCCGGCTTCAATCCTCATCGTCGCTGGGGGTGCGGCCTTCCATGAGGAGGCGGAGCGCGCGGCGGCCGCGGGAGAGGCGGGACTTCACGGTGCCGATGGATATCCCCAGGATATCCGCGGCCTCGCCGTAGGATATCCCCTCCAGCCCGATCAGCAGCACCACCTCACGCTGCTCGTTGGGCAGCATGCCTAGCGCCCGGCGCAGGTCGCGCAACTCCAGGCGCACGATCTGCGCGCCGCTGGCCGCACCAATGGCCGCCTGCCCCTCGCCGTCGATGTCCACCACCGCCTGACGGCGGCGGATGCCGTTGATGTGCAGGTTGCGCAGGATGGTGAAGAGCCATGCGCGCAGGTTGCTGCCCGGCCGCCACAGATGCAGGCGGCTCAGCGCCCGTTCCAGGCATTCCTGAACGAGATCGTCGGCCAGCGTCGCGTCCCGCACCATGGCGCGCGCGAAACGGCGCAGGCGCGGGATCTCGCTCTCGATCTGCGCGATGATCGCCGGGTCCGGCGGCCCCGGCGGCCGGGCCGGCGCCTCGGCGCCATCCTCGGCCCCGTCTTCGCCCGCAAACGCGTCCCCACCCGGCCCGACCGCGGTCGGATCGACGCTGTCGTCTTCAGCCCCCGGCGCCACCGGCACGGCGGACGACGGATCGAGCGCCGACGAGCGCACGGTACGCGCCACAGTATTCGCCATCGCTAAGACGCTGCCTCCTGGTCTGTGGCTTTCCATCCGTTCCTGAACAGACGGATTAATCATCCTGACGCTCTTGGCGCACGACACCTGAGTTAACGCCAGATGCCCTCAAGACAACCGCTGCCATGTCAGTACGTAATGACCACGCCGGACCACCGCCAGTTGGGAAAAAGGCTAGGTAAAGGTTCAATTTTGTGAGATTGCCGCTTAACCCTACCCCCTCTTGGGGGTGTAGCCGGAACCTTTACTTAGGAGCAGCGTATTCGCCTGTGGATCGGCGCGAGGGGGCCGCGGGGCCACCCAAAACAAAAGGACCGGACGAGTTCCCTCATCCGGTCCGTGCAAGAGAGTGCGGGATGACAATTCAAGAGACAGACGATCGTGCGTGGTACCCATTCCTCCCCGTCGCAGCTGTCAATGGTTCTATGCCACTGCTTCTGCCGCGCGTTCTTCCCCTAATCGCTTCTTTTTTTCTTTCGTCTGCTCGAACCCGCCTGAAGGTGACCATACAGAAGCTCCGGAATTCGCAACATCCGGACATTGGGACTAGGCACGCACTCTTCTCGCATACACCCATAGTCCGCTCGGGGTGCCCCGCCAGCCCTGACCGGCCCAACCCGCAGGTCAGAATTATGAGACACACCGTGTTTGGATTGCTGCTCGCCGGAGCGGCGATGGCGCTTCCCGTCACCGCGCAGGCCGCGATGATCGACCGCACCATTCGGGCGCTGGAAGCGTTATCCGCCAAAGGCAGCGCGCGAGCACAGTTCGAGCTGGGCGCCCGCTACGAGGAGGCGAACGGCGTGTCGCGCGACGGCCGCCGCGCCCTCTACCTCTACTGCAAGGCCGCCCGGCAGGGCCACGCCGACGCCGCAAAGCGCGCCGGCCGCCTGATCCTGAAGGGTACCGCCGGCTTCCAGGACGAGGACCTCGGGCAGGCGTGGCTGCGCAAGGCCGCCTCCACCGGCGCCAAGACCCCCGACCGCTGCGAGCCGCCGCAGACCCGCTACTACGCCGTACCGACGCCGCCGCCGGAGCACATCAAGGCGCTGGTGCACAAGATGGCGCCGGCGTACGGGCTCGATCCGGCGCTGGTCCTGGCGGTCATCTCCGTGGAATCCGCCTTCCGCGCCGACGTGGTGTCCAACAAGAACGCCATGGGCCTGATGCAGCTGATCCCTGAAACGGCAGAGCGCTTCGGCGTTCGCAACGCCTTCGCGCCCGAGGACAACATCCGCGGCGGCATGAAGTACCTGCGCTGGCTGCTCGCCTTCTTCGAGGGCGACGTGACGCTGGCGCTGGCCGGCTACAACGCCGGCGAGGGCGCGGTGGTGCAGTACAAGGGCGTGCCGCCCTACCGCGAGACGCAGGACTACGTGGTCAAGATCCGTTCGGTCTACGCCGTCCGGCGCCACCCCTTCGACCGCAGCATCGTCGATCCCTCGGGCATCCCCGGCTCACGCGAGATGGTGGCCGAACTCAGCTATTCCCAGCCCAGGAAGGCGGCCTCGCAGACCATGGAGAAACCCAGGCGCCGGGAAGCCGTCACCGTCGCCGACAAGCCCCCGGCTCAACCGAAAAGTGCGTCGATGGAGGACTGATCGAGCGGCGCCGGCGGCTCCGCCTCGTCCAACACGATCACCGGCTTGGCCGGAGCCGGTGCGGGGGCCGGTGCCGGAGCCGGCGGTGCGGGACCCGATACGGCGGACCCGTTCAGCAGGCGGTCCACCTCGTCCTGGTCGACGCCGTCCGCCGATGGGCCGTTCAGCAGGTGCGCGTCCGGGCGCGCGTCCACCGGTTCAGCCGGCAGGTCGGCGGGATTGACGCCCTCCACGCCCGCCACGCCCCAGATGTCCATGATCGCCATGATGCGCTGCTCGATGTAGCGCAACGCGTTGACCACCTTGGTCGTCCGCTGCCCGGTCAGATCCTGGAACGAGCAGGCGGTGAAGATGCTCATCACCTCGTGTTCGATCAGGTCGCAGGCCGCAGCGGGACCGGCCGCGCGCAGGTCCGGCACCACCTCCATGATGCGCTCGGCCGCGCCGAGGATCTCGATGGAGGCGCGCTCGGTGGACATGACGATGGCGTCCAACTCATTGGCGGCGGTGGCGATGCGGTCATTGCCGTCCTCCTTCGGGCGGATTGCGGCGATCTCGCGCCGCGCCTGGACGATGGAGGCGCTCATGTCCAGCAGCTCGTGGCGCAGCACGGCGATGTGGCGCACCGCGCTGGACGTCGCGTCGTGCTCCATCCAGGCGTCGCGCAGTTGGCCGACCATCGCCTGCACCTCGTCGATACCCATGCTGCGGGCGCGCCGGGCGTGCTCCTCCAGAAAGGCGCGGCCTTGTGGCGTGCCGGCGATGAACGCCTCGATCTGGCGGTAATCCTCTTCGCGGATCTTCACGCTACCGGCCATTCCAACGTCTCCTCCCGCAATTCCCCGACGACATGTGTGGGTTTGGAGTATTTGCCGGAAATGATCGCCAACACAACCTTGGCGCACGGCGAACAGAAGATCGGGCCGGCAAAAATATCGTCCCGCTACCACCAAATTTCATGCCCGGCGGCCAGTCTCACCGACGAGGACGACCGCGCCGTCCAGCCCCGCACACACGCCGCGCGCCGCCGCCGCCATCAACGCCCCCCACGCTTTTCAAGCCGAACCGGCGCCGGCCCGGCAACCCGGACAAAGCGACTCGCGGTCGCCGTATGGTCAAGCTGATGGTTAATGCTTTGGTTACGAAAAGCGCATTAAGGTCTTGGCAGAACAGTTCAACCCTTCTTGTTCGAGGGACCCGCCAGATGCCTATGGCCGCCGACGTCGATACCATCGAACGCACGTCCATCGTCGCCTACACGCTCCTGAAGGAGCTGCACGACGTGCTCGCCCTCCCCAAGCAGCCCGACGACGTGACGCTGGGCATCCTGATGGGCCTGTCCATGTTCCTGGACGACAAGGTCGGCCCGATGCGCGCCAAGCGCCTGATGAGCGAGGCGCCGACCATCGTGCTGAAGACCGACGCGCACGTCACGCCCGATCAGACCGCGCGCATCATGCCGGTCATCCGCGCCTTCGCCGATCATCTCAACGAGATGAAGGTGGCGATGGAGCCGCGCACTGCCGAAGGGATCGCCTGATATTTTCCCCTCACACGGCGGGCGGGGCCATCCGGCCCCTTGCCTTCGCGCCCATGAGGGCGCGGAGCCGCCGTCGCGGCTCTTAAACAAAGCTCCCTTCCTAACTCAGCTCCCTTGTTGACCCGGCCGCCGATTGGGCCGATGCTCGTCCACGATCCGTAACATCGGATGGACGGCAAAGGCCATGGACTGGGTCACGGCGCTCGCCATCGTATCCATCGTTGCCGGCGTGACCATCAGCGTGGTCGTGCTGGTGGCGGTCGGCTCGATCCGGCGCAGCCTCAACGAAGGCACGCTCCGTCAGGCGCAGCAGGTGAAGCGCTTGGCCGAGAGCGTCACCGCGCTCACCGCCGAGCAGCAGGCGGCGCAGATCCGTATCCAGACCCTGAGCGACGCCAACCGCCGCCTGTCCGAAGAGATGGCGGCGCTGGGCGAACGCCTCGCCGACGGCGACACGTTGCGCGACCCCCACGGCTCCGCCAGACTGCTGCATTGACCATGCCCCTTCTCGACACCGCCCCCGACGCCGCCCCAGACGCCGACGCCGAGCGCGCCCGCTGGTCCGCCAGCGCCGCGCTGTGGGACCGTTGGGCCGACCCTATGGCCGAACTGGCCGACAAGCTGAACCAGCCCTTGCTCGACGCGGCCGGCGTGCAGCCGGACGCCATCGTCCTCGACCTCGCCTCCGGGGCCGGCGAGCCGGCCTTGAGCGCCGCGCGCCGTGTCGGACCGGCGGGGCTGGTCGTCGGCAGCGATCTGGTGCCGGCCATGCTGACCGGCGCAGTGCGCCGCGCCGCCATCGTCACCCCGCGCCCGGCCTTCGCGGCCGCGGACATGACCGCCCTGCCCTTCGGAGCCGCGGCTTTCGACGCGGTCACCTGCCGCTTCGGCATCATGTTCGTGCCCGACGCGTCGGGCGCGCTGGCCGAGGTGCGCCGCGTGCTGAAGCCCGGCGGGCGGGCCGCCTTCATGGTCTGGGGGCCGCGCGCCGACAACGCGCTGTTCGCGGCGGTCGGCGGCGCCGTGGAAGACCGCCTCGGCCCCGACCCGGTGCACGGCATCGGGCCGCTGTTCCGTTACGCCGAGGCGGGCAGCCTCGCCGCGGCGCTAGCCGGCGCCGGCTTCGCCGAAGCCCGGGAGACGGCGCTCACCCCCGTCCGCAAGGCACCGCGCGGCCAGCCCTTCTGGCGCGCGACGCTGGAGATGCTGTTCGGCGCCCGGTTCGCCGGCTTGGCCGTGGACGAGCGTGCCGCGTTGGAGGCGGACATCGTCCGCCGCTTCGACGCGCTGGCGCAGGGCGACACGGTTCTGCTGCCCGCCCACGTGCGGATCGCCGTGGGCGTGGCCTGAAAGCTTTCGCGCGCTTGCTCTTGCCTGGGATTTTTTGCTAGGATCAAAGTCTTCGCTAGCGAGGCGCGTCCGCACGATGGCGAACGGATGAGACGCTCGGCAAAAATGCGTTTCATAGCGTTTCATCCGACGCCGAACGGATGCAACGCTCACCGGAATCGCGTTTCATAGCGTTTCACAGTGTTTCATCCGCCACCGCCGAGCCGCGACCCTAATAATCCCACTCGAACTTCAGCCCGAGGCGGGTGTCCGAGCTGACGCCGACCCCGGCCTCGACCTTGAGGTTCTTGGTGATGTCGACCTCGACCTTGGCGCGGCTCTGATTGGCGCCGCCGGTGCCGTTGGTGCTGCCGGCACCGACACTCTGCTCGACGCCGACATAGACGCGGTCGGTGACGTAGCGCCCGGCCTGAACGGCACCGCCCTTGCCGTTCTCGCCGCCCGAGAACTCCAGCCGGTCGATGCCCAGCGTGCGCCGCACTTTGTCCAGCAGGCCGGAGCCGCCGCCGAAGCCGGCCAGCGTCGCGGCGCTCTGTGCGAGCTGCACCGCCTCCACCGCGCTCAGCGAGCCGGCCGACTTGCCGAACAGCACGCGCGCCAGCACCTCGTCCTGCGGCAGGCCCTGGGGCGAAGTCAGCTCCAGCTTCGGCTGCTTGGCGGTCCCGGTGATCTGCACCTGGGCGGTCACCTGGTTGGCGGTGGCCTCGGCCAGCAGGTCGAGGCGCGGGTCCACCGGCCAGACGCCGTCGAAGTCGATGTAACCGTGCTTGAACGTGAAGCTCTTGCCCAGCAGGTCCAGCGTGCCCTTCTGCATGGTGAAGCGTCCGGTGATCGATGGCCGGTCCGCCGTCCCGGTCACCGAGAGCTTCCCGCCGAACTCGGCGCTGAGGCCGCGCCCGCGCACGAAGATGCGGTTGTCGCCGGTGATGGTGAGGTCCAGTCCGATGGTCGGCCCGGCGGGTTCGACGGTTTGCGACGGCGGCGGTTCGGCCGGCAGCGCGGCCGATGTGGCGCGCGGGCCCGGCTTGCGGCCGGGTTTGGCTTGGGGTTTGCCTGGGGATTTGGCTTGGAGTTTGGTTGGGGGTTGGGGAACCAGCGAGCTGCCGGCCGTCGCCGTGTTGACCGTGGGCGCGCCGCGCCCGACCTCGACCACCTTCAGGTCGACCACGCTGGGCGGCATGCGGTCGGGGATCTGCACGTCCGCCTCCTCGATGCTGACCGTCCCGGCCAGCGCTGCGTTGGCGAAGGTACCGCCCAGCGTCAGGTCGGCGCCAAGGCGTGATTTCACCATGTCGATCTGCATCAGCCGGGCGTTGCGCGCCCGCAGCCGCACGTCGAGCTGGCGCGTCTCCCCAGGCGACGGGCGAATGACGCCCTCCGCCTCCAGCGTGCCGCCGCCCGGCGTGCGGCCGGTGAAGGATTGGACGGTGAAAACGTCGCCGCTGCCCACCACGCGCGCCGCGATGTCGGTGATGACGGCGCCCGACGCGCGGTTCTCGTAGCGCCCCTTGGCCAGCGTCACCGTGCCGCCGAGCTGCGGTGCGGACACCGTGCCGTCGGCCCGCACGTCCAGCACCAGCGTCCCCGCCGCCCGGTCGCCCGACGCCGCCAGCAAGTCGTTGACGAGGCTGAGCTGAACCGTCCCGGTCGCTGTGGCGTCCAGCTTGCCGCGCGCGGGCACGGCGGGCACCAGCGTCTCGGGGTTCAGCACCAGCGGCAGCGCGGCGCTGAGGTTCAGGCGGCCATCGCCGCCGCGCGACACCACGGCGCCGTTGGCGGTCAGCCGCTCTCCGCGCCACTCCGCGTCCAGCGTGGCGTCCAGGCCCGGCACGCCGGCCTGCCGGGTGGCGGCCGCACGCAGGCCGGCGACGCGCACGGACAGGTCCGCGTGCGGGCTGCGCGCCGTGCCGGACAGGTCGGCGGTGGCGTTCAGCACGCCGTCCAATTGCAAGGTTGGAGCGAACAGGCGCGCCAGCGTCAGCGGCAGCTGCTCCACCCGCACCGAGCCCTTCAGCCGGTCCCCGGCCAGCGCCGCGTCGGCCGTCAGCCGCGCGTTGCCGCTGAGCAGTTGCAGCCCGGTGACCTCATAGCGCCGGTCGGCGAGGTCGATGGACGCCGGCTGGGCCAGACGCAGGCTCTCGCCGGCAGCGCTGGCCTGGAGCCGCTCCAGCCGGATGCGGCGGACGGCACCGTCCTGCGCAAAGGTGCCGGCAAGATCGAGCGTGCCGGGTTCGCGCCCTCCCCCGCCTGTACCCGCCACCTGGAAGCGCGCCTTGGCGAGCGCCCCATCGGCGCTGGCGGTGAGGCTGGCGACCGGCGTCCCGGCCAGCGTGCCGCCCTGCATCTCGGCGCGCGCCTTGCCGGTGGCGGCGCCCAGCGCGTCGGCCACGTCGGCGGAGACGGTCAGCGTCTGTGCGGCAACCAGCGGCCCGTCCGCCCCATCCACCCGCAGGCCGCGGGCATCGGCGGTGAGCGTCGCCGCCTGCCGGCCGCCCTTGCCGTCAAGGGCCAGCGCGAAGCCGGCGGCCCCGTCCAGGCCCATGCCGGCCAGTTCCGACAGCGCTTTCAAGGCGGGCAGGTTCCCCTCCAGCCGCCCGGTCGCCGTCGTGGTGTCGAGCGCCACGCTGACGGCGCCGCCCACCCGGTTCGGCCCGCCGGTCAGCGCCAGATCGCTGAGCTTCACCATGTTGCCGTCGAGCGCGTAACTGCCGTCCAGCGCCAGCCCGACCCCGGCAAGCTGGGCGCGCGCCTGCACGCTGCCGTGCGGCGCGCCGGGCAACCCCGCAGCGGTGGCGGTCAGCTCCGTGTCGCCCAACCGCCGGCCGTCCAGCACCAGCCCGCGCCCGGTCAGGCGCGCTCGCGCCTCCAGCCCATCGAGCGGCCCGCGCGCCGTGAGGTCCAGCGCCGCGCCGCCCTGCATGGGCTTTTCCAGCGCCGCGCCCAGCGGCTCCAGCCGCGGCAGGTCCAGAGTGGCGTCGGCCTCCAGCCGGCCGTTGGCCAGCGCGGCTTTGCCGGCCAGCGTGGCGTTGGCGCCCTCGACGCGCAGTTCGTTCAACCGCACGCCGCCGTCCTTTTCGGCCGCCGCCTTCAGCGTCAGCCGCGCATCGTCGCTGAGCAGAGCGTCGGCCGGCGTGCCGGTGTTCAGCCCCGCCACCCGGCCGCCCAAATCGGCCTGCACCGCTCCATCGCGCACGGAAACCGGCCCCTCCAGCACCGCCGCTCCGGCGAGCGGCCGCCCGGCAAGCTCGGAAAGCGTCGCCAGATCGTCCAGCGCGAGGCGCAGCACCGCGTCCGCCGTCTGCCCCCAGCCGGCAGCGGTGCCGTTCGCCGCCAGCGTGCCGGCTGCGCTCGCCAGCGTCAGGCCGTCGAGCCGGACCTGCCCGCCATCGGGATGCACGGCGCCTTTGGCGTCGAGCCGCACCTCCGGCCCGGTGACGGAGGCCAGCTTGGGATCATCCGCCGCCACATCGCTGACCACTGCGCTCACCGAGAACGGCAGATCCACCGCCGTACCGTCCGCGTTGAGAATGACCCGCGCATCCCGCCAGCGCACCGGAGCCAGCGCGTGCAGCGCCGAATCCGGCCCGGCGGTCACCTCGGCTTGGAGGGCGACGCGCTGGTCATCCGGCCGAACCGTGCCGGTCAGGCGCAGCGTGCCGGCGGCGACGGTCGCGGTGAGCGGGCGCAGCGTCAGGCCGCGGTCGTTGCCGACCAGCACCTCGGCGTTCACCGCCGGCCGCGGGCCGACGAGGTCGGCGGCGGGGGCCGGCAGCAGGCGCGCCACGTCGCCGCCGGCCGCCAGAGTCACCAGATGCCCGACGGGATCGGCCTTCACCGTGGCGTCGGCGGTCAGGTTGACCACATCGCCGCCGGTGGCGGTCAGCCGCCCCTTCCAGTCGGCCAGCGTGCCCTGGCCGTCCAGCGTCGCCTCGACCGGCGGCAGGCCGGGGATGTTCAGCATGCGGGCGATGACGCCGCCGGCCGGCTCCGACGCCTTCAGATCCAAGCCCAAGCGCTGGTCGTCCGGATCGAAGCCGAGCGTCAGCGCCGCGCGGCCAGGCCGGTCGTCGATGCGCGCCACCTCCAGCGTGGTGTCCAGCCCGTCGCCCCCGGCGGCCAGCCGGGCCGAGCCGTTCACCGACAGCACCGCCGCTTCGCCCAGCAGCGCCTCGCCCAAGCGCAGTTCGCCAACCGCGAGGCGGTCGAGCGCCACAGTGACCGGCAGCTTGGGCAGCGCCGGCTGCGCCGAACTCTTCGGCTGCGGTTCGGCGGAGGCCGCCGGGGGGCGCTCCACCACCACCTGGGCGGCGGAGAGTTCCTTGATCTCGACGCGCCGCGCCGGCAACGCCATGGGATTCAGCGCGAGGTGAGCGTCGCGCAAGGTCAGCCAGACACCCTCGCGGTCGGCCATGCGGATTTCGGACAGCGTCAGGTCGAACGGCACGCGGCCGCTGAGCGTGCCCAGCCTCAGCGTCGCATCCGGCCCCGAGGCCGCCCCTTCGATGGTGGCGACCAGCCAGCGCCGCCCGGCATCCGTCTGCAACCACCCAAAGCCGGCCACGGCGGCAACGGCGATCAGCAGAAGCAGACCGGCAAGCCCCAGAAGTGCGATGCGCAGAACCTTCAACGCCAAACCCCGATCCTCGCCGTCAGGCCCACCACCGTGAACACGCAAAAGGAGGCCCGCATTTCGACCTTGGCGGAAATGACAAAAAAATGCCGCCTCAGAACGCCTGCCCCAGGCTGAGATACAGTTGCCAGCGTGAATCGCCGTGCTCGGGGTTCAGCGGGACGCCGACATCCACCCGCAACGGGCCGAAGTCGGTGTAGTAACGCAATCCCAGCCCGGCGCCGACGCGCAGCGGCTCGCGCGTGTCGGGGAAACTCCGGTCACTGACCGTGCCGGCATCGACGAACGGCACCACGCCGATGGTGTCGGTCACCTTGATGCGCAGTTCCACGCCCGCCTCGACCAGCGAGCGGCCGCCGATCGGGTCACCGGCGGGGTTGCGCGGCCCCGCCTTTTGGAAGCCGTAGCCGCGCACCGAGCCGCCGCCGCCCGCGTAGAACCGGCGGTCCGGCGGGATGTCGGCCAGCCCGGCGCCGACGATGCTGCCCAGCCCCAGCCGCGCCGCGCCCACATACCGGCCGTCACCGGCAAAATCGTAATAGGCCGAGCCGTTCAGGGTGGTTGCCAGGAAGCGCTGCCGCGATTCATTGCTGGCCGCCGGAAACCAGGGCGTCACCGTGGCGCCCAGGCGGAAGCCGCGCGCAGGGTTCAGCAGATTGTCCGAGCCGTCGTACGTGGCGCCCAGCGGCACGCCGAGCAGCGCCACCTCATAGGTGCGCTCGGTGGTGCGCACGCGCCCGCGCTCCGACGTGACGCCGGAGGAGACCTTCAGCTCATCGGTGATCTCGCGCTCCAGCGCGGCGGTGAAGATGCCGGCGACGCGCTCGTAAGCCGGCGGATTGTCCGCCACCACCGAGAAGTCCAGCAGCAGCGACTGCCGGGGCACCAGGAAATCCGGTTTGCGGAAGTTGACGCCGAACCGCAGGTCCGGCAGGTCCAGCCCCTTCACGCTGCTGGTTTCGCCGGACAGGCGCCCGACCTCCAGGCTCAGGCGCAACTGCTCCGCACCGCCGAACAGATTGCGGTGGCCCCAATAGACGTTGCCGCCGAAGCCCTCGGTGGTGGAATAGACGACCCCGGCGCCGACGAAATGCCGTTTGCGTTCGTCCACAGTGACGGTGACCGGCGTCACGCCGTCCGGCCCCGGCTGCTCGGCGAGCTGCACGCGCACCGTGTCGAAGACGTTCAGCTTGGCAATGTCCGTCCGCGCCCGCTCGACCAGCGCCGGCTCGTAGCGCTCGCCGGGCTTCCAGGGCAGGCGACCCTGCACGATGCTCTCGTCCAGATCCTCCAGCCCCTCGACACGGGTGGCGCCGAAGCGGGTGAGCGGCCCCGGATCGACGGTGAAGGTGACGTCCATGCTGTGGTCGGAATGATCCACCACGGCGCGCCGGTCGGTCACCTTGGCGAAGGCGTAGCCGCGCCCGGCCAGCGTCGACACCAGCTTGGACTGGGCGTCCACCACCTGCGGCGCGCGGGCGGTCTGGCCCGGCTTGAGGCCGAGGTCGTCCGGGTCGATCGGCGCACCCGGCGGCGGCCCGCCGCTCTCGGTCCGCGCCACGATGGTCTTGAAAACATAAGCCGTTCCGGGCTCGACCGCGACGGTCACCTTGGCCGGCGTGGTGTCGGGATCGACGCGGATCTCCAGCCGGGCGTCGTAGTAGCCGGCGGAGCGCAGCGCCGTCTCCAGCCGGTCGCGGTCGGCGTCGGCGCGCCGCTCCAGCCCGATGACCGAGGGCGGCGGATCGTCCTTCAGCCCAAACAGCGAGGACGACTCGCGCAGCAGACTGGACAGCCCGGAATCCTCCACCCCGGTCAGCTCGACCTCATAGGGGACCTTCGGCGCCGGTTCCTCATCCTGCGCGCGCGCGCCGACCGGCGCCAGCAGGAGCGCCAGCGCGAGGAGCAGGGGAGCGGCGGAATGGCGGGCGCGGGTCATCGTCCGAGCGGGTCGTGGCAGCCAGAAAATCCGCAGCCGGAGCCGAACTTTCAAGGCCGGCGCCCAGCCTGAGCCGCGGAACCAAGCCTCAGCCATAGGCCGACGTCATAACAGTGTCATGCGAAGGTTACGCATCGGCTCTTGCTCCGTGCCCTGGAATCATTATATTGCAGCGCAAAGACACCCCACCCGGCGGCGCCCACCAGGATTTCTTGGCGGGCCGTTTTGTTTTGGGCATACCGCCCGCAACGAAGGGCGCCGGCCGATTCGAGTACGATACACGCATGACTCTCCGTAACGTCGCGATCATCGCCCACGTCGACCATGGCAAGACCACCCTGGTCGATCAGTTGCTCAAGCAGTCGGGCACCTTCCGCGAGAACCAGCAGGTGGCCGAGCGCGCCATGGACTCCAACGATCTGGAGCGCGAGCGCGGCATCACCATCCTGGCCAAGTGCACCTCGGTCCTGTGGAACGACCTGCGCATCAACATCGTGGACACCCCCGGCCACGCCGATTTCGGCGGCGAGGTGGAGCGCATCCTCTCCATGGTCGATGGCGTGGTGCTGCTGTGCGACGCGGCCGAAGGGCCGCTGCCGCAAACCAAGTTCGTGCTGGGCAAGGCGCTGCGCCTCGGCCTGCGCCCGATGGTCGTCGTCAACAAGGTGGACCGCGCCGACGCCCGCGCGCACGAAGTGCACGACGAGGTGTTCGACCTGTTCTCCTCGCTGGACGCCACCGACGAGCAGCTCGACTTCCCGACCCTGTTCGCCTCGGGCCGCAACGGCTGGGCGACCACGGACCTGGAGAACGGCCCGCGCGAGAGCCTGACCCCGCTGTTCGAGCTGATCCGGGACCACGTGCCGCCGCCGCACCAGATCGGTGGTGAGAACGAGCCGTTCACCATGCTCGCCACCACGCTGGAGGCGAACCCGTACCTCGGCCGCATCCTGACCGGGCGCATCCAGTCGGGCACGGTGAAGCCGAACATGTCGGTCAAGGCGCTGTCGCGCGACGGCAAGGTGATCGAGCAGGGCCGCATCTCCAAGGTGCTGTCCTTCCGCGGCCTGGAGCGCGTTCCGGTCGACGAGGCGCACGCCGGCGACATCGTCGCGCTGGCCGGCCTGTCGCAGACCACCGTCGCTGACACCATCTGCGACCTGTCCGTCACCGAGGCGCTGGAAGCCCAGCCCATCGATCCGCCGACCCTGGCGATGACCTTCTCGGTCAACGACAGCCCGCTGGCCGGGCGCGAGGGCGACAAGGTCACCAGCCGCATGATCCGCGACCGCCTGTTCCGCGAGGCGGAGGGCAACGTGGCGCTGCAGGTGCGCGACACCGACGGCGGCGACGCCTTCGAGGTGGCGGGCCGCGGCGAACTCCAGCTCGGCATCCTGATCGAGACCATGCGCCGCGAAGGCTATGAGCTGTCGATCAGCCGGCCGCGCGTGCTGTTCCAGACCGACCCGCTGAACGGTCAGCGCCTGGAGCCGATCGAGGAAGTCGTCATCGACGTGGACGAGGAGTTCTCGGGCGCCGTCGTCAACAAGCTGGCGGAGCGCAAGGCCGACCTGATCGAGATGCGCCCGTCCGGCGGCGGCAAGACCCGCCTGGTGTTCCACGCGCCCTCGCGCGGCCTGATCGGCTACATCGGCGAGTTCCTGACGGACACCCGCGGCACCGGCATCATGAACCGCCTGTTCCACGGCTACGCCCCGTACAAGGGCCCGATTGCGGCGCGCCGCACCGGCGTTCTGATCTCGAACTCCGACGGCACCTCGGTCGCCTACGCGCTGTGGAACCTGGAGGACCGCGGTCCGATGCTGATCGATCCGGGCGTTCCGGTCTATCAGGGCATGATCATCGGTGAGCACACCCGCGGCAACGACCTCGAGGTCAACGTCATCAAGGGCAAGCAGCTCACCAACATCCGCACGACCAGCAAGGACGAAGCGGTGCGCCTGACGCCGCCGATCCAGATGACGCTGGAGCGGGCGCTGTCCTACATCAGCGATGAAGAGCTGGTCGAGGTCACGCCCAAGTCGGTGCGTCTGCGCAAGCGCTACCTGGACCCGAACGAGCGCAAGCGCCATCAGCGCGCCTCCGCCGAGGGTTGAGCCACACCGTGTCAAAGCCCCCTTCCCCTCACGGGGAAGGGGGCTTTTTCATTGCTCCAGCATCGGGCCGAGCGCCTCGTCCTCACGCTTCATGCGTTCCTGAAGGCGGGCCATGACGTGGCTCGTCTCGGAACGGAAGGTGTGGAAGCGCATGGCGATCGACGTCACGTTCGACCACGCCGCGAAATAGTGGTCGCAGACCGCGTGCAGGCCGTTCATCTCGTCCCACAGTTCGCTTGCGGCGGCGCGCACGCGGGCGTCGCCGTGCTCCAGCAGCTTCGGATAGAGCACCCGGTTCTCATGGGTCAGGTGGTCGTTCACCTTGGACGACAGGTCGTTCAGCACGACGCGGATGTCGAAGGTGCGGCTGACCGCGTCCTGGGCGCGCAGCAACTCGGACAGAGCACCGATGGCCGCTTGGATCTCGCCGTGCTGCCGGCGATAGGTGTGGACCGTCTTCATGTGCCGCCTCCTCCCGAGGATTGATTTTGTCTTGTGGGCGGATCATCAGCGTATCAGCACCGACAACCCGCCGCACAGGCGGCAGAATCGCGCACCCCTTTTGGATAGGAGGAAGGTGGGAACTCGACGCGCTTGCTCTTGCCAGCCGCTCTCTATAGGATTGAAGTCTTCGTTAGCGAGGCACGTCCGCGCGATACCGAGCGGATGAAACACCCCCGAAAAGTGTTTCATAGTGTTTCATAGTGTTTCATCCGCGACCGCTGGGTGAGGGGGTTTCCGGGGGGACCGGACACGCCCGCAATGCCAGCCCCCTCACCCTCGGATGGGCCGAGCCGTTCTATTCGCGCCCGCCCGAGCGCTTGACCTCCGGCCGCTCGCCCAGTTCGTCGAACTTCTCCTGCACGGGCTTTTCGGTGTCGCCGGCGGCCTTGCCGGTCTTGTCGACCAATTCGTCCTCGATGCGCTGTGCGGTCTCCGACGGCGCGTCCTTGTCACGTTTCCGGGCCATGGCGGCGTCCTCGTGTTTTGTGGTAGACTGCCCCTTCAACAGCCGGCATCGCAATCCATTCAAAACGGAGTGGTCTGACCGGCGCCGCGCACACGGTGGCGATGGTTGCGCCGGGCCGGAAAGTGTATAAAATACAGGACCGTTTCCCGAGAGGATCGGTCGAAGAAGCGCGGGCCTGGGGCTTTGCGGGGCGATCAGCAACCATTGACGTGCCGGGTTCGGTCTGAAGCCGATCGATTGCGGTCCAAATTTTGTCCGTATCGTTGCGGTGGCTTCGGATGGCACTGGACGTGCGACCGGGACAACCGAGCTGTGCCGGACGGATAGGTGCGGGGAACGAACGAAACCGATGCGCAAGAGAGCGATTGCTGTCCTGATCCTGGTGATCCTCGGAAATTTCGGGGCCTGGGCGCTGTGGAACCGGCCCGTGGCGGAGCGGTCCTGGGGCGGCGCCATCAACGGCGTCAGCTACACCCCCTTCCACCCGAACAAGAGCCCCACCAAGGGTGACCGCGCCAGCGCGGAGGACATCGAGAAGGATCTCGTGGCGCTGGAAAGCGCCGTGAAGGGCATCCGCACCTACTCGACCACCGACGGGTCGGAGCAGGTCGCCGCTCTCGCCAACAAGCACGGCCTGCCGGTGACGGCCGGCGCCTGGGTGCAGGGCAAGCCGGAGATCGACGAGCCGGAAATCAACAACCTGATCAAGCTGGCACGCGACAATTCCAACGTGCGCCGCGTCCTGGTCGGCAACGAGGCGATCCTGCGCACCGACATCTCGATCCCGCAGGCCATCGAGTACGTCAAGCGCGTCAAGAAGAAGGTCAACGTCCCGGTCTCCACCGCCGAGCCGTGGCACGTCTGGCTGCAACACCCCGAACTGGTCGAGGCGGTGGACTTCCTGGCCGTGCACCTGCTGCCGTACTGGGAAGGCGTGCCGATCGACGACGCCGTCAACTACGCCATGTTCCGGTACAACGAGCTGAAGACCAAGTACCCGAACAAGCACATCCTCATCTCGGAAATCGGCTGGCCGGCCGATGGCCCGTGGCGCCGCGGCGCCGAGGCGAGCCAAGTCAATCAGGCGAAGTTCATCCGCACCTTCCTGAACATCGCGGCGCAGAATCGCCTCGACTACTTCATCATGGAGGCGTTCGACCAGCCCTGGAAGCGCGAGATCGAAGGCACCGCCGGCACCTCCTGGGGTCTGTGGGACGCGTGGCGCGCGCCGAAGTTCCCGATGATCGGCGAGGTGCAGGAGGTCAAGAACTGGCCGCAGATGTGCGCCATGTCGGTCGCCGTCGCCTTCCTGCCGCTGGTGTTCTTCCTGGGCCGGCGCCGCGACCTGAAGGTCGGCGGGCTGCTGTTCTACGGCGGGCTGATCCAGGCGGTGGGCTCGGTGCTGGTGTTCACCGTGAGCGCCGCGTCCGCCGCCGGCCTCGCCACCACGACCGAGGTCGCCTGGGGCTTCCTGATCTTCTGCCAGCTCGTGCTGCTGTGCGTCATGCTGATCGACGGGCTGGAGCTGACCGAGGTGGTCTGGCAGGACCGCTTCAAGCGCAAGTTCCACCCCTGCTCCGCAGCCCCCCTGCCGACGGCGCCCAAGGTGTCGATCCACGTGCCGTGCTACAACGAGCCGCCGCACATGGTCATCCAGACGCTGGACGCGCTGGCCCGCCTCGACTACCCGAACTTCGAGGTGCTGCTGCTCGACAACAACACCAAGGACCCCGAGGTGTGGAAGCCGGTCGAGCAGTATTGCCGCCAGCTCGGCCCGCGGTTCCGCTTCTTCCATCTGGACAACTGGCCGGGCTACAAGGCCGGCGCCTTGAACTTCGGCCTGACCGTGACCGCCGAGGACGCGCAGCACGTCGCCGTCATCGACAGCGACTATCAGGTGCACCCGGACTGGCTGAAGGCGACCATCCCGCACTTCGACCGGCCGGAGGTCGGCTTCGTGCAGTCGCCGCAGGACTATCGCGACTGGGACCAGAACCTGTTCCAGCGGATGATCAACTGGGAATACGCCGGCTTCTTCCACATCGGCATGATCCAGCGCAACGAGCGCAACGCGATCATCCAGCACGGCACCATGACCATCATCCGCAAGACCGCGCTGGAGGGTACGGGCCGCTGGGGCGAGTGGTGCATCACCGAGGACGCCGACCTCGGCCTGCGCCTGTTCGAGCACGGCTACGAGGCGGTCTACATGCCGGAGAGCTTCGGCAAGGGCCTCGTGCCGGACAGCTTCTCGGCCTACAAGACTCAGCGTTTCCGCTGGGCCTACGGCGCGGTGCAGATCCTCAAGCATCACTGGCGCGAGCTGGCGCCGAAGGCGACGCGGCTGACCGCCGGGCAGAAGTACCACTTCATCACCGGCTGGCTGCCGTGGTTCGCCGACGCCGCGCACATGGTGTTCGGCCTCGCCGGCATCGTCTGGTCGCTGGGGCTGCTGCTGTTCCCGAAGTACTTCGAGTTCCCGCCCAACGCCTTCATGATCCCGACGCTGAGCGTCTTCGCCTTCAAGGTGGCGGCCAGCCTGTGGCTCTACGAGGCGCGGGTGAAGTGCGGCTTCTGGGACAAGGTCGGCGCGGCGGTGGCCGGCATGGCGCTGACGCACACCGTAGGCCGCGCCATGTGGCTGGGCATGTTCACCTCGGGCCGTCCGTTCGTCCGCACGCCCAAGTGCGAGGACCAGCCGGCGCTGATGGCCGTCTTCCTGATGGCGCAGGAGGAGATCGCGCTTCTGGTGGCATTGTGGGGTGCGGCGCTGGCCATCGTGCTGGTGTTCGGCCACGAGAACCGCGACGCCTTCATGTGGTCCGGTCTTCTGGTGGTGCAGTCCCTGCCCTATCTGGCGGCGCTGATCACCTCGCTGATCAACGTCTTCCGGGAGTTCCACTTCGGCCACCGCCGCCCGCAGCCGGTCGTCGAAGCGGCCGACTGAGCGGGCACGCTCAAGAACCGGTTCATGGAACCGGGCTCCGCCCCGCGGAGCCCGGTTCTTTTTTGGGCGCTTTGAAAGGGAATGCTCACGTTGGGCAGGACCACCCCGCCGTGACAATTTGCGGCGCTCTTTCGCGTATCCACCCCGGCATTTCGGCTCCCTTGACTCGGCCGTTCAAGGGCGTAGCCTTGACAGGTGCGGCCTCCCTGGCCGCGCAGCCAAGGGTGTGCCGCCATGGCCGAGGGATCGATCGGCCCCTCCGACCTCACTGTCCGCCCCGCCAAACAGGTGGAACGGTCGGGGTCGGCCACGGACCGGCGGCCCCGGCGCGAGCAGCAGGACCAGAAGGAAGCCTCCGACCGCCGCCGCAAGGAACCGCCCAACCCCCGGCGGCGCCGCGTCTACGAGATGCTGTTCGACGAGGTCGACCAGATCGACAGCCTGAGCGTGCGGCAGCGGACGCGGGTCAAGGAAAACCTCCGCAACCATATCGCCGCCGCGCCGCCGCCGCCGCCACCGGCTGAGACCCCGCCGCCGGAGCACGACGAGGAGAACGCGGCCGAGCAACTGCTGTCCGACCCGCAGACGGCGGTGTCCGTCGACCCCGACCACATCGTCCACGCCGCGGCCCCGGCGCACCCGCACCTGACGCTGACCGAGGCCGAAGAGAACCGCATCCTCGCTGAGCAATTGCGCGTCTGCCTCGCCCAGCACACCGAGCGGGCGCGCAAGCTGGCGGTCTATCTGCACATGCTGCTGCGGATGAGCGGCACCGTGCGGCCGACCATGGTGCTCGACGTGTGACGCCCTTTCGCGGTTGTCACAGCCGCGGCGATCCAACGGAACCCCCTACCCCGCATGCGCCGGCCCGCCGCCCTCGCACCTACGGCACAATGCCCGTCAAGGAACAATGACGATGCACTTGCGCGATGGCCGTCCGGGCCGCGCGCCGCCCGTCCCGCGATGAGGTCCCCCCCATGCCCGCAAAGCAGCACGCCTCTGCCGCCGCCCCTGTCGCCGCCATCGCTCCTGCCTCAGCCCCCGCTGCCGCCGAGGGCACCCCCGGCGCGCTCCGCCGCTCGCTTGCCACCCGCTTCCACAAGGCCCGCCAACGCACGGCGGAGTTGGTGGCGCCGCTGGGCGTCGAGGATTTGATGGTCCAGTCGCTGCCCGACGGCGCACCGGCCAAGTGGCACCTCGCACACACCACGTGGTTCTTCGAGACCTTCGTGCTGGAAACCTGCGCGTCCGGCTACCGCATGTTCGACCCCGCGTTCCGGCAGTTGTTCACCGCCATCGACGACCGCTTCGGCCGGCATCTGGCGGCGCCGACGCTGCGGCTGCTGTCGCGCCCGACGGCGCCCGAAATCATGCGCTACCGCGACCACGTGAACGGCGCCATCCTGCACCTCATCGACCAGGTCGGGGCGGACCGGCTGGCGGAAGCCTCCGACCGCATCCATCTCGGCATCGTGCACGAGCGCCGGCACCAGGAGCGCCTGCTGTCCGACATCAAGCACGCGTTCTGGAGCAACCCGCTGCGCCCGCCCTACGAGCCGGCGGCGACGCTGCCGCCCTCCCCGCCGCTGGAGCAGACCTGGATCGGTCACGGCGGCGGGCTGGTGGAGATCGGCCGCGACGATCCCTCGCCCGGCTTCGACCACGAGCGGCCGCGCCACACCGTCATGCTACGCCCGTTCACGCTCGCCGGGCGGCCGGTCACCTGCGGCGAATACCTCGACTTCATGCAGGACGGCGGCTACGCCAAGCCCAAATGGTGGCTGGGCGACGGCTGGGAGGCCGCTCGCGCCGAGGACTGGCAGGCGCCGCTGTACTGGGAGTGGAAGGAAGGCGGCTGGCAGATCTTCACGCTGTACGGCATGCGCCCGCTCGACCCCACCGAGCCGGTCTGCCACGTGAGCTGGTACGAGGCCGACGCCTTCGCCCGCTGGGCCGGCAAGCGCCTGCCCGACGAATCCGAGTGGGAGGCGCTGGCCGCCTGCCGGGAGTGCCGCGGCAACCTGCTGGGCAACGGCCACCGCCACCCGCGCCCCGGCGTGTGCCTCGGCACCGAAGGGCCGTGGCAACTGTTCGGCGACGTGTGGGAGTGGACGCGCAGCGCCTTCATGCCCTACCCCGGCTACAGCCACGCGGAAAGCAGCGACGAGCCGCTGAGCGGACGGTTCATGGCGAACCGCATGGTGGTGCGCGGCGGCAGTTGCGTGACACCGTTCGCCTACGCCACGCCGACCACGCGCCACTTTCTGCGCCCGACCACCCGCACCGCCTTCACCGGCATCCGGCTGGCGGAGGACGCCTAGGCCGCGTACCCGTAATACAGCATGGCCGTATGGCGGGCCTCGGCGAAGAACAGCCAACGTTCGGTCAGCACCCCGACGCCCGCGCTCAGCACTGCGGCGACCGCCGCTATGCCCGCCAGGACCGGCGGCGCCCACAGGCCGGCAAAGCACAGCAGCAGCGGCAGGGCGAACAGCGTCAGGTGCGCGATGCGGCGCAGCTTGGCGACGTGCGTGCGGGCCATTTGGTAGCCCAGTTCGCGCATGAGGAAGTTCTCTTCCGTGTGCGGTTTCTCGAGCAGGTGGACCGGGCCGAGCCGGTCCAGGCCGGTGGCGCTGCCCAGATCGTTGGCCGCCCGCCCGGCACCGATCTCGCGCCAGTACGCCGTCTTGACCAGCCAGCCGACCGCCGTCAACGCCGCCGCGATCCAGCCGATACCTGGCCAACCGCCACCCCACAGCCCCCCGAGCGCGGCCAGCAAAAGCGCCCCGGTCATCAGCGCCAGCGTCAGATAGACCGGCGGCACCCAGCGGCTGTTCCACTGCCGGACGGCACGCAGGCTGGCGTAGATCATCGACGTCGCCCAGACCGTCGCCAGCGCCAGCACCGCGCTCAGCACGCCGAGCACGGCCACCACGCCGCGCGGCGCCCCAAGCAGCACCGACAGCCCGAACAGCCCCGCCGGCACGAAGGTGGCGAGCGCCAGCACGCCCTCGCGCGCCAGCCATGACGAGCGCCACTGGCTGACCGCCCGCCACGCCCGCTCGGGGTGCGTCAGGTGGAGGGTTGAGGACAGCAAGCCGCCGGCGATCAGCGCCAGTGCCACGCCAAGCGCCAGCACGGTGAACCCCGCCCCCGCCGGCAGAAACCCGGCGGCACCGAACAGGCCGAGCAACGCCAGCAGGCCGTAGCCGGCGCCGGAGGCTGTCGTAAAGAAAATGACGGAATATGCCGGATGCATGGGTCAGCGCGTCAGCATGCGGTCGACCCAGCGCAGGAAGCTCCCGCCATGGTCCACCTTCGCCAATGCAGTGCCCTCGCTCCGCTTGCCCGGTCGCGGCGGCAGGTAGGTGCCGGTCGGCTGCTGGCCGAGGCTTTCCATCACCCGGAAGCCGCCGCGCTCGGCGCTGAGCTTCGACACCGCCGAATTCGGGTCGTTGTAGTCGCCGAAGTGGCGGGCCTTGGTCGGGCAGGCCATGACGCAGGCGGGCAAACGCTCCTCCTCCCGCAGGTTCTCATTGTAGATGCGGTCGATGCACAGCGTGCATTTCTTCATGGTGCCATCGACTTCGTCCAACTCGCGCGCACCGTACGGGCAGGCCCAGGCGCACAGCTTGCAGCCGATGCACTTGTCGTAGTCCACCAGAACGATGCCGTCCTCGGCGCGCTTGAACGATGCGCCCGTAGGGCAGACGGTGACGCAGTCCGGCGTTTCGCAATGCAGGCAGTTCTTGGGGAAATGCACGGTGCGCCCGGCCTCGCCCTCCCCCGCCTCGTAGCTGAAGACGCGGTTGGCCCAGGCGCCGCGCTGGCCGGCCTGATAGGCGTTGACGTCGCCCAGCGGCGCCGGGTTGCCGCCGGCGTTCCATTCCTTGCAGCTCGTCACGCAGGCGTGGCAGCCCACGCACGTGTCCAGGTCGATGGCGAGCGCCAGCCGCTTCGGCCCTCGGTTCTCCGGCAGGCTGGTCATAGGCGCCCCCGCACGGTCGGCGGTTCAGGCAAACCGGGAGCGCGGGCAATGCTGGCGAACTGCGGCTCGGACCGTTCCGCCGCCGCCACCTTCTCGATGCGGACACGCAGATCGAACCACGCCGCCTGACCGGTGATCGGGTCGGAGTTGGACAGCTCGGCCCCCGGCAGCCGCTCTGAAATCAGGTGGTTGAGCAGGAAGCCCTGCGCCACCTCTGGCGCGTCGAGGGCGAGGTTCCAGGCGCCCGACCGCTTGCCGATGGCGTTCCAGGTCCACACCGTGTCGGGGTTGACGCCGTCCATCAGTTTGACCGGCACGATGATCGTCCCGTTGTGGCTGGTGACGCGCACCCAGTCGCCGTCCTCCAGCCCGAGCCGCCGGCCGGTGCCGGTGTTCACGTACAGATGGTTCTTGCCGACGATCTGCCGCAGCCACGCGTTCTGCGAGTGCCAGGAATGATACATGATCATCGGCCGCTGGGTCAGCGCGTGCAGCGGGAAATCCGCCTCGTCCACCATCTCGCCCTCGAACGGCGGGTACCAGATGGGCAGCGGGTCGAACGCGTCGCGCACCCGTACGCGCAGATCGTCCGGCGGCTGCACCGCCCCGTGCCCAAGGGCCGCGAGGCGGAACTTCTGCAACGGCTCGGACCAGATCTGCATGACCATGGGCTTGGCCTCGGCGATGAAGCCCATGTGCACGGCGAAGTCCAGATAGTCGCGGTTGGCGTACTTGTAGAACTGCTGCCCCGGTTCCAGCTCGTGCGCCCAGAAGCCGCCGTTCGCCACATAGGCCTTGAGCTGGTCCGGGTTGACCCGCCCGCGTCCGACGCAGTCCCCCGCCGGCCCGCGCCACCCCGCCAGCGGCCCGATGCCCGGCGAGCGCTCGTGGTGGACGATGTAGTCGGCATAATCCTTGTACTTCGGCGCCCCATCCTCGCTCACCATGCCCGGCAGGCCGAGCCGCGCGCCGAGATCCAGCAGCACGCTCTGGAACGCCCGCACGTCGCGGTCGGGCTGCACCACCGGCTGGCGGATGGCGTCGGCCGGCCCCTCGGCCGAGCAGATCGGCCGGTCGAGCAGCGAGATGCAGTCCCAGCGCTCCAGATACGTGGTGTCCGGCAGCACGAGGTCGGAATAGGCCACCATCTCCGAGAAGAAGGCGTCGGAATAGATGATGCGCGGGATGCGGTATTCGCCGCTCTCATCCCGATCGGTCAGCATCTCCATGGTGCGGGCCGTGTTCATCGACGAGTTCCAGCTCATGTTCGCCATGTACAGGAACAGCGTGTCGATGGGGTACGGGTCGCCCTTCCAGGCGTTGGCGATCACCATGTGCATGGCCCCATGGGCGGCCAGCGGCGCCTCCCACGAATAGGCCTTGTCGATGCGGATCGGCGTGCCGTCGTCCTCCAGCAGCAGATCCTCCGGCCCGGCGGGGAAACCCAGCGGCATGCCGGCCAGCGGCTTGCCGGGTGCCACTCCGCGGCCGGCGGGCTTCAGCCCCGGCGGGATCGGCTTGGGGAACGGCGGGCGGATGCGGAAGGCGCCGGGGCAATCGACCGCCCCCAGCAGCAGTTGCAGCACATGGATGGCGCGGCAGGTGTGGAAGCCGTTGGTGTGGGCGGAGATGCCACGCATGGCGTGCATCGCCACCGGCCGGCCTTTGGTCGTCGGGTGCCGCCGCCCGGCCCAGTCGGTCCAGGGAATGTCCAGCTCGATGGCCTGCTCGAACGCCACGTCGGCCAGCTCGGCGGCCAGTCGGCGGATGGTCGCGGCCGGCACACCGCAGCGCTCGGCCACCGCGTCGGGGCTGTAGGCCGGGTCCATGTAGCGCTCGGCCAGCAACTGGAACACCGGGACCGCCGTGCGCCCATCGGGCAATTCCACCGCGCCCACCACGGCCGGTGCGATGCCCGGCAGCGTGGCGTCCACCAGCACGCCCTTCCCCTGATCGCGGCACAGCGGGTTGCCGTAGGCGTCGCGGGCGAACAGCCCGTCGTCCGCCGCCCCCGGGTCCCGGATCACCAGCCACGGCGCGTTGGTGTAGCGCACGAGGTGGTCGAGGTCGATGCGGTCGGCGTGCAGCAGCTCGTGAATCAGCGCCATCACCAGCAGCCCGTCGGTGCCCGGCCGGATGCCGATCCACTCGTCGGCGATGGCGGAATAGCCGGTGCGCACCGGGTTGACCGACACCACCTTGGCGCCGCGCGCCTTCAGCTTGCCCAAGCCGGTCTTGATGGGGTTGGAATCGTGATCCTCGGCGATGCCGAACATCAGCAAGTACTTGGTGCGTTCCCAGTCCGGCTCGCCGAACTCCCAGAACGAGCCGCCCACCGTGTACAGCCCGGCCGCCGCCATGTTGACCGAGCAGAATCCCCCATGCGCCGCGAAGTTGGGCGTGCCGAACTGCGCCGCCCACCAGCCGGTCAAGGACTGGCTCTGGTCGCGCCCGGTGAAGAAGGCGAGCTTTTTCGGGTCGCTGTGCCGGATGGCGCCCAGCCACCCCGTGGCGATCTCCAGCGCCTCGTCCCACTCGATTTCAACGAAATCCGCGGTGCCGCGTGGGCCGACGCGCTTCAGCGGCTTGCGCAGGCGTGCCGGCGAGGTGTGGTTCATGATGCCGGCGGCACCCTTGCCGCAGATCACACCCTTGTTGACGGGGTGGTCGGGATTGCCCTCGATGTAGCGGACACGGCCGTCCTTCAGGTGCACGCGGATGCCGCACCGGCAGGCGCACATGTAGCAGGTGGTGTGCTTGACCACGTCGCTGACGGGCGGCGACAGCTCGGGGTTCGATGCGCCGGACACCCTTCCTCCCTGGCTCGGTCTTTTTTCTCTACTTCATAACTAGGCAATTATAGGCCCTGACAGCACCACCGGTCAATCTCAGGATTTACCGAAAATATTTTGCTGTATATTTCATACTACGCCGTTGCTAGCGTGATTAGCGGACGCAAAACATACTACCGGACAAGGGAGATGAGCCATGACCTTGGGCACCAGCACGACCGCCTCTCGACCGGACGCCTTCTCCCTGCAACATGGGGTGTCCGACCATCTGGCGACAGCCGTCGCGGCGAACGTCCGCAGCTTCCGCCTGCGCCAGGGGCTGTCGCTTGACCGGCTGGCGTCGCTGTCCGGCAGCGACCGGGCGACGCTGGACGCCATCGAGTCCGGCGGCGGCCAGCCGAGCATCGAGACGCTGTGGAAAATCGCTAAGGCGCTGGACGTGCCGTTCTCCAGCCTGCTCAGCACCGGCGGCAGCGGCGGCACCACGGTGATCCGCCGGGCTGAATCCAAAGTGCTCACCTCCGGTGACGGGAGCTTCACCACGCGCGCGCTGTTCCCGTTCGAAGGCGAACGGCAGGTGGAGTTCTACGAGCTGCGCCTCGCTCCCGGTGCTGGCGAGGACGCCGACGCCCACACCGTCGGCACCACCGAGAACATCTTGGTTGCCCACGGCGCCGTGGAGATCGTCACCGGCGACGGCACGCACCGGCTGGACGCGGGCGATTCCATCCTGTTCGACGCCGACGTTCCGCACGCCTACCGCAACACCGGTGACGGCGAGGCGGTTCTGTACCTGGTGATGACCTACATCACCTGACCCCTTCCCTTCGGATGGTTTCAACGGCCGCAATTGATTGGTACGCTAATTATCGGTACACGGGAGGATAACGCCATGCACGGTATCGGGACCCTCGTCCGCCGCACGCTCGCGGCGCTCGCCATGGCCGGCGTGGCGCTCTCCGGCCCGGCGGCGGCGGAGGGAACGCTGCGCATCGCCGAGCAGTTCGGCATCGGCTATCTGCCGCTGCACGTCATGCGGCACCAGCAGCTCATCGAGAAGCAGGGCAAGGCCCAGGGCATCGACATCAAGGTCGAGTGGGCGCAGCTCTCCGGCGGGCCGGCGATGAACGACGCGCTGCTGTCGGACAGCATCGACATGGCCTCGGGCGGCGTCGGCCCGCTGCTGACGATCTGGGACCGCACCAAGGGCTCGGCCAACGTCAAGGCCATCGGCGCCCTGAACGCCATGCCGCTGTTCCTCACCACCAACAACCCGAACGTCAGGTCGATCAAGGACTTCACCGACAAGGACAAGATCGCCCTGCCGGCGGTGAAGGTGTCGGTGCAGGCCCGCACGCTGCAAATGGCGGCCGAGCAGGCCTTCGGCGACGGCAAGTTCGACGTGCTGGACAAGTTCACCGTGTCGCTGCCGCACCCCGACGCCACGGCGGCGCTGCTGTCCGGCGCGTCCGAGATCACTGCCCATCTGTCCAGCCCGCCCTACCAGTACCAGCAGTTGGAGAACCCGAAGATCCACAAGGTGTTCAGCTCGTACGACGTGCTGGGCGGGCCGCACACCTTCAACCTGATCTGGGCCAAGGAGTCCTTCCGCACCAAGAATCCCAAGACCTACGCCGCCTTCCTCGCCGCACTGCGCGAGGCCATGGCCCTCATCACCAAGGACCACGCCGCCGCCGCGCAAGCCTATCTGGCGATCAACAAGGGCGATTTGAGCAAGGACTTCGTCGAGAAGATCCTGAACGACCCCGACATCCAGTTCGGCGTGGCGCCGAAGAACATGGGCAAGTACGCCGACTTCATGCAGAAGGTCGGCGCCATCAAGAACAAGCCCGCCTCCTGGAAGGATTATTTCTTCGACGACGTGCACAACGAGGCCGGGAGCTGAGCGCATGCGCATCCTCGGCCGCAGCATGACCACCGAAACGGGGATGGCGACTCCGGTCACCTTCCCCGCCCCGCCCCGCGCGCTGCTCGACGTCTCCTGCGTCACCTTGCAGTACAAGACCCGCCAGCACCTCGTCACCGCCACCTACCGCGTCGATTTCCAGGTCTTCCCCGCGGAGCGCTTCGTGCTGCTGGGGCCGTCGGGCTGCGGCAAGTCCTCGCTCCTGAAGGCGGTGGGCGGCTTCCTGCCGCCGGTCGAAGGGACGATCCGCCTCAACGGCCGCGCGGTCACCGGGCCGGGGCCGGAGCGCATGATGGTGTTCCAGGAGTTCGACCAGCTGCCGCCGTGGAAGACGGTGAAGCAGAACGTCATGTTCCCGCTGCTCGCCAGCGGCAAGGCGACCCGGCGCGAGGCCGAGGACAAGGCGCTGGACTGCATCGCCAAGGTCAACCTGAGCAAGTTCGCCGACGCCTACCCGCACATGCTCTCCGGCGGCATGAAGCAGCGCGTCGCCATCGCGCGGGCCATGGCGATGGAGCCGGACATCCTGTTGATGGACGAGCCGTTCGCCGCCCTCGACGCGCTGACCCGGCGCAAGATGCAGGAGGAACTGCTGCAACTGTGGGACGACGTTCGCTTCACGGTGCTGTTCGTCACCCACTCCATCGAGGAAGCGCTGGTGGTCGGCACCCGCATCCTGGTGCTGTCGCCGCACCCCGGCCAAGCGAAGGCGGAGCTGAACTGCCACGGCTACGACCACCTCGCGGTCGGCAGCCCGGCGTTCCAGGAGTGCGCGACCCGCATCCACACCATGCTGTTCGCCGACCGCGTCGAGGAGAACGGAGCGCCCCGCCATGACTGACGCCGCGCTGCGCCGCGAACCGCGGGTCCGCCCCGAGTACGAGCGCATCGTCACCGACGCCGGGGTGATCGGCGATGTCGCCCGGCCGCTGTCGCCGTGGGAGCGCATCGCCAACGTCACCGCGTTGCGCCGGCTGGCGGTGCTGATCCTGGTCGCCCTGCTGTGGCAGGCGGCGGCGACGTGGCAGGACAACCCGCTGATGTTCCCGACCTTCACCGCCACCATGACGGCGTTCTGGGAGGCGGTGGCGCGCGAGAACCTGCTGTCCATGGCGTGGCTGTCCATCGCCACGCTGCTGAAGGGCTATGCGATCGGCATCGCGCTGGCGGTGGTGCTGACCACGCTGGCGGTCACCACGCGCATCGGCGACGATTTCCTCTCGACGTTGACCGCCATGTTCAACCCGCTGCCGGCCATCGCGCTGCTGCCCATTGCCATGCTGTGGTTCGGGCTCGGCGGGGCGAGCCTGACCTTCGTGCTGGTGCACGCGGTGCTGTGGCCGGTGGCGCTCAACACCCACGCGGGATTCACCTCCGTGTCGGACACGCTGCGCATGGCCGGGCGGAACTACGGGCTTGGGGGGCTGCGCTATGTGGTGCAGATCCTCATCCCGGCGGCGTTCCCATCGATCCTCACCGGCTTGAAGGTGGGCTGGGCGTTCGCGTGGCGCACCCTCATTGCCGCCGAGCTGGTGTTCGGCGTGTCGTCGGGCAAGGGCGGCCTGGGCTGGTTCATCTTCCAGAACCGCAACGAGCTGTACATCGACAAGGTGTTCGCCGGCCTGATCACCGTCATCCTCATCGGCCTGATCGTCGAGAACGTCGCCTTCCGCTGGATCGAGGCGCAGACCGTCCGCAAGTGGGGCATGGTGCGCTGATGGCAGACCTGATGGTAGACGTCTGGCGCGGTGAGCGGTTCGAGACCTTCCGCGTGCCGTTCCTGGAGAGCCAGACGGTGCTGGACGTGGTGACCTACATCCAGCGCCGGCTGGACCCGACGCTGTCCTACCGCTTCGCCTGCCGGGTGGGGATGTGCGGCTCGTGCGCCATGACGGTGAACGGTGTGCCGCGCTGGACTTGCCGCACGCACGTCTCCAAGGTCGCCAAGGGCGGCCGGCTGGAGATCCGCCCGTTGCGCAACATGCCCGTCATCAAGGATCTGGCCGTGGACATGGCCGGCTTCTTCGACAAGGGCCAGCAGGCCGGCGGGCGGTTCGTCCCCTCGTCGCCGGGATCGCCGGAGTTCGCCCGCGTCGACCCGGAAAGCCCGGAGCGCCGGGCGGCCAGCGCCGGCATCGAGTGCATCGGCTGCGGGGTTTGTTACTCCGCGTGCGACGTGGTGGCGGCCAACCCCGACTATCTCGGCCCAGCGGCGCTGAACCGCGCCTGGACGCTGGTCAACGACGTGCGCGACGGCGACCGCATGGGGCACTTGGCAGCGGTGGCCGACGACGCCGGCTGCCACGCCTGCCACAGCCAGGGAAGCTGTGCGCAGCACTGCCCCAACCACCTGAACCCCACAGCGGCGATTGCCGGCCTGAAGCGCGCGGTCGTCCGCGCGGTGCTGAAGGGGGAGCTGTGATGGGGTTGGACGACTGCCCGGCCCAGAACCCTCTCCCGCCCCGGGAGAGGGTGGCCGCGAAGCGGCCGGGTGAGGGTAAATCCAAGGATCCTCGCGCTACCCTCACCCTCCCACGCTCCGCGTGGGCCCCTCCCTCTCCCGGGGCGGGAGAGGGAAAAAGGCGCCGCCTGGAACTGCGCCTGTTCTTCGCCCAACGCCTCAGCGCCATGGTGCTCGCCCCGCTGGTGGTGCTGCACCTCGGCGTCATCCTCTACGCCGTCCGCGGGGGCTTGAGCGCCGCTGAGATCCTCGGCCGCACCAAGGGCAGCGTCCTGTGGGGCGGCATCTACGGCCTGTTCGTGCTGGCGGTCGCCGTGCACGGAGCCATCGGCCTGCGCACCGTCCTGCGGGAGTGGACCCGGCACCCCCGCCTCGCCGACGCCGCGGCTCTGCTGTTCGCCGCGCTGGCGCTCATCCTGGGCTTCCGCGCCGTGCTGGTGCTGACATGAGGGCCGCCGCGCACCGCAACCACCCGGCCTGGTGGGCCTTCCTGGCGCACCGCCTGTCTGGCCTCGCGCTGGCGCTGTTCCTGCCGGCGCATTTCCTGGTGCTGGCGCTCGCCGTCGAGGAAGCCTCCCTGAACGGCTTTCTCGCCTGGACCGAGCGCCCGCTGGTCAAATTGGCCGAGGCCGGTCTGGTCGGCCTGCTCGCCCTCCACATGGCCGGCGGCCTGCGCCTGCTCGCCCTGGAGTTCCTGCCCTGGAGCGACACCCAGAAGACCCGCATCGCGCTCGCCTTCGGCGCCGGGTTCGCCACCGCCCTGCTCTATCTGCTGATGGCCCGCCCATGACGACCTTGGAGCGCCTGGATACCGACATCCTGATCCTCGGCTCCGGCGGCGCCGGGCTGTTCGCGGCTCTGCACGCCCACAAGGCCACCCCCGACCTGCGCATCACCGTCGCCGTCAAGGGCCTGCTGGGCAAGTGCGGCTGCACCCGCATGGTGCAGGGCGGCTACAACGTGGCGCTCGACCCCAGGGACAGCCTCGAGCGCCACTTCATGGACACGGTCGAGGGCGGCAAGTGGCTGAACGATCAGGACCTCGCCTGGACCCTGGTGGTCAAGGCGGTCGAGCGCATCCACGAGCTGGAAAACGACCTCGGCTGCTTCTTCGACCGCAACCCGGACGGCACGCTGCACCAGAAGGCCTTCGCCGGCCAGACCTTCGACCGCACGGTGCACAAGGGCTCGCTGACCGGCATCGAGATCATCAACCGCTTGGCCGAGCAGGTCTGGGCACGCGGCATCGCCCGGCTGGAGGAGCACCGCGCCCTCGAACTGATCCCCTCCAAGGACGGAACCCGCCTCGCCGGGGTGCTGATGGTGGACATGCGCACCGGCGCCTTCCGGCTGGTCCGCGCCAAGGCGGTGCTGCTGGCGACCGGCGGCGGGCCGTCCATGTACCTCTACCACACGCCGTCCGGCGATAAGACCTGCGACGGCATGGCGATGGCCCTGCGCGCCGGCTTGGCCCTGCGCGATCTGGAGATGGTGCAGTTCCACCCCACCGGACTCGTCGCCGGCCCGGAGACCCGCATCACCGGCACCATCATCGAGGAGGGCCTGCGCGGCGCCGGAGGCCATTTGCTGGACGGCGACGGCAACCGCTTCATGCACAAGCACGACCCGCGCGGCGAGCGCGCCACCCGAGACATCGTCAGCCGCGGCATGTTCGAGGAGATGCGCCACGGCAGGACCGGCCCCAACGGCGGCCTCTACATCACCATGCGGCACCTGGACGCCGCCATGGTCCGCCGCGAGTTCAAGGGCATGGTGGACCGCTGCCGCGACGTCGGCTTCGACCTCGTCGGCGGGCTGGTCGAGGTGGTGCCGACCGCGCACTACATGATGGGCGGCGTGCCGTTCCGCACGGACACCTCCACCGACCTGCCCGCCCTGTTCGCGGCCGGCGAGGACACCGGCGGCGTGCACGGCGCCAACCGGCTGGGCGGCAACGGGGTGGCGAACTCCACGGTGTTCGGCGGCATCGCCGGCGACACCATGGCCCATTGGGTGCCGCGCGAGGGCGTGCTCGCCGAGCCCGACCACGCCGTGCTGGACGCCGCGCTGGACCGCACGCTGCGCCCCTTCGCCAAGCCGGCCGGCGACCTCAACGGCCTGCGCGAACGCCTCTACCGCCTGATGTGGGACGACGTCGGCATCGTCCGCGACGCCGAGGGACTGACCCGCGCAGCGCAAGCGCTGGACGACCTCACCGCCGAACTGGACGCCACCGGCCTCGCCGACAGCTCCCGCACGTTCAATCTCACGTGGCACGACTGGTTGAACCTGCACAACCAGATCCTGGTGAGCCGCGCCATCAGCGCCGCGGCAACGGCCCGAGAGGACTCGCGCGGCGCCCACTTCCGCGCCGACTTCCCGGAAACCGGCGACCTGAACGCCACCGAGAACACCTACGTCCGCCTGGACGGCGACCGCATCGCCGTGACCACCAGGCCCGTGCCCTTCACCCGCGTGCGTCCGGGCGAGACGCTGATCAAGGACTGAACCGCCATGTCCATTCCGATTTCCGTGGTGGAGGACACCGCCCTACAGCTCATGCGCCGCGCCGCCATCGAGATTCCCTCAGACTACCGCCAGGGCATCCGGGGCATGATGGAGCGCGAAGAGGACGAACTGAGTCGCTTCGTCCTCCAGGCCATGGTGGAGAACTGGGACGTCGCCGAGCAGGACCGCCGCGCCATGTGCGCCGATACCGGCCTGCCGCGCTACTACGTCAAGGCCGGCAACGAGGCGCGCGTCGAGGGCGGCTTCGTCGCCCTGGAACGGGCACTCCGCCGCGCCACCGCCACGGCGACGCACGCCATCCCGCTGCGCCCCAACCGCGTGCACCCGCTGTCGCGCAAGGACCACAACAACAACGTCGGCATCCTCGCCCCGGAGATCGAATACAGCTTCGAGCCGGACGCCGACTGGATCGACATCACCACCGTGCACAAGGGCGGGCTGTTCGGCACCGACTACCGCATGCTGTTCCCCGGCGACGGCATCGACGGGATCAAGCGCTTCTTCCTCGACGTGATGGTGCAGTTCGGCCGCCGCGGCCTCGCCTGCCAGCCGGCCATCGTCGGCATCGGGCTGGGCGGGTCCAAGGACACCTGCATGGTGATCGGCAAGCAGGCGGCGTGCCTGCGCACGGTCGGCGACCGCCACCCCGACCCGCAGGTGGCGGCGCTGGAACAGGAGTTGAAGGACCTCGGCAACAGCATCGGCATGGGTCCGATGGGCTTCGTCGGCAAGTCGATGGTCGTCGATTGCCATGTCGAGATCGCCTACACGCACACCGGCGGCATGCCCATGAGCGTGCACAGCTTCTGTCTGTCGTCGCGCCGCGCGGTGGCGCGCATCCACGCCGACGGCTCGGTCGAGCACCGCACCGACCCGCGCTGGTTCACCCCCCACCACCGCCGGGAGGGCGTGGAATGAAGGAAGTCCGCCTCACCGTTCCGGTCCGCGCGCAGGACCTCAAGGACCTGGAAGTCGGCACTGTCGTGTACCTCGACGGCGTGCTCTACACCGGCCGCGAGGGCCTCTACAAACGCATCCTCGACGAGGGGCACGCCCCGCCCGTCGATCTGGCGAGCGTCTCCAACGTCAACTTCCACTGCTCCCCCGCCGCGTCGGTCGCCGAGGACGGCACCGTCACCATGGGCGCCGTCACGGCGACCGCCAGCTTCCGTTTCTCGCACTGGCTCCAGCGCTGGCTCGACGTGTCGCAAGCCAAGCTCATCATCGGCAAGGGCGGCATGAGCGAGGCCGACTACCGCACCCACTTCGTGCCGCACGGCGCGGTGTACCTGACCACGGTCGGCTACGGCACCGGCGCGCTGCTGGGCCGCGGCATCAAGCGCGTGCGCGAGGTGCATTGGCTGAAGGAACTGGGCATCGCCCAGGCCATGTGGGTGCTGGAGGTGGAACGCTTCGGCCCCTTCCTGGTGGAGAGCGACCTCCAGGGCAACAGCCTGTTCGAGCGCATGGGCAAACAGGTCAACGCCAACCTGGAAGCGCTCTACGAGGGCCTGAAACAGCCGGCCCTGCGCCGCTACGGCGAGACGACCTCGCGCGACGACGAGGTGATTTGAATGACCAACCCAGGAGACCCCACCGTGCGCTTCGACGCCAACCTGACCACCGAGCGCCCGACCTTCGTCACGCACCTGGAGTGCTCCTACACCGGCGAACGCTACGAGGCCGACCGGGTGCACAACCTGTCCACGGCGGGCAAGCCGCTGCTGGTGCGCTACGACCTCGACGGTGTGCGCAAGGCGCTGACCAAGGACGCTCTGGCGGAGCGCCCGCAGGACCTCTGGCGTTACCGCGAGTTGCTGCCGGTGCGCCGTGTGGCCGACATCGTCAGCCTCGGCGAGGCGGTGACGCCGCTGGTACCCCTGCCCAAGCTGGCCGCGAAGCTCGGGGCGTCCGAGCTGCTGGTCAAGGACGAGGGCCGGCTGCCGACCGGGTCGTTCAAGGCGCGCGGGCTGGTGATGGCGGTGTCCATGGCGAAGGCGCTGGGCATTACGCGCATGGCGATGCCGACCAACGGCAACGCCGGGGCGGCGCTGGCCGCCTACGCCAGCCGGTGCGGCATCACGACCACCATCTTCTGCCCGGAGGACACGCCGGAGGTGAACGTCTCCGAGATCGAACTCCAGGGCGCCACGGTGTACCGGGTGAACGGCCTGATCGACGATTGCGGCAAGATCGTCGGCCAGGGCAAGGCCGAGACCGGCTGGTTCGACACCTCCACCCTCAAGGAGCCCTACCGTATCGAGGGCAAGAAGACCATGGGGCTGGAACTGGCCGAGCAGCTCGGCTGGGAGGTGCCGGACGTGATCTTCTACCCCACCGGCGGCGGTACCGGCCTGATCGGCATGTGGAAGGCCTTCGCCGAGCTGGAGGCCATCGGCTTCATCGGATCGAAGCGCCCGCGCATGGTGGCGGTGCAGGCCGCCGGCTGCGCGCCGATGGTGCGCGCCTGGGAAGCCGGCGAGGAGCACGCGCCGCGCTGGGAGGACGCGCACACCATCGCGTCGGGCATCCGCGTGCCGCAGGCGGTGGGCGACTTCCTGATCCTGCGCGCGGTGCGCGAGAGCGGCGGCTTCGCCATCGCGGTGCCGGACGACGCCATCCAGGCCGCGCTGAACGAGGCGGCGCGCGAGGAAGGCTTCCTGCTCTGCCCGGAGGGCGCGGCGACCTACGCGGCGTACAAGCAGGCGCTGGCGGACGGGCGGGTCGGCAAGGATGAGCGCGCGGTGCTGTTCAACTGCGCGACGGGGCTGAAATACCCGCTGCCGCCGGTGCACCGGACGCTGGACCGGACCAAGCCCATCGACTTTGCGGCGTTGTAAGGCTGCGCGAGCGTTGGGCCGTTGGCCCAACGCTCGCGCCTACCCCACAACCCTATTCCGCAACACCCCCTCCTCCAGGAACAGCCGCACCGTCTCCGCAGCGTTCCGCCGCATCTCCACGCCAGCCGCGTCGGAGTGAAAAGCGTTGTGCGGCGTAATCACCAGCCGCCCGGCCAGCCAGCCCTCCCGTGCCCGCCACGCGTCGAGCAGCGGATGCGCCCCCGGCGGCTCCGTCGGCAGCACATCCAGCCCCGCCGCCGCCAAGCGCCCGCTCCGCAACGCCGCCTCGACTCCGTCCAACCCGTCCAGCAGCTCGCCCCGCGCCGTGTTCACCAGAATGGCGCCGGCCCGGAACCGCTCCAGCCGCGCCGCGTCGATCATCCCGCGCGTCTGCGCCGTCAACGGGCAGTGCAGCGTCACGATGTCCGCCTGCCCCAGCAACTCGTCCAGGTGCCGCACGCGGGCGTAGCCGACCGCCTTCTCGTGCCCGGCGGGCTGGTGGGGATCGTACCCCAGCACCCGATACCCGAACGGTTTCAGCCGGTTGACCACCGCCGTGCCGATCCGCCCCACGCCCACCACCCCCACCGTCGCTACCGACGAGCGCAGCAGCGGCGACAGCGTGTTGGTCTGCCAGCGCATCGTGTAGCCGCGCGAGCGAGCATCGTGCTCCCACAGCCGGCGTTGCAGCGACAGGATCAGCGCCAGCGCGTGGTCGGCCACCTCCTCGGTGCCGTAGTCGGGATTGTTGGCGAAGGGAATGCCGGCCGCCGTCAGCGCTGACACATCCACCTTGTCGTACCCGACGCCGAACCGCACCACCGCCCCACAACGCGTCAGATGCCGGATGCTGCGCGCGGTGACCGGCACGCTCCACACCAGCAGCGCGTCGAGGCGTGCCAGCCGGGCCGGGTCCAGATCCTCCTCGCGCCGGACGTCGAGGAAATCGATCTCCACATCGGCCCCCAGCGCCTCCGCCTCCAGATCGAGCGGCGGCATCATGTGGTCGGTCACACCGACGGTCCAGCGCGCCATGCATCCTCCTCCCCGTCCGGCCAGTTTGCCCGGCAGATTGGTGACATTTTATCGGTATTAACCGCAAATGGTTTCCACTATCGGCCAATGGTGGTATCCATCGCGTGCTTCCTGCACCCGCGAGGCCGCCATGCCTGAGCCCCTGCCCGATCGATCCATTGCCCCCGCCGCCCGTTTGGTCTGCCGCTGCTGCGGCCTGCCCGTCCTGCGCGGCCAAGCGCACTGGGCCGGCGACCGCGAGGGCCATCCCTGGCATTACGCCTGCGCCGAGCAGTCCGGCCTCACCATGCCCTGGCGCCCGCTGCGCCCCGCGACCGCCTCAGAAGACCCACACCCGGTCGGCCGGGAACTCCAGCCAATGCCGGCCGGGCGCTAGCGCGCGGTCGCCGTAGGCGCGCACCTTCTGCGTTCCGCGGTGGAACAGGTACTCCCAGCGCTCGCCCAGATACATCGACGTCACCAGATCCGCCGCCAGCCGGTTCTCGCCGGGACCATCGGCCGCCCGCACGCACTCCAGCCGCACGATCCCCGTCGCAGCACCTCCCGGCGCGCCGTCACCTTGCAGGCGGCCCCACAGCAGCGGCTCACCCTCGCTCCGCCCCTCCACCGCCAAGCCCGCCCAGCCGCCCTCGCGCCGCTCGGCCAGCGTGCCGTCCAGGCGGTTGTTGGCGCCCATGAACTCCGCGGCGAACAAGGTCCTGGGCGCCCCGTACATCTCCTGCGGCGAGCCTTCCTGCTCCACCCTGCCGGCGTTCAGCAGCAGGATGCGGTCGGCGATGGCCATCGCCTCGACCTGATCGTGGGTGACGCACAGCGCCGACAGCCTGAGCGTGACGATCAGTTCGCGCAGCCACGCCCGCGCCTCCTCGCGCAGCTTGGCGTCGAGGTTGGACAGCGGCTCGTCCAGAAGGATCACCGGCGGGCTGTAGACCAGCGCGCGCGCCAGCGCCACGCGCTGCTGCTGCCCGCCCGAGAGCTGGTGCGGGAAGCGCCCGGCGTGCTGGCCGAGGCCGATCTGGCTCAGCACCTCCTCGACCCGCCCGCGCATCTCGTCGCGCCCCACCCCGCGCAGCTTCAGGCCATAGGCGACGTTGTCGAACACGGTGCGGTGCGGCCACAGCGCGTAGGACTGGAAGACCAGCCCGAGGTTGCGCTTCTCCGCCGGCAGGTCGACGCGGGCGTCGGCGTCGAACACCGGCTTGCCGCCCAGCGCGATGCGCCCGGAGAAGGGCTGCTCCAGCCCGGCCACCGCGCGCAGCAGCGTGGTCTTGCCGCTGCCGGACGGCCCCAGCAACGCCACCACCTGCCCGCGCTCCAGGCTCATGGAGACGCCCTTCAGGATCTCGACCCCGCCCAGGCGCAAGCGCAGGGCCTCGACGTTCAGCTCAGCCATGCAGGCGCACTCCCAGACGCAGGGCGGCCAGCAGGCCCGCCCCGACCATCGCGACGTTGATGACGGACAGCGCGGAGATCAGGTCGATATCCCCCGTCCCCCACAGGGACACGAGCAGCGAGCCGATCACCTCCGTCCCCGGCCCCAGCAGGTAGATGCCGGTGGAGTACTCGCGCACGAAGATCATGAAGATCAGCAGCCAGCTTCCCAGCATGCCGAAGCGGATCAGCGGAACGGTGATGTCCCGGTTGACCCGGTACGGCCCGGCGCCGACCACCCGCGCGCCCTCCTCCAGCTCCGGCGCCACTTGCAGCAGCGCCGTGGTGATGAGCCGCATGCCGTAGGCCAGCCATACCACCGTGTAGGCGATCCACACGCTGACCATGGTGCTTTTCAGCACCCCCAGCCCCGGCACGAACAGGAAGATCCACAGGATGGCGAGGCCGGCCATCAGCCCCGGCATGGCGCGCGGCACCAGCACCAGGAAATCCAGCACCCGCACCCACAGTGACGGCCAGCGGTGCGCCGCCAGCGCAATGGCCGTATAGCAGCCCACCGACACCGCCCCGCCGATGATGCCGACCCCCAGCGTGTTGAGGATGCCGCGCACGAGGTTCGGGTACTCCCACAGATCGCGGTAGTGGGCGAGCGTCAGCTGGTCCATCAGCGTCACCCCGCGCCCCCACGAACTGACCACCGAGCGCAACCCGATGCCGGCCAGCGGAATCACCACCGTGGCGATCAGCCACAGCGCCAGGATGCCCAGCGCCAGCCACTTCCAGCCGCCCAGCCTGAGCGGCGTCTGCCGCGCCCCCTTGCCCTTCATGGTGACGTACTTGCCGGCCTGCCGCAGCAGGCCGCGTTGCAGCATCACTAGCGGGAAGGTGACGAGCACCAGCGCCACCACCACCACGGCCATGAGCTGGTACGACGGCGTGCCCAGCAGATTGGTCAGCTTGTAGAGGTAGGTGGACATCACCAGAATGCCCTGCGGGTCGCCCAGCACCAGCGGCAGCCCGAACAGCTCGAAGCCGAGGAAGAACACCAGGACGCCGGAATACAGCAGCGCTGGCATCACCATGGGCAGGCTGACGTCGAGCGCCACCCGCCACGGCCCGGCGCCGCTGATGCGCGCCGCTTCCTCCATGTCCGACGACACGCCGCGCAACGCCGATGAGGCGTACAGGTAGACGTGCGGCACGTGCGTCAGCCCGGCCACCAGCACCAGCCCGGTGACCGAGTAGATGTTCCACGGCACAAAGCCGAACCACTCCTCCGCCGGCAGCGACAGGAACCCCACCGGCCCCGCCGCCACCACATAGCCAAAGGCCAGCACCACCGGCGACAGGAAGACCGGCAGCAACAGCAGCGGCTCCAGCCAGCGCCGCCCCGGCAGATCGGTGCGCACGACGAGGAACGCCAGCACCCCGCCCAGCGGCACGGCGATGGCGGTCATGCCGGTGGCTATCATCAGCGAGTTGAGGAACGCCGCATGGAAGTCCTCGTCGTTGAGGACGTAGTCGTACGCCGACAAGGTGAACTGCACCTTCGGCGTGAAGAACGGGTTGTCGAGAAAGCTCTGGTAAAAGACCAGCCCCAGGGGTGCGAGCACCACCAGGGCGGTCACCAGGATCACCGAAACGCGGGGCCAGGACGTGCGCATGGTCGGGGCCATAGTTGGGCGCGTCCTGTCACTTGCCCTGCATGGCCTGTTGCCATTGCTTGATGAAGGTCAGACGCTTGACCTGATCCAGGGTGGTCAGCAGCTCCGGCCCGACGCGGATCGGCTTCACCTTGTCGCCGAGCTTGGCGTTCACCGCCTTGGCGGTCGCCTCGCCCTCCACGTCGGCGCGGATCGAGAACAGCTCGGCCTGGTTGGCGATCAGCGTCTGGCCGCGCTTGGACAGCAGGTAGTCGAGGAAGACCTTGGCGGCGTTGGGATTCTTCGCCCCCTTGGGGACGAAGGCGACGCGCGACATCACCAGCGTGTAGTCCTGCGGGTAGACGATGCCGATGTTCGGGTCCTTCTTGGCGCGCGCCAGCGCGTAGGAACCGAAGATGTTGTAGCCGATCAGGTGCTCGCCCGAGGCCACCCGCTCCAGCATGGCGCCGGCCGAGGTGTAGAGCTTGATGCTCGTCTTCCCGAAGGCGCGGAACAGGTCGCGGGCTTCCGGCGAGACGGCGGCGTCCTGCGTCACGAACAGGTACCCGACACCCGAACGCTCGGGGTCGTAGGCGGTGACCTTGCCCTTGTACTCCGCCGTCTTGGTCTGGAGCAGCTTCGCCAGATCGGCGTGGGTCTTCGGCACGTCGGCCTCGGGCACCAGACGCTTGTTGTAGATGATGATGACCGGCTCGAACGTCGTGCCGAACGCCTCGTTCTTCCACACCGACCATTCCGGCAGCGCTGCCAGTTCCGGCGTCTGGTAGGCCTGGGCGTAACCGTCGTTGACCAGCTTGATCTGCAAGTCCATGGCCGATGACCACAGCACGTCCCCGGTTCCGGCGTTGGCCGCCGCTTCCGAGATGAAGCGGTTGTACAGCTCGGTCGAATTGAGGTCGTTGTATTCGACGGTGATGCCGGGGTGGATCACCTTGAAGTCATCCAGCAGCGGGCGCACCTGCGCCGCGTCGGTGGACGAGTAGACGACCACCTTGCCCTCCTTGTCGGCGGCGGCAAGCGTGTCCTTGTAGCCGGCCGGATAGCCCGCCGGCAGATCCTGCGCCAGGACCGGCACGGTCAGCGCGGTCAGGCCGGCGACCGCGGCGACGATCAGGCTCTTGCGCATGTCTCCCTCCCCATTTTTCTCGTTGGCCGGGTTCGTTGGCCGGGTTTTCCCTTGAACGACAAAGGTGGCACGCAACCGCGGACTTGACCAGCGCCGACACGGAGCGGCCGCCACATGAATGCGGCTCACCCGACGCGCAGAAAAGCCCGTTCGCCGGCTCCGCCCGCGCCGCTCTAGCATCGGCCCGGATGAACACGATCACCGGAGAGTCAACCAATGCCGCAAGTCGTTTTGTGCGAGGCCAGCGAGGGCATCGCCCTGCTCACCCTCAACCGGCCGGACAAGCTCAACGCGATCAGCTTCGCGGTGATCGATGCGCTGATGGCGCTGCTCGACACGCTGGAGCGTGACGTGCAGATCCGCGCCGTCATCCTCACCGGAGCCGGCGACCGGGCGTTCTCGGCGGGCGCCGACATCGCGGACTTCGCGCCGGTCGTCAAAGCCGGTCCCGAGGAAGCCCTGCGCGAGTTCGTCCGTCGTGGCCAGCGGATGACCGCGCGCCTGGAGACCTTCCCCAAGCCGATCATCGCCGCGGTCAACGGCCTCGCCTACGGCGGCGGCTGCGAGGTGACGGAAGCGGTGCCGCTGGCCGTCGCCAGCGAACAGGCCCGCTTCGCCAAGCCGGAGATCATGCTGGGCTTCCCGCCGCCCTTCGGCGGCACCCAGCGCCTGCCCCGGCTGGTCGGCCGCAAGCGCGGACTGGAGATGCTGCTGACCGGCGACTCCATCCCGGCGCAACAGGCGGCGGCCATCGGGCTGGTCAACCGGGTGGTGCCGCACGACCGCCTGCTGCCCGAGGCGCGGGCGCTGGCGCAGCGCATCATCGAGAAGTCGCCGCTGGCGGTGAGCGCCACTCTGGCCGCCGTCACCCGCGGCCTCAACGTGTCCATCGACGAGGGTTTGGCCATCGAGGCCAGCCAGTTCGCCCGCATGGTGCCGACCGCCGACATCCGCGAGGGTATCGACGCGTTCCTGGAAAAGCGCCGCCCCGCCTTCACCGGGCGGTAGCGCCTTTCATATGTTGCTGCCGACGTCCTGGTACTCGGCCGCGTCGCCCAGGCTCTGGTCCATGTCGATGCCCGGCACCATGCCCGAGCACCAGCCGACGATGCGCGCCGGCACGCCGGCCACCGTGGCGCAGGGCGGAACGTCCTTCAGGACCACGCTGCCTGCACCCACCTTGGCGCGGCGGCCGATCTCGATGTTGCCCAGCACCTTGGCGCCGGCCGACAGCAGCACGCCGTCGCGCACCTTGGGGTGGCGGTCGCCGTGCTCCTTGCCGGTGCCGCCGAGCGTGACGTTCTGGAGGATCGAAACGTCGTCGCCGATCACCGCGGTCTCGCCGACAACCACCCCCGTCCCGTGATCGATGAACACGCCGCGCCCGACCGGCACCGCCGGGTGGATGTCCACCGCGAAGACCTCCGACACCCGATTTTGCAGGAAGTGCGCGAGCGGCTGCCGCCCCTCGCCCCACAGCCAGTGCGCCACCCGGTGCCATTGCAGCGCGTGGAAGCCCTTGAAGTAGAGGAACGGCGTCAGCCAGCCATCCGACGCCGGGTCGCGCGCGACGATGGCCGCCAAGTCGGCGAACGCCGCGTCGAGGATCGCCGGGTCCGCCCGCATGGCCGCCCCCGCCAGTTCCTCCAGACGCTCCTGCCCGAGGTCCGGCCCCGCCAGCCGGCGCGCCAGCCACGCGCTCAGCGCGGCGCCCGGCCCGGCGTGGGCGAGCACCGCCGCCTCCATGACGCCGCGCAACATGTCCTCGCGCGCCGCCACCTCCGCCGCTTCGGTGCGCAGCCGGTCCCAGGCCTCCGCCTCGGATATCGTCGTGGTCAGCCCATCCATTCCGCTTGCCCGCCTGAACCCGCTTCGCGGCCATCCAAGGCCTGCGCGCCCCCTCAGTACAACCCGCCCGACCCCAGCGTCCCCGCCGGGGGCGGCGCCACCGGCGCGCCGAAGCTGGCGGACGGGGTGCTGCCGCCATAGCCGCCGCTCCCCATGCCCCCCGCCTGCCCCGATCCGTCGAGCACCGCGGGCGGCACGTCGGGGTTGGGTTCGGTGCCGGGCAGGAAGGCCTCCCAGATCGCCCGGCGATCACCCGGCTGGGCCAGCGTACCGGTTTCCGGGTTGACGCGCACCAGACGCACGCCGGGCGGCACGCGGAACGGCGTGGACGGCCGGTCCTTCAGCGCCACCTCCATGAAGTCCTTGAACACCGGCACCGCGGCCGAGCCGCCGGTCTCCTTCGGCCCCAGCGAGCGCGGCTGGTCGAAGCCGAGATACGTCCCGACCGCGAGATCGGGCGAGAAGCCCATGAACCACGCGTCGTTGCTGTCGTTGGTGGTGCCGGTCTTGCCGGCCAGAGGTTTGCCCAGCGCCGCCAGCTTGGCAGCCGTGCCGCGCTGCACCACGCCCTCCAGCATGGACACCATCTGGTAGACGGTGCGCGGGTCGGCGATGCGCTCGCGCGCGTCGGGCACCGACGGCGCCGGCAGGTTGGGCGCCCACGCCACGTCGCGGCAGGTGTCGCAGGGGCGGTTGTCGTGGCGGAAGATGGTCTTGCCGGTGCGGTCCTGCACCCGGTCGATGAAGGTCGGCACGATCCGGCGCCCGCCGTTGTCGAGCATGGCGTAGGCGGTGGTCAGGCGCACCACCGTCGTCTCGCCCGCCCCCAGGGAGTTGGGCAGGAACGGCTGGAAATTGTCGACGATGCCGAACTTCTCGGCGGTGGCCTTCACCTTGTCCATGCCGATGTACTTGGCGAGGCGCACGGTCATGACGTTGCGCGACTTCTCGATGCCGACGCGCAGCGGCGTCGGGCCGTAGAATTGGTGGCTGTAGTTTTCCGGCCGCCAGATCGGCTGCCCGCCGCCGGGGTCGTATTCGAACGGCGCGTCCATCACCAGCGACGACGGCGTGAACCCGTTGTCCAGCGCCGTCAGGTAGACGAACGGCTTGAACGACGAGCCCGGCTGCCGCAGCGCCTGGGTGGCGCGGTTGAAGGCGCTCATGTGCGGCGAGAAGCCGCCGACCATGGCGAGCACGCGGCCGGTGTGCGGATCGAGCGCGATGAAGCCGCCCTGCACCGCCGGGATCTGCCGCAGGCCGAAGCTGGCGGGCGGCAGGTCCTTGCCGCGATCGTCCTTGGCGACCGCCTCGACCAGCACCACGTCGCCCAGCTTCAGCACGTCGGATGGCCGGCGGATTTCGGGGCCGAGCAGTTCGTCCTCCTTCCAGGCGCGCGCCCACTTCAGCTCGCTCAGCGGGATGCGCCCGCGCGAGCCGTCGTTCAGGCCGATCTCCGTCCCCGTGGCGTCGTCGTCCTTCAGCACGACGGCGAGCCGCCACGCTTCGCCGCCCGGCGGCATGGGAATCGAGGCCAGCTTCTTGGCCCAGGTGTCGAAACTTTCCATGCGGGTGACCGGGCCGCGCCAGCCGTGCCGGCGGTCGTACTCGATCATCCCCTGGCGCATGGCGCGGGTCGCCACTTCCTGCAGTTTGGGGTCCATGGAGGCGCGCACGGTCAGCCCGCCCTCGTACAGCGCGTGCTCGCCATAAAGCTTGATCAGCTCGCGGCGGACCTCCTCGGCGAAGTATTCGGCGGTGACGTATTCGGTCTCGTCGCGGCGGCGGATGGCCAGCGGCTCGGCCTGGGCGGCGCGGGCCTCCTCGGGCGTGATGTGGCCGTCCTCGGCCATGCGGCCGATCACCCAGTTGCGCCGCGCGATGGCCGCGTCCTTCTGGCGCTCGGGGTGGTAGTTGCTGGGCGCCTTGGGCAAGGCCGCGAGGTAGGCGGCCTCGGCGATGGTCAGCTCGTCCAGCCCCTTGTTGAAGTAATTGAGCGCCGCCGCGGCGACGCCGTACGACCGGAACCCCAGGAAGATCTCGTTCAGGTACAGTTCGAGGATGCGATCCTTGGAAAAGGCGCGTTCGATGCGCACCGCCAGGATGGCTTCCTTGATCTTGCGGTTGAATGAGACTTCGCCGGACAGCAGCATGTTCTTGGCGACCTGCTGCGTGATGGTCGAGGCGCCGACCGGCCGGCGGTCGGAGCCCATGTTCTCCACGTTGGTCAGCACGGCGCGGACGATGCCCAGCGGGTCGATGCCCTTGTGCTGGTAGAAGCTCTTGTCCTCGGCCGACAGGAAGGCGCTGCTGACGCGCTTGGGGATGGCGTCTATCGGCACGAAGACGCGCTTTTCCGCCGCGAACTCGGCCAGCAGGCGGCCGTCGCCGGCGTACACGCGGGTGGTCACCGGCGGCTGGTAATTGGCCAGCTTCGTGTAGTCCGGCAGGTCGTGGTTGTAGTAATCGACCACCCACACCAAGGCGCCCGCTCCGGCGAGCGCCAGCATGAGCAGACCCATCAGAAGCGACAGCAGAAGACGCATATCCACAAACCCGGTTCGACACGGCGAGGCCCGGTCCGCACGGATCCGGGCTGAAGGCGCGCATCCTAGCACCCGGAGGCGGGAGGCGCCGACTCCTACGTTCGATTGGCAGGAAAATGTGACACCCGCAAGGCGCCTACGCCAAAGGGGTAGCGGTCATGCGCCGGGTGCGCCCCTCGGCTCTATCACAGTTTCTGCGGGCCGCTCAGCCACTTGAAGTACGAATCGACCGCCCGCGACACCCCGCGCGCCAGGCGTTCGCGGTGCTGCGGCGAGTTGAGCTGGCCGGCGTCCTGCGGGCTCGACAGGTAGCCCATTTCCACCAGCACCGACGGCACGTCGGGTGCGGTCAGCACGGCGAAGCCGGCCTGCCGGTGCGGCTTGCTGGGCAGCAGCGGAACGTCCCCGCGCACCGTCTCCAGGACCGTTTTGGCGAAGCGCTTGGAGTGGTTCATGGTGTCGCGCTGCGCCAGATCGATGAGGATGCTCGCCACCAGATCGCTCTCGGCCGACAGGTCGAGCCCGCCGATGGCGTCGGCGCGGTTCTCCTTGGCGGCCAGCATTTCCGCCTCGCGGTCGGAGGCCTTGTCGGACAGCGTGTAGATCGACAGGCCGCGCAGCGACGCCGTGCCGTGGCTGTCGGCGTGCAGCGAGACGAACAGGTCGGCGCCGACGTCGCGCGCCATGCCGACGCGCTCGCGCAGGCGGATGAACACGTCCTTGTCGCGGGTCAGCATCACCCGGTAGCGGCCGGTCGCCTCCAGTTGCCGGCGCAGTTCGCGCGCCACCGCCAGCGTGATGTCCTTCTCATGGAGCCCACCCACCCCGATCGCACCGGGGTCTTCGCCGCCATGGCCGGGATCGAGGACGATCAGCGGCTTTTCCGGCCCGCGCGACGGCGGCGGGGCGGGAGGAGCCGCGGGCACCGCCGCCGGAACGACGCGCGCCGGCTGTGGCGGCGGCGGAACGGCGGCGGGTGCCGGCTCCGGCCTCACCGGCGCGGGCTTGGCCACGGCGGCCGCGGCCGGCGGGGCCGTTTTGGCGAACGCCTCGGGCGTGGTGCGCGCGAGGTCCAGGACGAAGCGCGGGCGGTGGCCTTCCTTCGGCGGCAGCATGAAGGCTTCGCGCACCTGCGCCGGCCCGTTGGTCTCGAACACCAGACGCAGCCCGCCGGAGTCGCCGGGCGTGCGGATGTAACGCCGCACCAGCCCCTGGCCCGGAACCGGCGCCCCGGTGCCCGGCCACACCAGATCCGGCAGTTCGACGATGATGCGGTAGGGTTCGGCGGCGGCGCTGATGCGGAAGGTGACCGCGTCGCTCACTTCCAGGACGAAACGGGTCTTGTCGGGGTGCACGCCGAGCCGGGCGTCGACCACCGCCGGCCGGGGCGGCGGGGCGGGCAGCGACGCGGTGGTCTGGGCCACCTGGATCGGCGGGCCGGCAAGGGCGTCCCCGCCCGGCAGCCCGGTCGCGACCGCGGCTCCCAGCAGCATTCCCAACGCGACCACCGGCGCGAGTATTCGCCGCATACCATCCACCGGAAACGGACTCCGACCAGTCACCGCCTACCTATAGCTTAGGCGAATCAACGCCTTCAACGGCAATGGTAAGACGGCGGCTCAATTGTTCGGGACTGTGACTTTCGCGCCAGGGCAGCCCCGGAAGGGGGGTGTACGCCTGCGGCCGGCCGGCGTGCGCCGGCCGAACGCGTCGCCGAATTCGCCGGTTGTGCAAGCAAGTTTGCTTGTCTATGGTGTCAGGTGCGACATACCGAGGTCCGCCCGTTTCCCTCTCCGGGAGCGGCGGCGTCGCGCTCGGAGGGAGTTCGGCCGTGCATAGCTTTCGGTCGCGTTCCGGTGCGTGACGCTGACGGATTTACCGGTAAATGAGGAGAAACCTTGAAGCTGGCTTCGGCCGAAAGGCTGGAGCCCGGATGCTGGGCTCGACCCGTCCTGGCTGCTCCCACGAGCGCCGTTCGACGATCCGTTGAGTAGGCTCCGAACGCTTCGCACACAGCGATGACGCTGCCTGATGCGCCTGTTTGGTCGCGCGGGTGCACCGGTTGCGTCATGGGGACAATGAATGGCCAAGCGAATGCTTGTGGACGCCACGCATCCGGAGGAAACCCGGGTCGTCGTGGTCAACGGGAACCGGCTCGAAGAACTCGACTTCGAAATCGCCACCCGGAAACAGCTCAAGGGCAACATTTATCTTGCCAAGGTGACGCGCGTCGAGCCGTCCCTGCAAGCGGCCTTTGTCGAGTACGGCGGCAACCGCCACGGCTTCCTGGCCTTCTCGGAAATCCATCCCGATTATTACCGCATTCCGGTCGCCGACCGTGAGGCGCTGATCGCCGAGGAGGAGCGCCGCTACCGTGAGGACGAGCGCGACGCCGAGGCCAGCGAGCGCGGGCGCCGCGGGCGCCGGGCCATGGCCGAAGCCGCCCAGCCCTCGGAGACGATCGAGCACGTCGAGCACGTATCGCCCATGCCCTCCCCCATCGAGCCCCCGAGCGAGGCGGATGAGGAGAATGGCGGCGCGTACACGTACACCGAAGCCGAGACGTACACCCCCGGAAACGGCGCGGAATCGAACGGCGAACACGCCGAAGAGCACGCTGCCGACGAGAACGACCACGCCGAGCACGGCCACGGCGGCAACGGCCTCGAGCCCGCCGAAGCCGCGGCCACCGCGGAGAACTTCGACGTCGTCGGCGGCGACGAGGTGGAGGACGCGAACCGCCGCCGCCCCCGCCCGCTGCGCAGCTACAAGATCCAGGAAGTGATCAAGCGCCGGCAGATCATGCTGGTGCAGGTCACCAAGGAGGAGCGCGGCAACAAGGGCGCGGCGCTGACCACGTACCTGTCGCTGCCCGGCCGCTATTGCGTGCTGATGCCCAACACCGGGCGCGGCGGCGGCATCAGCCGCAAGATCACCAACCCGGCCGACCGCAAGCGCCTGAAGGAGATGCTCTCCGATCTGGACATTCCGGACGGCATGGCGGTCATCCTGCGCACGGCGGGCCTCGAGCGTTCGAAGCCGGAAATCAAGCGCGACCTCGAGTATTTGCTGCGCCTGTGGGACGACATCCGCGAGCAGACGCTCAGCTCCACCGCCCCGGCGCTGATCTATGAGGAAGCCAACCTCATCAAGCGCTCGATCCGCGACATCTACTCCAACGACATCGACGAGATCTGGGTCGAGGGCGACGCCGGCTACCGCACTGCCAAGGACTTCATGCGGATGCTGATGCCGAGCCACGCCAAGCGCGTGCAGCCCTACCGCGAGGAGGAGATCCCGCTGTTCCACCGCTATCAGGTGGAACCGCAAATCGACGCCATCCATACGCCGGTGGTGCACCTGAAGTCGGGCGGCTACATCGTCATCAACCCGACCGAGGCGCTGGTCGCCATCGACGTCAACTCGGGCAAGTCGACGCGCGAGCGCAACATCGAGGAGACGGCGTACAAGACCAACCTGGAGGCCGCCGACGAGGTGGCCCGCCAGTTGCGCCTGCGCGACCTCGCCGGCCTCATCGTGATCGATTTCATCGACATGGAGGACGCGAAGAACAACGCGTCGGTCGAGCGCCGCGTCAAGGAGGCGATGAAGAACGACCGGGCGCGCATCCAGCTCGGCCGCATCTCGCCGTTCGGCCTCCTGGAACTGTCGCGCCAGCGCCTGCGCCCGTCGCTGCTGGAGACCAACTTCGAGCGTTGCCCGCACTGCACCGGCACCGGCGTCGTGCGCTCGGTCGAATCGGCCTCGCTGCACGTCCTGCGCCACATCGAGGAGGAGGGCATCCGCAAGCGCTCCGCCGAGATCACGGTGTCCGTGCCGACCTCGATCGCGCTGTACATCCTCAACCAGAAGCGCACGGACCTCGCCCGCATCGAGACCAAGTACGGTTTCCGCGTGCTGGTGCTGGCCGACGACACGCTGATCGCCCCCGACCTGCGGCTTGAGCGCATCAAGGCCAAGCAGCCGGGTGAAGAGGGCGGTCCGCTGGTCAGCGCCGACCGCATCATGGCCGAGACCGACCGCGTGCTCGCCGCCGAGGCGGACCGCGACGACGAGGTCGAGGACGAGGCGGAGGAGACCGAAGCCGAGACCGAGGCGGAAGCCGCCGAACGCCCGGCCGACGCCGCGGAATCGGCCGAGTCCGCCGAAGCCGGCGAGCGCCGCCGCCGCCGCCGCCGCCGCCGCCGTGGCCGCAACGACCGTGACATGGCCGAGCAGCGTCCGGACGCCGCCGGCCCATCGCTCGAGGCCGAGTCCTCCGATCAGGAGGACGAGGAGGCCGAAGGCGAAGACGACGCTGAAGGCGATGACGCCGAGGAGGGTGTCGAGGCCGGCGAGCGTGGCGAGAACGGCGACAGCCGGAAGAAGCGCCGCCGCGGCAAGCGCGGTGGCCGCCGCCGGTCGCGCCAGCGCGAGCTGGAGACGGCCGAGGGTGCGGAAAACGCCGAGGCCGGCGCCCAGGGCGACGATGCCCCGGCCGCCGAGGCTCCCGCGCCGGCCGCCCCTGCGCCGAAGCCGCGCGTGCGCGCCATCGTGCCGCCGAAGCCGGTGCCGCCGGCCCCGGCGCTGGAGCCCATCGACTTCGACTGGATCCTCACCGGCGAGGAGCCGCCTCCGGCCGAGACGCTGGCGGAAGAGGCTCCCGTTGCGGAAGTCGTCGCCGAGGCCCCGGCCGCGGCGGCACCGGAAGCGGCGGCGGACACCGCCGTCGAGGCCAAGCCGAAGAAACGCCCCTCGCGCAAAAAGGCGGCCGAGCCTGTCGAAGCACCGGCAGCCGAAGCCGCCCCGGAAGCGCCTGCGCGCAAGACGCGCTCGCGCAAGAAGGCGGCGGAACCGGTTGCCGAGCCGGCGGCTCCCGCCGTCGTCGAGGAGGTCAAGCCGAAGAAGCGCCCGTCCCGCAAGAAGGCCGCCGAGCCCGCCGAAGCGGCGCCGGTCGCGCTGAGTGAGCCTGTCGCCGAGCCGGCCGCCACGCCGGTCGTTGAGGAGGTTGCCGTCGCCGCTCCCGAAGCGGTGCCGGAAGCCGCCCCCGAGCCGAAGCCGGCTGAAACCGCGGCGGCCGATGCCGCCCCGGAGAAGCCCAAGCGCGGCGGCTGGTGGAACCGGCTGATGTCCTGACGGACAGGCCCATGAACGAGAAAAGGCGCCTCACCGAGGCGCCTTTTCTTTTGGGTGAACCTTGGCCGTCCCCCTACAATAGCCCCCGCCCCTCCAGATCGGCGCGCAGCTTTGCGGCACCGCTGAAATGGTGGGTGGTCATGCCCAGGCTCTCGGCGACGGCGACGTTCCCGGCCAGATCGTCAATGTACAGCACCCCCGAGGGATCAAGGCCGTAGCGTTCCAGCAGCAAGCGCCAGATCGCCGGGTCCGGCTTGACCAGCCCGACCTCGCCCGACACCACCACGCCGTCGAACAGGTCGAAGGACGCAAAGCGCTGCCGCGCTTCCAGGTACTTCTCGCGCGAGAAGTTGCTGAGCGCGTAGAGCGGCACGCCGCGCTCCTTCAACTCGGTCAGGATCTCGGCCGAGCCGGGGATTTCCCCCACCACCATGTCCTGCCAGCGCTCGTGGTAGGCGCGGATCAACTCCGAACACTCCGGGTATTCGGCCGCCAGCACCGCCACCGCCTCGTCCCACGGCCGGCCGCGGTCCTGCTCCAGGTTCCAGGCCGGCGTGCAGACGTTGTCCAGGAAGTGCTCCATCAGCGCGTCCTGGTCGTCGAAGTACTGGCGGTAGAGGTGCCGCGGGTCCCACTCGATCAGGACGTTGCCGATGTCGAAGACAACCGTGTGGACGCTCATCCCTTGCGGGCCTCGGCGACCAGCTTCTTCATGTCGTCCAGCTTGATGGCGCCGGGCACGATGCGCTCGCCCACCACGAATCCCGGCGTGCCGCGGATGCCCAACTGCTCGGCCAGGGCAATGTTGGCGCCGATGACCTGCTGCACCTCGGGCGACTCCATGTCCTTCTTCAACCGCTCGGTGTCGAGCCCGACCGACGACGCCAGCTTGAGGATCGTTGCTTCGTCCAACTGGCCGCGGTTGGCCATCAGCACGGTGTGGTACGCCTCGTACTTGCCCTGGGCGCGCGACGCCAGCGCCGCCTTGGACGCCGTCACCGACGCCGGGCCGAGGATCGGCAGCTCCTTGAAGACGAAGCGCAGCTTGCCGTCGTCCTTGATCAGGCGCTGCACGTCCGCCTGCACCGACTTGCAATAGCCGCACTGGTAGTCGAAGAACTCGACCAGCGTGACGTCGCCCTTCGGGTTACCGGCGACCGGCGACGCCGGGTCGTTGAACAGCTTGTCCTTGCTCTGGGCGAGCCCCTGCTTGGCCTTACGCTCCTCTTCGGCGCGCTCGCGCCTTTGCAGCTCGTCGATGGCCTCGACGATGACTTCCGGGTGCTGGAGCAGATAGTCCCGCACGATCTGTTCGATGGCCTGACGCTGCTCGGCGGGGACGCTCTGGGCCTGCGCGGCCGGCGACAGGACGGCCATCGCCACCGCAGTGGCGGCGAGGAAGGCGGGACGGATGCTGAACATGGGACGAAGAACCTCCGGTAAACGCTCAACCCTAACATGACCCGGCACCCGCCGTTGGGCAAGCGTCAGGGCCGTCCGCTCAACGGCCTATCACCGGCCCTGATCGGGGACTTCGAAGCCGCGGCAGTTGCGGCGGTGCGCCATCATGCAATCTTCCAGCTTGGCCTGCCGCGCCAGCCGGTCGGCGATCCACGCGCCGGCGCCGATCAGCAGCACGACCACCACGGCCACCACGGCGTTGACCATCATGCGACGGCGTTCCTCGTCGTTCATGGCGTGTCAGCGCTTGGCGGCGGCCTTGCCGCCGACCTGGCTGCGGATGTCCTGCGCGCGCAGCCAGCCCGGCGAGCCGGCCGGCAGCAGCTTCTCGGCGCGCTCGGCCATGGCGACGGCGCGCGCCCGGTCGCCCTGGGCGAACGCCTCCTCGGCCGAGGCGTAGGCGACCATGCCGTTGTTGTCCTTCATGCTCCAGGCCTGCGCCATCAGCCGCCAGAGGAAGGAGGACTGGCCCTGCTGCGACTTGGCGGCGATCTGCAAATTCTTGATCGCCTCGTCGGCCTGCCTGGGGTCGTGCTGCTCCAGCAGCGCGTGCGACAGCGACACGCGGATCGGGTTGGCGTCGGGGGCGAGGCTCACCGCCTTGCGGTACGGGCCCACGGCCTCCACCGCCCGGCCGTTCTGCAACAGCAGATCGCCCTTCATCTCGTGGAAGTAGGCGTTCTGCGGCTCCTGCTGGATCAGCCCATCGGCCAGCGGCAGCGCCTGCTTCACCTCGCCGCGCCGGAAATAGGCGTAGGCCCGGCCATAGCGCGCGATCACGCTGGAATCGTCGGCGTGGTAGCGGCGCAGCGCGCCCAGCGGGTCCAGATAGGCGTACAGCTTCGCCTGGATGCGCGCGTAATGCTCCGCCTCGCCGGGGGAGACGCCGCGGCCGTTCCAGCGCGAGTGCTGCACCTGCTGGCGCACGGCGTCCATGCGCTCGCGCGTCAGCGGGTGGGTGCGGGTATAGGCGGCGTCGCGGTCGCTCAGCACCGGATCGTCGGCGTTGAGCTTCTCCAGGAAGGTCAGCAGCCCCGAGGCCGAGAGGTGCGCCTGCTCCATGTAGGACAGGCCCGCCTGATCAGCCGCGGATTCCTGGGCGCGCGAAAAGGACATGTAGCTGTTCTGCGCCATCGACTGGCCCATCAAAACGCCGGCCATGCCGGCCCCGGCGTTCTTGGACGCGATGCCGCCGATGACGCCCAGCCCCATGCCGATCAGCGACGACAGGAAGGCGTTCTCCATCGCCTCGGTGCCGCGAATCAGGTGGCCGCCGGCGATGTGGCCGGTCTCGTGCGCGATGACGCCCAGCATCTGGTTGGCGTCGGTCTGCAGCAGCAGCCCGGTGTGCAGGAAGATGTTCTGCCCGCCAGCCACGAAGGCGTTCAGCGTGCGGTCGTTGACCAGCACGACGTTGACGGCGTTCGGGTCGATCCCGGCCGCGCTGAAGATTGGCCGCGCCATCTCGCGGATGGTATGTTCCGTCTCGGCGTCGCTGAGCAGTTGAAGCTCCGGCTGGCGCTGGGCGCCCGCGGGCACCGTCCACGACACGGACAGCATGGACACGATGGCAACGACCGATATCAGCCTTTTGGGCTTGCGCACCTTTCCGACCTCCGGTGAACGGACCAGCAAGGATGCCTCTACACGCCAAATCTGGCGACGTTTGGGCGCGATTGCGATAGTTGCAGCGCTCTTGCCCGGCTGCGTCAACAGCAAGTTCAAGTCGAACGCCCCGGATCAGGCCTTCGTCATCGCCGGAGAACCGCGCGCCGCCGCCATCGGGCGCGACCTCATGGCCCAGGGCGGCTCGGCCGCCGACGCCGCCGCCGGCATGGCGCTGGCCATGACCGCCACCTTGCCCTCGCGAGTCGGCCTGGCCGGCGGCGGCGTCTGCGTGGTGTTCGACGCCGCGGCGAAGCGCGTGCGCACGCTGGACTTCCTGCCCCGCGCCGCCGGCCCTGCCGGCTCTGGATTTAATGGCGCGGCGGCTCCCGGCCTGCTGCGCGCCATCTACGCCATGCACGCGACGAGCGGCAGCACGCTGCGCTGGGAGCAGATCGCGGTGCAGGCCGAGGTGCTGGCCCGCGAGAACCCCGGCATCAGCCGCGCCCTCGCCCAGGACCTCCAGGCCGGCGCCTCCCGCCTGAGCGACCCCGAGGCGCGCCGTATCTTCCTGCCCGCCGGCCGCGCGCCGGCCGAGGGCGCGGCGCTGAGCCAGCCCGAATTGGCCAGCGTGCTGTCGCTGGTGCGCCGCAACGGCCTGAACGCCTTCTACACCGGCAGCACCGCACAGGCGCTGGCGGCAAGCCTGGGCGTCGACGCGGGGTCCCTGCGCACCCTGCAACCACAATGGCGCGACACCGTGGCCGTCCGCCTGGACAGCACCAAGGCGCTGCACTTCGCCGACCTGCCCGAGCCGGAGTCGGGTGCCGCCCTGGCCAAGGCCTGGGCTGCCGCCGAAAAGGCGCCGGCCGCCGAGCGCGCCGCCCGCGCGGCCCAGGCGCTGGGCGCCATGACAGGCAACGAGGCGCCGGGCGCCGGGCTGGTCGCCATCGACCAGCGCGAGAACGCCGTCGCCTGCGCCTTCACCATGGGCGGCCTGTTCGGCACTGGCCGGGTGGCGCCGGGAACCGGCGTGCTGGGTGCGACGGGCGTCGACCGCGCCGGCTTCGGTGCGCCGGCGCTGGTCGCCAACACCATCGTCGGCCGCGCGCTGTTCGGCGCGGTCGGCACCGCGTCGGGCAGCGACGGCCCGGCCGCCGGACCGGTGGCGCTGCTGACCGCCGCCGTGCCGGCGCTGCTCGACGACCGCTCGGCGCCCGCGGCCCTGGCGGCGCACGGCGACGCGCCGGGGCGTGTCGATCTGGTCAACTGCCAGGTGTCGCTGGAGAACGGCCTGAAGGACTGCCGGACGGCGGCCGACCCGCGCGGCCTCGGCTTCGCCTACGACCTGCTGCTGGCGCGGGAGTAAGCGGTATCAGTTGCTCTTGAGGACCAGCAGATTGCTGGCGGACGGATCGTCGGGGACGGCCATGGGGCCGAAATCCGTGCCCTTCATGACGCCATCGCAGGTGCGGCCCCCTGCGACGCAATTTGCCACAGCACCATTGGTCTCGGCCGCTCCTCCTTGGAAATGGGCCATTTCCGGCCTGCACAGCGTCCTGCGATGCCGCGTAACCGGGCATTGATCGGCCTTGGCGGTAACGGAAACTTCACGGTGTGCATATGCGATATTGCAGTGCAATCGTGTTAGGTATAATCCGGAAGTATGATGTTTGCACTACGGAGGACCGGCCCTCAGCGGGCGGCAAGAACGGCGCGGCGGTGATGGAACCCTGACCCACATCAGTTTCAACATGTTGCGTACGACCTTCGGCGCTTTCCCCAAGCCCTTGTCCTAGTATCAGTGGAGCAACTGTGATGTCTAAGAAGATCGCGCTTGTCACCGGAGCCATGGGCGGCCTCGGCACCGCCATCTGCCAGGCGCTGGCCAAGGACGGCTACGTCGTTGCGGCCAACTGCCTGCCCAATTATGCGCCGGCCGCGGAGTGGCTGGCCCAGCAGGAAGCCGCCGGCTTCAAGTTCTACATGGTCGAAGGCGACGTCTCCGATTTCGAGAGCTGCAAGGCGATGGTGGCGAAGATCGAGGCCGACCTGGGCCCGGTCGACGTGCTGGTGAACAACGCCGGCATCACCCGCGACAAGTTCTTCCCGAAGATGGAAAAGGCTCAGTGGGACGCGGTGATCGCCACGAACCTGACCAGCCTGTTCAACGTCACCCAGCAGGTGTCGGCGAAGATGGCTGAGCGCGGCTGGGGCCGCGTCATCAGCATCTCGTCGGTGAACGGCGTGAAGGGTCAGGCCGGCCAGACCAACTACTCGACCGCCAAGGCGGGCGTCATCGGCTTCACCAAGGCGCTGGCCGCGGAGTTGGCGACCAAGGGCGTCACCGTCAACGCCATCGCGCCGGGCTACATCGGCACCGACATGGTCATGGCGATCCGCGACGACATCCGCCAGGGCATCGTCGACTCCGTCCCGATGAAGCGTCTGGGCAAGCCGGAAGAAATCGGCGCCGCCGTGTCGTACCTCGCCTCCGATCTGGCGGGCTACATCACCGGCACGACGCTGAACGTCAACGGCGGCCTGTACTATCAATAAGCCGCTGCGCTGTTGATAAGGGTAAAGAACGCCCGTTCCGCCGCCGCAGCCATGCGGCCGGCGGGGCGGGCGTTTTCGTTGTCGCGGCGTTCCGAGCCACCCGGCGGGCGCGGGCGCTGGAATCGGCGGTGTGGGTGCGGTATCCATAGGCACGCGCCGGACGCGCCTACGTCCCAAGGGCTTCCCGGCGCACAGGGAGTGACGTTCAGTGGTTGGAATCTCGAAACGAGGCCAGATCCCGCCGTTCTTCGTCATGGAGGTCATGCGCGCCGCCTTCGAGCGCGAGCGTGCCGGGCTCGACGTGCTGCACCTTGAAGTGGGCCAGCCGTCCACCGGCGCTCCGAAAGGCGTGATCGAGGCGGCGCAGCGGGCGCTGACCGCCGACAAGCTCGGCTACACCGACGCGCTGGGCATCCCGCCGCTGCGCGCCGCCATCGCGCGCTGGTACCGCGACCGCTACGGCGTGGACGTGCCGGCGGGGCGCATCGCCGTCACCGTCGGCTCGTCGGGGGCGTTTCAGCTCGGCTTCCTGGCGGCGTTCGATCCGGGCGACCGGGTCGCCATGGCCTCGCCCAGCTACCCCGCCTACCGCCACGCGCTGACCGCCATCGGTGTCGAGCCGGTGGAGATCGAGGCCGGGCCGGAGACCGGATTCCAGCCCACCGTCGCCATGCTGGAAAAGCTCGACAAGCCGGTGCAGGGCCTGATCGTCGCCAGCCCCGCCAACCCCACCGGCACCATGCTGACCCGGCAGGAGCTGACCGAGCTTGCGGGCTGGTGCGGCCGCAACGGCGTGCGGCTGGTGTCGGACGAGATCTACCACGGCCTGACCTACGGCACGGAGGCGGTGACCGCCGCAGCCATCAGCCCCGACGCGCTGGTGGTCAACAGCTTCTCCAAGTACTTCTCGATGACCGGCTGGCGCCTGGGCTGGATGGTCCTGCCGGAGGCGCTGGTGCGCTCGGTGGAGTGTCTGGCGCAGAACCTATTCATCTCGGCGCCGACTTTGTCGCAGTTGGCCGCGGTGGCCGCCTTCGACTGCACCGGGGAACTGGACGCCCACGTCGCCCGCTACGCCCGCAACCGCGAACTGCTGCTGCGCGAGCTGCCGAAGGCTGGTTTCGACAAGCTGGCCCCGGCGGATGGTGCGTTCTACGTCTACGCCGACGTGTCGGCGATGACCGACGATTCCGAGGCGTTCTGCAAGCGCATGCTGGCCGAGACCGGTGTCGCCGCCACGCCCGGCATTGACTTCGACCCGGCCCGCGGCCGGCGCTTCGTGCGCTTCAGCTTTGCCGGTGCGGAGGAAACCATGGCCGAGGCGGCGCGGCGGCTGATCGCGTGGAAGCGGTGAAGCCTCAGTTGATGGTGCTAAGGCAAGAATTCACACGGATTTTGGGGATTTGAACAAGGATTACACGGATTTTTTAATGCTCGCAAAACCGCGAGCCATCCCGAAGGCCGTTGCTGCGCACGGAGAAAAGAAAATCCGTGCAATCCGTGTAAATTCTTGCCCCCGCACTGTAACCTCTCGCCCCACACGAATCACAGAACCTCACCCACCCTCGAACGTCACCATCACCTCCGCCACCGCGCCGGGATCGCGCTGGGTGGAGCGGAAGGTGGCGATTTCGCCCGGCAGCAACTGGCCGGACGACGGGTCGATGGTCCAGGTCTGCACCGGCTTGCGGTCGAAGCCCAGCGACACCGCGCGCACCTTGGGCACCGTCCGCACCGCGTCGGAAACGTTGATGATCTGCCCCTCGACCACCAGCAGGGTGGCGCCGTTGTCGGGACGCTGCTCGGAGCGGACGTTCTGCAACTGCAAGCCCGCCCCCGGCGGCTCCACGGCCAAGCCGACCGTCTCGTAGAACAGCGCCGCCGGCGGCCACAGCCGCACGACCTGGGTGCGTGCGAAATACCCCCCGGCGAGGATCGCCACCAGCACCACCGCGAACGCCGCCCACGCCTTGGCCGAGCCGCGCGGGCGCTTCGTCTTGGCCGGACGCGGCTCCGGCGCCGGGCGAAGGTTGGCCAGCGGCAGGTCGTTGGTGAGCAGCGTGCGCTCCAGGTCGCCGCCATCTTCCGGTGGAACCGGGCGCTGGTACCAGACGTGCCCGCAACTGCTGCAACGCACCTTGCGCCCCTGCGGCGGCATCGCCGAATCGGCGACGGTGTACCGCGTGGAACAGTTCGGGCAGGGGATCAGCATTCGAGGGCGCCGCGGTCACGGAAAAAGCAGGAGTCTTATATGGACTCATGCGGTATGAAGCAAGGAAGCCCCCTCGGCGCGGCGCTGGACGCCGGCTTGTCGCCGGTGCATCGTGCGCGCTGACGGGTGCGAGCAACCGCTTGGTATGGGACCGTGATTCGCTTCGAGAACGTCGGCCTGCGCTACGGCACCGGTCCGGAGGTGCTGCGCGACATCTCCTTCACGTTGCCGCCCGGCTCCTTTCACTTCCTGACGGGGGCGAGCGGCGCCGGCAAGTCGTCGCTGCTCAAGCTGATGTACCTGGCGCACCGCCCGTCGCGCGGTCTGACCACGGTGTTCGGCCGCGACATCGCGCGCCTGAAGCGCGAGGACCTGCCCGAGCTGCGCCGGCAGATCGGCGTGGTGTTCCAGGATTTCGCTCTGCTCGACCACCTCTCGGCGCTGGACAACGTGGCGCTGCCGCTGCGCATGGGCGGGGCCGCCGAGGGCGAGGTGGTGGAGCACTGCACCGAGCTTCTGAAGTGGGTCGGTCTGGGCAACCACCTCGACGCCCTGCCGTCCACGCTGTCCGGCGGGCAGCAGCAGCGCGTCGCCATCGCCCGCGCCGTCATCAACCGGCCGCGCCTGCTGCTGGCCGACGAGCCCACCGGCAACGTCGACGACGGCATCGGCATGCGCCTGCTCTATCTGTTCGAGGAAATGCACAAGCTGGGTGCCACCGTCGTCATCGCCACCCACAACGAGGCGCTGATCCGCCGCTTCGAGCACCCGCGGCTGCACCTGGAGAACGGGCGCCTGCACGTGCTCCAGCAGCCCGCCTCGACCTGGGCCTGAGGACGCAATGGCCCTGCCCCGCGCTCTTCCCCTCGCCCTGCCCCGTTTCCTGTCCCGCATCGTGCAGCGCAGGCATTTCGACCTGCCGCTCGCCCACGATCCGACGGCGCGCTTCCTGCTGCTGATCACCGCGGTCATGGTCTATCTGGCGGCGCTGGCGCTGGCCGGCGCGCTGGTGGTTTCCGACATGGCGCGGCGCTGGGACAGCGGGCTGGCCGGCGGGCTCACCGTCCAGATCGTTCCGCTGTCCGGCCCCGGCGCCGTGCCGGTGGCCGAACGGCTGGAGAAGGTGCTGGCGGTCCTGCGCGGCACGCCGGGCATCCGCAGCGCCACGGCGCTCTCCGCCGATCAGGTCGCGCACCTGCTGGAGCCCTGGCTCGGCCGCGAGGGCGCCAAGGACCCGCTGCTGCCGGTGCCGACGCTGGTCGACGTGACGACCGGCGGGCCGGTGGACGTGGCCGGGCTGACCGCGCACCTCAGCACCGTGCCGGGCGTCACCATCGACGATCACGCCGCGTGGCTGGCCGACCTGCGCGCCTTCGCCGGGTCGGTGGAGATGGCCGCCATCGGCATCGTCCTGCTGATCAGCGCCGCCGCGGTGATGTCGGTGGTGTTCGCCGTGCGCGCCGGCCTCGCCATCCACCGCAACGTGGTGGAGTTGCTGCACCTGATGGGCGCCCCCGACCGCTACGTCGCGCGGCAGTTCGAGTCGCACGTGCTGGGCCTGTGCCTGCGCGGCGGCGCCTGCGGGCTGGGGCTGGCGGCGCTCACCTTGTTCGGGGTGAGCCGCGCCGCCGGGTCCCTGCGGGCCAGCCTGCTGCCCGACGCCTCGCTGTCGCCCTGGCAGTGGGCGGCGCTGGCGCTGGTGCCGCTGACGGCGTGCGCACTGGCGATGCTGACCGCGCGCTGGACCGTGCTGCGCACGCTGGAGACCATGCCGTGAATCGGGCTTTCCGGCAGCAGAGCGGCGTCGCGCGGGCGTTCAAGCGTCTGGCGCTGCTGGCGCTTCTGCTCGGCGCCGTTTGGGCGGGCGGGCTGGTGTGGTTCATCCGCAGCATCCCGCGCGAGCCGCCGGCCGCCGGGAATCTGGAGGCGCTCCAGCCCACCGACGCCATCGTCGTGCTGACCGGCGGCAGCGGCCGGCTGTCCGCCGGGCTGGAGCTGCTGAAGGCCGGCGTCGCGAAAAAGCTGTTCGTCTCCGGCGTCTACGAGAGCGTCGACGTGAAGGAGCTGTTGCGCCTGTCGCAGCTGTCGCCGGACCGGGTGGAGTGCTGCGTCGTGCTGGGCTACGCCGCCGCCGACACGGTGGGCAACGCCTTCGAGACGGCCGACTGGATGGAGGAGCAGGGCTATCGCTCGCTGCGTCTGGTCACCGCCAACTACCACATGCGGCGCAGCCTGCTGGAATTCGCCATCGCGGCGCCGGACATCGCCGTGGTGCCGCACGCGGTGGCACCGGCCAACGTCCACCTCGCCGACTGGTGGCTGTGGCCGGGCACCGCCAACCTGCTGGTCAACGAGTACGACAAATATCTCGTGGCGCTGCTGCGCTACCAGCTTGAGAAAGCCCTCGATTCCTGACAGTTTCGCCCGATGATTTTCCTCCGCTCGCTCCTCTTCAACGTCGCCTTCATCGTCTGGACCGCTTTTATGAGCGTGGGCCTGATGTGGATGCTGCTGCTGCCGCGCAACCAGATGATGGCCGTGGTGCGCTGGTACCTGCGCACCGTCGCCTGGCTGGAGCGCACCATCCTGGACCTGCACTATGAGGTGCGGGGCCGGGAGAATTTGCCGGCCTCGGGCTCCTACATCCTCGCCGCCAAGCACCAGTCGGCGTGGGAAACCATGAAGCTGCACGCCCTCGTGGGCGATCCGGCGGTGGTCCTGAAGCGCGAGCTGACCTGGATTCCCACCTGGGGCTGGTACGCCAGGAAGTCGCGCATGATCGCGGTGGACCGCGGCGCCCGCGGCCGCGCCCTCACCTCGATGATCGAGAACTCCAAGCCGGTGCGCGACGAGGGCCGGCCCATCGTCATCTTCCCGCAGGGCACGCGCGTGGCGCCGGGCGCCTACAGCAGCTACCGCGTCGGCGTCGGCGTGCTGTACGAGAACCTGAACCTGCCCATCGTGCCGATGGCGCTCGATTCCGGGCTGTACTGGCCGCGGCGCAGCTTCATCAAGCGACCGGGCACCATCGTGGTGGAGATCCTGCCCGCCATCCCGCCCGGCCTGACCCGCGCCCAGGTCATGCAGGAGCTGGAGCGCCGGCTGGAGGAAGCCACCGACCGACTCGTGACCGCTGCCGGCGGCCCGCCGACCGTGCGCCCGCGGCCGGGACCCCCGGAATCCATGGACGCCATGCCCTCCACCTCGTCCTGAGTAACTCTGTGGATAAAATTGTGGGTAAGCTGTCCGTCAAGGGGACAGATGGATCTGCGACAGCAGCGCCGATGTCCGTTGCCGAAGCACCATAGGCGGTTCGGGATGACGGCAGACTGTGGCTTGCCCGAACGGTCCGGCGCCCCTACACTTCCTTGAGGCTGGCTCAAGCGGTTGGAATTCCTCGGAATTCCCCTTGACCGCCCAGCCGGTCGGGCGGAGTCCCGACTGCATCGGGGGGTTCCATGTCGGGCATCGCCGCCATTTCCCAGCAGATCTGGGACATGAAGTACCGGTTCAAGACGCCGGCCGGCGACGCTGTGGACAAAACCATCGAGGACACCTGGGCACGCATCGCCAAGGCGTTGGCGGCCGGCGAATCGGACCCGGCGCACTGGGAGCCGGCGTTCACTGAAGCGCTGTCCGGCTTCCAGTTCCTGCCCGCCGGCCGCATCGTCGCCGGGGCCGGCACGGGCCGCTCGGTGACGCTGTTCAACTGCTTCGTCATGGGCACGATCGACGACGATCTGAGCGCCATCTTCGCGCATCTGCGCGAGGCGGCGCTGACCATGCAGCAGGGCGGCGGCATCGGCTACGACTTCTCGACGCTGCGCCCCAAGGGCGCCCCGGTGCACGGTGTCGGCGCCGACGCCTCCGGCCCGCTGTCGTTCATGGACGTGTGGGACTCCATGTGCCGCACGATCATGTCGGCCGGCACCCGGCGCGGTGCCATGATGGCGACGCTGCGTTGCGACCACCCGGACATCGAGGCATTCATCGAGGCCAAGCGCGAGCCCGGCCGTCTGCGCATGTTCAACCTGTCGGTTCTGGTGACCGACGCCTTCATGGAGGCGGTGGACGCCGACCGCCCCTGGCCGCTGGTCTTCGGCGGCACAGTGTACCGCGAGGTGCGCGCCCGCGATTTGTGGGACCGCATCATGCAGGCGACCTACGCCTACGCCGAGCCGGGCGTCATCTTCATCGACCGCATCAACGCGCTGAACAACCTGAAGTACGTCGAGGAGATTTCCGCAACCAATCCCTGCGTCACCGCCGACACCTGGGTGCACACGACGGAGGGACCGCGCCGCGTGGCCTATCTGGTCGGGCGGCCGTTCACCGCGCTGGTGAACGGAAAGCCTTTCGCCTCGGGCGCGCAAGGCTTCTTCCCGACCGGGACCAGGCCGGTGCTGCGCATCATCACCAAGGACGGCCTGAGTCTGCGCACCACCGCCGACCACCCCGTGCGCACCGCCGCCAGCAAGACGCGTTATAAGATCGACCCTGCGTGGACCAAGGCAGTCGACCTCAAGCCCGGCGACCTCATCCTGCTGCACGACCACGGGGCAGCCACGGAATGGCCCGGTGCCTATGGCGAGGCGGAGGGCTACCTGATCGGCTTGCTGATCGGCGACGGCACGCTGAAGGCCGACAAGGCCGTGCTGTCCGTCTGGCCCGGCACCATGGTCGCCAACGGCGGCCCCGAACGCCCCGGCGTGACGGGAGTCATGCAGGCGGCGCTGGAGGCGGCCCATACCCTGCCGCACCGCTCCGACTTCGCTGGCTGGATCGAGATCGCCGGCCGCGGCGAGCAGCGGAGGGCGCTCGGCGCCCTGAAGCGGATCGCCGCCGATGTCGGCCTGTCGCCGGGCGCCAAGCCGGTCACGGACGCCATCGAGACGGCATCCTCGGCGTTCTACCGCGGATTCCTGCGTGGCCTGTTCGATGCCGACGGCTCGGTGCAGGGCAGCCAGGAGAAGGGCATCAGCGTCCGCCTGTCGCAGAGCGACCTGGACCGCCTGCAGGCGGTCCAGCGCATGCTGCTGCGCCTGGGCATCGTCAGCCGTATCTACGCCGAGCGCCGGCCGGCCGGCGTGCGCCTGCTTCCCGATGGCCGTGGCGGCAGCCGGGAGTACGCGTGCTCCGCCGACCATGAACTGGTCATCGCCAACGCGAACGTCGCCCGCTTCGCCGCGCGCATCGGCTTCGCCGATACCGACAAACGGCAGCGGCTGGACGCCGCGCTGTCCGGTTACCGGCGCCGGCTGAACCGCGAGCGGTTCCTGGCCGAGGTCGTGGACATCGTCGAGGACGGCGTCGAGCCGGTCTACGACGTGCAGATCCCCGGCGCTAACGCGTTCGACGCCAACGGGCTGTACGTCCACAACTGCGGCGAACAACCCCTCCCCCCCTACGGCGCCTGCCTGCTCGGCTCCATCAACCTGGCGAGCCTTGTGCGCGATCCGTTCGGCGACGCGGCGCACCTCGACCTCGCGCGGCTGAAAGCCCTGGTGCACACCGCCGTGCGCATGATGGACAACGTGGTGGACGCCTCGCGCTTCCCGCTGCCCGCGCAGCAGCACGAGGCGCAGGCCAAGCGCCGCATCGGCCTGGGCGTCACCGGGCTGGCCGACGCGCTGATCCTCTGCAAGGTGCGCTACGGCGGCCAGCAGGCGGTGGCACTGACCGAGCACTGGCTGTCGGTGGTGCAGAACGAAGCCTACCGGGCGTCCGCCGAACTGGCCCTGGAGAAAGGTGCCTTCCCGCTCTACGACCGCGACCGGTACCTCGCGGCGCCGATGGTCCAGGCGCTCGATCCGGACGTGCGCGACCTCATCGAAAAGAACGGCATCCGCAACGCGCTGCTCACCTCCATCGCGCCGACCGGCACCATCTCGCTGTTCGCCGACAACATCTCCTCGGGCATCGAGCCGGTGTTCTCCTACACCTACGAGCGCTCGGTGCTGATGCCCGACGGCACGCGGCGCACGGAGGAGGTCAGCGACCACGCCTACCGGCTGTTCCGCGCCCGCTTCGGCGACGACGCCCCGCTGCCGGACTGGTTCGTGAACGCGCAGTCGCTGACGCCGAGCGAACACGTGGTCATGCAGGCGGCGGCGCAGCGCCATGTGGACAGTTCCATCTCCAAGACGATCAACTGCCCGGAGGATCTGCCCTTCGAAGCGTTCAAGGACGTCTACCGGCAGGCCTACGCGCTGGGTTGCAAGGCCTGCACCACCTACCGCCCGAACGCGGTGACCGGCGCCGTGCTGGCGGTGAGAAAGGAGGAGGCGAAGCCCGCCCCCGCCCTGCCCTCGCCCGAATCCCCGGCCGAGCCCACCCCGGAACGCGCCGAGGCCGGTGCCGTTGTCCATTACATGACCAAGCCGCTGGACCGGCCGGAATCGCTGCCCGGCGAGACCTACAAGGTGCGTTGGCCGGACAGCGACCACGCCATGTACATCACCATCAACGACATCATCGAGGGCGGCCGGCGCCGGCCGTTCGAGGTGTTCATCAACTCCAAGAACATGGAGCACTACGCCTGGACGGTGGCGCTGACCCGGATGATCTCGGCGGTGTTCCGGCGCGGCGGCGACATCAGCTTCGTGGTGGACGAACTGAAGGCGGTGTTCGACCCGCGCGGCGGCGCCTGGATGCAGGGGCGCTACGTGCCGTCGCTGCTGGCGGCCATCGGCGACGTCATCGAGAAGCACATGAAAGCGACCGGCTTCCTGCCCGAAGAGCGCGAGGGTATGGACGCCGGCGCACGGCGCAAGGTGGCCGGCAGCCCGCAACCCGACCCGCTGCCTGACGGACCGGCCGCACCGCGCGCCGCGCAGTGCCCGAAATGCGGCCAGCCAAGCCTGATCCGGCAGGAGGGCTGCGACCTCTGCACGGAATGCGGCTATTCGAAATGCTCTGGCTAGCCGCTCCCGTGTGCGTCCGATTCCGCCGCCGCGATCGTGCGCAGCCAGGTGCGGAAGGCGGCGAAGCCCGGATCGCCGTGCCGGGCCGGGCGTGACACCAGATACCACGCCCGCCCCATGGGCACGGCGAACGGGAAGGGCGTGACCAGCCGGCCCGCCGCCACATCGTCGACGATGTAGGGCTGCACCCCCAGCGTCACCCCCACCCCGTCGAGCGCCGCCTGCAAGGCCATGGCGTAGCTGCCGAACGACGGCCCCTTGGCCGCGGGCGGCGACAATCCGGCCGCGGCGAACCAGTGCGGCCAGTCGTCCGACCAGAGCGAGACGGACAGCAGCGTCGCCGTGAGCAGATCCTCCGGCCGGCGCAGCGTCCGCGCCAGGGCGGGCGCGCAGACCGGCAGCATGCCGGCGGTGAACAGCGGCTCCGCCTCATAACCCGGCCAATGCCCGTCCCCCAACAGCACCGCGCAGGTCCAGTCCTCGCGGATCGGCATGCCGGCCCCGCCGGTGGCGATGCGGACCTCCACATCCGGATGGCCGGCGTGGAACCCCGACAGCCGCGGAATGAGCCACCGTACGGCGAAGGTGGAGCCGACGCCGACGGTCAGCACCGGGCCGGCGCGCAGGGCGATGGCCTGCTCGATGCTGAGCGCCATCGCATCGAACGCGCCGGTCAGGCCCGGTTGCAGCGCGCGCCCCCGGTCGGTCAGCGCCAAGGCGTTGGCCCGGCGCTCGAACAGGGGAAAGCCCAGCCGCTCCTCCAGAAGACGGACCATGCGGCTGATGGCGGCCTGGGAAACGTTCAGTTCCCCGGCCGCCCCGGTGAAGCTGCCATGCCGCGCCGCGGCTTCGAACGCGCGCAGGGCATTCAGTGAAGGCAGGCGCCGCATCCGGCCGGCTCCCCCAAGCCCAACATTTCCTGAGGCTAAGCATCAGACAATGCCGTTTGTCGCGCAAGCTCGGCCGTGCCACCGTCGGTGCACAGCCTCAAGAAAAGTTGAGTGGTGAGCGATGCTGACGTTACCCCTGACCGCGGGCCTGGGCTTGGCCGTGTTGCTGACCTCGTTCCTGTCCGGCCTGTTCAGCATGGCGGGCGGCATGGTGCTGATGGGCATTCTGCTGACGATGCTGCCGGTGACCTCGGCGATGCTGCTGCACGGCATCACGCAGATGACCTCCAACGGCTGGCGGGCGTGGCTGTGGCGCCGGCACGTGGTGTGGGGCATCGTGGCTCAGTATCTCCTTGGCGGAGCCGTGGCGGTCGCCGTCTTTGCCCTGGTCCGCTACGTGCCCGACAACGCGGTGTCGCTGATCGTGCTGGGCCTGTCGCCGTACATGGCGCTGGCGGTCCCGGCCCACTGGTCGCCGAACGTGACGCGGCGCGGTCACAGCGTGGCGGCGGGTGCCTTGTGCATGGGAGTGCAACTGATCGCCGGCATCTCCGGGCCGCTGCTGGACGTGTTCTTCGTGAAGTCCGGCCTGCCCCGCCAGAGCATCGTCGCCACCAAGGCCATCGTGCAGGTCTTCGGCCACCTGTTCAAAGCGGTGTATTTCGGCTCACTGGTTGCCGGATCGGCATCGGAAGCGGCGGAGATCCCGGCGACGCTGCTGTGCATCGCCATGGCGGTCCTGGGCACGAACCTGTCGCGCCGCCTGCTCGACAGCATGACCGACGCCCAGTTCCGCACCTGGAGCCAACGGTTGGTCGTGCTGACCGGGTCCGTGTATCTCGGCCGGGGGGTATTCCTGCTGATCGCGCAGTAACGCCATCACGGCCCCAGCGCCCGAGATGCACGGGCGCGACCGTTCACCACCAAACGTTTCGGACGCTTCGGAATTCAGCCGCCAAGCCGCCGCCACCAGCGAATTAACACAACCTAAACCATTCAACTTCTATCGTGCACGTGAAGAATGGCGAGGGAGAGCCGCCGTGGCGACGATCAGTTCCTCAACCCCTGGGGCGGTCGGTCCCTCCGGGATGCGCGACATCGTTGCCACCGCCAAGCTGAAGGCTGGCATTGTCGTCGCCAAGGTGGTGAAATACCGCACGAGGTACCTCGACAAGCCTGAGCGCATCGTGGGTCAGACACGCCGGGATCTCCAGGCGGCAGCGATGCCGTCAGCCACCAGCCGGGTCACGCCGCCATGACAGTCAATTCCATCTCGTACCTGTCCCGGCTGCAAGTTTCGGCGCTCTCGACGACGGCGATCCAGGCACTGTCGACGACGAACATGGCGTCCCTGACGGCGGCGGGGATCAGCGGGCTCACCACGGTACAGCTCAGCGTGCTGTCGACGGCGCAGCTCGGAGCGCTGACGAAAACCCAGATGACAGGGTTTACGTCGACCCAGATCCAGGCCCTGGACTACACTCAGATCACCTTCAGCCCGTCGCAGATCTCGGTGCTGAACGGAGCGCAGCTCCAGGCTTTCAGCACGACCGATCTCAACGCCTTTTCCGCCACGCAGCTGGCTGGCCTGACGGCCACCCAGCTCGGCTTGCTGACGACCACCCAGCTGGACGTGCTGGACACCACCGACATGGCGGGGTTCACGACCACCCAGCTCAAGGGCCTGAGCAAAACCCTGATAGCGGCGCTGTCGACCGCCCAGCTCGATGCGCTGTCCACGACGCAGATCACCGGCCTGACGACCACGCAGATCGGCGCACTGACCACCACCCAACTGGATGTGCTGGACGCCACCGACATCGGCGCGCTGACAACGACCCAGACCAGGGCCCTGACGACGACCCAGCTGGCGGCGCTGACCACCACCCAGTTCAGCGGCCTAACCACCACGCAGCTCAGCGCGCTGAGCGCCAGCCAGCTTAGCGCGCTCAGCACCACCAGCGTGGACTCGCTGTCCGACACCCTGGTGGCGGGCTTGAGCGCCACCCAGATCAGCGGAATGTCGACGACGCTGTTGAGCGCGCTGGACACCACCGACATCGGTGCGCTGACGACGACCCAGCTCAAGGCCCTGACGGCGACCCTGACGGCGGCGCTGTCGACCACGCAGGTCGATGCCCTGTCCACGACGCAGTTGACCGCCCTGTCGAGCGCGCAGATCGGCGCGCTGACCACCACCCAGTTGGGCGTGCTGGACGCCACCGACATCGGCGCGCTGACCGCCACCCAGCTCCAGGGCCTGACCACGAGCCGGGTGGCGGCGCTGTCGACCACCCAGATCGACACCCTGTCGACATCGCAGTTGGCCGGCCTGACCTCGACCGAGATCGGCGCGCTGACCACCACCCAATTGAGCGTGCTGGACGCCACCGACATCGGCGCGCTGACCACCACCCAGGCCAGGGGCCTGACCACCACCCAGGTGGGAGCGCTGACCACGGTCCAACTGGAGGGCGTGACCAGCACCCAACTCGGCGCGCTGTACGCCACCCAACTCCGCGCGCTCACCACCACCAGCGTCGATGCGCTGTCCAACACCCAGATCGCCGGCCTGACCGCCGCCCAAGTCACCACGCTGACGACCACCCAATTGAGCGTGCTGGACGCCACCGACATCGGCGCGCTGAGCACCACCCAGACCAAGGCCCTGGCAGCGACGCAGCTGGCGGCGCTGTCGACCACACAGGTCGATGCCCTGTCCACGACGCAGTTGACCGCCCTGTCAAGCGCGCAGATCGGCGCGCTGACGACCACCCAGTTGGGCGTGCTGGACGCCACCGACATCGGCGCGCTGACCACCACCCAACTCCAGGGCTTGGGCACGAGCCGGGTGGCGGCGCTGTCGACCGCTCAGATCGACAGCCTGTCGACGACGCAGTTGGCCGGCCTGACCTCGACCCAGGTCGGCGCGCTGACCACAACCCAACTGGACGTGCTGGACGCCACCGACATCGGCGCGCTGACCGCCACCCAGACCAAGGGCCTGACCACCACCCAGGTGGGAGTGCTGACCACCACCCAGTTCGGCGGCCTGACCACCACCCAGCTCGGCGCGCTGGGCGCCACCCAACTCGGCGCGCTGAGCACCACCAACCTGTCCGGGCTGACCTCCACCCAGGTTTCCGTGCTGTCGGCGACGCAGGTCAAGGGGCTCAGCACCACCCAGATCAGCGCGCTGAGCACCTCCGATCTCGGCGAACTGTCGGCCACCCAGGTCGGCGCGCTGACCGCCACCCAGGTCGGCGCGCTCACCACCACCGACATCGACGCGCTGTCGACCACACAGCTCACCGGCTTGACTGCCGCCCAGATCGGCGCGCTGACCACGACCCAGTTGGGCGTGCTGGACGCCACCGACATCGGCGCGCTGACCACCACCCAACTCCAGGGCTTGAGTACGAGCCGGGTGGCGGCGCTGTCGACCGCCCAAATCGACACCCTGTCGACAACGCAGTTGGCCGGCCTGACCTCGACCCAGGTCGGCGCGCTGACCACCACCCAACTGGATGTGCTGGACGCCACCGACATCGGTGCGTTGACCGCCACCCAGACCAAGGGCCTGACCACCACCCAGGTGGGAGCGCTGACCACCACGCAGTTCGGCGGCCTGACCACCACCCAGCTCGGCGCGCTGAGCGCCACCCAGTTCGGCGCGCTGAGCACCACCAACCTGTTCGCACTGACCTCCACCCAGGTTTCCGTGCTGTCGACGACGCAGGTCAAGGGGCTCAGCACCACCCAGATCAGCGCGCTGAGCACCTCCGATCTCGGCGAGCTGTCGGCCACCCAGGTCGGCGCGCTGACCGCCACCCAGGTGGGCGCGCTCACCACCACCAGCATCGACGCGCTGTCGGCCACCCAGCTTGCCGGCTTGACCGCCGCCCAGATCGGCGCGCTCACCACCACCCAGGTCGGCGTGCTGGACACCACCGACATCACCGGCCTGACGACGACACAGCTCAAGGGCCTGACCACCACCCAGGTGGCGGCGCTGTCGACCGCCCAGGTCGATACCCTGTCGACAACGCAGTTGGCCGGCCTGACCTCTGCCGAGATCGGCGCGCTGACCACGACCCAACTGGACGTGCTGGACGCCACCGACATCGGTGCGTTGACCGCCACCCAGGCCAAGGGCCTGACCACCACCCAGGTGGGAGCACTGACCACCACGCAGTTCGGCGGCCTGACCACCACCCAGCTCGGCGCGCTCAGCGCCACCCAGCTCGGGGCGCTGAGCACCACCAACCTGTTCGCACTGACCTCCACCCAGGTTTCCGTGCTGTCGGCGACGCAGGTCAAGGGGCTCAGCACCACCCAGATCAGCGCGCTGAGCACCTCCGATCTCGGCGAGCTGTCGGCCACCCAGGTCGGCGCGCTGACCGCCACTCAGTTGGGCGCGCTCACCACCACCGACATCGACTCGCTGTCGGCCACCCAGCTCGCCGGCTTGACCGCCGCCCAGATCGGCGCGCTCACCACCACCCAGGTCGGCGTGCTGGACACCACCGACGTCACCGGCCTGACGACGACGCAGCTCAAGGGCCTGACCACCACCCAGGTGACGGCGCTGTCGACCGCCCAGGTGGACACCCTGTCGACGACGCAGTTGACCGCCCTGTCGGCGATGCAGATCGGCGCGCTCACCACCACCCAGGTGGGCCTGCTGAACGCCACCGACATCGGCGGGCTGTCGGCCACCCAGGCCAAGGGCCTGACCACCACCCAGGTGGCAGCGCTGACCACCACCCAGTTCGGCGGCGTGACCACCACCCAGCTCGGCGCGTTGAGCGCCACCCAGCTCGGGGCGCTGAGCACCACCAACCTGTCCGGGCTGACCAGCACCCAGGTTTCCGTGCTGTCGGCGGCCCAGGTCAAGGGGTTCAGCACCACACAACTCGGCGCGCTCACCACCACCGACATCGGCGAGCTGTCGGCCACCCAGGTCGGCGCCCTGACCACGACACAGGTGGGCGCGCTCACCACCACCAGCATCGACGCGCTGTCGACCACCCAGTTCACCAGCTTGACCGCCGTCCAAGTCGGCGCCCTGACCACGACCCAGGTCGGCGTGCTGGACACCACCGACATCAAGACGCTGTCGACCACCCAGATCAAAGGCCTGGACGCAAATCAGGTGGCGGCGCTGTCGACCGCCCAGGTCGATGCCTTGTCGACGACGCAGATCGCCGGTCTGACGACCACCCAGGTCGGTGCGCTGACCGCCACCCAGGCCGGGGAGCTGACCACCACGCAGTTGTCGGTGCTGACCTCCACCCAGATCGGGGGGCTGTCGACGACGGGCTTCTCGGCCCTGAACGCCACTCAAGTCGGCGCGCTGACCACCACGCAGTTTGCCGGCGTGGGCACCACCCAGTTGGGTGCGCTGACCGCCACCGACGTCGGCGAGCTGGGCACCTCCCAGGTGTCGGTGCTGAGCGCCACCCAGATCGGGACGCTGTCGACGACGGGCCTCGGCGCGCTGAACACCACGCAGATCGCGGTGCTGAGCACGACACAGCTCGGCGGGCTGTCGTCGACCAACGTCTCGGCGCTGGCCGCCACCCAGGTGGGGGCGCTCAACACCACGCAGATCTCCAGTCTGACGACCACCCAGATCACCGGCCTGACGACGACCCAGGCCGGCGCCCTGACGGCGCCCCAGATCGCGGTCCTGTCATCCACCCAGCTCGGCACGTTGAGTTCGTCCCAGCTCGGCGCGCTGGGCTCCGCGGCCGTTTCGAAGCTGTCGTCGACCCAGGTCGCCGCGCTGTCCACGACGCAGGTCGCCGGCCTGACCTCCAGCCAGCTGACCGGGCTGAGCACCACCGACATCGGCGAGCTGTCGGCCACCCAGGTCGGCGCCCTGAGCGCCAGCGCCGTGGCGGGCTTGAGCACCGCCAACATCGACACCCTGACGAGCACGCAGATCGGCGCCCTGACGGCGGCCCAGCTCGGCGGGCTGACGGCGACGCAAGTGGGGGTGCTGGACACCACCGACCTCGGCCAGCTGTCGACCACCCAGGTCTCCGGCCTGACGGCCACCCAGCTCGGGGCGCTGGCGACCACGCAGGTCGCCACGCTGTCCGTCCCCCAGGTCGGCGCCTTGAGCGCCGCCGCCTTGTCCGGGCTGACCGCCACCAACGTTTCGAACCTGTCGTCGACCCAGGTGGCCGCGCTGTCCGCAACGCAGGTCGCCGGCCTGACCTCCACCCAGTTGACCGGGCTGAGCACCACCGACATCGGCGAACTGTCGGCCACCCAGGTCGGCGCCTTGAGCGCCACCGCCGTGGCGGGGCTGAGCACCACCGACATCAGCTCGCTGACGACCACGCAGACCGACGCCCTGTCGGCGTCGCAGATCGGCGCGATGACGATGACGCAGGTGGAATCGATCGGCGCCAGCGGCACCCTCTCGCTGTCGGCCGCCCAGATTTCCGGTCTGACCGCCACCCAGGTGGGCACGCTGACCACCACCCAGATCGCCTCGCTGGCGACCACCCAGATCGGAGCGCTGACCACCAGCGCCATGACCGGACTGACCGCCGACGACATCGGCGCGCTGACGACGACGCAGCTCGGGACCCTGTCCGGGGCTCAGCTCGGGGCGCTGACGTCGACACAGTTCTCGGGCTTGCCCTACGGCGAGATCGCGATGATGAGCACCACCCAGGTGGCGGCGCTGAGCCGCGACGTCATCGCCGGCTTGACGACGACCCAGGTCACCGTGCTGTCCACGTCGCAGATCGGCAGCCTGACGAACAACCAGATCACCGGCCTGACGACCACGAACATCCTCTCCATGTCGAAATCCCAGGCTAACGCCATCACCGCATCGCAGGTGCAGGTGATGTCGGCGGCCCAGATCACCGCGTGGTCCACCGCCTTGCAGCAGCCATAACGGCGATCAGCGGCCAAAGGTCTGAATTGACGGTGATCCTCAGGGGCGACATATCGCTGCCCACGGCAAACAACGCGGGTGAGCACCATGGACCCTGAAATTCTGCAACGCCTTGGCCTCGCGGTGCTGGAGGGTGAGGCCGAAGCGGTCATCTTTTCCGACCGCGACGGGGCGATCCGCCTGTGGAACGCCGGGGCCGAGCGGGTCTTCGGCTTTACGGCGGCCGAAGCGCTCGGTCAGTCGCTGGACCTGATCATCCCGGAAAAGCAGCGCGCCGTGCACTGGAAGGGCTACGACGCGGTGATGGCGAGCGGGCAAAGCCGCTACGGCAGCGGCGACCTGCTGTCGGTGCCGGCGCTGACCAAGGACGGCCGGCGCATCTCGGTGGAGTTCACCATCGTGCCGCTGAAGGACGAGGCCGGCGCCATGCTCGGCATGGCCGCCATCCTGCGCGACGTCACCAAGCGCTTCGACGAGCTGAAGTCCCTGCGGCGCCAAGTGGCGGGGTTGTGATTAATTTCCCTCTCCCGCCCCGGGAGAGGGAGGGGCCCGCGAAGCGGGAGGGTGAGGGTAAATCCAAGCATCCTCACCCTCACCCGGTGCCTCACGGCGCCACCCTCTCCCGGGACGGGAGAGGGCTTACTCTACCGCGACCCGCCCACCAACGCCGGCAGGTCCATGATCGGGCCGTCGGATCCGTCCTCGATGGAGATCGGGTTCTGGCCCCGCGCCCCCAGCGCCAAGCTCACCGGCCGGCCGTTGTTGTGGTTCTTCCACATCTCGTACAGCGCCATGGCCGCGTAGATCTTGGCCTCGCGGCTGGTGTTGAACAGCCACTCCTGGGTCGGCGTCACCCGCAGCAGGCCGTTCTCGCCCTGCTCGATGCGGTCGGCGAACTTGTAGCCCAGCTCGTCGTTGACGCGGCCGACCAGCCGGTCGAAGCCCGACGAGTAGCGGGCGAAGCTGCCCCGCCCCTCGCCGCTGCCGCCGCTGCCCAGCGTGCTGGCCGAGCGCTGGCGCAGCAGGTCGGAGAACACCCAGCCCTCCTCGCCGGTGCGCAGGACGCGCACGCCGGTCCAGGACCCTTCCTGGCGCAGTTCCAGCAGCTCGTCGCCGCGCCGCGCCGTGGTGCGGATCGAACCGCGGTCGGACGGCGCCGCGCGCACGTTCACGCGGTCGCCGGTGATGGTGTAGGTGTCGCCCGGATTGGCCATGACCGGCGTGGTCAACGCCATGAGAGCCGCCGCACCGAGCCCAAAAACGCACAAACGACCCGTTTTCGACTTCCCTGACATCTCTTCTCTCCCGCAAGGCGCATTCTGCATGCGAATGCGTTTCGTCTCCGCTTCAACAGCGGTAGCGGGACAGTCGATCCAACCAAGGTGCGCGGCACCCCGGAAGGGTTAGTCGAATCGCTTCTTGAGCGGGCTATCACCCGCCGGCCAGACGCCGCGCTCAGTGACCTTGCCGCCCTCGAACACCAGCCAGCTCTGCCGGCCGTAGTGCGGCAGCGGCCGCAACAGCGCCCCGAGCGCCGCACCGTCCGCCGCCTCGACCACCAGGACCGGCTTGCCCTGCGCGCTGCGCGCCGTCCACACCCGCGCCGTTCCGCGCCCGGCAAGACTGGCCGGCGCCTCCAGCCGGTAGGCGCGCAGCAGCCGCTCCACCGCCTCGGACGTGCCGATCAGCGCCAGCGGCTGCGCCGGGTCGGTGCGGTCGGGGCCGACGAGGCGCACCTTGCGGTCCATCAGCCGCTCGGCCAGCGCACGGCCGGCCTCGGCCGCCTCCCCTTCGGCGGCGACCACCACGTTGGTGGCGCCGTCCAGCGTCACGTCGCGCAACGTCGGCGGCGCCTCGCCGGGCGCCAGCCGGCGGAACAGGTCGGAACCGGGATCGACCGCCACCGACTTCAGCGTCCCGGCAACCGGCAGGGTGACCGACGTCTCGCGTCCGTCCAAACGCACGATATGGCGCTGCACGCCGGTCAGGGTCTCCACCACCACCGGCACCGACAGCGCGTAGACCGGCTGGTCCTGGCGCAGCGTCACCGACAGCCGGTCGCCCTGCTGCGAGGCGGCGGACAGGTGCAGCACCGGCGCGCCGGCCCGCTCCACCCATTGCGCGAAGAACGGCCCGAGATCGCGCCCCGCCGCCTCCTCGAACACCCGCTTCAGGTCGCTCCAGCCCGCGTCCTTGAAGACGTATTCCTGCCAGAAGCGCCGCAGCCCCGCCGCGAACGCCTCCTCGCCCAGCTCGGCGCGCAGCATGTGGAAGATCATTGCCACCTTGCCGTAGCCGACCACCTGCGAGGCGTCGTGCACCTTGGACTTGAAGGCGCTGACGGGGGTGTCGCGCTCCGCCGGCAGGGCCGCGTAATCGCGCAGCCAGTCCAGCCGCATGGCCTGCGCCGCCTGGCTCCCGCGCGCCTCGGCGGCGGCGTAGTCGGCCATGTAGGTGGTCAGCCCCTCGCACCAGTTGCCCTGTTCATAGTCCACCCGCACGCCGTTGCCCCACCAGTCGTGCAGGATCTCGTGCGCCAGCGACTGGCCGCGCACGAAGGGCAACGGCAGCACCGTCCGGCCGATGTAGGTCAGCCCCGGAAACCCCAGCCCCACGGGCAGCGGCGCCGACACCACCGCGAACCCGGCGAACGGGTACGCGCCGATGCGCGTGGAATCCGTGTCGATGGACCGTTGCGTCACGTCGAGAATGTCGTCGGACAGCCCGTTCAGATCCGGCTCGAAATAGGTGCGCAGGCGGAGCGCGCCGTCCATGCGCTCGCGCACCTCCCACTTGCCGACGAACAGCGAGGGCGCCTCGACGGCGCGGTCCTCGGCGAAGACGGCGCGGTAGCCGCCCTCCCGGCTCTCCTCCAGCAAGGCACCGGTGGCGACCGCGACGAACGGCGCCGGCACCCGCACCGCCAGCCGCCACGTCGGCGGCTCGTCATCGGCCAGCGGCAGCCACGCCGGACCACCCGGCAGATAGGCGCCGTCCTCGCCGGCCGCCGCACCGCCGCCCTTGTGCTCGGGCGTCAGCGCCGCCAGCGTGCCGGCGTAGCGCAGCGTGACCTCGCCCGCCGCTGGCACGGTGAGTGTCAGACTCGCGCCCCGGCGCTCGAAGGGCAGCGGCTGCCCGCCGGCCGTCGCCTCGGCGACCGTCAACTCCGGCGCCAGCATCAGGGTGTGCGGGCCGGGCGGCAGCGCCATGCGGTCGTGCACCTCCAGCCGCCGCGCCGGCGGGTCGAGAGTAACGTCCAGATCGTGCCGCACGCCGGCCGCGAACGCCGGCCCGGCGAGAAGGAGCGCCGCAAGGGCGAGGAGGGGGCGAAGCATTGGCCGAATATGGCACCTCCGCCCCCCGCTGTCAGGGGATCAGCTTCAGGCCGTCAGCTTCACGGGATCAGCACCAGCGCCCCGGTCGACCCGCGGCTTTCCAGCATGCGATGCGCCGCGGCGGCCTCGCCGAGCGGCAGCGCCGTGACCGGCCCGGCCCGCAGCCCCTCCGCCGCCAAGGCCAGCACCTCCGCCCCCGCCCGGCGGTAGGTGGCGAGATCGCCGAGATAACCGAAGACGCTTGGCCGCGCCAGCGACAGCGAGCGCCGTGGCCCCAGATCCCCCACGTCGAGCGGCGGAATCGCGCCACCGGCCTGCCCGACGCTTGCCACGACGCCGAAGGGCCGCACGGCGTCGAGGCTGCGCCTCAACGTGTCGCCGCCGATGCCGTCCACCGCGAAGTCCACGCCCTTCCCGTCCGTCAACTCCCGCGCCGCCGCCGCGAAATCGACCTCCCGATAGAGGATGGCGTGGCCCAGCCCATGCGCCTTGGCGACCTCCGCCTTCTCCGTGCTGCCGACCGTGCCGATGACGGTCGCGCCCAGCCGCTTGGCCCACTGCGTCAGCACGAGCCCCAGCCCGCCGGCCGCCGCGTGCACCAGCAGCGTGCTCCCCTCGCCCACCGGCAGCACGCGCGTCAGCAGCATGTGCACGGTGATGCCGCGCAGCAGCATCGACGCGGCGGTGCGCTCGTCCACCCCCTCGGGCAGACGCAGGACGCGTTCGGCCGGGATGTTGCGCGCTTCGGCATAACCGCCGGCCGGCAGTCCGGCCCAGGCGACCCGGTCGCCGACGGACAGGTCGTGCACGCCGGGGCCGACGGCCTCGATGGTCCCCGCCCCTTCCACGCCGATGGTCGCGGGCAACGCCGGCAACGGGTAGAGCCCGGTGCGATGGTAAACATCGACATAATTGACGGCGATGGCGGCGTGGCGCAGCCGCACCTCACCGGGGCCGGGCGGCGGCAGATCGACGCTCTCCACCCGCAGATTGTCCGGCCCGCCGGTCTCGTGGATGCGAACGGCCTGGATCATGGCGTGTCTCCTCAGTCTGGTTTCTGGAGGCACGCTAATCCGTGGCGCGATGCACGGAAATCCGGCATCCTTGCGCACTCTCTGCGCAAAAACACACAGATCCATGGACTGGGAAAACCTGCGCTTCTTCGCCGAACTGGCCCGCAGCGGCAGCCTGTCCGCCGCCTCGCGCCGCCTGCGCGTGGACCACACCACCGTCTCCCGGCGCGTCTCGGCGTTGGAGGCCGAACTGGGCGTGCGCCTGTTCGACCGGCTGCCGCGCGGCTACGCGCTCACCGAGGCGGGAGAGCGGGTGGCCGACCTCGCCGGCCGGTTGGAGGAGGACGCCTTCGCCATCGAGCGCTTCGCCCGCGGCCAATCCGACGCGCCATCGGGCAGCGTGCGCCTGTCAGCCCCGCCGGTGGTCGCCAGCGCGCTCCTGGCTCCGCGGCTGGCGCCGTTCCGCCGCCGCTTCCCGCAGGTGGTGCTGGAACTGATCGGCGACAGCCGTGCCATCAGCCTGAGCCGGCGCGAGGCCGATCTGGCGATCCGCCTTCAGGCCCCCGAAGACCCAGGGCTGGTCGCCCGCAAGCTGGGGAGCATGGCCTACGCGCTGTATGCCGACGCCGGCTATCTGGCGGAGCGGGCGGACGCGGCGTGGGAGTTCGTCGCCTACGACGACAGCCTCGACCACGTGCCGCAGCAGCGCTGGCTGTTGGCGGTTGCCGGCGACCGTCCGGTGGTGTTCCGTGCCAACGACCTTGCCAGCCTGTTCGCGGCGGCGCGCGCCGGGCTGGGCGTGGCGGCGCTGCCCTGCTTCCTCGGCGATCCCGATCCCGGACTGGTGCGGCTGCCCGCCGACGCGGCCCCGGCGGCGCGGGAGTTGTGGCTGCTCGTCCACCCCGACCTGCGCCGGGCAGCACCGGTGCGCGCCGCCATGGATTTCCTGATCGAACTGGTCGCCGGGAACCGCGCGCTGCTGGAGGGCCGCTGAAGCGCTTTGCGCGTTGGATCGAACCGCCGCGCTTGCTCTTGCCGGCCGCTCGCGCTAGGATAAAAGTCCCCGACGGGGAGCCTACCCCCACGCTGCAGAGCGGACGAGACGGACGGCAAAAATACGTCTCACAACGTCTCATACCAACGCCGAACGGATGCAACACTCAACGGAATCGCGTTTCATAGCGTTTCATAGCGTTTCATCCGGCGCCAGGACCGCGTCCCTAAGCACCGCCGACGCGCCGCTTCACCTCGTGCATCAGCGCGGACAGGCGGGCGTCGCGGATGCCCAGCTGTTCCAGATGCTCCACGGTGTTGACGAGGTATTCGACGTTCGGGCCGCGCTCACCGGCGCAGCAGGCGATGCGCTCGGCCATCACCGCCTCGTCCAGGCAGGGGCAGTATTGCGAGTGCTCGCGGTCGACCACGAAGGTGCAGGCCTCGACGATGCGCCTTTCGCCCCCGAGATGCACGGGCAACAGCTTCGGCCGGTAGGTGCGGTTGATCATCTCCCGCTCCCACAGATAGTCGAGCGTCGCCGGCACGTGCCCGGCCTCGACCCGGAACGCCATGCCGCGGCACGAGCCGCCGCGGTCGAGCCCAAGCACCAGCCCTGGCCGCTCCGGCGTGCCGCGGTAGCGGTGCGAGGCGACGCAGAAGCGCCGGTGATAGCCGTGCAGCACCGCCATGCGCTGCTCGCCCGAAGGGAAGCCGGGGTGCCACATCAGCGAGCCGTAGGCGAACACCCACAGCTCGGAACCGGCGGCGACGGGAATGTCGGCGGCCCAGGCGGGCGCCGGCTTATGGGCGGATTCGGCGGCCGGAACCTCGGCCTGGAGGCATCGCGTGTCGAGCAGCATTGGCCTGCGCAAGTCGCGGAGGGCACCTGACGGCGCCGACGGGTCGAACCTAGCACGCTCTGCATATGGGGGCTATAACAGGACCCTCACAGACCGGAATTTGCCACCGATGAAGCTCTCCAAGCGTTTGACCATCGCCGCCGCGGTCTTCGCCGTCGCGGCGCTCGCGGCATGGGGCGTGGCGTGGTGGATCGTCGCCGGCACCGTCGAGCGCGGCCTGCTCGCCTGGGCCGAGGCGCAACGCGCACAAGGCGCCACCGTGGAGTACAAGGACCTGACGGTGCGCGGCTTCCCGCTGCTGGTGCGCGCCACCGCCACCGACGCGCGGGTGGCGGTGCGCGGCCTGGACTGGCGCGGCCCGGCCATCGTCGCCGAGGCGCCGCTGTGGGACCCGGCGCGGGTCGACATCACCCTGCCCGGCGAACAGCGCCTGCGCGTCGCCCCCCATGTCGGCGCGCCGGTGGAACTGGCGGCGAAGAGCGGCGGCGCCGGCTACCTCATGATGTCCGGCACGGGCACGCCGCTGGAGGGCCGGCTGACCTTCCCCGGCGCCACGCTGGCGCCCGAGGTGCCCGGCAACCCGGTGTTCACCGCCGCCGGGCTGGAGGTGACGCTGACCCAACCGCCCGAGCCGCCGGCCGACCACCAGCAGACCGGCCTGGGCGCCACTCTGACGGTGAGCGACATGCAGCTGCCCGGCGCGCCGCCGGCCGGTCTGGGCAGCGTGGTGCATCGTCTGGCGGTGGTGCTGCGCGTGCAGGGCCGGCCGCCGCAGGTCCAGCCGGACAGCCTCGCGGCCTGGAGCCGCGACGGCGGCACGGTGGAGGTGGACCGGGCGGCGCTGGACTGGGGGCCGCTGAAAATGGTGGTCAACGGCACGCTGGCGCTGGACAAGGACTTGCAGCCCCTGGCGACGATGACGGCCGAGGTCCGCGGCGCGGCGCAGGTGCTGACGGCGTTGCAGGACCAGTTGAAGCCCAACGAGATGAACATCGCCCGCAGCGTCGTCGGCATGCTGGCCCGGCCGGACGAGGACGGCCAGCCGGTCATCAAGGCGCCGCTGACCATCCAGTACCGCGGCCTGTTCGTCGGCCCGCTGAAGGTGGCACCGGTGCCGACGATACGGTGGTGAACCCGCTGGTCGTCCTGATCGGCCACTTCGACTTCGAAGGCGGCTTCGGCGAGCACGCACGCGCCTTCGGCACCGCGCTGGCGAAACGCATGGAGGTCGTGGGATGTCCCTTCACCCCGAACGCCGCCGCAATGCGGAGGACAGCCGGCGACATCCTGACCCGGCATGCCGCCGGCCGGCCGGTGGTCAGCATCGCCATCGGAGCGCCGGACATGTGGGAAACCGGCAAGCTCTTCCCCGGCCCGCGGATCGGCTTCCTGGCCTGGGAGACCACCAGGATTCACGAGCACTGGCGCCCGATCCTGAACGGCGTGGACCGCATCTGGACTCCCACCGCCTGGGGTCGCGACGTGCTGGTGGAGAACGGCATTCCGGCCCCGGCGGTCGATATTGTGCCGGAAGGCGTGGACACCGGGCTGTTCCACCCGGCGGGCGACACCTTCACCGCGATATCGGCCGACCCGAGGGTCAAGTTCCTCACCGTCGGCAAGTTCGAAAACCGCAAATGCTCCATCGAACTCGTCGAGGCGTTCGCCGCCGAGTTCTCCGGCGATGAGGCGGTCCTGGTGCTGAGCTGCCGGCCGGACAACGAAAAGGACGAGCGCCTTCTCCAGCAGGTGTTGAGGGGGCGCGAGCGGCAGGTGCGCCGCGTCAACTGGGTCGCGAGCCGGGCGGAGATGGCCCGGCTGTACCGGAGCTGCGACGCCTTCGTGATGCCAACGCGCGGCGAGGGCTGGGGGCTTCCGATCACCGAGGCCATGGCCTCGGGCCTGCCGACCATCGTCACCGACTGGAGCGGCCCGACGGCCTACGCGCACCCCGGCAATGCTCTGCTGCTGGACCACACGCTCGTGCGCTGCCCGATCCCCCGCTTCGCCTTCGGCGACTGGGCGGAGCCGGACTTCGCCCACCTCCGCACGCTGATGCGGCGGGTTGTCGATGATTTCGAGTCCGTGCGGCCTCTGGGTACTGCGGCGGCCAGGGACATGGCGGAGCGGTTCACCTGGGACGCCGCCGCCGCGGTGGGCGCCGAGCGCATTGCAGCGCTGCTCGGCGGGTGAGGATCACGCCTGCTTGGCGTCGATGATGCCGCGGCGGATGGCGCGGGTCTTGGTGAAGGTTTCCTGCAGCGTGTCGCCCTCGCCCCAGCGGATGGCGCGCTGGAGGGCGGTCAGATCCTCGGTGAAGCGCTGGAGGATTTCCAGCACCGCCTCGCGGTTGTTGAGGAACACGTCGCGCCACATGATCGGGTCGGACGCGGCGATGCGCGTGAAGTCGCGGAAACCGCCGGCCGAGAACTTGATGACCTCGGACTTGGTGTCCTCCTCCAGGTCCGACGCGGTGCCGACGATGGTGTAGGCGATCAGGTGCGGCAGGTGCGAGGTGATGGCGAGCACGCGGTCGTGGTGCGCCGGTTCCATCACCTCCAGCTTCGAGCCGCAGCGCCGCCACAGCTCAGCGACCTTTTCGACGACCTCCTCCGGCACGCCGGGCGGCGGCGTCAGGATGCACCAGCGGCCCTGGAACAGCGTGGCGAAGCCGGCCTCCGGGCCGGAATACTCGGTGCCCGCCACCGGGTGGCCTGGGACGAGGTGCACGCCTTCCGGCAGGTGCGGGCCGACATCGCGCAGCACCGCCATCTTCACCGAGCCAACGTCGCTGACGATGGCGCCGGGCTTGAGGTGCGGGCCGATGCGCTCCGCCACCTCGGCGCAGGCGCCGACCGGCACGCACAGCATGACGAGATCGGCCCCCTCCACCGCAACGGCGAGGTCGGGCGTGGCGTGATCGAGAAAGCCCAGCTCCAGCGCCTTGGCGCAGACGGCCTCACTACGGTCGCTGCCGACCACGGTGTGCGCCAGCCCGTATTCCTTCACCGCGCGCGCCAGCGACGAGCCGATCAGCCCGATGCCGACGATGGCGATGCGGTCGAAGAGTGGGGCGGCGGTTGCGGTCATGGTGGTGAAACCCTCGGCGGAGACTATCCGGAAGGCGGTGGTTTTACCGCACCAGGGCGGCGGGGGGCCAAGGGAAAGTTTCTGGAGTGCCGCTGCCCTCTCCCTGCTTCGTAGAGGGAGAGGGCATAAGGCATCACCCCGCCAGAAACCCCTTCAGCGCATCCACCACCGCGCGCATCTCGGCTTCGGTGCCGATGGTGACGCGCAGGCAGTCCGGCAGGCCATAGCCGCCCATCTGGCGCACCAGGATGCTGCGGTCCTTGAGGAACAGGCGCGCCGCCTCGGCGTCGTCCTTGCCGGGGCGCTGGCCCTTGAAGGACACCAGCACGAAGTTGGCGATGCTCGGGTGCACGGTCAGCCCCAGCGCCTGCGCCTCGCCGACGAACCACGCCCGCCACGTCTCGTTGTGAGCGCGCGAGCGCTCCAGGAACTCCGCGTCCTCCAGCGCCGCCACACCGGCGGCCTGCGCCGCGCCCGACACGTTGAACGGCCCGCGCACGCGGTTCAGCACATCAGCGACGCCCGCCGACGAATAGGACCAGCCCAGACGCAGCGAACCCAGCGCGAAGATCTTGGAGAAGGTGCGCGTCACCACGACGTTGGCGTGCTTCTCCACCAGCTCGACGCCCGAGGAATAGTCGCCCTGCGTGGCGAACTCGGCGTAGGCCGCGTCGATGACCAGCAGCGTCGTCGGCGGCAGGCCGGCGTGCAGGCGGGCCAAATCCGCGCCGGTCAGGTACGTACCGGTCGGGTTGTTGGGATTGGCAACGAAGACGATCTTGGTGCGCGGCGTGACGTGCGCCAGCATGGCGTCCACGTCGGTCGTCAGATCGCGCTCCGGCGCCGCCACCGGCGTGGCGCCCACCGACTTGGCGGCGATCGGGTACATGAGGAAGCCGTGCTGGCTGTACAGCACCTCGTCGCCCGGCCCGGCGTAGGAGCGCACCAGCAAGCCGATCAGCTCGTCCGAGCCGGCGCCGCAGACGATGCGCCCGGAATCCAGGTTGAAGCGCTTGGCCAGCGCCTCGCGCAGCTGGTTCGAGCCGCCGTCGGGGTAGCGGTGGATGGTGCCGGCCAGCCGCGCGTAGGCCTCCATGGCCTTGGGGCTCGGCCCCAGGGCGCCTTCGTTGGAGGCGAGGCGGATCGTACCGGCGTGCTCGCCGCCGATATAGGGTGCGATGTCCATGATGCCCGGACGGGGCACCGGCGCGGTCGGCGTGGTCATGTCTCGAAACCCGCTTGGAAAAAGGAGCGTCAGGGAAGTCTCATCGGCACGGCATAGCCGCCAATGGTGTTGACCCGCGCCGGGATGTCGCCCAGGCGCTCGACCAGCGCCGACAGGCGCGGGTCCTGCGGGTCGACGAAGTCGGCGACCTCGACCAGATGCATCGAGACGCCGTTCGGCTCGCGCCCATGCCACGTGCAGAAGCCCACGGCCGGCAAACCGGCCGACTCCAGCGTCTCCTTCAGCCGGCCGCGGCTGAGATCGCGGCCCAATTCGATGCCCAGCAGCGTGCGGTCGTCGCCGGTCGGCTCGTGCGGGATCAGCGCGATGGCCAGCGCGTCGTGATCCTCGCCGCGGGCGTTGCCGCGGCCACCGAACGGCAGGCGCGCCACGACGCGCGGCGTCCGCCCGTCCGACGACACCAGGAAGCGCCACCAGGGGTCGCGGTCGTCCTCGGCCGGATAGGGGACGATGCCCACCGTCGCCGTGCCCTCCGACACCGCGCGCACGGCGGCGACGGGGGTGTTGACGGCGGTCATCGGCACGAAGCTGCCGTAATGGTCGCGCGCCACGTCCCAGAATCCGCGGCGGTCTTCCGGCGCGTAGACGGCGACGGCGAACGGGCCTTGCAGGCGGGTGAGCGCCGAGATCATCTCGCGCCACATGCGCACGATGACGGCGGCCGGGAACGATCCGGTGTGGCGCGCCATCAGGCGGCGCAGGATCACCGCCTCGCGGCCGGGGCGCAGGAACACGCCGCCGGCCCCCTTTGCGGCGCCGACGCGCTCGACCACCTGGGCACGCCGCATGAGCAGGTCATGCAGCTGGTTGTCGATCTGGTCGATCTCGCGGCGAAGGTCTTCCAGGGGGGCTTTCGAGGGCGGCATTTTGGCGGGGACCGTGTCTGGCGAAGGCGAATAGGTGTAGTCCGCGAAGCCGCTAAAATCAAAGAAAACGTTGACACCTTCGAGCGCCGGTCGGTACCTCTACGCTCCCGTTTTGGCACAGGCTTTTGCGTCCGCCATGTCCGCCCCCAAGCCCTCCGCGATCGGCCCCGTCGACACGGCATGCCTGCCCGGCAAGCGTGTCACGCTGGGCGTCGAGCGGCCGATGCGGCTCGACAGCGGTCTGGATCTCGGGCCGTTCACGGTGGCCTACCAGACCTACGGCACGCTCAACGACGACCGCTCCAACGCCATCCTGGTCTGCCACGCGCTGACCGGCGACCAGTACGTGGTCGAGCAGCACCCGGTCACGGCCAAGCCCGGCTGGTGGGAGATGATGATCGGCCCCGGCAAGCCGGTGGACACCGACCGCTATTTCGTCATCTGCTCCAACGTGATCGGCGGCTGCATGGGCTCGACCGGCCCGGCGGACATCGACCCGGCCACCGGCAAACCCTATGGCCTGCACTTCCCGGTCATCACCATCGGCGACATGGTGCGGGCGCAGAAGCTGCTGATCGACCACCTCGGCATCGAGCAGCTGTTCAGCGTCATCGGCGGCTCCATGGGCGGCATGCAGGTGCTGCAATGGGCGGTGTCGTACCCGGAGGCGGTGTACTCGGCCATCCCCATCGCCACGGCGGCGCGCCATTCGGCGCAGAACATCGCCTTCAACGAGGTGGGCCGGCAGGCCACCATGGCCGACCCGGACTGGTGCGGCGGCGACTACCTGACGCAGGGCAAGCGGCCGCAGCGCGGGCTGGCGGTGGCGCGCATGGCCGCGCACATCACCTACCTGTCGGAAACGGCGCTGCACCGCAAGTTCGGCCGCAACCTTCAGGACCGCTCCAACGTCACCTACGGGTTCGACGCGGATTTCCAGGTGGAAAGCTACCTGCGCTACCAGGGCATCAGCTTCGTCGAGAGGTTCGACGCCAACTCCTACCTCTACATCACGCGCGCCATGGATTACTTCGATCTGGCGGCGGACCACGGCGGCGTGCTGACCAACGCCTTCCGGCACAACGGCGCGCCGACGCCGGTGCGCTTCTGCCTGGTCAGCTTCTCCAGCGACTGGCTGTTCCCGACGCGCGAGTCGCGCGCCGTCGTGCACGCGCTGAACGCGGCGGCCGCGAACGTCAGCTTCGTCGAGGTGGAGACCGACAAGGGCCACGACGCCTTCCTGCTCGACGAGCCGGAATTCCATCAGGTCATCCGCGGCTTCCTGGAAGGCGGCGCCGAGCACCGCGGCCTGATGGCCCGCCGCCGCGCCCGCATCGCCTGAGGCAACACCGCATGACGATCCTCGACGAGCGCACCGCAGTGACCTCCCCCAGCCTTAACGGCACCGCCCGCCCGGCCAGCATCCGCACTGACCTGCGGCTGGTGGCGGAGATGGTGGAGCCCGGCTCGCGCCTGCTCGACATCGGCTGCGGCGACGGCGCGCTGCTCAACCACTTGACGCACACGAAGGACGTTGACGGCCGCGGCATCGAGCTGAGCATGGACGGCGTGCACCGCTGCGTGAAGCAGGGCCTGTCGGTGATCCAGGGCGACGCCGAAACCGACCTCAAGGACTACCCGGACGGCGCCTTCGACTATGTGGTGCTGGGCCAGACCTTGCAGGCCATGCGCCAGCCGCGCGCGGTGCTGGAGCAGCTCGTGCGCATCGGCCGGCGGGCCATCGTGTCGTTCCCGAACTTCGGCTACTGGCGCATCCGCGCGCAACTGCTGCTGCGGGGCCGCATGCCGGTCACCGACCGGCTCGGCTACCAGTGGTGGGAGACGCCGAACATCCACTTCTGCACCATCGCCGACTTCGTCGAGCTGTGCCGGCAGACCGGGGTGAGCATCGAGCGCACGATGATCCTCGACCGCGCCGACCGCGTCGTCGCGCATCGCCATGGCGGCCTCGCCAACCTGCTGGGCGAGCAGGCGGTTTTCCTCCTGAAGCGCAGGTAGCGGCACCGACGGGGTTCCGCAGGTGTTGTATGGGCCGAGCCCCGCACCAGAGGTCGCCCCATGCGCCCGCTTCGACTCGTTCTGCCGGCTTATGCCCTGCTCGCCGCGGGTGCCGCCGTCGCCCAACAGCCCCAGTCGCAACCCCTGACGATGCTGCCGCCGGACAACCGGACCGCGCCAGGACTGCCGCACGTCGCCCCGAGCGCACAGCGCCCGCTCACCGCCGCCGAGGCCCAGGCGCTGATCGGCAAGAGCGTGCACACGCGGGACGGCCAGTCGGCCGGCGAGATCCGCGACTTCACGCTGGCCGGGCCGGACGGCCGCATCGACCGCATCGTGCTGACGCAGGGCGGCTTCCTGGGCATCGGCGCCAGGGTCTACGCGGTGCCGGCGTCGGCGCTGCGGGTGGGGGCCGCCCAGACGGTTCCCGCCCCCGGCCAAGCCCGCCCCATGGAGGTCAGCATCGACCTGACCGGGCGCGACCTGGACGAAGCCCCGGACTTCGACTACGCCCCGGACACCCACACGCTGGTCGGGCGGCGATAGCGCATCACCCCTCTTCCACCTGCCGGATCAGATCGGCCAACAGCCGCTCGCCCTCGGGCCAGGGGCCGTGCCCGGAGTCGATGTTGATGTGGCCGTGCGCGCCCACGTCGATGAAATCCGTACCCCACAGCGCCGCGAACCCGCAGGCCCGCTCGATCGCGCAATAGCGGTCGTTGCGGCTGGCCATCACCACCGCCGGAAACGGCAGCGGATCGCCGGGCATCGGCGCGAAGACGCGCACCTCGGACGGCATGCCCTCCGCCTCGACGTCCGACGGCGCCACCAGCAAGGCCGCCGCCACCCGCTCCACCGAGCCCTCCCGCGCCCAGTGCGACACCAGAGCGCAGGCCAGACTGTGCGCCACCAGCACCACTGGAGCTTGCGCCGCCACGACGGCAGCCTCCAGCGCAGCGACCCAGGCGTCGCGCTGCGGGGTGTCCCAATCGGCCTGCTCGACCCGGCGGAATCCGGGGTTCTGCCGCTCGAACCGGCTCTGCCAATGCTCCGACCCGGACCCGCCGAGACCCGGCAGCACCAGCACGCTCGCCTTCGCCATCTCTTCCCTTTCTCCGCACAACCGAAACGGGTCGTTAACGATGCCCGATTAAAGTACCGCAAAATTGCGACTTAGGGAGCGAGGCCGTGGAACTCAGCGCGAAGACCGCCCAGCAAATTTGCGATCACATCTCCAAGGAACTGGAGGTGACCGTCTCCTTCATGGGCCAGGGCGGCGCCATCATCGCCTCTTCGGCCCGCGAGCGAGTCGGCAGCCCGCACGCCGTCGGCGCCGAGATCATGGCCGGCCGCGCGGACGAGCGCGCGGTCAGCAAGGACGAGGCGGCGCGCTCCACCGGCATGCGCGAGGGCTACAGCTGCGCCATCGACATCGACGGGCAGCGCGTGGGCAGCCTGGGCGTCGCCGCCCCGGTCGAGCAGGCCCGCCGCTACGCCCGCATCGCCCGGCACTGGGCCATCGCCATGATCCGCGCCGAGGTCGCCGAAACTCAGCGCAACCAACTGCTGCGCGAGCTGTCCGACCGGCTGGAGCGCGATGTCGGCACCGTCGTCGGCGAGGCGGCGGACGTCGCCCGCAAGCTCGATCAGGCAGTGGGCAGCGTGCGCGGCGCCACCGGCGACGTGCGCCGCCAGTCCGCCGACGCCGGCTCGGCGGCGCGTGCGCTGGAGAGTTCGGTGGACAACATCGCCGGCACCATCGAGCGCCTGACCGCCACCGCCGAGCGGATCGCCCAGGACACCGCCAAGGCCCGCGACATCAGCGCCGCCGCCACCACCGACTCGGAGCGGGCGACCACGGTGATGAACTCGCTGCGCGCCGCGGCCGAGCAGATCGCTAGCGTCGTCAAGCTGATCAACGCCATCGCCAGCCAGACCAACCTGCTGGCCCTGAACGCCACCATCGAGGCCGCCCGCGCCGGCGAGGCCGGACGCGGCTTCGCCGTGGTGGCGAACGAGGTGAAGGCGCTGTCCCGGCAGACCGCCGACGCCACCAAGCAGATCGCCGATCAGGTCGCCAACCTCCAGCGCGAGACGGCGGCGGTGGACGACGCGCTGTCGCGCATCCACGGCACCATCCAGTCGATCCAGGGCATCAACGAGACGGTGGCCTCGGCCATCGGCGAGCAGACCAACCTGACCGCCACGGTGTCGCGCGACCTCGGCCGCTCACGCGAGGACGCCGCCACGGCGGGCCGCAGCATCGCCGACGCCGAGCGCGCGGTGGCCGGGGTGACCGAGACAGTGGACTCTCTGGGATCGCTGGCGCAGGGCCTGACCAGCCGGGTCACCGGCCTGGGCGACCGGGTCGGCGAGGTGCTGCGCAAGATGCGGGGGTAACTACGCCCCTTCCAGCGTCGACAGATCGCCGTCCGGCAGGCCCAGTTCGCGGGTCTTCAGCAGGCGTCGCAGGATCTTGCCACTGCGGGTGTGCGGCAGCGCTGCCGCCACCGCGATCTCCTTGGGCGCCAGCGCCGGCCCCAGGCGGCGGCGGGCGTGCGCCATCAGCTCCGACGCCAGCGCGTCGCTCCAACCGAAGCCGGGCTTCAGCGCCACGAACGCCTTGACCGTCTCGCCGGCCAGCGGGTCGGGCTTGCCGATGACGCCCGCCTCGGCGACCGCCGGGTGTTCGAGCAGCACGCTCTCCACCTCGAACGGGCCGACGAGGTGGCCGGACGCCTTGACGACGTCGTCCGCCCGCGCGACGAAGCGGAACAGCCCATCGGCGTCGCGCCGCACCAGATCGCCGGTGCGGTACCAGCCCTCGGCGAAACAGGCGCTGGTGCGCGCTTCGTCGCCCAGATAGCCGCGGAACAGCGACGGCCAGGGCGGGCGCAACACCAGTTCGCCCACCCCTTCGGCGTCCGGCTGCCGCACGGCGGCCTCGATCCCCGGCAGCGGCAATCCCAGCGCGCCGGGCACCGCGTCACGGTTGGCGAGCACGATGGCGCCGGTCTCGGTCTGCCACCACGTGTCGTGGAAGGGCTGGCCCAGCACGGCGCGGCCCCATGTGACCGCTTCCGGGTTCAGCGGCTCGCCGACGCTGGCGAGGTGGCGCAGGCTGGTCAGATCGAAGCGGCGCGGCAGGGCATCGCCGGCTCGCATCAGCATGCGGATGGCGGTCGGCGTGCTGTACCAGACGGCGACGCGCTGCCGCTCGATCAGGCCGTACCAGCGCGCCGGGTCGAAGTCGCCCTCGTCCAGCACGACCGTCGCCCCGCAGGCGAGCGGCGCCAGCACGCCGTACACCGTCCCGGTCACCCAGCCCGGATCGGCCGTGCACCAGTAGACATCGCCGGCCCTCAGATCGAGCGCCAGCCGCGCCGAGGCTACCTGCGCCACGATGGCGTCGTGCGCGTGCAGTGCCCCCTTGGGCGCCCCGGTGGTGCCGCTGGTGAAGTGCAGCAGCGCCAGATCGTCGGGGCCGGTCGGCGTCACGGCGGCGTGCGGGTCGGCGGCGTTCAGCAGGCCGGCAAGGTCCCGCGTCCCCTCCGGCGGATCACCGCCGATGGTCAGCGCGTGCGGCACGTCCAGCGGCCCCTTGCGCCGCCACAGCGCGTCGGTGGTGACCAGCACCCGCGCCTTGCCCAGGGCCAGCCGCACCCGCAGCGGTTCCGGCCCGAAGGCGGCGTACAGCGGCGCCACCACGCAGCCGGCCTTCAGCGCCCCGAGGATGACAACGGCCAGATCCGGCACGCGCGGCAGCAGCGTGAACACCGTCTCCCCCGGCCGCACGCCGAGGCGGCGCAACGCGTCGGCGAAGCGGCTGGTCCGCTCGGCCAGTTCGGCGTAGGTGACGGCGCGCTCGCTGCCGTCGCGGCCGATCCAGCGCAGCGCCGTGCGCCCGCCCTCCCCCAGCGCCACGCGCCGGTCCACCGCCGCCCACCCCATGTTGAGCCCGGCGGGACCGGAGAGTTCGGCACGGATCGCGTCCCAGTCCATCCCCCGCCCTCACTTCACCAGCGAGACGTGCACCACGCCCGGATCGTCGGTGCTCATGCGGCGGGTGAAGCCCAGCGCCTCGCACAGGCGCAGCATGGCGCGGTTCTCCATCAGCACCTCGCCGAACACCTCGCGCAGGCCCTTGGCGCGGGCGTGGTCGAGGATGCGGCGCATCAGCACCGGCCCCAGCCCCAGGCCCGCCATGTCGTGCGCCAGCATGATGGCGAACTCGGCGCGCTCCAGATCGGCGTCGGCCGACAGGTGCACGGCGCCGTGCACCGCGGCAACACCCGGCGCGCCCACTTCCGCCACCACGAGGCCCATGTCGCGGTCGTAGTCGATCTGCGACATGCGGGCGGCCGTGGCGTGCGACAGCTCCGCCTTCGGCGCGAAGAAGCGCAGCCGCACCTCGTCGGCGGTCAGCCGGGCGAACAGCGCCTTCAGCGCCGGCTCGTCCTCCGGCAGCACCGGCCGGACCACGAACGCCCGCCCGTCCGGCAGCGGCAGCGGACGTTCCAGCTCGGTGGGATAGGGCCGGATCGCCATCGGCGTGCGCTCGACACCCGGCGGCAGCAAATCCACCACCGCACCTTCCGGGCCAAGCGTCAGCGCCGCCACCTCCTCGCGCTCCGCGACGAGCCGCCCAAGCCGCACGAGCATCGGCGCGGCATCCCCGTCCAGCACCTCGCCCGCCAGCGTCAGGTTGAGCGGCGGCAGCACCACCCTCCCGCCGACGCCGAGCACCGGCCCAAACAGCGGGTCCACGCTCATGGCGGCGTTCAGACCATCCCCGACCCCATAGGCTGCCAGCAGCGCCGCCGCCTCGTCCGCGCGCAACCGCGAGCGCCACTGCGCCCGCGCCGCGGCGATGACCGCCTGGGCCGCCGCGCGGTCGGGCGGCGGGCCGGCGGGCACGGAAGGCGGCGTCTGGGTCAGCAAGTCCTGGTTCCGGCGGTGCGCGGCCATGTGCAGGAAGGCGCGCGCCGCACGGTCCGGCGTGTCGAACACCGGCACGCGGTGGCTGGCCAGCGCGCCGGCCGCCCGTTCGGCGTCGCGCTCGCCGAGCCAGCTCGTCAGCACCGGCAGACGGATCGTCGGCATGGCCTCGGCCACCGCCCGCGCCACGTCGCCGGCCGCCACCAGCGCCGTCGGCGCGTGCAGCAACAGCACGGCGTCCGCCGTCGCCTCCCCCTGCACGTCGCGCAACGCCGCGGCGCAGGCCGGACCGTCCGCTCCCTCGCCCAGGTCGCGCGGCGCCCCGGCCAGCCGCCCACCCCCGGCGAGCACCGCGTCGGCCGCCAGCCGCCCGATGCCGCGGCCGTTGCCGATAATCGCCAGCCGGTCGCCCCGCACCGGCACGCCGACCGCCAAAGCCTCCAGCGCGTCGAACAGCTCGTCCAGCGCGTGCACGCGCAGCACACCGGCGCGGCGGAGCGCCGCATCGAACACCGCGTCGGGCGTTCCATCCCCCATCCGCCCGCCGCTGCGCAGCACGATCACCGGCTTGACCCGCGACACCGCGCGCGCCGCCGACAGGAAACGCCGCGCCCCCCCGGCATCCTTGGTGGTGACCTCGTCCATCACCAGCAGCACCGCCTGGCACTCGCGCTCCAGCGCCAGATAGTTCAGCACCTCGCCGAAGCCGACGTCCGCCATCTCGCCCAGCGCCGCCACATGCGAGAAGCCGACGTCGCGGCGCAGCGCCCAGTCCAGCACGGCGCCGGCCAGCGTCCCGGACTGCGCCACCAGCGCCACCCGGCCGGCCTGCGGGGCGCGGTGGAACGCCCCGGCGGCGAAGCGGCGCACCGGGACGGAAACCCCCAGGCTGGCCGGGCCGAGCACGCGGATGCCGTTGTCCCGGGCCGCCTGCCGCACGGCGTCGCGCACCGCCGCGTCCGGCGCGTGGTCGCCCGCCAGCACGGCGGCCTTGACGCCGCGCCGCCCGGCCTCGGCGATGAGGTCCGGCAGGCGGGCAGGCGGCGCGGCGACGACGATCAGGTCGGGGACGGAGGCGAGGCCGCCGGGCGCGTCCGCGCGAGCCACCGGCATTCCGGCGGCGGAGAGGTGGCGGGCCAGCGTGCGGGCAAGCGGCGTCTCCTCCTCGGCGACGAGCGCCACGCTGCGGGGATGGAACACCGCTTCCAGTTCGCGCACGGTCATGCTCGCCTCCCCGGTCGTGTGGCTTTCAGCGGCGGCTTGCCTTTCCCCGCCGGCTCGGCCAGTTTTGCGGTTATGATACTCCCCGCCGCAGCCGACGGAAGCGCGGCGGACCGACGCGGGAGGACCCCCTTTGGAGCAAGAGACGGTGGCCCCCGATGGGCTCGACGCGGTGATCTTCGACGCGCTGACGGCGGTAGCGCCGGAGGCCGAGCCGGAGGCGCTCGACCCCGACCAGCCGTTCCGCGACCAGATCGAGATCGATTCGGTCGATTTCCTGAACTTCGTTCTGAACCTGGAAAAGCGCCTGAAGATCAGCGTACCCGACCTGGAATACCCACAGCTCTCCACGCTGTCGGGCTGCCGCGCCTATCTGGCGCGGGTGACGGCGTAAACTCCTGCCCCCTTGGGCGCCTGCTGGAAAGGTGCTAGGAAGGGCGCGATTTCCCAGTCCAGGAGTGCGCCATGCCCGCGGTCAAGATCGCCCCGTCCATCCTTTCCGCCGATTTCGCGAAGCTCGGGGAAGAGGTGCGCGCGGTGGATGCGGCGGGGGCCGACTACATCCACATCGACGTGATGGACGGCCACTTCGTGCCGAACATCACCATCGGCCCGGCGGTGGTGAAGGCGCTGCGTCCGCACACCGCCAAGCCCTTCGACGTGCACCTGATGATCAGCCCGGTCGACCTCTACATCCCCGAGTTCGCCAAGGCCGGCGCCGACATCATCACCGTCCACCCCGAGGCCGGGCCGCACCTGCACCGCACCGTCCAGCTCATCAAGAGCCTGGGCAAGAAGGCCGGCGTGTCGCTCAACCCCGGCACGCCGCTGGAGGCCGTGGACTACATCCTGGAGGACATCGACCTCGTCCTGGTGATGACGGTCAACCCCGGCTTCGGCGGGCAGAGCTTCATCATGAGCCAGCTGCCGAAGATCCGCGAGTTGCGCCGCCGCATCGACGCGCTGGGCAAGCCCATCGACCTTCAGGTGGACGGCGGCATCAACCCGGAGACGGCGCGCATCGCCATCGAAGCCGGCGCCGACGTGCTGGTCGCCGGCACCGCCACCTTCACCGGCGGGCCGGAGAAGTACGCCGCGAACATCCGCATGGTCCGCGGCTGAGCGAGCTTGCCCCCTCCCGAGGGTGGGGGCAATTACGGCTTACTGCTTCGCCGTCGGCACACCGCTGCCGGCGAGGCTCTGCGCCATCTGCAAGTGCTGGCGCAGGGTCGGCAGCGTCTGCGTCGCAAAGCTGCGGATGTCCGCCATATCCGGCGAAGACGCTTGGCTGGCCTGCTCGAACAGCGCCACTGCCTCGCGGTGCGCCGTCACCTGACCCTGGATGTACTGGCGGTCGAAGGCCGGACCGGACAGGTTGCGCAGCGTGTTCGCCATTTCCTGATGACGTGGCTCCATGGCGCCCGCGGGGGGAACGCCGTGCTTGCCGGCTAGCATCAGCAGTTGCTTGCTGGTCTGCGTGTGGTCGGTGACCATCTGCTGGCCGAAGGAGCGCACCGCCTGACTGCTGGCCTTGTCGGCGGCGAGGCGCCCGGTCTCGATCTCCAGCATGTCGCTCGACGCCGCCTGCTCGATGAAGTCGCGCGCCGTGGTGACCCCGCGCACGCCCTCGCCACCCTGCGTCACCACCCGGCCGCCGGTGGCCGAGCTGGTGTCGGGAACGCCCTTGGCGGGGCCGCTGGACTGCGCCAAGACCGGGACGGCCGGGATCGTCAGCGCGACGACGGCAACGGCGAGAGCCTTTGCGTACATGCGAATTCTCCTGAAACGCGTGGATGGCCCGGAGAACCGCCCCTGCCGGGGATTGGTTCCCGCAAGCGCGCCCACCAGCCCCCTGGCCAGCACCACAGAACCAAACCCGCGTTCGCCCGTTATTCCCTAGGGCGTGCAGACGGCCCCGCTTCACAGGGAGAGTCGTATGGAGATCCTTTGGACCATTATCATCGGGTTCCTGGCCGGCATCGTCGCCAAGTTCCTGATGCCCGGCCGCGATCCGGGAGGCTTCATCATCACCACGCTGCTCGGCATCGCCGGCGCTTTCGTCGCCACCTATCTGGGTCAGGCCGTGGGCTGGTACCGGGCGGGTGACGGCGCGGGTTTCATCGGCGCCATCGTCGGCGCCATCATCATCCTGGCCATCTACCGCATGGTCGTCGGCCGCAGCACCACGGTGTAGGGCCAAGGCGGCAAAAAAACGAGGGCGGCCGCGAAAGGCCGCCCTTGTTGCGTTTCGGTGGCTCGTTTGGGCTTATGCCAAGGCGACGGGCGTCGGCATGAACACGGCGCGCGAGATCGCGGCCTTCACCGCATCCGCCGTGAACGGCTTGCGAACCACCTGCCCCAAATGGCGGGCGTCCCGCTCCAGCAATTCGTCATCGAAGGCGGTGACGAAAATCGTGCGCAACGCCTTCTGCGCGCGCAACGCCCGCGCCACCTCGATGCCGTTGTCGCCGTCGGCCAGCCGCACGTCGAGCAGCGCCAGCGTCGGCCGCTCGGCCTCGGCCAGTTCCAGTGCCTCGCGCTCGGTGGCGGCGGTGCCGCACACCACGTGGCCCATGTCGGTGACCAGCGAGCCGATCTCCAGCGCCAGGATCGGGTTGTCCTCGACCACCAATACGCGCTGGGTGAGCGCGCTGCGCACGCCGTTGCGCGCCTGCATCAGCAATTGCACCGCCTCGGCCGGGTTGATGTGCAGCACCTGCGCCACGTCCGGCAACGACAGGTCCTCCAAGGCCACCAGCAGATAAACGCGCCGCTCCACCTCCGGCAACAGGCTCAGCGCCCGCTCGATGGGGTGTGGCGACGGGGCCGGCTGGCCGCTGCCGTCCTCGTCGAACAGCAGGTTCAACAGCGCGTACAGCGGCACGCGCGACTCCTCCGCAAGGCCGAAACGGGTCGGCGCCATCATCGCCACTTCGACGCAACGGGTAACCAGATCGTCGCCGCGGTCGGTGGCCCCCGTCAGCGCGCGTGCGTAGCGCCGCAAGTAGGGGAGATGGTCTTGCAGTTGGCGTGCATAGACTCGCATGGCCGGATGTCTCGTGCCGGAGCCGGCGCCCTTGCGGCGCCCCGATAACAAATCTTTAACCTTGCATTAACCTAGCACGGCGCCGGGGCTCTACGAACCGAAAAAAAGCTCAAGGCCGCTATCCCGTTGGCAGAGGTCTCCGAAGGCATGTTCAGCGTGCCTGCTCGCGCAACTGCCGCGACCGCCACTCCCACGGCTTTTCCACATGTCCGGCCCACAGGCCCAGTTTCTTGCTCTGCGCATAGGCTTCGCTCGACTGATAGGCCGAGGTCAGGCCGCGGAACGGAAAGGCCCAGCCACGCGACACCATGGCGCCCCCCAGATCGACGCCGCGCACCCGGCATTCGCCGTATTTCTGGCGCTTGCGGTCCTCGTCGGCGACGGTGCATTCCACCTCTTCGTCCTTGATCAGGCTGGCCAGCACGTCGGTGGCGACGCGGAAGCAGTCCAATTCATGTCCGTAGCGGTTCTTGCACTTTTGGCCAGGGTCGGGGGCGTCGATGCCCATCAGCCGCACCGCCACGCCGTTGACGGTCAGCAGATCGCCCTCCACCGCCCGCCCCTTCCCTTTGACCAGCGTGTTGGGAACGGCGGAGAACTTGCCTTCCTTGCTCCCGGTGCCGCCCTTGGACGCGGTGGCGCCCCAAGCCGGCCAGACCATCGGCCCGCCCGTCAGCAGGACGGCCAGTGCGATCATGGGAATCTCAGAACAGCGTGGGCAGAGCATCGAAGGGGACTATGCAGGATTCGTCGTCGTTGCGCACGCTGTTGACGCGGGTGCTGACCGGGTAGGCCTCCAGATCGCCGTCCGGCGCCGGACGCAGCAGATCCTGCACCATCGGCAGCGGTGCGGCGGGATCGAGCCAGAGGCCCCAATCCTCGGGCTCCACCACCACCGGCATGCGGTCGTGCATGGGACGCAGCACGGCGTTGGCCGTGGTGGTGACGACGGTGGCGCTCTGCATGGGCTGCGGCAGCGGCGGCTGCCCCTTCGGCCCCGCCCAGCTCTCCCACAGGCCGGCGAGCGCCAGCGGAGTGCGGTCGCGGCGGCGGATGGCGTAGGGCTGCTTGCGCTTGCCGCCCTCCAGCGTCTTCCACTCGTAAAAGCCGTCGATGGGAATGAGGCAGCGGTGCCGGCGGAACGCGGTGCGGAAAGCCGGCTTGTCGGCCAGCGTTTCGGCCCGCGCGTTGATCATCCGGCTGCCGATGGACGGATCGTCGGCCCAGTGCGGCACGAGGCCCCAGCGCAGCAGCGCCAGATGACGCTCGTCCTCCTCCACCCGCACGGCGGCGATGTCCTGCGTCGGCGCGATGTTCCAGCGCGGGGCGAGGTTCGGCGCCTCCGGGAAGTGAAAGAGCTTCTGGAGTTCGGCGACGGGGGTGGTGAGAAGCATTCGGCCGCACATGCCCCACGATGTTGGGACGGGGTTTGCGTTTGCCAAGCCGTGGCCTATCTTCGGGGGTGCCCAAACCCGCGCAGCGAGGCTACCCCCATGCAGAAGTTCGGCATCGGCCAGGCGGTTCCCCGGACCGAGGACGCCCGCCTCCTCACCGGGGGCGGACGCTACACCGACGATGTGTCCCTGCCCGGCCAGACCTGCGCCGCCTTCGTCCGCTCGCCGTACGCGCACGCGGCGATCCGCGGCATCGACACGCAGGAGGCGCGCGGCCTGCCCGGCGTGCTGGGGATCTTCACGGTGGAGGATCTGGACGCCGACGGCATCGGCCCGATCCCCTGCCAGTTCGCGCTGAAGAGCCGCGACGGCTCGCCCTACAAGGCGCCGCCGCGCCCGGCGCTGGCCCGCGGCCGGGTGCGCCATGTCGGCGACCCGGTGGCCGTGGTGGTGGCCGAGACGGCAGAGGCCGCCCGCGACGCCGCCGAACTGGTCATGGTGGACTACGACGAGCTGCCCGCGGTCACCGACACCGCCGGCGCGCTGGAGCCCGGTCAACCGCTGGTGTGGGACGAGGCGCCGGGCAATCTGTGCTTCGACTGGGAAACCGGCGACGAGCCCGCCACAGACGTCGCCTTCGCCAAGGCCGACCGCGTGGTGTCGCTGGATGTGATCAACAACCGCGTGGTCGCCAGCCCCATGGAGGGCCGCGCCTGCCTGGGCGCCGTGGAGGACGGCACCGGGCGGCTGGTGCTGTACGTCTCCAGCCAGGGCGTGCACGGGCTGCGCACGCAGCTCAAGGGCATCTTCCACGTGCCGGAGGACCAGTTCCGCGTCGTCACCGGCGACGTCGGCGGCGGCTTCGGCATGAAGCTCTTCATGTACCCGGAATACGTCGTCTGCCTGTACGCCGCGCGCAAGCTGAACCGCCCGGTCAAGTGGATTTCGGAGCGCGTCGAGGCGTTCCTCAGCGACGACCACGGCCGCGACAACGTCACCAGCGCGAAGCTGGCGCTGGACAAGGACGGGCACTTCCTCGGGCTGAAGGTGGACACAGTCGCCAACTTGGGCGCGTATCTGTCCAACTACGGGCCGTTCATCTCGACCGAGGGCGGCACGGCGATGCTGGTGGGCTCCTACCGGACGCCGGCCCTGCACGTACGGGTGCGCGGCTCCTTCACCAACACCCAGCCGGTGGACGCCTACCGCGGCGCCGGCCGGCCCGAGGCGGCGTATGTGCTGGAGCGCATCATCGACCACGCCGCCCGCAGCCTGAACCTCTCCCCCGCCGAGATCCGGCGGCGCAACTTCATCCCGCCCGACGCAATGCCCTACGCCACGCCGCTCGGCCAGACCTACGACAGCGGCGACTTCCGGCAGAATCTCGAGGACGCGCTGGGCATGGCCGACATGGCCGGCCTGGACGCCCGCAAGGCCGAGGCGAAACGGCGCGGCAAACGGCGCGGCGTGGGCCTCAGCACCTACATCGAGGCGTGCTCGGGCGGCGGGCCGGAGCAGGCGACGGTGGACATCCTCAAGGACGGCCGCGCCATTTTGATGATCGGCACCCAGACCAACGGCCAGGGCCACGAGACCGCCTACAAGCAGATCCTCTCCGACCGCCTGGGGCTGGCGCCCGAGGACATCGAGGTGGTGCAGGGCGACACCGACCGGGTGAGCTGGGGCAGCGGCACCGGCGGTTCGCGCTCGGTACCGGTGGGCGGTGCGGCGCTGTCCGAAAGCGCCAGGCGGGTGGTCGAAAAGGCCAGCGAACTGGCCGCCGAGATGCTGGAAGCGGCGGCGGTGGACGTGGAGTTCAAGGAGGGCGCCTTCACCATCGTCGGCACCGACCGCTCGGTATCGCTGAAGCAGGTGGCCGAGAAAGCGGCCGGGGTGGGCACCGTGGCGTTCTCGGAGATGGCGCGCTGGAGCCCGCCCGCCAGCACCTTCCCCAACGGCTGCCACATCTGCGAGGTGGAGGTCGATCCCGACACCGGCGGGGTTGAGGTGGTGCGCTACACCGTCGTGGACGATTTCGGCACGGTGGTGAACCCGGCGCTGGTCAAGGGCCAGATCCACGGCGGCGTGGCGCAGGGACTGGGACAGGCGCTGCACGAGCGCGTGGTGTACGACCCCGGCAACGGCCAGATGCTCAGCGCGTCCTTCACCGACTACGCCTTGCCGCGCGCCGAAGATTTGCCGTTCGTCGAGGTGAAGCTGAACTGCGTGCCCAGCACCACCAACGCCCTGGGCATGAAGGGGGCCGGCGAGGCCGGCGCCATCGGCGCGCCGCCCGCGGCGATCAACGCCCTGGTGGACGCGCTGTCGGAGTACGGCATCAAGCATGTGGATATGCCGGCGACGCCGGAATACCTCTGGCGCATCATCCAGGAACGCCGGAGCGCGCGAGCGGCGGAGTAGGCCTTTTTCACCCTCCCCCGCCTCCGGCGGGGGAGGGAGGGAGCCGCGGAACGCGGGAGGGTGGGGGCAGCGGTCTCGCCGAGAATCCACGGCCCACCGAACCTTGTCTTCCAAAAAGGCCGTTGCCCCCACCCTAACCCTCCCTCAGCGGGGCTGGGGGAGGGAATTAAAGCGCCCGGCGTGTCATGTACGTCATCCCACCGCCGTACGACGCCAGCTCCACCGGCTGCCCGGCGGTCGCCGCAAACCCCCGCCGCTCCCAATATCCCCGCGCCTCCGGCGTCGAAGTCAGCGCCAGCCACCCCACCCCGTCCCGCACCGCCAGATCGCTCGCGCACCCCACCGCCGCCACGCCCAGCCCGCTCCCCCGCGCCCCCGGCAGCAGCGCCACATCGTGCAGGTACAGGCAGTCCGCCGATTCCGGCAATTCCCCCAGCAGCGAGTCGAGGGCCGGCGGGCTTCCGAGCCGTCCGGGATGCATCACCGCATAGCCCACCACCACCCCGGCGACCTCCGCCATGCGGCAGCCGGCCGGATAAAGTTTCAGCCGCTCGGCGAAGACCGCGGGCGCTTCGGGATAGCCGGGATGCACCGCCGAGGCCACGGCCAGCACCGTGTCGAGGTCGGCTGGCGCCATCGGCCGCCACGCTGGCGTCATGGCCATCTCCTTTCGCGACGCACCAAGTGCTTCCTGGCACACCCTCGGCGCGTTATGGTTTTATGACGAGTGAATTCGGAGGACATCATGACCGACCCCGCGCTGGCGAAGTTGCTGCCGACGGTCCGCACCATCGCCCACGAGGCCGGCCAGGTAATCCTGCGCTTCTACAACGGCCGCTTCGACATCGCCACCAAGGCGGACGGCAGCCCGGTCACGCAGGCCGACCAGGCCGCCGAGGCGGTGATCCTGCCGGCGCTCCACCACCTCACCCCCGGTGTGCCGGTGGTGGCGGAGGAGGAGGTGTCCGCCGGCCGCATTCCAGACGTATCGGGCGGTCGTTTCTGGCTGGTCGACCCGCTGGACGGCACCAAGGAATTCATCAACCGCAACGGTGAGTTCACCGTCAACATCGCGCTGATCGACCAGGGCGTGCCGGTGCTGGGCGTGGTGTACGCGCCGGCCACCGGCGACCTCTACGCGGGGGCCGGGGCCGGCACCGCCGTGCACTGGATCGAGGGGCGGCACGACTACCCCATCGCCGTCCGTCAGCCGCCGGCCGATGGCCTGACCGTGGTCGCCAGCCGTTCGCACGGCGATCCCGGCGAGACCGACACTTTCCTGGCCGGCTACACGGTGAAGGAGCGCATCTCCTGCGGCTCGTCGCTGAAGTTCTGCGCGGTGGCGGCGGCCAAGGCCGACCTCTACCCGCGCTTCGGCACGACCATGGAATGGGACACCGCCGCCGGCCACGCCGTGCTGCTGGCGGCCGGCGGCCGGGTGTGCGCGGGCACCGGAGCGGACGCGCTGGCCTACGGCAAGCCGGACTTCCGCAACCCGCACTTCGTCGCCTACGGCGGCTGACGTGACGACCCTGTGCGAGGCTGCGCTGGCGGTGCTGACCACCGCCGCGCCGCTGGACAAGGTGCGCCTGACCCGCGACCACGCCGCCGCGTGGCGCGAGGGCCGGATCACGCAAGTCGGCCAGGCTGCCCCGCCCGACCGTCCGGCCCGCCCGGACCGGCCGGAACTGCGCCTGCCGCGCGACATGCCCAAGCGCGGCAAAGGCGGCAGCGCGCAGAACCGCTTGGCGCTGCTGCACGCGCTGGCGCACATCGAGCTGAACGCCATCGACCTCGCCTGGGACCTGCTGGCGCGCTTCACCGCCACGCCGATGCCCAAGGGCTTCTACGACGACTGGGTGCAGGTCGCCGACGACGAGGCCCGCCACTTCGCCATGATCGAGACGCGGCTGAACGCGCTGGGCTCCGGCTACGGCGCCCTGCCCGCTCACGACGGTTTGTGGCAGGCGGCGCAGAGCACGGCCCACGACCTCGCGACACGGCTGGCGCTGGTGCCCATGGTACTGGAGGCCCGCGGCCTGGACGTTACCCCCGACACCGTCCGCCGCCTGCGCGCGGTCGGCGACACCGAGAGTGCGGATATCCTGCACGTGATCTTCGAGGAGGAGATCACCCACGTCGCCTCCGGCCGCCGCTGGTTCGGCCACCTGTGCGCCGAGCGCGGGGTGGACCCGGTGGAGACATGGCAAGACTTGGTGCGCCGGCACTTCAAGGGCTCGCTGAAGCCGCCCTTCAACGTGGAGGGCCGGCAACGCGCCGACTTCGGCCCGGAGTTCTACGCGCCGCTGGCGGAGGGGTAAGGCGCGGTCAGTGGACGGCGGCGTCCACCGCTTCGAGCGCGGCGATCCGTTCGACGAGAACACTTTCCCATTTGGCATCCAGCGCTCTGCGACCGTCAGCGCCCGTAGGATATGCAACGCACGCACCGCCCATCTTTTTTGGGGAAGCTGGCGCACAACTCCGCGTCCAGACTGCGGCGGATTTGGTGGAGCGGGTTGGGAAAGAGGCTATTGCGGCATGGCGGGTTACCGCTTCGTAAGAAGTGGTGGGCGCTGGCAGAATGGCCAAAGCGCATAGCTCCGTTGACGTTGGGCTGGGTTGTTTTGCCACGCGATTAACCAAATTATGTAGGTGCGATCAGATCAAGAACGCGGTATAGGTTGAGCCGCTTTTAAATGTGTGAACACGCGTTGTGTGGCAGGGGCTATTCGGCCTGAATGAAGTCAGACGCTAAGCGGCCGACGGAAGGACGGGAGAGGGATATGCCCAATCATAGCTCAAAGGCAATCGCCAATTACTTTCTGGATCGAGCCAGATCCGAAGGCCGCTTCCTTACGACCATGAATGTTCTTAAGCTTGTGTATATAGCACACGGCTGGACACTGGCTTTGACGGACCTGCCCCTTATCCAAGAAAGGGTTGAGGCTTGGCGCCACGGCCCAGTCATAAGAGAGCTGTGGGACGAATTTAAGGTATATGGAAGCGGCCCCATCCGTGCCTTTGCGGATGGCGGGCAAGGCTTCAGTAAGCTCTTCCTGCAGAGGGACTGGGAGAACGAAAGCTCTGCTACAAAAGAATCGCTCACGCCAAGCGAGAGCAATATTTTGGATGCAGTCTGGAATAGCTACAAGAACTTCAATGCGTTCCAGTTGTCAGCCATGACCCATGTACCCGGCACGCCGTGGTCCAACGTCTATATTGAAGGGTTGAATTCTGCGATAGAAAACGACGATATCAAGAACCATTACCGCGAATTGCATCGCGCTAGATCTGGCGGAGCTGGGACGCAGTGACGGGCGCGGACGGCGATAGCACGGAAAGGCCGACGGTAATAGCGCCGACTGCCACAGAATTCCCCGCGGATCAGCAAAAGCCCACTCCACGTCTACGCCGAACCTCGACCAAAGCCAAACAAGCCCCCGCGAAGAAACTACAAAACATCAATAGCGTCCAGACTATCATTAATGACGCTGCACAAGCAGAAATCCTAAGAGAGATCGTTACACCGGAAGGCCGACAGGCCGTCATCGAAGCCAACGAGATGCTTGACGACGCGCGCAAGCAGGAGCTTCAAATTGCCATGCTTGGAATTTTGAAAAACATACATGAAGACGCGCAATCAACACGCACAATGCGAGAACAACATTCGAAGCAAGCATTCATTTATTTATGGGTTGTTACAAGTCTTGTGTTTTTAATTTTGATTTGGCACTCGGTGGCGGGGTCATATGCTCACTTACCATCGCAGGTTTTGGTTGTACTTGCGGGAGGGACGTTTGCCAGCGCAGTTGGACTGGTAGGCTTTGCTATACGCGGCCTTTTTCTCCCAGGGAAAGACAATCTCACTATGAAGATTGTCGATAACATTTGGGAGCGGCCAAAAAAGTAAGCTTGAGGCGCGACACGGTGCGCGCGAAATCGAAACCGGACAGCTACCTAAAAACTTCCTGTGGCCGACGTCGTTCGTCTAAAAGCGAGGCTTCCGCGCTACCCTGCACCGGAATGTGTCCGCACACCTCTTCGCGCCGGATTACAGCGGGAAATGAACATCACAGCAACCCACAAGCGCACCTATTGCGCCAGAAACCACCGTCGCTCAGCAACTCCCTCGCAGCCCTGTTGCCAAACGCCGCGCCGTTTGCTAGGATTTACGCCCTAAACACCAAACATGCGCCCGCGCGGGACCGGGCGAATGGAACACCCAGCGCAAAGTGTTTCACAGCGTTCCAAACTGTTCCATTCGGCAGCCGGAAACGCCGCTCAACCCGCCTGACGCCCCAGTTCCGCCATCAGCGCCGGAATCTCCGCCAGCAGCTCGCGCGCCAGAAACCCCAGCGGCCCACGCGAACGGGCGAGGCGGTTGCCGGCCTCGCCGTGCAGGTGCACGCCCCAGATCGTCGCCCGCACCGGGTCGGCGCCGCGCGCCGCCAGACCCGCCACCACGCCGGCCAGCGTGTCGCCGGAACCGGACGTCGCCAAGCCGACGTTGCCGTCCTCGTAGCTCCACGCCTCCCCGGCCGGCGAGACGATGCAGGTGCACGCCCCCTTCAGCGCCACCACGGCCTGGAACCCCGCCGCCAGCGGACGCGCCGTGCCCAGTGCATCGCTCTCCACCGCGTCCCGCTCGATGCCGCACAGGGACGCCATCTCGCCAGCGTGCGGCGTGAGGATCGTGCGGCCGGCGCGGCGGCTCAGCGCGTCCCGCACCTCGCCCAGGCCGGTCAGCGCCCCGGCGTCGATCACCAGAACGGGTGCCTCCAGCCGCTCCACCAGCGCCGCGGTCAGCGCCGCCGTCGCCTCGCGGTCCATCATACCGGGGCCAAGCAGCACAGCGTCGCAACGCTCGGCGGCCTCAGCCAGCTGTTCCGCCGCCTCGGGCGCGATGCCGCCGGCCGGCGTCTCGGGCAGGCCGAGCACGAGCGCTTCGGGCACCGCGAGGCCGAGGTGCGGGGCGACGCTGCGGCACGTGGCGATCTGCAACTTGCCGGCCCCCGCCCGCAACGCCGCGGTGCCGGCCAGCAGCGCCGCACCGGGCACCTCGACGCTGCCGGCGATGACCAGGACTCGCCCGCGCGTCTCCTTGTCGCCATCACCGCCGGGATCGGGCAGCGGCATGCCGCGCAGCAGATCGGGCGTGATCCGGGTCGGGGCGCTCATCGCGCGGCCACGTTGGCGTCGGGGGCGTCGGTCACCGGTGCGCCGGCCCGTTCCAGGGGCGCCACGAAGTTGTAGCGGCGCAGCTCCATCCGCCCCGTGCTGGAGGCGGCGGAATCGAAGGCGTACTCGGTGACGGCGCAGTTCGCCACGTCGCCCTCGCGGTCGATGGCAAGGATCTGCCCCTCGTCCAGGTTCTCCAGCAGGTAGCGCATGCACAGCACCACCACCTGATGGCTGACGATCAGCACGCGGCGCCCGCCGTAATGCAGACTGATGGTGTCCATGGCGCTGCGCAGGCGCAGGATGACGTCGCACCAGCTCTCGCCGGCCGGCGGGCGGTGGTAGAACTTGCCGAGGATGCGGCGGAACTCCGCCTGATCGGGGTGATGCCGCTCGATGCCGAGGCGGGTCAGGCGGTCGAGGACGCCGAACTCCTTCTCGCGCAGCCGCTCGTCCACCACGAAGTCGGCGACCTCCACCCGCAGCCCGCCGCCGGCCTGGACGATCTCCGCCGTGCGCCGGGCGCGAACGTAGGGCGAGGTGAGCACCACGTCCGGCCGCTCGTCCGGCGGCAGCGCCGCGAACCAGCGGCCCAGCGCCTGCGACTGCTCCTCGCCATCGGAGCTCAGCGGCACGTCCACGTCGCGGTGTTCGATGTCGATGTGAGTGAGGCCGGCGGCATGCGCGGCGTCGCGCGCCACGTTGCCGGCGCTCTCGCCGTGCCGGACCACCCATAGCCGCTGGGGCCAGCGTTGAAGCATGATGATCACCGCCCTGCCGTTGCCTGCCCCCGATTAACGGCAAAAGGCGGAGGAAGTTCTGCATACGCGGCACGCAGAGCGGATCGCCGGACACACTCGGCCCGAAATCATCGCCCCGAGGACGCGGACCTACCAAAATGCGAACCGTGCACCAGCATCAAACTCATTGGATGTTGCGCCACCCCGGTTGCCCTGCTCTTCTTCGCGTAAGGTACATTCCACACGCGGGAGTTCAGCATGACACAGCCGGTTTGTCAGGAAGCCATCGATCTGGTCAAATATTTCGAGGGGCAGCGTCTGACCGCCTACAAATGCCCGGCCGGGGTGCCGACCATCGGCTACGGCCACACCGAAGGCGTGTCGATGGGCGAGACGATCACCGCCGCCCAAGCCGTGCAATTCCTGACGGACGATCTGACGGACGCGGCGGCATCGGTGGACAAGCTGGTCAAGGTCAGCATCAACCCGCAACAGCGCGGCGCGCTGGCGTCGTTCGTCTTCAATCTGGGGAGCGGCAGCCTCGCCAGTTCCACACTGCTGCGGCTCCTGAACGCCGGCAATTTCGACGGTGCCGCCGGGGAGTTCGGCAAGTGGGTCAACGCCACGGTCGGTGGTGTCAAGACGGCGCTGCCCGGCCTCGTCGCCCGCCGCGCCGCCGAAGCCTCGCTGTTCCAGACCGGCGCCTGGAGCCCGCAGCAGACCGGGGCGGTCGCGGCCCCCGAGGGCAGCGAAGACGACCGGGTCCGCGCCATCCAGAAGGTGGTCGGCACCACCCCGGACGGCAGCTACGGCCCCGCCACGCGCGCCGCGGTCAAGGCGTGGCAGGCCGCCCACAATCTGGTCGCCGATGGCGTCGTCGGCCCGAAGACCGCAGCGGCCATGGGCATCGCCTGACGATGAGGGGACGGCGGCTCAGCGTTTCGAGCCGCCGTACACCTTCGGCTGGGCGAAATGCAGGTGGTCGACCAGTTCCTTGGTAACGCAGCCGTCCACCGGCAGGCCGGCCTTCTTCTGGTAGGCGCGGATGGCCGACTGCGTGCGGGCGCCGAATTTGCCGTCAGCGGTGCCGGCATTGAAGCCGTGCTCCGCCAGTTGCTGCTGCGCGTCCGCGACGTAGGCCGTGTACATCTGCGGCGGCATGCCACGCGCGCCACACTTGGACGCCGCCAGGGCCGGCGTGGCGGTGGCGGCGAGCAGCAGCGCGGACGCGATCAGGGTGCGGGGCATGGTGGGGCCTCTGTCGGGGAGCGGAAGGCGGAGTCCTTTGGGGAGAGCGTTGCCCCCACCCTCCCCCGGCCGGAGCCAAGGGAGGGTAAAGAGACCACCTTACGCCGCTTCCTCGTCGCCCTGGCCCTTGATGCGGGAGGCAAGGGCCGCTTCCAGGAATTGATCGAGGTCGCCGTCGAGCACCGCCTGGCTCTGCGACGTCTCCACGTTCGTGCGCAAATCCTTCACCATTTGGTAGGGGTGCAGGACGTAGGAGCGGATCTGGTGACCCCAGCCGATGTCGGACTTGGTGGCCTCCAGCGCCGCCGCGGCGTCCTCGCGGATCTTCAGCTCGCGCTCGTACAGGCGGGCGCGCAGCATGTCCCACGCCTTGGCGCGGTTCTTGTGCTGAGAACGCTCCTGCTGGCAGCTCACCGCGATGTTGGTGGGCAAGTGGGTGATGCGGACCGCCGAGTCGGTCTTGTTGATGTGCTGGCCACCGGCGCCCGACGCGCGGAAGGTGTCGATGCGGCAGTCCTTCTCGTTGATCTCGATCTGGATCTTGTCGTCGATCACCGGGCTCACGGACACGGCGGCGAAGCTGGTCTGGCGGCGCGCCTGGCTGTCGAACGGGCTGATGCGCACCAGACGGTGCACACCGGCCTCGGTCTTGAGCCAGCCATAGGCGTTGTGGCCCTTGATCTGCACGGTGGCGGACTTGATGCCGGCCTCTTCGCCAGCGCTCTCTTCCAGCCACTCGGTCTTGTAGCCGTGCTGCTCGGCCCAGCGCGTGTACATGCGCATGAGCATGAGAGCCCAGTCCTGCGCCTCGGTACCGCCGGCACCGGCGTTCACCTCGACGTAGCAGTCGTTGGCGTCGGCCTCGCCCGACAGCAGGCTTTCCAGCTGCAGCTTGCCGGCACGGTCACGCAGGCCATACAGCGACTTCTCGGCGTCGGCGACGACGGTTTCGTCACCTTCCGCCTCGCCCATCTCGATCAGGTCCAGGCTGTCGCTGAGGTCGCGCTCCAGCGCCCGGTAGCCGGACACCGAGGTCTCCAGCTGGGTGCGCTCGCGCATGATCGTCTGAGCCTTGTCCGGGTTGTCCCAGAGCTTGGGGTCCTCGGCCAGGGCGTTCAGTTCGTCGAGACGCCGCAGTGCATTGTCCCAGTCAAAGATGCCTCCTCAGCAGCGCCAGCGATTCTCTGATCTCGCCAGCGGCCGCTTCGATCTCGGCCCGCATAGCGGTACCTCCTCGTCAGCCTGGGGTTGGAACGGAATATTTCGGCCGTTTATGTAGCGCCTCGCGCCTGCCATTGCACCCCCAAAACGAACGGCACAGCCACCCGCCCGGCCTGCTGTGGATTACCGCTACACCCGATGAGGCTTTTGTCGGAGGGGCCTGCTGCCTTATGCTGCCCGCGAAGACACGAAAGCGAGGCGCGCCCAACGCGTCCAGCGGAGCCGCGATGGCTTGGGTTACCGGAGTCTATCTCGCCTATCTGTTCCTGCCGATCCTGCTGCTGATCGTCGGTTCCTTCGGCGAGACATGGCTGAACACCATGTTGCCGGTGGGTTTCAGCGGACGGTGGTACGAAGCGGTGTACGAGGACGGCAGCTTTCAGCGCGCCTTCTGGGTCAGCCTGCGGGTGTGCGCCGCGACCTGCGTGGTGGACGCGCTGATCGGGCTGCCGCTGGCCTACGCCATCTATGGAGCGGCGTCGCGCGGGGTGCGTGCGGCGGCGCGCATCCTCTATCTGCTGCCCATCGCCGTGCCGCCCATCGTGCTGGCGTTCGGCTTCGTGCTGGTGTTCTCCAGCGACACCCTGCCCTTTCTCGGCAGCACCTCCGTGCTGATCGGCGGGCACATCGTGCTCACTCTGCCCTACCTGTTGCAGACGCTGGTCGGCGACATGCGACACCTGCGTCTGGCCGAGTTGGAAACCGCCGCCGAGTCACTGGGGGCCGGGCCGCTGCGCACGCTGGTCGAGATCGTACTGCCCGGCGTGCGGCAAAGCCTGGGCACCGGCCTCATCATGGTCGCGGCGCTGTCCATCGGCGAGTTCCAGCTTGCCAATCTGGTGGCCGGATTCCTGACCCGCCCCTACCCCGTAGTGTTGCTGCAAGCCTTCTACGGCGCCACCGGCTTCGCCTGCGCGGCGACGGTGATCCTGCTGGCGCTGGCCCTCGTCGCCTCGACCGGCGGTTCGCTCAGCGCCCGCAGCGCCGCCGGGAGGACCGCGCAATGAGCCGTGCCCCCCAGGAAAAGAAACAGGTCATCGAACTTCGCGGCGTCGGCTACGCCTACCCCGGCAGCGCGGGGCCGGCGGTGAGCGGCATCGACCTCACCGTGGCGTCGGGCGAACTGGTCGCGGTGATCGGCCCGAGCGGCTGCGGCAAGTCCACCCTGCTGCGGCTGATCGCCGGCTTTCTGGAGCCGCAGACCGGCCAGGTGCTGCTCGACGGGCAGGACGTCACCGGCCTGCCGGCGCGCGAGCGCAACCTGGGCGTCGTGTTCCAGACCTACGCGCTGTTCCCGCACATGACCGCGTGGGAGAACGTCGCCTACCCGCTCAGGGTGCGCGGCACCGCCACAGCCCTGCGGCGAGAGCGCGCGCACGCGATGCTGGAGCGCGTCGGCCTGAGCGCTTTCGCCGGCCGCCGGCCGGGCAACCTGTCGGGCGGCCAGCAGCAACGCGTGGCCCTGGCCCGCGCACTGGTGTTCAGCCCGCGCGCCCTGCTGCTGGACGAACCGCTGTCGGCGCTCGATGCGTCGCTGCGCGTCGGCATGCGCGACGAGATCCGCCACCTCCAGCGCGACCAGGGCATCGCCACACTGCACGTCACCCATGACCAGGAGGAGGCGCTGTCCATCGCCGACCGCGTGGTGGTCATGCGCGCCGGCCGCGTCGAGCAGGTCGCCCCGCCGCGCGAGCTGTACGACCGCCCGCTGTCGCGCGAGGTCGCCGCCTTCGTCGGCCACGCCAACCTGCTGGACGGCACGGTGTCCGGCCCGGACAGCGTCGATACGGCGCTCGGCCGCCTCGCCACGGCACCGCACGGCCTGCCGGCGGGCATCCCCGTCACCGTGCTGATCCGGCCGGAGAGGGTCCGTCTGGGATCGCCGGCCGATGGCGTGAACGGCTTCACCGGCACCATCGTGCAGGATCGTTTTCTCGGCTCCATCCGCCGCTTCGACCTCGCGGTCGCGGGCGGCGTGCTGATCGCGGAGACCTCGGAGGCCGGCGACGTCCGCGCCGTCCACGTCCCCGCGGACAGCGTGCACATCATTCAGGACAATCGCCCATCGAAAGAAGGAGGAAGGCCATGAGATTCCTGCGAACCGCGGCGACCGCGCTGGGCGCGCTGTGCTGCCTGGCCGGCGCGGCCCTGGCGCAGACGCCCGCTGATTCGGCCGAACTCTATCCCGGCGAGAAGGATCTCTACGAGGCCGCGTCCAAGGAGGGCATGGTCGTCTCCTTCGACACCGGGCCGACCTGGGCCAACTGGGCGGCGCAGTTCGCCGCCTTCAAAAAGCGCTATCCGAACGTCGAGATCACCTACAACGACCTCGGCTCGGCCGCCACGGTGGTGGCGCTGGACAAGGCACGTAACCGGCCGCAGGCCGACACTGCGTACTATTTCGCCGCCTCGGCGGTGGATGCCATGGGCAAGGACCTCGTGGCGCCGTTCAAGCCGGTGAACTTCGACAAGCTGCCCGACGTGTTCCGCGACCCCGAGGGCAAGTGGTTCACCGTGCACTCGCTGACCATCGCCTTCCTGGTCAACACCAAGCTGGTGAAGAACGTCCCGCAATCCTGGGCCGACCTGCTGAAGCCCGAATACAAGAACGCGATCGCCTACCTCGACCCTCGCTCGACCGGCGTGGGACAGGTGCTGACCTTCGCCGCCAACTTCGCGGCCGGCGGCGACATGACCAACGTGCAGCCGGGCATCGACTATCTGGGCAAGCTGCACAAGGCCGGCAACGTGCTGCGCGTCGTCGGCACCACGCCCTACGCGCAGTTCGTCAAGGGCGAGATCCCGATCTGGATCAGCTATGAGAACGACGGGCTGAAGGCCAAGCACACCGATGGCCTCGGCGACGCGGTGAGCGTGGTCATCCCCAAGGAGGCTTCCGTTGCCGCCCCCTACGGCATCAGTCTGGTCAAGAACGCACCCGACCCGAACGCCGGCAAGCTGTGGCTGAACTTCATCATGACCGACACCGGCCAGGGGATCTTCGCGCAGGGCTTCGTCCGCCCGTCGGTGCCCGGCGTCAAGCTGCCGGACAGCGTCGCCGACAAGCTGCCGCCAGCCCCGCAGGTGCGCCCGCTCGACGTCCGCGCCGCAGCGGCCAAGAAGGCGGAGATCGACGCCGGTTGGGCCAAGGCAGCCATCGGCCAATAGAAGCATGCGGTCCCGCCGCCTCCTGCTGACGCTCGCATCGCCCGGCGTGGCGGTGCTGCTGATGTTCTTCGTGCTGCCCATGGGCTCGGTCGGATACGACGCGCTGGCCGACCCCGGCTCGTTCCGGCGGGTGTTCGGCAGCCCGGCGTTCCTGCAAAGCCTCGCCGGCAGTGCGGTGCTGACGCTGGTGGCGGCGACCACGTCGCTGGTGGTGGGCTTCTGCGTGGCGCTGCACCTGTCGCGGCTTGGGCCGCGGCTGCGGGCGCTGCTGTCGTTCTTCATCGCCTTGCCGCTGACCTTTTCCGGACTGATCGTGGCGTACGGCTTCATCCTCGCCTACGGCCGGGCCGGGCTGGTCACCCAACTGCTCAGCCTGCTCGGAGTGGATGCGGCGTGGTTCTCCGGCATCCTCTACAGCCCGCAGGGGCTGGCCTTCGCCACCTCCTACTACCTGATCCCGCGGGTGGTGATGCTGATGCTGCCGGTGCTGGTCAACTTCGACCGCACACAACTCACCGCCGCCGAGTCGCTGGGCGCCACGCCGCGCGAGGCGCTGGTCCACATCCTGTTTCCGCAGGTCCGCACGACGGCGCTGACCGCCTTCTGTCTGGTGGCGGCGGTGGTGTTCGGCGCCTATGGCACGGCGCTGGCCCTGGTGGGGACGCGGCTGACCATCCTGCCGCTGCAACTCTACAGCATGGTGTCGGAGACCGGCTCCGACTTCCCGGCAGCGGCGGCGCTGGCGCTGGTGCTCACCGGGATCTGCTCGACCATCATGGCCATCGGCGAGGTTGCCGCCGCCTATAGCGAGGACCGGGACGCCCATGCCTGACCGCTCTGCGGATAAGGATCCGAATGCAAAACCTGGGAAAGGCTCACACCTCCCGACGCGCCTATATCTCTGATGGACCACCGGATATTCGGGGATTGACGGATCACGCTCCGATTGTGCAAAAAGACACCCGTACATATATTTTAGGACGTCGGCCTTGAATCTGTTTCAGCGGCTGATTCTTCTGGTACTTCTGGCCGTGCTGCCAGCCGTCGCGTTTGGCGCGTATACGGTCGTGGAACTGCGCCGCACACAGCTCGCCGAACTCGACGTGGAAGCCCAGCGCCTGCGCGATCTGCTAGGGGCCGAGCAGACGCGCATCGTCGACGGCGTGCGTCAGCTGATCGACACCATGGCGGTGGCCGACGCCATCCGCAACGGCGACATGGGATCGTGCCAGCAGCTGCTCGACCGCATGCCGCTGCCCTTCCGCATGGGCACGCTGGCCATCACCGACCGGCAGGGCGTCATCCGCTGCGTCAGCGACACGCGCGCCATGGACACGCGGATCGACCAGTCCACCCATGTCCGCCTCGCCCTCCAGACCGGTGCCTTCACCGTCGGCGACTTCACGGAGGCCAAGTCCATCGGACGGCTGGTGTGGCCCTTCGCCGTTCCCTACAGCGACCGGCTGGGAATGGTCGGCGGCGTGGTAACCTTCACCATCGACCTCGACTGGCTGGGCGACGCGCTCACCGTCAAGCGGCTGCCAGCCAACAGCAGCATCATCCTCGCTGACCGCCGGGGCACCGTCCTCGCCAGCGTTCCCGATGGCGACCGGTGGCGGGGCAAGCCGCTGAGCCCTGCGCTGCTGCCCCTGCTGGCCCAGGCCGAGCCGGGACTGATCGAGGCGCCTGGGCTGGACGGGCGGCCGCGCATCTTCGCCTATTCGCCCCTCGCCGATGGGCTGCGCGACACCTTCCTCGCCGTTGGCCTGGACAAGGAGGCGCGGCTGGCGCCGATCAACCGGGCGACGCGCTGGGGCGTGGCGCTGCTCGTCGCCGGGCTTCTGGCGGCGGCGGCGGCGGCGTGGTTCGGCGGCCGGCGCTTCATCGTGCGCCCTCTGGAGGCCTTGGGCGCCGCCGCGGCGCGCTGGCGCGACGGCGACCTCGCGGTGCGAGTCGACATGGGGGCCGGCACGCCGGAAACCCGGCGCCTCGGCCACACCTTCAACGAGATGGCCGCCGGGCTGGAGGAGCGCGAGCGCCTGCGCGCCGCCCGGCTGGCCGCCGAGGAGGCGCTGCGCGCCAGCGAGGCGCGCTACCGCGGGCTGGTCGAGTCGCAGTCCGACATGGTGCTGCGCCTGACCGACGACGGCATCATCGTCTTCGCCAACGACACCACGGCGCGCCTGCTGGGCAAGGCGCCGGAGGACCTGCCGGGCAGCCCGTGGGCGGCCTTCATCCACCCCGACAGCGTCGACGCGACCGACGAGGCCATTGGCCGCATCATGATGCCGCCCCACCCGCGCACCGCGGTCGAGAACCGCATGCTCACCATCGACGGGCCGCGCTGGTTCGCCTGGGAGGGCTATGCGGTCTTCGACAGCGACGGGCACTTCAGCGAAGTGCAGGCCGTGGGCCGCGACATCGACCGCCGCCGGGCAACGGAGCAGGCGCTGGCCGCCGCCAAGGAGGCGGCGGAAGGCGCCAACCAGGCGAAATCGCGCTTCCTCGCCGCCGCCAGCCACGACCTGCGCCAGCCCGTGCAATCGCTGCTGCTGTTCATGGGCGTGCTGAAAGACCGGCTGACGCAGGAGCCCACCGCCGCCGCGGCGCTGAGCGCCATGGAACAGTCGCTGGACGCGCTGCGCCTGCTGCTCGACAGCCTGCTCGACATCTCCCGGCTGGACGCCGGCCTGATCGAGCCGCAGCCCGTCGACATGCCGGTCACCCAGTTGCTCGACCGCTTCGCCGCCGAGTACGGGCCGCGCGCGGCGGCCCTCGGCCTGCGCTTCCGCGTCGTGCGCTCCACGCTGGCGGTGCACAGCGACCCGGCTTTGCTGGAACGCATCCTGCGCAACCTGATCGAGAACGCGTTGCGCTACACCCGCAGCGGCGGCGTCCTGATCGGCTGCCGCCGCTGCGGCGGCCGGGTGCGGATCATGGTGGCCGACACCGGCATCGGCATCGCCGGCGAGCGCGTCGACGACATCTTCGAGGAGTTCTACCAGCTCGGCAACCCGGAGCGCGACCGCAGCAAGGGCCTGGGCCTGGGCCTCGCGGTGGTCCGGCGGCTGAGCCGGCTGCTCGGCCACGGCGTCGAGGTCCACTCGCGCGTGGGCCGCGGCTCGGTCTTCAGCCTAGACGTGCCGCTGGTGCGGCGCCCGCCGCGGTTCGACCCGCCCGCCGCCCCCGCCGCCAGCGGCGAGCGGCACGGGCTGGTGCTGGTGATCGACGACGAGGTGCTGGTGCGCCTGGGGTTGCAGACGATGCTGGAATCCTGGGGGCACACGGTCCTCGTCGCCGGCTCGGTCGGCGAGGCGTTGCAGCGGGTCGAGGAATGCCGACGGGCGCCGGACGCCATCCTGGCCGACTACCGGCTGCGCGACGGCGAGACCGGGATTCAGGCGATCCGCATGATCGAGGAACGGTTCGGGGCGTGCCCGCCGGCCGCGATGATCACCGGCGACACCGCCCCGGAGCGTCTGGCCGAGGCGCGCGCGAGCGGCATCCAGATGCTGCACAAGCCGGTGGTCGCGGTGGAGCTGCGCAAAGCCATCGCGTCCATGCTGGCATCGCCGCACCGGCAGAACGGCGAGGCGCTGACGGGGGGATGAGCCTCTCCGCGGGTGCTCTGATGCTCTGTCAGCGATGACGTGACGGGTGCGAGACGTCGCCCAACATCGTCGGATGAAACGCTATGAAACACTATGAAACGCGATTCGATGGAGCGTTGCATCCGTTCGGCGTCGGATGAGACGAAGTGAGACGCGTTTTTTGGCGAACGTCTCATCCGTTCGGCGTCATGCGGACACACCTCGCCAACGAGGAATCATATCCTACGACACATGACCGGCAAGGGCAAGCGTGCCGGTTGAACCAACGCGCAAACAGGTGATGTCACGCGATCACCGCCACCTACTTCCCGGCGACGGGCGTGGCCGTTGTCGGGACGCCGGGGGCGCGGTCGGCGAGGCGGGTGATCTTCGGCACGCCGTCCACCAGCTCGAACGCCGCGTCGTACCTGGCGTCGGCGCGCACGGTCGGGCAGCCGGTCTTGACCACCTCGACCGACACCGTCACCAGCATCTGGCCGCCGCGCTTCGGATCGACGCCGCCGCGCTGCACGGCCGAGGGCAGGACGCGGATGAAGGCGCCCTGCGCGCGCGCCTGCGCCAAGCCGTCCGGCGTCCGCAGGCTGGCGGCCGTCGCACAGCCGGCCGGTTGGCTCAGGCGCGGGAAGGCGTCGGTGCGCTCCACCTGCGCAAAGCCGAACAGCGCGAACGCGCAGACCGCCAGAACCACGCCGATCCCGTTCCGCTCACCCACGCCGTCCTGCCGCGGGGCTTCGTCCATGGTGTGCACGCTGGCTACTCCCTTGCAAAATCCGCCACGGGCCATTGCAGGCGCCATGCCAAGCGGGCACGGCGGCTTTTGCGGAGGGAGTCGGGCCGGAAATTTTCCATTTCCGGGATTCCGCCGCCCGCTTTCCCAAAATCAGTAGATGCCCGACAGCCCTGTTCGGCCGGCCTGTCCTGTGCTACATGCCGGCCGGTCCAATCCCATTTTTCGGCGTGGTTCCCATGATCGACGCGCGCTCGCTGGCTCCGCATCTGCACAATGTGCTGACCGACGCCACCATCCCCGAACTGCCGAGCCACTATGCCGGCAAGGTGCGCGACAACTACGACCTGCCCGATGGCCGGCGCATCATCGTCGCCACCGACCGGCTGAGCGCCTTCGACATCATCCTCACCTGCATCCCCTTCAAGGGCGAGGTGCTGACGCAGACCGCGCGCTTCTGGTTCGAGCAGACGAAGGACATCGTCGCCAACCACGTCATCGCGTACCCGGACCCCAACGTCGTCGTCGCCAAGCGCCTGAAGATCCTGCCCGTCGAGTTCGTCGTGCGCGACTACCTGACCGGCACCACGTCCACCTCGATCGGCGCGATGTACAAGGCCGGCCAGCGCGAGATGTACGGCATCCGCCTGCCTGACGGCATGCACGAGCACCAGAAGCTGCCCGAAACGATCATCACCCCCACCACCAAGGCCGAGATCGGCAGCCACGACGAGCCGCTGTCCGCCAAGGAGATCGTCGAGCGCGGCCTGATGCCCAAGGCGCAATGGGAGGAGGTCGCGGCAATCGCGCTGAAGCTGTTCGCCCGCGGGCGCGAGATCGCCGCGAAGCACGGCCTGATCCTGGTCGACACCAAGTACGAGTTCGGCGTCGACGAGGCCGGCAACGTGGTGCTGGCGGACGAAATCCACACGCCGGACAGCAGCCGCTACTGGATGGCCGGCAGCTACGCCGAGCGCCTGAAGGCCGGGCAGCGGCCGGACAGCTTCGACAAGGATTTCGTGCGCACCTGGGTCAGCCAGCGCTGCGACCCGTACAAGGACGCCACCCCCGCCATCCCGGACGAACTGGTGCTGGACACCGCCGCCGTCTACATCCACGCCTACGAGACCATCACCGGCGAGACATTCCAGGTGCCGGCCGAGGTCGTTCCGGTGCTGGAGCGCATCCGCCGCAATCTCGAGGCGTTTTTCTGACCACCGCCGCCGCAGCGCATCGACTGCGTCAAATGTTATCCACTTTGATATAAGCAGAGCGCCGGGGCGCCGAACGGGGTAGGATCGCCGATCCACGATCCACTCCTTCGCGCCCCGAGATGCTCGCACGCCCCACCTCCCGCCTTCTGCGCGCCATGCGCTTCGACAGCCTTCGCGGGCGCATGCTGGCCATCGTGCTGGGGGCGTTGGTGTTGCCGCTGGCCGCGGCGGTCTACCACCTGACCCAGGACGTGGCCGTCCGGCGCGAAAGCGCCAGAGAAATGGCGATTCATTTGACCGAAGAGGGCGTGCGCCGCCAGCAGGACGTCATCGGCGACGCGCACACGCTGCTGGACGTTCTGTCCCTCGTGCCGGAGATCCGCGGGGCCGGCGCCATGGACCCGCAGGCCTGCGTCGACATCCTGCAACCCCTCAACGAGCGCCACCGCTGGGACAACGGCCTGTGGGTCGCCGACAGCGACGGACGGGTGATCTGCGACAACACCGGCAACGGCCGCGGGCTGGACATCAGCGACCGCAGCTACTTCAAGCGCGCGCTCGCCAGCGGCGACTTCGAGCTGAGCGGCTACATCATCGGCCGGCTGTCGGGCAAGCGGATGATGGTGGCGTTGCAGCCCATCGTCGAGCAGGGGCAGGTGCGCGCCGTCGTCGGCGTGAACATCGACCTGGACTGGTACGACGGGCTGATCGCCGTCACCCGGCAGGAGGGCGCCCGCGTCGTCGTGTTCGACAGCGAAGGCACCATCATCGCCCGCCAGCCGGACCCGGAAGGCTGGATCGGCAAGAACATGAGCGCCTTCCCGTTCGTCAAGCGCATGCTGACCGAGCCGCAGGGCGAGTTCGAGGTGACCAGCGCCGATGGGCACGAACGCATCTGGAGCTTCCGGCGCATCCCCGGCACCGACAAGACCTTCGTCGTCGGCCTGATGCTGGAGCCCATCTGGGCGCAGGCGCGCGCCGAGTTGTACAGTGGGCTGGCGGTGTCGGCGCTGGCGGCGCTCGTCGGCTTTCTGGCGGTGTGGCTGCTGGTGCAGCGCTCGGTGCTGGACTGGATGCAGCGCCTGTGCGACGCCGCCGAGCGGATCGGCGCCGGCCGGACGGCGGAGGCGGTGGAGAGCCGCGGCGCCCCGGTGGAGATCGTGGCGCTCGCCGACACCCTCAACAGCATGGCCCGGAGCCTCGCCGCCCGCGAGCGCGAGCTGGACGCCGCGCGGCAGAGCGCCGAAGCGGCCGAGCGTGAGACCCGCCGCGCCTCCGAACGGCTGGGCGAGGTGCTGGAGAGCACGTCCGACTGCATCCTGGCGCTCGATCGCGACTGGCGCTTCGTCTACATGAACCAGCGCGCCCGCGACCGCATCTCCCATGGCCGCGACCTGACCGGCGCCGTCTTCTGGGACGCATTCCCGCACACGCGCGGCTCGCCGCTGGAAACCAGCTTCCGCCGCGCCATGGACGAGCGGGTGACGGTCACGGACACCATCTTCCACCCGCCGCACATGGCCTGGTACGAGGGCACCTGTTCGCCCTCGGCGGAGGGCATCGTCGTCTATTTCTCCGACGTCACCGAGCGCAAGGCCGGCGAACAGGCGCTTCTGGAGGCCAAGACCGCGGCCGAGGCGGCGAGCCGGGCGAAGAGCGAGTTCCTGGCCAACATGAGCCACGAGATCCGCACGCCGATGAACGCCATCCTCGGGCTGGTGCACCTGATGCAGCAGACCGAGCTGTCGGCCCGCCAGAAGGATTACGCGCATAAGCTCCGCGGTTCGGCGCAGTCGCTGCTCGGCATCCTCAACGACATCCTCGACTTCTCCAAGGTCGAGGCCGGCAAGCTCGATCTGGAGCAGGCCGATTTCCGCCTGGACGATCTGCTCGACAACCTCGCCACCATCGTCTCCACCGCGGCGCGCGAGAAGGACATCGAGGTGCTGTTCATGGTCCAGCCGGAGGTGCCGCTGGAACTGATCGGCGACTCGCTGCGCCTCCAGCAGGTGCTCATCAACCTCGCCGGCAACGCCATCAAGTTCACCGAGCGGGGTGAGGTGGTCGTCACCGTCGAGGCGGTGACACTGACCGCGGAGCACGCCACGCTGGCCTTCTCGATCCGCGACACCGGCATCGGTATCGCGCCGGAGCAGCAGCGCCAGCTGTTCGCCGCGTTCAGTCAGGCCGACAGCTCGACCACCCGGCGCTATGGCGGCACCGGATTGGGGCTGGCGATCTGCACCCGGCTGGTCACCCTGATGGGCGGCGGCATGAGCGTTTCCAGCGAGCCCGGCAAGGGCAGCGATTTCCGCTTCACCGCCGTGTTCGACCGCCCGGCGCAGCCGATGGCGCGGCCGGTGCAGACGCGGGCCTTGCCGCGCAGCCTGCGCGTCCTGGTCGTGGACGACAACGAGACGGCGCGCGAGAGCCTCGCCTCGCTGGTCCGCACCTTCGGCTGGACGGCGGTCACCAGCCCGTCCGGCGAGGCCGCCATTGCCGAGCTGTCGCGCGCGGCGGCGGCGGAGCTGCCCTACGAGGTGGTGCTGATGGACTGGCGCATGCCGGGCATGGACGGCATCGAGGCGAGCCGGCACATCCGCAGCGACCGCGCGCTGACCGCGCCGATCATCATCGTCGTCACCGCCTTCAGCCAGGAGCACGCGGTGCAGGAGGTGGTGGACCTCGGCCTCGACGGGATCATCGTCAAGCCGGTGACCGGCTCGGCGCTGCTCGACGCGGTCGCCACGGCGTATGCGCTGGCGCCGGACGGCGCCCCCTGCGCTGCGGCGCCGGTCGCCGTGCCGGCCCGGCCGCTGGCCGGCAAGCGCCTGCTGCTGGCCGAGGACAACGCCATCGGCCAGCAGGTGGCGCGCGAGATCCTGGAACGCGTCGGCGCGGTGGTGACCGTGGCCGGCGACGGCCAGCAGGCGGTGGACCTCGTACACGGCGCCGAAACCGGCTTCGACGCCGTGCTGATGGACGTGCAGATGCCGCGCCTGGACGGCTTCGCCGCCACCCGCGCGTTGCGCGCCGAGGCCCGCTTCGCCCATCTGCCGATCATCGCCATCACCGCCAGCGCGCTGCCCAGCGACCGCGCGCACTGCATCGACGCCGGCATGAACGACCATGTGGCCAAGCCGCTCGACCCGCCGCAGCTCATCGACACGCTGCTGCGCTGGACCGGCGGCGCCGTCACCCTGCCGCCCGTTCTGCCCCCCGCTTTGCCGCCCGTTCTGCCGGCGACGCCGGTGGTGGCCCCGCCGGCCGGCATCGACATGGCCGACGCCATGCGCCGCGTCGACGGCGACGCCGAGCTGTTCCACCGCATCCTGATGAGCTTCGCCGCGACCCACGCCGGGATCGCCGACGCGATCTCCGACGCGCTGGAGACCGGTCAACTGGACGACGCCCGCAAGCTGGCGCACGATTTGAAGAGCATGTCCGGCAGCCTGGGCGCCCGCCGCCTGTCGGCCGCCGCCGAAGCCGTGCAAACCACGACGTCCCGCGGCGAGCGCGCGGCAGCGCAAGCCACCCTGCCCGAGCTGCGCCGCGAACTGGCGGCGGTGCTGGACACCGCCCGCGGCATGGCCGAGGCCCCGGCCCCGGCCGCGCCCGCCGCTCCGGAGGGTCCGCTGGCCGAGGCGCTGGACCGGCTGGACGGGCTGCTGGGCGACAACAACTTCGCCGCCGCGGAGGAGTGGCTGGCGCTGGCAGGGCCGCTCAGCGTCCGCGTCGGCCCCGGCCGGGTGAAGGCCATCACCACCGCCGTCGACGCGCTCGACTTCGCCAAGGCGCAGGGACTGCTGCGCCGGCTTGCCGACGAACTGCACATCCACCTACCCCTCAGCCACCTCCCGGCCTCGTGAGCCCGCCGATGTCCGAACCGCGCGCCAAGATCCTCATCGTCGACGACGTGCCCAGCAACGTTCATGTGCTGAGCCGCATCCTGCGCGACGACTACGACATCTACTTCGCCACCAGCGGCGAGAAGGCGCTGGAGCTGGTGCAGGCGCGCCGGCCGGACCTCGTGCTGCTGGACATCATGATGCCGGGCATGGACGGCTTCGAGGTGTGCACGCGCATCAAGGAGAGCCCGGCCAGCGCCGATATCCCCATCATCTTCATCTCGGCGCGCGGCGAGGTGGAGGACGAGACCCGCGGGCTGGAGGTCGGCGCCATCGACTTCATCACCAAGCCGATCAGCCCGCCCATCGTCCAGGCGCGCGTGCGCAACCACATCCTGCTGAAGCGGCAGACCGATCTGCTGCGCCAGCTGTCGTTCCTCGACGGGCTGACCGGCATCCCCAACCGCCGCCGCTTCGACGAGGTGCTGGCGCTGGAATGGCGGCGCTGCAGCCGCTCGCGGCTGCCGCTTTCGGTGATCATGCTGGACGTCGATTACTTCAAGGCGTTCAACGACCGCTACGGCCACCAAGCTGGCGACGATTGTCTGCGCGCGGTGTCACGCGTGCTGACCGACCACGTCCAGCGCCCCGGCGATCTGGTGGCGCGTTTCGGCGGCGAGGAGTTCGTCTGCCTGCTGCCGGAGACCGATACGGAGGGTGCAGCCCGCGTTGCCGAACGCCTGCGCGCCAGCCTGGAGACCGAAGCGATCCCGCACGCCGCCTCGCCGGTGGCCGACCATGTGACGATCAGCCTGGGCTTCGCCTGCGTCTTCCCACCGGCCGACGAGCCGCCCGACCGGGTTCTGGAGTACGCCGACCGCGCCCTCTACGCCGCCAAGCGCGAGGGCCGCAACCGGTTCTGTGGGGCGGAAATGGCGGGGCTGGAGTAAGCGGCTCCACCCTACCGCTGCACTTCCCAATGGATGTGCGCCGGCTTCTCGCCGGCCTGGGGGGAGCCGATGACGATCTCGCCCTTGCCGGACAGCACCGCCATCTCGCCGTTCATCAGCACGCGCGACTCGCCCTCCTCGGGCGTCACGCGGGTGCCGTTGCGGCTGAGGTCGGACACCACGAAGCCCGCCCCCTCGCAGGCGAAGCGGGCGTGGCGGCGCGAGGCTGAGGGGACCTCGATCATCACCTGGCAGTCGCGCGAGCGGCCGACCACCAGCTCCGTGCCCTCGTCGGGCAGCACGTGGCGCTTACCCTTGAAGTTCACCACCAGCTTCGGAATGACCACCTTCGGCGCCGACAGGTCGACCGTCACCTCTTCTTGGATCAGCGGGACGATGACGCGGTCTTCGTCCGGGATGGCGGCGATCTTTGCGACCAGCCCGTCGGCCAGCACGCGCGGGATGCCGGCGGCGCGCAGCCGGTGGCCGAGCCCCGCGCGCACCTCGTCCATGGACGCACCGGCCGGCGCCAGTTCGCGGGCCGAGCGGACGCGGGCGAACATGTTGGCGACCTGCTCCACCAGATAGCTCATGCGCCGGCGCCCGAAGTCGCTGGCCGCCAGATCGAGCAGGAAGCCGATGCGCGCCGCCGGAGAGCCGAGCCGGCCGGAAAGGCGCTGCACCGTCTCCTCGAAGGGCATGTCGTTCAGCGCCGAGCCCCAGGCGATCTTGGCGCGCTTCATCAGCGCCGACGCCATCGCCGGGCCGCCCATGAAGCCGTCGAACGCCGCCAGCTGATCGACGATGGCCTGGAACGCCTTGGCCTCGGCCGCCGCACCATGCCGGGTCATCGGATTCTTGCCCTCGATGCCGCCGCGCACCCGGCGCAGCAGCGCGTCCTTCACATGGACGAAACCGCCGGCCGCCACCGCGTTGGACAGATCCAGCAGCGGTTCGGTGTGCGGCAATCGGTCGTCCAGGTCGCCGCGCAACGTCGCCAGCAGCGCTTGCAGCGCCGTGCCCAGGTCGGGGGAATAGCCGATCAGCGCCCGCACCGGCTCGCGGCCGTCGATCGTCTCGCACAGCAGCTGATCGACGATCGCCACCGTTTCCGGGTCACTCTCCACGTGGTAGCGCAGGATGCCCGTCAGCTTCTCGCCCCAGTCGCGGGCGTTCTCCAACGCGCTGGAGAAGGCGTAGGTGACGATGCGGTCCAGCTCCTCCGGCGCGCGGTCGGTGCGCGCCTGCGCCAGCAGGCCGGCGACGCCCAGCTGCATCAAGGTCTGGCCGAAGGGCGCCAGCACGCCCGAATTCTGCGCCAGCTCCTTGAGCTGGCCGAACATCTTCAGGATCTGGTCCTGGCGGTCGAACACCTTCATCCCGGCGGCCGGCGCCTGGAGGGTGGCAAGCCGGCTCATGCCGGGATTGAACAGCGTCGCCTCGCGCTCGAAGTAGCGCAGCGGGAAATAGCGGTGCAGCTGCTCGGCCGGGATCACCGTCTGGTCGTCGAAATAGGCGCGGAACAACCGCAGCAGCGTCATCCGGCTTTCGAACGAGAAGATTTCCAGCACGTCCTTGCAGTAATTGGCCTCTTCGATGTGCGAGATCGTCGTGACCTTGCCGCCGCCGCTGTACGCCTTTTCGAACAGCGTCTCTTCCTTGCCGTCCTTGTTCACCTTGGAAACGCGGACAACCGAGTATTTCGCGAGCCCGAGCAGGTACTTCGCCCGGTCCATCGCGATTTTCTCGTCGGAGAACACGCCGTCGATGTTCGGCCGGCCGCCCTGTTCGACGACGACCTCGTACCGGTATTCGCGTTTCGGGGGATTCATGGCGGCGTGCCCTGATGCAGACGGTTCCGTCCCTAATTTTATGGCATTGCGCTCCGCCGCAACGCAAGCTTCGGCCTCATGCGAACCTTCCCGCAAGCCCTCCCTCTGCCCTGGCGCCGCGTCCTTGCCGCGCTGCTCCTGCTGCCGGCGCTGGCCGCGGCCGGCGACGCCGACCGCATCGGCCCGACCGCCGAGATCGGCTGTGTGCTGTTCGACCCGGCCGACGGACGGGTGCTGGCCGAGGACCACGCCGACCGGCCGTTCGCGCCGGCCTCCGTCGTCAAGCTGCCGACCGTCGTGGCGGCGCTGGCGCTGCTCGGCCCGGAGCACCGCTTCACCACCGGCCTGCACGCCACCGGCGCGCTGGCGGACGGCACGCTGCACGGCGACCTGATCCTGAAGGGCGGCGGCGACCCGTCGCTGGTCGGCGAGGATGTGGCGGCGATGCTCGACGGCCTTGCGGCGCAGGGCGTGCGCCGGGTGACGGGAAGGTTTCTTTACGACGCCTCCGCCCTGCCGGAGCTGCCGGAGATCGATTCCGGGCAGCCGCGCACCGCCGGCTACAACACCGGCCTGGGCGCGCTGTCGCTGAACTTCAACCGCGTGCAGCTCGCCTGGAAGCGCCGGCCCGACGGCTCGGTCGAGGCCGGGGTGTGGAGCGTCTCCGACATCGGCCGCCACCCGGTGGACGGCATCGGTATCACCGTGGTGCCGGCCGCCGAAACCCTGGTGGCCCCCCTGCCCGACCGGGCCGGCGAACGCTGGCAACTGGCGCCGCGCCCCGGCGCGCCGGAGCGGATCTGGCTGCCGGTGGCCCGGCCAAGCGCGGTCGCGGCGTCGGTGGTCCACGCCATGGCCGCCGAGCGCGGCATCGCGCTGCCGCCGCCCATGGCCGGCCTGCTGCCAGCCGGCGCACGCGCCCTGGTGCTGCACGACAGCCCGCCGCTGATCGAACTGGCGGCGCGGGTGCTGAAGCACTCCAACAACCTGTCGGCGGAACTGGTCGGGCTGGCGGCGGCGCGAACGCTCGACCCGGCGGCGGACACGCTGGAGCGCTCGGCGGCGGTGCTGGCGGGCTGGATGCGGGCGCAGCGGCCGGACGTGGACTGGACGGGCTTTCGACTGCTCAACCACTCCGGCCTGACGACGGCGTCGCGGATGACTCCGCGCCAGACCGCGGCGATCCTGATGCTGGGCGGCGAGCGGCTGTGGGCGCTGCTGCCCGGCGACGACGAGAGCGGGCCGTTGCCGGGCGTGCGCGCCAAGTCCGGCACGCTGGCCTATGCCAAGGCCTTGGCCGGGCTGCTGCGCACCACGTCCGGCCGGCATCTGGGCTTCGTCTTCAGCGTGGGGGACCCGCCGCTCCGCGCGGCCATGGACGCCTCGATGGACCGCCGCGTCGCCGAAATCCCGCCCGAGGCGCGCGCCTGGCTTGCCCGCGCGCGGGCGGTGCAGGCGGAGATGCTGGGGCAGTGGCAGGCGGTGCCGTAACTGCTTCGTGGCGGAAGCAGGATTCACACGGATTGCACGGATTTTGGCACGGATTACACGGATTTTCTTTATCCGTGCGCAGCGATGGGCTGGCGGGCAAGCCGACGCGCAGCAAGCAAAAGAAAATCCGTGTAATCCGTGCATAAATCCGCGCAATCCGTGTAAATCCTGCTTTCCCCACGAAGCCCGAACGCCACCACCGCGCAAGGCGCGCTTGGCGGTTGCACCCCCCTGCCTTACACTGGTGCGCAACGACGCCCTTCGCAGGACCCCAATGCCGCACTCCGCATCCAGGCCGCCGTCGAACCGAGTGTTGCGCGCGCGGCATGAAGCCGTGCAGGGAGAGGCCAACCGCTACCACGACCGGCGGCTGGGAGCGGAGATCGTCAACATCGTCGTCGGCGGCTGTGTCGTCAGCGACGACCCCAACGTCATCATCACCACCACGCTGGGTTCCTGCGTCGCCGCCTGCGTCTTCGATCCGGTGGCGGCCATCGGCGGGATGAACCACTTCCTGCTGCCCGACTCGGGCACCGACAAGCTGTCGGTTTCGTCGCGCTACGGCAGCGCCGCCATGGAGCAACTCATCAACCGCATGCTGTCGGTGACCGGCCGCCGCGACCGGCTGCGCGCCAAGGTGTTCGGCGGCGCCAGCGTCAACGCCATGAAGAGCGCCATCGGCCAGCGCAACGTCGAGTTCGTCATGGAATACCTCGCCACCGAGGGCATCCCGACCATGAGCTGGGACGTCGGCGGCGCCGCCGCGCGCGCGGTGCGCTTCTACCCCGCGTCGGGGCGCACGCAGCGCCGGCTGATCGGTGACGATCAGGCGCGCGACGTGGTGCGCAGCGAATCCTCGTTCATGGATCATCTGCGCACCAGCGAGATCGAAGGCGAAGTCGAACTGTTCTGACGCCCATGCTTCTGCGAATCGCCACGTTCAACCTGGAAAGCCTCGACGACGAGGACGGTGCGCCGCCCTTCGAGGAACGCGCCGCCGTGCTGCGCCCGCAGTTGGAGCGGCTGGCCGCCGACGTGCTCTGCCTTCAGGAGGTCAACGCCCAGCGTCCGGTGAAGGGCGAGCCGCGCCGCCTGCGCGCGCTGACCCGGCTGCTGGAGGGCACGCGGTACGCGGGATACACGCTGGCGACCGGCACCGGCCATCTGGCCGACCGGCACAATCTGGTGGTCGCCAGCCGCTGGCCGGTGGCCGAGTCGCGGCTGCTCAAGCACGACTTGGTGCCGCCGCCCGCAGTGCGCATGGTCACCGCCAACCCGCCCGCCACCGGCGAGGAGCCGGTGAGCTGGGACCGCCCGGTGCTGCACGCCCGCGTGGACCTGCCCGGTGGCCGGCCGCTGCACGTCTTCGACCTGCATTTGCGCGCACCCCTGGCCGCCCCGGTGCCGGGGCAGAAACCGACGGCGCAGTCCTGGTCGAGTGTCGGCGGCTGGGCCGAAGGCTTCTTCCTGGCCGCCATCAAGCGGGCCGGACAGGCGTTGGAAACCCGCCTTGCCGTGGAACAGCTGTTCGACGCCGACGCCCAGGCGCTGGTCGTGGTGGCCGGCGACTACAACGCCGAGGACCGCCAGACGCCGTTGCGCATCATCAGCGGTGATTTGGGCGACGCCGGCAACGGCGCTCTCACCGCCCGCGCGCTGGTGCCGCTGGAATTGCGCCTGCCGGAGGAAAAACGCTTCTCCGTGCTGTACGAGGGACAGGCGGCGATGCTCGACCATCTGCTGGTGTCGCGGCCGCTGGCCGGCTGGTTCCGCGCCGTCGAGGTGCACAACGAATCGCTGGGCGGGGAGCCGGACTCCGCGCTGGACAGCGACCACGCCCCGGTGGTCGCGGCGTTCGAGATGCCGGAGGGGTGATCCCTGGACTCCCCCTTCGCACACGCGCATAATGGGTGCCGGGTTTTCGATGGGTGTGGAGGTCCAGAATGGACGTCAGCGGCAGTTTGACCGGCATGGCCGTGATCGGCATGCAGGTGACCCAGCAGATCCAGGCCACCCAGGCCCAGGTGGTGGCGTCCGCCCTCGAAGGCGCCAAGCAGATCGCCTCCACCCCACCGGCCCCGGCGGCGCGTCCGGGCGGAGTCGACATCAGGGTCTGATACCGTCGAGCCCAAGCGCGGACACACTGGCGAACGCTCGGTTTCCCTCATCGTCCTGGCCGGGCTTGACCCGGCCATCCACGCCCCGCACCTGAGCGCCGCCCCCGGTGGATGCCCGTGTCAAGCACGGGCATGACGGCAGGGGAATGGGCGTTTTGCGTTGCGCGCTTCGGTCGCGCCATCGGCCGTTTACCGCGCCGGCATCATGCTCTATCCTGAGTAGCGCAAACACCCGGCAAAAACGCCGGAGCTGTGATCCAAAACGGAGATCGGCAACCATGAGCATCCAGATCGCATCGGGCAGCTCATCGCTCCCCACCACTCCCCAGACAAGCGCCAAGCCGGCCGCGACCGCCACCGCCGCGCCCTCCACGAGCACCGCCACAACCGCCGCCGCACCCACCGATCAGGTCGTCCTGTCGCCGCAGGCGAAGGAGCTGAAGGCGATCCTGGCGCTGAAGTCGCCGGCCGCCGCAGCCCCCGTGCAGAAGACGCCGGCCGAGTTGAAGGCCGAAGAGGTCTTCATGGATGCGGTGAAGAAATTCTTCGTCGACCGCTTGGGCCTCGACCCGCTCAAGGCCACCAAGGTGACGATAAACAAGGAGGCGCTGCACTACATCATGCGCAACACGGTGCTGGGCGCGCTCGCCCCGCCGAGCATGGTGAGGGAAATGGGCGCCGACTTCGCCAAGCGCCCGCCCGAGAACAACGGCACGCTGGCCGAGGTGACGGTGGAAGGCCGGAAAAACGAGCCCGCGCTGGCGCGCGTCGTCTTCGACCCCGCCGCGATGGAGAAGCTGGCGCACCTGCCCAAGAAGAAAAAGGACAGGGACGGCGACGGCATGTTCAGCCACCTCGACCTGATGCCGAGCACCCGCGTGCTGCCTCCCGGCAAGCAGATCGACAACGACTATCGCTTCGATGGCGCCGACAAACGCTTCGCCAAAGACGACCTCACGATGCCCAAGCCGGTTGGCCCCGACGCCAGACGCATCATGCTGACGGACGGCCGGAATCATCCCTTCTTCATGACGCGCCTGCGCGGCGACGTGGAGAGCCCCAAGGAGGCGACGGCGAACATGGCCTTCAGCCTGCTTCAGTTCGCCGGCCTGTCGCCGTCGTAGCGGTCGCGCCGTTCAACGGTTTGGCAAGGTTTCGCCCGTCACAGTAGGGCCGGTGCCGAGGAGGGCTGCCGGCCATGAAGATGCACTACCGCGCGGGCGACGCGCTGTTCCGCGAGGGCGACCCCAGCGACTTCGCCTGCCGCATCCTGGAAGGCCGGGTGTCGGTGGTGAAGGAGTCGCAGGGCTCGCCCGTCGTGCTGGGCGAGATCGGGCCGGGCTCGTTCGTCGGCGAGATGGGCGTCATCGAGCGCAAGCCGCGCAGCGCCAGCGTGCGCGCCATCACCGAAGTGCTGGTCGAGGTGATCCCGGCCGAGGCCTTCCTGCCAACCATCAGCGGCGACCCGGAGACGGCACAACTCCTGCTGCTGCGCCTCAGCGAGCGCGTCCGCACGCTGAGCGAGGATGTGGCCCGGCTGCACAACGCCGGTGGCGAGCCCGGCGCTGCGGCCGGCTTGCCTGTAGCCGCCGCCGCGGCGTCCCTGCCCGCGCCGGAGCCGGCGAACCCCGTCATCGAGCGCAAGATCGCCAGCTACGTGCATTCGGCGCGGCTGACCATGGGGGTGCGCGACGTGGGCATCCGCGTCGAGGGGATGCCGGCCTCGCAGACGGTGTGGATCGACGCCCTGCCCTTCCGCATCGGCCGCACGCCGGACGGCTACGGCGCCGCCATGCGCGACCGCTACACGCTGCGCCTGCCCGACGACGCGCCGTTCCGCCTGTCGCCCAACCACTTCGCCATCGACCGCGACCACCGCCTTGGCCTCGTCGTGCGCGACGTGGGCAGCGAGTTGGGGACGATGGTCAACGGCCAATACATTGGCGGCATCTTCGCCAAGGACACCATGAGCCTGCAAATCGGCTCAAACAGCGTGGTCGCCGGCGGGCGCGACTCGCCCTTCGTGTTCGAGGTGCTGGTGCAGGGGTGAGCGGCGATCAGACCGCTTCCGCGTCGGCCAACTCGTCCGTCAAGTCCAGGATGCGGAAGTCGAAGCGGCCGTTGGCGTGGTCGGTCACGTCGTAGCACAGAACCTTGTCCACCCGGTTGTCGGGGTGGAAGGTCAGCACACGCGGCTTCAGGGACGCGATTTCCGTCGGTTGGCAGTACCAGGAGGCGGCTATAATGATCTCGTCGCCGATCTGGCAGGTGCGCGCCGCCGAGCCGTTCAGCACGCAGGCCCGCGAGCCGCGCTCGCCGTAGATCACGTACGTGCTGATCCGCGCGCCGGAGTTCTTGTTCCAGATCTCCACGAACTCCAGCGGCATGATGCCGATCGACTCGCACTGCTCGGGGTCGAGCGTGATCGAGCCCTGATAATTCAGGTTCGCGTCGGTGACGCGGATGCCGTGGAACTTGGCCCGGATAACCTTGATCATCTTCGCACCTGCGGAAATCGACGGCGCGATGTAGACCCGGCTTGGGCGCCGCCGTCAAGCGGAAGCGGCGCCCAAGCCATTATCACATGCCCGGATAGTTCGGCCCGCCG